>NZ_JALPZO010000131.1 GCF_023507745.1 Vreelandella olivaria | reverse complement strand
CAGGCACTTATTGAAGAGAAGCCCCGAGCACAGTGTGTTCGGGGCTTTTTGTTGTTTATCAGGTCAGGATTTGTGTCAAAATGCAGTGCTCAAGGAGGAAGACTATGGCACAGATGCACTGGGATCGACTGCTTTCCCCGCAGCGGATTCACGATAAACGTTCTGGAAGTACGCGGGAAATAGGGCGTAGTCCTTTTCACAAAGATCATGACCGCATCGTCTTTTCCGGCTCCTTCCGGCGCTTGGGGCGTAAAACTCAGGTTCATCCGCTGACTGAGAATGATCATATTCATACGAGGTTAACCCACTCACTGGAAGTGGGCTGTGTGGGCCGCTCACTAGGCATGATTGTAGGTGAGCTGTTGCACGATCGCTTACCTGACTGGATTACCCCGGCAGATCTTGGCGTAATCGTTCAAACGGCTTGTTTGGGACACGATATTGGTAATCCTCCTTTTGGACATGCTGGAGAGTACGCTATTCGTGACTGGTTCCACCGTGCTCAGGGGGGTGGACTACTGGAAGGTTTGTCTCCAGAGGAGCGTGAAGACTTACTTACTTATGAAGGTAATGCCCAGGGCTTTCGCGTCATAACCCAGATTGAGTATAACCAGTTCAATGGCGGCATGCGCCTCTCTGCCGCAACACTGGGAACACTGCTTAAATATCCCTGGACCGTGCGCTACAGTGGCCGGGCAGGTAAGTTCGGCTGTTACCAGTCCGAGCAGGCACTGCTAAAAGAAGTGGCGGAGGCAGTTGGTCTATTGCCCCAGGGAGAGCAGCGATGGTGCAGGCATCCCTTGGCGTGGTTGGTCGAAGCAGCTGATGATATCTGTTACGCCTTGCTGGATCTGGAAGATGGCTTGGAAATGGGGATTCTTCGCTATGAAGAGGTGGTGGAGATTCTGCGCCAAATCGCTGGGGAGTTTCCACCTGACTATGCCGATATGGAGCGTCGGCATGTCTCTCAGCGCCGACGCATCGCGCTGCTGAGAGGAGCGGCCATGGAGCGAGCCGTTAATGATGTGGGTGCTGTTTTTGTGCAACATGAGCAGGCGCTGTTAAGCGGAACATTGGGGGAGGACTTGCTGGAGTTATGCCATCCGGACCTGGGTTGGGGTGTTCGTGCAGCGAAACAGTTAGCCCGAGAGCGTATCTTCCAGAATGAGCGCAAAGCCAAACTGGAAATTGGTGCTTACACAACGCTGGGTATCCTGCTTGAAGCATTTATTGGTGCTGCCCATGAATTGCACCATACGGGGAAAAGCTCGTTTAAGCATCAGCGGGTGTTAGCGTTAATCGGTGAAAATACGCCTCTGCCTTCCTGGACACTCTACGATAGTTATCGGCGGATGCTGGACTTTATCGGAGGTATGACCGACCACTATGCAGTGGATCTTGCCCAGGAAATGGGTGGCCGTCTGCGCGGTGACTAATTCGCGTGCTCTATACCGAGGGCTGGCGGAGGTGTTTCAGTTCCATGAGTCGTGCGCGCTCAAGCAAAATATGAATCACTTTATCGTGAATCGCATCGCTCATATGCCCTGGCTTCAGCTCAGTTAATTGGCGGGCTAATTGCTCGCCACTGACCACCAGGATATCCGGTGATGCTTCGCTGGTATCGATTTGCCAACCTGGTAGTACCAGTACGCCCTTGACCGGCACAGAGACACCACAACGCCGTTCCAGCCATTGGGTTAACCAACTTACCCCCTGACGGGTTTTATGCAGTGGTCGGCGTTCCTGCCAGTGAGGGAAGCGTAAACGCTCACGTTCAACTGCCACACTGTTAAGCTCTTTGCCATCGGTGCTGATTGCGAGAGCCCGGGCGCGGGTTTCAACAACAAAAACGCCGTGTGGTGTCACGACAACATGATCAATCGTAAAGCTATCGGTGGGAACATCGTGGAATACATAATAGGGATGCGCTTCGGGCCTAACCAGACGTTCAAGTTCCTGACCCACTGCCAATTCACAGGCCAGGCCGAGCTTAAGGCGGCGTATCCGCTGGTAATCGCGTATCAATAGCAACGAAAATGCCAGCACCAGGAGGGTGCTAAGTGAGCCGTAGAGAGCCCACTCCACCCAATCCTGCCGGACGACAAATAGCATACGGCCCATACCATATACCAGGGGCGCAAGGCTGATAATGGGGCCGAGTGCGCCATTGAGAAACAGGCTGGAGAAGGCTTGGTCTAACCGATACCGCAGGGCTTGTCCGGGTTCGCGCAGAGGTGCGTTGAACGGTGATTGTACGCGAGCGTCGTGGAGGCTACGCAGTGCCAACACGATGCCGCCCATTGCTGCCATGGGAAATAGGAAGATAAGCGGTAGCAGGTATTCCAGCCAAACCATTGTAGTGCCTTGCCCTTTTGCGATTTACTCAGCGGCAAACCGACATCATTGAGGTGTATTAGCCACCCGCCAACTTTACTTGGTAGCCTAATGACGTTAATGCTTGTTTCAGCGTCTCGCGGTGATCGCCTTGAATTTCGATAACGCCATCTTTTACTGCGCCGCCAGTGCCGCAGCGCTTTTTCAGTGACTTGGCGAGCGTTTTCAGCTCTGCACTGGTCAGCGGTATACCACTGATAGTGGTGACACCCTTGCCTTTACGTCCGCTGGTTTCACGGCGTATACGTATGATGCCATCTAATGTGGCAAGACGCTCCTGCTCGCTGGCAGCTTCACAGCTGCAGTGATCAATAGGCTCGCGGCAATCGGGGCACGTTTTACCCTGTTCGGTTGAGTATACAAGCCCGCCGAGCTGGTCGTGCAATGAAGCCATACGATTACTATTTCTCTGTTATGTATGTGGGCACTGCTACTTGCCATAATTCATGGGTGAGGCGCTCAACGACGGTGGGCAACTGATACATATTGCTAATCATGATTGCACCTTCAGGTGTGGCTTCAGCATCCGGAAAGCGGTTTAAATGAATCACTGTCATGCCTGCCTGCAGTGCTGCACGAACGCCCACTAATGCATCGTCAATGGCAATACAGTTATGAGCGGCAAAGCCCATGATACTGGCTGCGTGTAAATGTAAACAGGGTTCTGGCTTCCAGCAGTTGGCGGTATAGCCGCTAAACAGCCGGTTACCAAAATAGTCAGCTAGCCCGGTCGCCTGCAAAGCCGTATGAATTTTACTCTCTGGGCCATTGGAAACAACAGCGCTAGGGTAGTTGCTTAATACATCCAGCGATTCACGTGCGCCAGGAATGGTGGTCAGCTCATTGGCCAGGCGGTTGGCCAGATTGGCGCGCATTGCTTGTTCCATGCGAGCGAGCTGACCGGCATCCACATCGCCATAGCGTTGCTGAAGCTCGGCCACAATACGTCGAAAGCGGGCGCCACGAAACTCCCCAAGGTAATCGGAAGAGGCAAACGGTAAGCCGATGGAGTTTAGTCCAACGGCCATCTCTGCGGCCAAAAGAGGTTCACTATCGACGAGGGTGCCATCACAATCAAACAGCAAAAGTGGAAGTGGCATTGTCGTTCCTTGGAGCGCCTTATGCGCTACCCATGTTGGTTGAAGCCGACCATACTGCTATTGAACGAGATTTTTCGCCCTTTGTGAACACTGTTTGATAATTTTTTTACAGATGATAACCTCCTTGGCCATGATAGCCAGGAGATTAAGAGTGAGGAAGTTGAGCCTATAGACGCTATTAAGACGACAGGCGACGCGAGTTGGCGCTGCTGCGACGATGATATGGTTTCATGGTTTTTTGGCTGGTTACCCACCAGGGAGCATAGTGACCGCTCATGGCACTGAACAGTGCTTTTTGCATTACCAAACCGGCTTCCATACTGGCCTCAATCTTTTCAGTCACCATGCGTTGATTTTCAAGCATCATTGATGGGCTAAAAAATGGTTGTGTTTGCCACATTTGTTGACGTTTGTTGATGGTCGATAACGAAGAACTCCAAAGCTCAAACGCCATAAACCCCGCTTTCCAGATATCAAACATGGCCATTGGCGTTGCTGACATCATCAGGGGGGATTTTTTCATAAGGTTGTTACCTTGCGTAGAATAGAAGTATTTGTGGCTCCCCTAAGTAATAGCCTATTTACGCTGCGTTGCAACAATAAAAAGGCGGCTTTGGGCCGCCTTATCAACGTACTAAAGAAAAACTTATTTAACGTTAGGGGCCAGCTCACCGCGCTCGTAGCGTTCGAACATTGCCTCCAGGCTGATGGGTTTGATTTTGCTCGCATTGCCTGCTGTACCAAAAGCTTCATAGCGAGCGATACAGAGGTCGCGCATTGCTGTAACGGTTTCTTTAAGGAATTTGCGTGGGTCGAACTCAGAGGGGTTCTCGGCCATAAAGCGGCGTACGGCACCCGTGGAGGCAAGGCGTAAGTCAGTGTCGATATTGACCTTGCGTACACCGTGCTTAATGCCTTCGACAATCTCTTCAACCGGTACACCGTAGGTTTCCGGAATCTGACCGCCGTACTGGTTAATCACTTCCAGCCACTCCTGGGGTACCGATGAGGAGCCATGCATGACCAAGTGGGTATCCGGAATACGTGCATGAATCTCTTTAATGCGCTGAATAGAGAGCGTATCGCCCGTGGGCGGCTTGGTGAACTTGTAGGCGCCGTGGCTGGTACCAATCGCGATTGCCAGTGCATCCACGTGGGTGGCTTTTACAAACTCGGCTGCTTCTTCTGGATCAGTCAGCAGTTGCTCCATGTCCAGTTTGCCTTCGGCACCGATACCATCTTCTTCACCCGCCATGCCGGTTTCCAGGCTACCCAGGCACCCTAGCTCGCCTTCCACTGAAACACCACAGGCGTGGGCCATTTCCACCGCACGGCGAGTGACATTGACGTTGTAGTCGTAGTCCGTCGGCGTTTTGCCGTCTTCACCCAGCGAACCATCCATCATGACGGATGAGAAACCCAATTGAATGGAACGTTGGCAGACGGCGGGGCTGGTGCCGTGGTCTTGGTGCATAACCACCGGGATATGGGGGAACTCTTCCACCGCAGCCAGAATCAGGTGGCGGAGGAAAGGGGCGCCAGCATATTTACGTGCGCCAGCGGAGGCTTGCACGATGACCGGGGAGTCGGTGGCATCGGCGGCTTCCATGATGGCGCGCATCTGCTCAAGGTTGTTAACGTTGAATGCTGGAATGCCATAGCCATATTCGGCTGCGTGGTCGAGCATTTGGCGCATGCTGATCAAAGCCATGAGGTCACCTTATCTGGGTTGTCAGTGTGAACGGGTGCAGTGAGCGTGCAGGTTCAAATCGTTGAGTATTAACCGCGCTGGGCGGCAGCTTTGAGCGCGGCGACGGCAGGTAGTTGCTTGCCCTCGACATACTCAAGAAACGCACCACCGCCGGTAGAAATATAGGAAACTCGGTCGGCGATGGCATATTTATCAATGGCTGCTAACGTATCACCCCCACCGGCGATTGAGAAAGCCTGACTGTCTGCAATGGCGCGAGAAAGCACTTTTGTGCCTTTGCCGAACTGATCAATCTCAAATACTCCGACCGGGCCATTCCATAAAATGGTGCCCGCGTCTTTTACCAGGCTGGCAAAATGGGCAGCAGTATCAGGGCCAATATCCAGAATCATTTCGTTATCGGCGACTTGATCAACCGGTTTTACCACTGCAGCTGCGGATTCTGAAAATTCAGTCGCTACCACTACATCGCTGGGTAGAGGGATGGCAACCTTGTCCATCAGTGTTTTTGCCTGGCCAATTAAATCTGCTTCATAGAGCGATTTGCCCACATTATAGCCTGCGGCGGCAATAAAGGTGTTGGCGATGCCTCCGCCAACAATAAGCTGATCGCACTTTTCAGAAAGCGCTGTTAACACATCCAACTTAGTGGAAACCTTGGAGCCGCCAACAATGGCGACCATCGGTCTGGCAGGGGCCGCTAACGCTTTCTCAAGAGCATCCAGCTCCTGGGACAGCAGTGGGCCTGCACAGGCGGTGGGGGCAAAGCGGGCAACGCCATGGGTAGAGGCCTGAGCACGGTGTGCCGTGCCGAAGGCATCCATAACAAAAATATCGCACAACGCAGCATACTGTTTGGAAAGCTGCTCAGCGTCTTTCTTTTCGCCAGTGTTAAAGCGAACGTTCTCGAGCAGCACCACGTCGCCATTATTCAGTGAAAGTGGGTTGTCGAGATAATCCGTGACCAGCGACACCGGGTGGCCTAACAGCTCACCTAAGTGGGCAGCGACGGGGGCCAGAGAAAACTCATCGGCGGGCTCACCTTCTGTTGGGCGACCTAAGTGGCTCATCAGCATGACTTTTGCCCCCGCTTGAGTCGCCGCCTGAATCGTTGGTAGAGCTGCCCGCAACCGTGCATCGCTGGATACCCGGCCATTTTTAATCGGTACATTCAAATCTTCACGAATCAGCACACGCTGCCCTTCCAGGGGCAGATCAGTCATTTTTTGCACGTTCATGTGAGCGGTTACCTCGTGTTCAAACGGATAAAAAAGAGTCATGCGGCCCTGTGCGAGCCTTCCCCGCCTGGAGTGCTGCCAGACGCTGGCTGATATCCAGCATGCGATTGGCAAATCCCCATTCGTTGTCAAACCAGCACAGTAGCTTGATCAAACGCTTACCAGCCACCCGAGTCTGTGTGGCGTCCAGGATGCCAGAGCGTGGGTCGTGATTAAAATCAATCGAGGCCATGGGGGCTTCAGTATAGCCGAGTACACCGTTCAGGCGTTGCTCACTGGCACAACGAAGTAGTGCATTAACCTGTGCGGCTGTTGTGTCATGGCGTACGGTTAAGGCGGCATCCATGGCGGAGACATTGATCGTGGGCACCCGGACGTGCAGGCACTCAAAGCGTCCGGTAAGCGAAGGCATCAGGCGGCTGATACCGACGGCCAGGCTGGTATCCACAGGCACAATCGATTGCATGGCCGAGCGGGTAAGACGCAAATCAGTTTGATGATAGGCGTCTATAACGGGCTGATCGTTCATGGCGGAGTGGATAGTGGTCGTGACACCATGTTCAAGACCCAACGCCTCATCCAATATGGTTAGCAGCGGTACCAGGCAGTTAGTGGTACAAGACGCCGCCGATAAGATACGCTGTGAAAGCGCCAATTCATGCTCATTGATTCCCCACACGATAGTGGCGTCCACATCGTTTTCAGCTGGCTGTGAAAATAGTAACCGTTTGGCACCAGCAGCCAGATGCTGTTCAGCGGTGGCCCGGTCCTTAAAGCTGCCGGAGCACTCAAGCACCAAGTCGATCTCCAGGGCAGCCCAGGGCAGTGCTTGCGGGTCTCGCTCGCAGAGTATCTGGATGCGCTGACCATTGATGATCAAGGCGTTGCCATCATTCTCTACATCGCCAGGGAAACGTCCGTGGGTGGTGTCATAGCGAGTAAGGTAGGTAATTGTCGCGAGATCAGAAAGCTCGTTGATGGCCACCACCTCAATATCTGAGTGACCACGCTCAATCAATGCCCTAAGCACGCACTGTCCAATGCGCCCGTAACCATTAATGGCAATGCGATACTTAGAGGTTGTCTTGGCCATGTAACGAGGCGGCTCTTAAAAATGAAGCAGGGCCCGTATCGGGCACGAGTTTATGTGCGATGATAACGTATTTCAGCTGCCAACGCCTATCAGCCTCCAGGCTAACGGTAGCAGTAGGGCAGTGAATATACCGGTGAGACTCATGCCCAGTGAGGCAAAGGCCCCTGCAGTAGGGCTGATATCAAACGCCCGAACGGTTCCAATGGCATGGCCATTCAAGCCCAGGGCAAAGCCTATGAGGCGCTCATCGTCGATGTTTAACAGGCGTGCCGTCAGGCTGACGAAGGGAATAGTGGCAACGCCAGTGATCAGCAGAGAGCCCATCAGAAGAGGAATGGTTCCACCCAACTGCTCGGTAATCCCCATGGCGATCGGGGCTGTCACTGATTTAGCGGCAATGGAAGCCAGAATAGGAGTAGGGCTACCCATCAGCCAAGCGATCCATAAGGCATAACAGGCAGCAAGTGTGGCAGCAATAGGCAGGCATATTGCGAGCGGCCGCCATAGTTCCCGAATGTGGGGCAGCTGTTGGTAAAGGGGCATACCCAGGGCAACGGTTGCAGGGCCTAGTAGTATGGTTAGCCAATTGGCCCCTTGCTGATAGGTGGTATAGGGTAAACCAAGCAGTGCCAACGTACCCGCCAGCAGCAGAGCGGCAATTAAAATAGCAGGCAGCCATGAGGGTTTGCCAAACCGTTTAAATAACGAATTGCCCAGCAGAAAGGCGGCAAGCGTCAAGCCTACCGAAAACAGAGGCGTGCTGGTTAATGTTGAGAGCACGCTAGCGGGCATTGGCTTGTCCAATCAAACGTTTCAGTAGCCATAGCGTGGTGATAACACTTAGCAGTGTACCGAGTAGCAGCGCGGTGAAAATGGCAACCCACTGGCCTGCCATCTCATCAAGAATAAAAAACACCCCAACCACACCGGGCATAATCAGCATGGCCAGAAGCGCGATCAGCGGTTGAGCCGCTGCTGCGATACTGGTGGGTACCCGGCCCATCACCACCAGGGTGGCGCACAGCAGTAGCATGCCGACCACCCCGGAAGAAACTGGCAGTCCGGAGAAGTGGATAACCACTTCTCCCAGTAACCAGAAGCTAATCAGCCATAGCAGACCGTTTAGCGCGGGCATTGTGCGCCCTGTGCCTGGCCTGCCCGTACGTTAGCCCAGCAGCTCATTGGCCTGTTTAACAATATTTTCAACAGTGAAGCCAAAGTGCTTAAACAGCTCTCCAGCCGGTGCCGACTCACCAAAGGTGGTCATGCCAATCACACGGCCATCCAGGCCAACGTACTTGTACCAGTAGTCGGCGTGACCTGCTTCGATAGCGATACGCTTGGTAACCGCTTTGGGCAGCACGCTTTCACGGTAGTCGGCATCCTGGCCGTTAAAGCGGTAGGTGGAGGGCATGGAAACTACCCGAACTGCGTTACCCTGTTTTTCCAGTTCCGCCGCTGCATCCATCGCCAGAGCGACTTCAGAGCCTGTGGCAATCAAAATGAGCTCAGGCGTGCCATCGCTATCCTTGAGCACATAGCCGCCACGCTGAATCGTGGCCAATTGAGCTTTGGTTCGCGGCTGGTGAGGCAGATTCTGGCGTGATAGCACTAACGCCGTGGGGCCGGAGTGACGCTTAAGGGCGGCATCCCAGGACGCTGCTGTTTCCACAGCATCACAGGGGCGCCAGGTGTTCAGATTCGGTGTGGTTCGCAGGCTGGTGAGCTGCTCGATTGGCTGGTGGGTTGGGCCATCTTCACCCAGGCCAATGGAGTCGTGGGTAAAGACATAAATGGCCTGCTGACCCATTAGTGCCGCCATACGCACGGCATTACGCATGTACTCCATAAAGATCAGGAAAGTTGCGCCGTAGGGTACAAAGCCCCCATGCAGAGCAATACCGTTCATGATGGCACCCATGCCGAATTCGCGTACCCCGTAGTGCAGGTAGTTGCCGTTGGCATCTTCTGGTGTAATCGCCTTGGCGCCTTTCCAGAACGTCAGGTTAGAAGGCGCCAGGTCGGCACTGCCACCGAGTAGTTCCGGCATTTGCGGGCCAATTACGTTTAAGGCCTCAAACGAGGCTTTGCGGGAGGCAATGCTTTCCCCCTTCTCCTGAGCTTGTTCAACCAGGGCTTCAGTTGCCAGTTCAGTGGGAAGCTGTGCCTTCATACGGCGCTTAAATTCCCGTGCCTCATTGGGGAAAGCCTCGGTATAGCGTGCAAAGCGTGCGTCCCACTCCTGCTGGCGGGCTTTGCCTGTTGCGCGGGCATCCCACTGGGAATAGATAGGTTCCGGAATATGGAAGGGCGCATGCTCCCAGCCAAGCTGCTTGCGTGCTAGCGCGATTTCGTCATCTCCCAAGGGGGCGCCATGAGCTTCCTCTTTGCCCTGCTTGTTGGGCGCACCAAAGCCGATGATGGTTTTGCAGATAATCAGGCTGGGCTTGTCGTCATGACTCTTGGCCAGCTCAATGGCAGCTTTGATCTCTTCAGGCTTATGGCCGTCAACGTTGGGTACCACGTGCCAGCCGTATGATTCGAAACGTTTGGCAGTATCGTCGGTAAACCAGCCTTCGACTTCGCCATCAATGGAGATGCCGTTGTCATCGTAGAGTGCAATCAGCTTGCCAAGTTGTTGAGTGCCCGCCAATGAAGCCGCTTCATGAGAGATGCCTTCCATCAAACAGCCATCGCCCAGAAAGCACCATGTGTGGTGATCAACGATGGTGTGGCCAGGGCGGTTGAACTGGGCAGCCAACGTTTTTTCGGCAATCGCAAAACCTACTGCGTTGGCGAAACCCTGGCCGAGTGGGCCGGTAGTGGTTTCAATGCCTGGCGCGTAACCAAATTCAGGATGGCCTGCGGTGGGCGAGTGCAGTTGGCGGAAATTCTGTAGTTGTTCCAGGCTTAACTCATAGCCGCTAAGGTGCAACAATGAGTAAAGCAGCATTGAACCATGACCATTAGAGAGCACAAACCGGTCACGATCGGCCCATTTCGGGTCTTCGGGGTTGTGCTTGAGGTAGTCATTCCATAGCACCTCGGCGATATCAGCCATACCCATGGGGGCGCCAGGGTGGCCGGATTTGGCCTTCTGAACAGCATCCATGGAAAGGGCGCGAATGGCATTGGCCAGCTCAAAACGGGACGGCATGGGGGGTGCTCCTCGCCTGAAAACAGAAATAATAGAGGCACTATTGTCGCTGACTTCCCCGGCGGCGGCAAATTCTGAGAGCACGTTCTGGGAAGAACCCCCAACAGCGTGTAGACTCTGCCTCCCGAAGTGGTGAATGGTGGTGCCGCTTCCTTTTACGGGCAGGGTATCTCCTGCCATGATTTCCTGCTGATGCTGCAGTCATTATGAAGCAGCCGTCATACAGAGGGTCGAGAGCGCGATGAGCGAATATTCCCTGTTTACCTCCGAGTCTGTCTCTGAAGGGCATCCTGACAAGATTGCCGACCAGATTTCCGATGCGGTGCTGGATGCCATTATCGCCCGGGATAAACAGGCTCGCGTTGCCTGTGAAACCATGGTGAAGACGGGCGTTGCCATTATTGCCGGTGAGATCACTACCTCCGCGTGGGTGGATCTGGAATCGCTGGTACGTGAGGTGATTGCCGATATCGGTTATACCTCATCCCATGTGGGCTTTGACGGTGCGACCTGTGGGGTGATCAACCTGATCGGCAAGCAGAGCGTTGAGATTGCTCAGGGCGTTGATCGCATTAAACCTGAAGACCAGGGTGCTGGTGACCAGGGCCTCATGTTTGGCTATGCCACTAACGAAACCGATTCGTTTATGCCAGCGCCGATCCACTATTCGCACCGTTTGGTTGAGCGTCAGGCAGAACTGCGCAAACACGGTCTGCTGCCGTGGTTGCGCCCGGATGCCAAGAGCCAAGTGACGTTCCGCTATAATGCGGCAGGTCAGCCCTGTGGCGTTGATGCGGTAGTGCTCTCTACCCAGCACGATCCTGAAATTGATCAGGAAGACCTGCGCAAAATGGTCAAGCGTGAAATCATCGAACAGGTGATTCCTGCTGAGTGGCTGGATGAAAACACCCAGTACCACATCAATCCGACGGGTAAATTCGTGATTGGCGGTCCGGTAGGAGATTGTGGGCTGACCGGTCGTAAAATTATCGTTGATACCTACGGCGGTATGGCACGCCACGGTGGTGGCGCATTTTCGGGTAAAGACCCCTCCAAAGTTGATCGCAGTGCGGCCTATGCCGGACGCTACGTTGCCAAAAACGTGGTGGCGGCGGGTTTGGCGGACAAATGTGAGATTCAGGTCTCCTACGCGATTGGTGTTGCCGAGCCGACTTCGGTTGCGATTGATACCTTTGGTACCGGCAAAATCGATGATGCAAAGATTGTTGCCCTGGTGCGCGAGCATTTTGATCTGCGCCCCTACGCCATTACCACCATGCTGGACCTGTTACACCCCATGTACCGCCTGACGTCTGCCTATGGCCACTTTGGTCGTGAGCCGTTTGAGCACAGCTACACCTGGGTTGATGATAAAGGTGAAGAACATAAAGAGACCTTTACCGCGTTTCCATGGGAAAAAACCGATAAGGCAGACGCTCTGCGTCATGCTGCCGGTCTATAAAAGACCCCCTCGTTACATATGAGAGCAACGCCCCTGGTTGATGCCACGGGGCGTTTTTTGTGCGTTGAAAATGACGCTTTCTCATGTACAAAGATTACTTCGCCAACTGCTGGTTAGGGCAGCTATCCTTATACGCGGGCATTGCTATCTAGGTGCTAAAGGGGAGTGTATGAAGGTAGGGAAAACAACATGCTGGCGTTGGTTACTCTTCGCTTGGTCGCTAATAGGTGTCGCGTTATCCGCACAGGCTGAGCCTTGTCCTGATTGGCCGAGGGAACGGCTGGCCGTTGAGACTCAGGCACTGGCAGAGCACATAGCCCTATGGGACCGGGCCTATCATGATCAGGGAGTGTCGCTGATCGATGATGAGCTCTATGATCAAGCCGTCGCGCGCCTTGCCACGTGGCAGGCATGTATAGGCGATGAGCCCCCGCACCGCCCGTTGACCCGGGTTACCAGCAGCAGTGGCACGCGTGTACATCCGGTGGCGCAAACAGGGCTGAATAAAGCTGACGATGATGGCGTGCGCCGTTTTACCAGCCGCCGGGAAGACCTTTGGATTCAACCCAAGGTGGATGGCGTCGCGGTCACGCTGCGTTACCAGGAGGGCCAACTGGTGGAAGCCGTGAGTCGCGGTGATGGTGTCCGTGGGCAGGACTGGACCGCTCGTGTACAGCAGCTTCCCGCTGTACCCACGTCTTTGAACATGCCACTCTCTGCTGTCTTCCAGGGTGAGCTTTACTGGCGCCTAACGGATCACGTTCAGTCCCGTGACCCCGCATCAGGGGCCCGAGGGGCGGTGGCAGGCGCCATGGCCCAAACGACACCAAGCCCGCAAACGCTAGCGCAGATAGGACTGTTTATTTGGGAGTGGCCGGATGGGCCTGCGGAGATGGGAACCCGGCTTGCCCAGTTGTCGGCGCTCGGCTTTGATACAGCGGAGTACACTCATCCGTTAACTGAGCAACACGATGCCGCGTATTGGCGAGATAGATGGTTTAACAGCGAACTACCGTTTGCCACTGATGGTGTGGTGTTGAAGCAAGCAGACCGCCCTGGTATCAGACGTTGGTCATCGTCGCCACCAGAATGGGCCATCGCCTGGAAATACCCAGCTCGGCAGGTGCTGGCCCAGGTACGTGGTATAGAGTTCCGGATTGGCCGCACCGGACGAATCACTCCACTGCTATGGCTTTACCCTGTCACCCTGGAAGGGAGGCGAATCAGCCGTGTATCACTGAGTTCTCTGGAGCGCTGGGAAGCGTGGGACGTGCGCCCAGGGGATCAGGTGGCCGTGACACTGGCAGGGCTGACCATTCCCCAGGCTACTGAGGTGGTGTGGCATACCCGCGAACGGGCAAGTGTAGAGGTGCCCGTACCTGAGCGTTATCACCTGTTTAGCTGCTTTACGCTAACGCCTGACTGCCATGATCAACTGCTGGCACGCCTTACCTTTTTAAGTGACCAGTTGGGCCTCCAAGGCGTGGGTGAAGGGACCTGGCAAGTGTTAATGGATGCAGGCGTCGTGACGGGGTTGCTGGAATGGTTGGAGGTTACCCCCGACCAACTGCAGCAGGCATACGGTATTGGCAGGACGCGAGCAGAGGCACTGATGGCGCAGTTTGAGGTGGCGAAAACAGCTACCTTCCCCGCCTGGCTGGCTGCTCTTGGTATTCCCCCAAGTGGTAGCGCCCCCCTGGGGGACTGGAACACCCTGGAAGGCTATACACAGGCGGAGTGGCAAGCCATGCCGGGCGTTGGGCCGGTGCGCGCAGAAGCGCTTGTGGCTTTTTTCAGCCACCCTGAGCTACAGCATATGGCGGCACAGCTTCGGCAGGCGGGCGTTGAGGGGTTTACCCAAGCCCAGTAAGGCTTAGCATAATACCGAGGTAAAGCGGAATCAGCAGTGGTGCCAGCAGTGTGGTAACCAATACGGCCAGAGCACCTTTTTGTGGCTGGATGCCCAGTTCCATGGCAACCACCACCACGTTAGATGCCATGGGAACCACGCCCAGCAACAGCAGCGCCATGGCCAGTTCCGGTGCTAGCGGCGTGAGGTGCTGCAGAACGAAAACTGCGCCCAGCATCACTAGTGGCCACAGCAGGTAGCGCAGGCCTACACAGGTTGCCACGAACCGGGAGTCCCACGCTGCCAGGGTGACCTGGCTTAAGGTCATGCCAATAATCATCATACCCAGCAGCGTGTAGGTGGCAGGAAATACTGCTAAAGAGCCCATCAGCGTATCCGGAAGCGTGACGTTCAGCGTGCTCAGCAGCAGGGCCGATAAAAACGCATAGACCAGCGGCAGACGGGTGATCTTGATCAGACTCTCA
This sequence comes from Vreelandella olivaria, assembly GCF_023507745.1. Taxonomy (GTDB): domain Bacteria; phylum Pseudomonadota; class Gammaproteobacteria; order Pseudomonadales; family Halomonadaceae; genus Vreelandella; species Vreelandella olivaria_A. The sequence continues at coordinate 16,195 of NZ_JALPZO010000131.1, read as the reverse complement.
CGTACCGAAAAGTGGCCACGGGCGCTCAGGTAGAAGCCTACTGTAAACTCGTATAGCGTGATCCCTAGCATGCAAAACAGATAGAGCGTCACACCTTCGGGCGGAAGTAGGATAAGGGCTACCGGTAGGCCAAAGTAGCCGGTATTGCCAGTACCGGCTGAAAACGCCAGCAATGCGCCCTCCTGAGGACCAAAACGGTGCTGGGTAACCCAGCGAACGGTCAGCGCCATCATGCTGACCAGGATAAACAGGGTCAGGGTCAGCAGCAGATACTGGGTGGTGGGGCCGCCATTCATCAGCGCGCGAAAGATAGTCAGCGGCGCAATCAGGTATACCAGCAGCGTGGCGATAGGGCGTGGGTCTATTTTAAGACGCTGGGCAGCAATAAAACCTAAACCCACATAACCCAATAGCATCATCAAGGGACCCATTAAGGCACCTGGCGCTAAATCCATGTTTGCTCCCTGGCAAGTAGCATTGACGGCTAACATGAGCCGAATTAAAGGCCGACCGTGGAATCTTTCATTAGCCCCTGTACGCCGGAAAGGAGAGAATAACGCAAAATATCACTGCGTTGACGTCATATAAGGAAATCCCATGAGCAGCCAAGAGCATCCGTTAGGTATTAGCTTTGAATTTTTCCCCCCCAATACCGATGCAGGGCGGGAGAAGCTAATTCACGTGCGTGATGAACTGGCTGCCCGTAATCCACGTTTCTTCTCTGTCACCTATGGTGCGGGAGGCTCCACCCAGGAGCGGACCCGTGACATCGTACGCACCGTCAGCCAAAGCGGTATTACCACTGCGCCGCACCTTTCTTGTATCGGCAGTGAAAAAGCGCAGTTGCGTGATCTTTTGGCCCAGTACCGTGAAGAAGGCGTCGACAGCCTGGTTGCACTGCGTGGCGATATGCCGTCTGGCATGGCCAGTATCGGTGAGTTGCGCTACGCCAACGAGTTGGTGGAGTTTATCCGCACAGAAACCGGAGACCATTTTGATATCGCGGTGGCCGCCTATCCAGAATCCCATCCACAGGCACCTAACCTCGACAAGGATGTGGAGAACTTTGCGCGCAAGATGAAGGCTGGCGCTAATATGGCAATTACTCAGTACTTCTTCACCGCTGAGGCCTACTTCAATTTTGTTGAGAAAGTGCGCGCCATCGGGGTAGAGCAGCCGATCATTCCAGGCATTATGCCGATTACCAATTACACCAAACTGGCCCGCTTCTCTGATGCCTGCGGCGCAGAAATTCCTCGCTGGATTCGCAAACAGCTTGAGTCTTATGGTGATGATAGTGAGGCGATTGCCTCGTTTGGTACCGATGTGGTGAGTCGGCTATGTGAGCGTCTGCTGGAGGGTGGAGCGCCGGGACTGCATTTTTACACGCTTAACCAAGCCGCTCCAGTGCTGAAAGTCGTTGATAATCTGACCGGCTAAACCGGGTATCGGCACCATAGAATATAAAAAACCTCACTCAATGTTGAGCGAGGTTTTTTGTGCTTACCAATATAGTGAACCATACCGGTAGCGCCCAGGTAGCTGGGCGCTTAATCGTTTCATGCAGGAACCGGACTTGGCTTACTGCCATGTAACTTGCGTTGCATCATAAACAGAATTGCACCGATACCTAGGCCTGCTAAGTCGGTGAGGATACCGCCGTAAATCAAGAACAGGGCCCCTACCAATAGCACCAATCGCTGCCACACTTTTGTCGGACCGAAGAACCATGCTTGCACAGTGGCCGACAGCATGAAAATACCCAGTGACGCGGTAATGGCTACCCGAATAATCTGCATCGGTGTGCCTTCCATCAGCATGGCGGGGCTGTAGAAGAACATAAATGGCACGATAAAGGCGGCCAAGCCTACCTTGAAGGAGGTAATGGAGGTCTTCATCGCATTATCGCCGGAAATACCTGCCGCAGCGTAAGAGGCCAGGGCAACCGGTGGGGTAATCGCAGACATCACGGCGAAGTAGAAAACGAAGAAGTGGGCAATCAACGGCTGAATGCCAATATTGATCAGCCCCGGAGCCACCACGGAGGCCGCCACCGCATAGGCTGCCGTTGTTGGCATACCCATACCCAGTAAAATCGAAATACACATTGCGAAGAAGAGTGCCAACAGCTGGCTCACACCTGCCATGCCAAGCAGCAGAGAGGAGAAGCGTGCCCCAACACCGGTCAGCGAGATAACACCGACGATCAAGCCCGCACAGGCACATACGGCAATAATCTGAATCGACATGGTGCCCGCAAGTTGCAGGGCTTTAAGAATTTCGCGAATACCCATCTTATTGGGTGAAATCCAGCTGACAACGGCGGCAGCGGCGGTTGCCAGCGTGCCCGCGCGGATAACCGAATATCCCATAAAGAGTGCATAGATCAGGATGATAATGGGCGCGAACAGATAGGCATGTCTGGCAAGCTTACGGAACTGAGGGATCTCATCTTTGCGCATACCGCGCATGCCTTTCTTGGCTGCTTCAAGATCCACCATGAAGTAGACAGAAAGGAAGTAGAGCCCGGCTGGGATCAAGGCGGCCACTGCGATTTCACGGTAAGGAATACCCGTGATTTCCGCCATGATGAAAGCACCGGCCCCCATGATGGGAGGCATGATTTGACCACCGGTGGAGGCCGCTGCTTCGATAGCGCCCGCACTACGGCCAGGGTAGCCAACCTTTTTCATGAGCGGGATTGTCAGCGAGCCGGTTGAAACCACATTACCCGCTGAGGTGCCGTTGATCATGCCCATCAGGCCGGAGGCGAAAATCGATACTTTGGCGGGGCCGCCGCGTGAGCGCCCTGCAGCAGCAAACGCAAAGTTAACAAAGTAATCGCCAACTTTAGAGGCCTGCAAGAAAGCGGCGAAGATAATAAACAGGATGATGTAAGTTGATGATACCGCGGTGGTTTGGCCCAGCACGCCAATGTCGGTGTATAGCTGGCTAAAGAAGCGGTTCACCGATAGTCCGGGGTAGCTTAGAAAGCCCGGTAAGTGGGGGCCACCGAATACATAGGCCAGGAAAATAGCAGAGATAATCACCAGCGCATTACCGGCCACTCGGCGTGTTAACTCCAGGATAAGTAGTGAACCAGCCATGGCGGCATAAGTAATCCCCACAGGGGCAAAGGAAGTGCCCGTGGACATGCGCAAAGGGGTATTGTAAATGATGACCAAATAGGCGGCACTGGCAAGTGCCACGATCATGAGCACCAGATCTGGCATTGAGAATTTAGAGCGGACCTGACGGTAAAACCAAGACAGTAGAATGCCCCCTATCGCAGCCAGCAGCAGTGGGTAGCCGTAATGCCAGGTTTCGATGTGCGGCTCAATACGCAGAGCACCACCAGACAGTGCACGCCACATCAATACGGTTTGCACCAGCGCATAGCCAGCTGGAATCAATAGTACTGCACTCAGCAGCATCAACCATTTTGGCGACTCTTCTGAGTCAGAACTGGCAAAACGCGCGCCAGTATATAACCCGAAGCCAAGCACAAGAGCGCCGGCAACGTGAATAATACGGTACGTCCACGTTTCCATGGGGAGCACGTTTAACGTGATCAGGTGGAACAGTGAATAAGCGATAGCGACGCAGGCAAAGAGTATCCACTGCCAACCAGTAAAGAGGCGGCGATTGGACTCAATGACCTCCTCATCAACGCCTTCGGCCAGAATTTCCTGGGCGTCTTTTTTTTCTGTTGGGTCGCTAGCGGGTGCAGCTGGTGAGGGGCTGCCGGTGTTGTTGCTCATGGAAAGTTACCCTTGGGATGGATCATCAACGAAGCTGCTTGGGGTAATTCAGGAGTATCTGATGTTTTGAAGGCGTAACAAGGGCCGACCCTGAAGCAGGTGTCGGCCCTTTCCGCTTTGCTAATTCAGCTGTTATTGGTGAATCATGTCATCAGCAATGTCGTAACCATTTTCGTTGAACCAACGGGCAGCCCCTGGGTGGAAAGGCATCACGGTGTTGTAGCCAACATTCTCCGGAATGCTTTCCTCGGAACTGCGGTGGATAGACACCATACGGTCATTGTTTTCCATGGTGATACGCGTTACTTCGTACACTAAGCTCTCAGGCAGATCGCAGCCTGCAATAGCAAAGTTCCACATGGAAACAGCGCGCGCATCTTCATCCAGCGTTTCATAGGTGTTTGCCGGAATCATGAACTCAGATACCGGGAAGGCTTCAACAATCTGCGCCTGCTCTTCTTCAGTGAACTCAATAATGTTCACATTCGTCTGAACTTCCAATTGGCTGACGGCAGGAATCGGCACGCCTGCGGCAAATGCCACCACATCCAGTAGGCCGTCCTGCAATTGGCCGCCTAGGTCAGACCAGCCGCCATTACGGCGCTCAAAGTTCACGCCCAACTCTTCAAGAATGGCGGGGAAGTAAACATCAGAGGTAGAGCCGGCCGGGCCAAAACCGATGCGTGAGCCATCAGGGATTTCAGAGATGGAGGTAATACCAGTGCTTGAAAGCGCGGTAATGGAGAACGGTGTCTCATACATCGGGAACAAAGCGCAGGCATTATCCATAACAACGCCGGGAGCCAGTGGGCTACGACCATTCATGGCGTCGTCTGCTGGACCCAAGGTCGTTAAGCCGAAAGCGAGCTCCCCTGCATGAACCAGCGCCAGGTTTTGAGTGGGGCCACCCGTCACTTCGCCACCGCCAGTAATATCACCCAGCTGATCTGCAATTAAGTTGGCCCAGCCAGAACCATAAATATAGAACGTGCCCCCTTGGCTAGCGGTACCAACAGTAAAGCTGGAGGGCCAGCCGTCACGATCCACTTCTGCGTGAGCGGTAGCAGCGGCAACGAGTGCACCACCGGCGATGAGTGCAATGGACTTCGGCATCTTATTGCGCATGGCGAGGTTTCCTAAACTGTTATTGGGGTTATAAACAGGGATGTTCATGAATGCGAGATCAAGAACACCATTGGTTGGAGCGTGATTAAGCAGGTTATATACAGCGATTGCCGTGCCAGTTAATATTTTTTATATTAAAAACAGATGGTTGTTTGATTTTTATTAAACTTTGGTTGAAAGTCGAAATGAGTGAAGTGTCTGATAGTTCGCACTAGTGGTGGGAAATGATGTGTGGAAAGCCGCACATCATGCGGGCTGGTTATAGAGGAAAGGACGTTCAGCAGAGGAGAGCAGGCGTGCTCTCCCGACAAGATGTGCTTACGTTTTGGATTTACCGGGATCAAGAATACGAACAGGTTGTATATCCTGTACTTTTTGCTCATCCCTTACTTGGTTGACACGCGTGGTCAGTTCTGGCGCCGTTTCCTTCTCAATTGCTAACTGCTCAAAAAAGTCGCAGTTAACGCACTCCCGGTAGCGCACCCCATTTTGTTCCCAGGCGCGGATACGGTCCATTTCCGCACAGCGGGGACAGGTAACACCGGCAATAAAGCGCTTCACACTAGACATAACAGACTCCAAAGGCGCGGTAGCCGTTGGCTGCCGCGCAGAGTTAAAGCTTAGGTCAGGCCGCGCGTATGCCGCTATGGCGTAACAACGGCTCCACACTTGGCTCACGGCCTCGGAAGGCATGGAACAGGTCGGCGGCATCACGAGCACCTCCCTGCTCAAGTATTTCCTGGCGGAACCGTTGGCCTGTCACAGGGTCGAAAATACCGGCTTCTTCAAAGGCGCTCCAGGCATCGGCAGAGAGGACTTCCGCCCATTTATAGCTGTAGTAGCCCGCGGCATAACCGCCTGCAAAAATGTGGCTAAAGCTATTCTGGAAGCGGTTAAAGGCGACAATCGGCACGACGGACGTGCGGCGGCGTATCTCATCCAGCAGTGCCTGTACGTCGCTGGCGCTGGGAGATTCAAGCTCATGGTGCAAACGTAGATCGAACAGTGAAAATTCGATCTGGCGCATCATTCCCATGGCGGACTGGAAATTTTTGGCGGCTTGCAGACGTTCTAACAGCTCAGCGGGTAGAGGTTCGCCGCTGTCTACATGCTGGGCCAGCAGATCCAGCCCCTCCCGCTCCCAGCAATAGTTCTCCATAAACTGGCTGGGGAGTTCAACGGCATCCCAGGCTACTCCGTTAATGCCGGATACATCAGCAATTTGCTGCTTTGTCAGCATATGGTGAAGGCCGTGACCAAATTCATGGAACAGTGTGGTGACTTCATCGTGGGTTAACAGGGCGGGCTTGTCCCCGACTGGAGCGGTAAAGTTACAGGTCAGAAACGCAACGGGGAGTTGCAGGCCATGGTCATTTAGGCGGCGAACCCGGCAGTCGGCCATCCATGCACCGCCCCGTTTCCCTTCTCTGGCGTAGAGGTCCAGATAGAACCCGGCAATCGGTTTGCCTTGTTCGGTAATGCGGAAGAAGCGTACATCCTTATGGTAGCTGGGTGCTGTGTTGTCTTCTTCTACTTGAACATTGAAGAGACGCTCTACCACTTGGAAGAGGCCATCGACGACCCGCGGCGCGGGAAAGTAAGGACGAAGTTGTTCCTGGGAAATCGAATGGCGTGCTTCACGCAGCTTTTCACTGGCGTAGGCGACATCCCAGGGTTCCAGCGTGTCGATTCCCAGCTTTTCACGGGCATACTGGCTGAGTTCGGAGAATTCCTCTTTCGCCTGAGGCGCTGCCCGGCGGGCAAGATCGTTTAAAAACTCAAGCACTTGAGCCGGGGACTCTGCCATTTTCGTGGCCAGTGAATAGTCTGCGTAGGTATCAAACCCCAGCAGGCGGGCCAGTTCCTGGCGAAGTGCCAGTATCTCTTCCAAAATCGGTGCGTTATCGAACTTACCGGCATCCGGCCCCTGGTCAGAAGCGCGGGTCACGAAGGCTGTATATACCTCCTGGCGTAACTCCCGATTGTCGGCATAGCTGACAATCGGGAAAAAGCTGGGGAAGTCGAGAGTGATGCGATAGCCCTTCACGCCCTTTGCCTCGGCGGCGGCTTTTAATGTCTCCAGAGCGCTTTCCGGTACGCCAGCCAGCGTATCCTGGCTTTCGATGTCTTTGTGCCACGCTTGAGTAGCGTCCAGGACGTTATTGGAAAACTGATTGGAGAGCGTGGAGAGTCGCGACTGAATCTCACCGTAGCGGGCTTTTTTGTCCGCAGGCAGATCCACACCGGCCAAACGAAAATCGCGTAGTGCATTGTCTACGGTGCGCTGCTGAGCGGTATCCAGTTGCCCCCATACGCTGCTATCTTTCAGCGCCTGCCAACCATGGAACAGGCCTTCGTGCTGCCCGACCCAGGTGCCGAATGCTGAGAGGTGCTCCAAACACGCTTGATAGGCTTCCCGAAGCTCAGGAGAGTTCATCGTGCCGTTGAGGTGTGCCACCGGTGACCACGCTTGAGAAAGCCGGTCATTCTCTGCCTCAAGGGGGGCGGCAAAGCTTTCCCAGGTGGGGGGCGTTGTGGTGGCTTGTTGGGCGAGCCGGTCAATGGCTTCACGGCTTTCGCTAAGCAACGCTTCAACCGCGGGTTCCACGTGTTCAGCACGAATTTCGGCAAAAGGGGGAAGCTCATGCGTCTCGAGCAACGGATTGCGGGACATAGGCACCTCACTAGGCATCATTTTTAAAACGTTAAGCGCACAAAACGCGCAATAATGATGACACAGTGTGGGCACTGAGGCGTTCTTTCAATGGCAGGGTTTGGCCTGAGCGTAAGCGCCTGATAGTCTTGCCGCCTTTTAATGCCACCAATGGCAGGAGCATGCAATGAGTGAAACGCGGGAGCGCTGGGGGTCGAAGCGGGCCTTTATCTTGGCGGTAACAGGTGCTGCGGTGGGGCTTGGCAATATTTGGCGCTTTCCCTATGTGGCAGGTGAAAATGGTGGTGCAGCTTTTCTATTAATGTATGTTGCCTTTGTATTGCTGCTGGGCATTCCAGTGATGATGGCTGAAATTTTAATTGGTCGCGCCGGGCGCCGTGGGCCCATGCAAGCGCTTGGCGCGCTGGCTGCCGAGGCAGGAGCGTCTCCTCATTGGCGGTGGCTCGGGCTGTTCGGCGCGTTGACGGTATTCTGTATTTTATCGTTCTATTCGGTGGTGTCGGGCTGGTCCATTGAGTTTTTAGTGGCTTCGGTGAATGGCAACTTTGATGGCGCCAGCGCAGCTGAAGTGGGGGCCGGGTTTGAAGCCTTCCTGGCCAATCCCGGTTTATTGATATTTAACCACTCGCTGTTTCTGTTTATGACCATGACGGTGGTTGCTGCAGGTGTGGCGAAAGGCCTGGAGCGATTAAATAATCTCTTGATGCCGCTGCTCTATGGCCTATTGCTGCTATTGGCAGGCTATGCCGCAACGACCGATGGCTTTGGTACGGCCCTGGCTTGGCTGTTCCTCCCTACCTTTGAAGACATCACCGCGATGGTAGTGCTGCACGCCATGGGACATGCGTTTTTTACGTTGGCGGTGGGGGCTTGTGCGTTAATGGCCTATGGCGCCTATATGCCTGAGGGGCAGAGCTTGCCTAAAGCGGCTTTTGCTGTGGCGGCATTGGATATCAGCGTTGCCTTGCTGGCGGGTATTGCGATTTTTTCTGTGGTGTTTGCCCAGGGGATGGACCCGGCTGATGGGCCGGGGTTGATGTTCGTGACATTGCCGATCGCTTTCTCCGGGTTGCCGTGGGGGGCGCTGTGGTTAAGCGTGTTTTTCCTATTATTACTGCTAGCGACCTGGACGTCGGCCATCAATCTGGCTGAACCAATGGTGGCAATATTACAGGGGTTGGGATGGCGTCGCAGCATTTCGACGGCGGTGGTGGCCCTCAGTGTATGGCTACTAGGTTTGTTATCCGCCCTTTCGTTTTCTACCCTTGCTGAGTTCAGGCCGCTGTTAGGCCGCAATGTATTTGAGCTGGTCAGTAGTATTCCACCCGACATTTTTCTGCCTATGGGTGGTTTGCTGATCGCCGTTTTCGCAGCCTGGGTGATGCCCCAGGGGCTTGTTGTGCAGGCACTGGGTGTGGGAGAGCGAGGCTATGTTTTCTGGCGTAACATTGTGCGCTGGGTGTCTATTCCGCTGACGTTTATTGTCTTGCTCGGTGGGTTGCTATAGTCCGTCTAAGATCACCACCATGGCGTTAAAAAACAGGAGAGCGCAATGAGCAGTGCCCTACGAGCATTTCAAGGTGTTTCGCCCCGCTTAGGCCAGCGGGTCTATATTGATCCCGCCTGCGTGGTCATCGGAGATGTGGAGTTTGGGGATGACTGCTCCGTGTGGCCGATGACGGTTATCCGTGGCGATATGCACCGTATTCGCATCGGAGCGCGTACTAGTGTGCAGGATGGCAGTGTGCTGCATATTACCCATGCCAGTGATTTTAATCCGGATGGTTTCCCACTCACTATCGGTGACGATGTCACTATTGGCCATAAAGCGATTTTGCACGGTTGTACGCTAGGCAGCCGAATCCTCGTTGGTATGGGGGCCATTGTGATGGACGGTGCGGTGGTCGACGATGAGGTGATTATTGCTGCTGGTGCCGTGGTAACACCGGGTAAGCATCTGGAGAGCGGCTATGTGTATGCGGGCAATCCGGCAAAAGCACTGCGGCCACTAAAAGATAAAGAGCGCGCCTTCTTTCCCTACACTGCCGGTAATTACGTTAAGTTAAAAGAGCAGTTTCCTGCTCAATCAACGCCGTAACGAAATTTTATAAGTGGTTGGGTTAACACTCTTTTTTGTACAGTAGCCATGTTGCGGCAGCCGAAAGTCTGGTAATTTATCCAGTTTTCCAGGGTGCCGCGCTATGGCTAACTTTCGCACGCACATTACAGTAGCAGCAGCGGGCGGCATGCTAATGGCCTATGCGGGCTGGCAGGCTCAATGGTGGCCAGCCTCCCAAGCGCTATTGGTGATTGCCTTGGTCGCCTTTGGCGGTATTTTACCCGATATCGACGCTGACCGATCGCACTCCATTCGTTTGATTTTCAATCTTCTGTCGGTGCCTTCCCTGGTATTGGGAGTGCTCTTGCTGCAGCCTTGGCTGACTCCGGGTATGTTACTGGTGGCGTGCGGTGGGATCTATTTTTGCGTGCGATTTCTAGCAGCGGTACTGTTTTCGCGGTTAACAGTGCATCGTGGTATTTGGCACTCACTGATGGCGGCGGGGTTATGCGCACTGGTGACCTCCGCGCTAAGTTTTCAGCTATTTGCCCAGCCGGCCTGGCTGGCATGGGCTCACGGAGTGGCCCTGCTGCTGGGCTTTGTCATCCATTTAGGGCTGGACGAGCTGTTTAGTGTTGACCTTGAAGGGGCGCGCTTGAAACGCTCGTTTGGTACTGCATTAAAGCTTGGTGATGGGCGTCGCCCGCTCTCTAACCTGTTAATGATGATTGCTGTGCTCACGTTGGTACCCTGGGTGCCGCCGTGGTCAGTGCTTGGTGATCTTCTGTATCAAGGCTCACTGCTGTGGCGGTAGTCGTCAGCGCTTAAGCCATGCTTTTTGAGCTTGTCGTAAAACGTTTTGCGCGGTATTCCCAGGTGTTGGCAAACATCGGTAACACGGCCGTGGTGGCGAGCAAGTGATTGACTGATCAGGCTCTTTTCAAATAGCTCTACCTGGCGGGGCAGCGTTGGTTCCTGAGTGTCGGCAGACACGCCTTCCAGCAGTACATCCAGGCGATAATCAAATGCTGCCCCCAGCAGCACATAGCGCTCGGCTAGATTGCGAAGCTCACGGACATTGCCGGGCCAGTCGTGGGCGAGCAGCGCGGCAATGGCACGACTGTCCAGGGTGGGGGCTTCCAAGCCGCTGCGGTTAGCGGCCACCACCGCAAAGTGTTGAAACAGTAGGGGGATGTCTTCGCGTCGCTCGCGTAAGGCGGGGAGCGGTAGTGTCACAACATTCAAGCGGTAATAGAGGTCTTCACGAAATCGCCCCTCTTCAGCGGCGACTCTGAGGTCGACCTTGGTGGCGGCAATAACCCGAATGTTAAGCGGTACCGCTTCATTGGCGCCCAGGCGCTCGACACTGCGTTCCTGAAGTACGCGGAGCAGCTTGACCTGGAGCGCCAGCGGCATCGACTCGATTTCATCGAGAAAGACGGTGCCGCCGTTAGCGTGTTCAAACTTTCCAATACGCCGCTCGACGGCTCCGGTAAAGGCGCCTTTTTCATGACCAAACAGCTCTGACTCAATGGTGTTTTCCGGTACGGCACCACAGTTAATGGCCATAAACGGGCTATTACGCCGTGCACTACGTTCATGGATAGCGCGGGCCACCAAGTCTTTTCCTGTGCCGGTTTCGCCAAACAGCAGCACATCCGCTTCCACCTGGCTGATACGCTGGATCATGGTCGCCAGGTGTGAAATCACCGGTGTACGCCCCACCAGTCGGGGTCCCAGCGCCGCTTGCTGGACTTCCAACTCGGCTTTAAGGCGCAAATTTTCCAGACTCAGCTGACGTTTTTCGATGCCACGCCTGACCACGTCCAACAACTGGTCTCCTGCGAATGGTTTCTCTAGAAAGTCCCAGGCGCCTGCCCGCATTGCCTCTACCGCGGTAGAAATATCGCCATGGCCGGTAATAAGGATGATGGGCAGTGTTGCATCACGGCTATGAAGTTCGTGAAGCAGCGCCATGCCATCCATACCCGGCATGCGGATATCGCTGACAATGACGCCAGGAAAGTTATCGGGTAGTGCGGCAAGTGCCTGTTCGGCAGACTCGAAACAGTAGGGGCTGTAACCGGCAAGCTCCAGAGTTTGGCTGGCGGTGATACGCAGATGTGGTTCGTCGTCGATCACCATGACCGGCAGTGCCGACGGCTCATGCATGGTTATTATTCTCCTTTACTGATGACAGTGCGGTTCGCGAATCCGGGGGCGATGAACAGGGCAGTATAACTGTGAGCCGTGCGCCGCCGGTCGCCTGGTTGGCAACCTGGAGTTTGCCACCCAGGTCATCCATGATACGTGAGGAAATCGAAAGTCCCAGCCCTAAACCACTACCGGGTGCCTTGGTGGTGAAAAAGGGTTCGAATATTTGCCCAATATGCTGCTCTGCAATCCCCGGGCCATTGTCTGCCACGCTAATCAGCACCTGGTGGTGGGCTACCTTTGCACTAAGCGTTAGTGTGGGGAAGGGCGTCTCCTTCATGGCCTGCAGCGCATTGCCTATGAGATTGACAAGTACTTGTTCGAGGCGCACCAAATCGCCATCTACCCAGAGTGTTTCCTTAGGCCAGTGTTGTATCACCTGCACACAATCGTCCCTTAACCGGCTGTGGAATAAGCGCAGGGCGTATTCAATGCAGGCTTGAACGGAGATTGTCTCCTGTCGCTCACTGCTTTTACGGGAGAACTGGCGCAGTTGTGCGCTGATATCAGCCACTCGTTGGGTAAGTTCAACAATCTGCTCCAGGTTGGCATCTGCCTTTGCCACCTTTGCAAGCTCGATGTATCGACGGGCATTTTCAGCGTAGGCGCGAATAGCCGCCAAGGGCTGGTTTAATTCATGGTTGATACCTGCTGCCAGTTGCCCCAGGACGGCAAGTTTTGCAGCCTGAATCAGCTCATCCTGGGTTTGGCGCAGGTTTTCCTCTGCCCGACGACGCTCTTCGATCTCCCCCGACAACCGCTGGTTGCTGGCGACCAGATCCCGTGTGCGGCGTTCAACGCTTGCTTCAAGTTCATCACGCACACGTGCCAGTGTTTGTCGCTCACGTTCAGCAAAAGCTTCCCGCTCCCGGCTCAAGCGCAACCGCTGCCAACCAATGCCGCCCCCCAGGGTGATAACGCCATAGAGCCCACCTGCCATCAATGCCGCAATCCACTGTGCGCTTATTACCGGCGTTAAAGGTTTTAAAATATGTATCCGCCAGCCGAACTCTGGCATGGGCCGGGTAAGGCTTAAATAACGCCCGCCGCTGAGTGGCCCATGGGCAAAGCTAACGATGTAGCTATCAGGCCCAAAAGGCGCTTCAAGTACAATGCCTGATGGCGACAGTGGCTCTATGGCATAGCGCCGCGTGGCTTTTAATGCCTCGCGCTCCTCGTCGCTGAGTGAGTGTAATGCATTCATGCGCAACTCCGGGTGGCTTGCCATGAAAATGATGTTATCGCTGTCGGTGACAAACAGCTCAGCATCCTGTTCAGCCCAGCTCTCTTCTACGTCATCTAGCAATACTTTAATAACCAACACACCGTCAGGTCTGGCATCCGGCGAGGTGTCATCAAGCCACACGGGTGACGAAAAGAAGTAGCCCCGCTCAAGTGATTGGGTTCCCAAACCATAGAAGCGTCCTTGCCTGCCTGCGATGGCTTCTGTGTAATAACTACGGAACGCGTAATTGTGGCCGATAAAGGTGTTTGGGCGGTGCCAGTTACTGGCGGCAATTGTATAAGCGTCCTGATCCAACAGATACACATCGGAGACACCTGCCATAAAGCGAAAGCGATCCAGTAGCAGGTTGAGTGGCATAGGATCCTGCCCTTCGGGAGAAGCGAGAAAACGTCGGATGCCCTCTCGGGTAGCCAGCATTTGCGGCAAGTAGTCGTAGCGCAGCAAGTAACCGTTTAGGTTAACAGCCGACAAACGTAACTCGTTCTCGGCGTCATCCTGTAAATTAGACAGTGCTTGTTCGCGGGCCAACTGGGCGGCCTGCCACATGCAGAAAACCAGGCCAAGGGGAATCACGATTAGCCACAGCCAGCGTTGCGCCGTTAAGCGTAATAGAAGCTTCATGCAGGGGTGTTGTTTGTGCCTTGGGCCCTGCGCAGAGCGCGCTGGGCACGGGTTTCCGCTCTTGCCATCTCCAGCAGTCCTTCCTCTACGTAGACTAAATGCTCGTGAGCCCGAGCACGTGCATCTTCGGCTCGACCCTCTAAAATGGCATCCAGTAGCGCACGGTGCTGTTTCATCAACTGTGTGCGTGAGTCGGGTTTAGCAAACAGGTACGCCAGATTATCAACGATACTCCGTTCAAGTAGATGAAAAATGCCGCGTATCGTATGCAGTAACAAGACGTTATGGGCAGCTTCTGCAATCGCGAGGTGGAAGGCTGCGTCCAGTTTTGCTTCCTGGGCAGGGTCAGCCCCGACAAATCCGCCATCGAGTTCCTCGAAGCGCTGAATTAACACTGCTTTATCTGCTGGTGTGGAACGCAAAGCGGCATAGTAAGCTGAAATCCCCTCCATCGCGTCACGAAACTCAAGCAGGTCAAGGTGGAATTCACTGTGTCGCGATAGCATTTCCAGTAGTGGATCGGTGTAGCCATTATTCAGTGTTTCATTAACAAAGGTGCCTCCCCCCTGTCGGCTGATTAGTAAACCCCGGGCGGCTAGTTTCTGTATCGCTTCCCGCAGTGAAGGACGCGAAACGCCAAACCGCTCGGCAAGTTCACGTTCAGGCGGCAAGCGTTGGCCGGGTTTTAGGCTACCCTCAAGAATCATGGCTTCAAGGCGCTCAGTGATGACATCGGCTAAGCGCTGTTGGCGGAGCGGTGGATATGTCATTAGTTAAAGCTCCTATAATTGGTAAGACCAATGTTAAATGCTTCATCACTGATGCTCAAGCGTTAGCTGACCGCTTTAAATAGAAAGTAGAGCCTAATTTTAAACATTAAACTAAAGTATAGAAGGGGATGTAAGCCTTTAGAGAGAAGCCTGATTGACATGTTTCATGGGGCTATTTAATGTAGTGATGATTTATTTTGTAAATTGGTTTTACCAATTTTGGCAATCAGAGTGATTGAAAGCTAAAAAGTTTACCTTCACAGCACCCGCTGACTATTCAGTATCGGCCTTGATGGCGTATGTAGCGCTCAACCAGGCGAGTGTTGGTTGTTCAACAACAATTTGTTTTATCAACGCGCCTCCATTGTATAGGGCTCCCCATGATCATTTCAGCATCTACAGACTATCGGCAAGCCGCAAAGCGTCGCCTTCCCCCCTTTCTTTTTCACTATGCAGATGGAGGGTCTTACGCGGAGCATACGTTACGACGTAATGTCGATGATCTTCGGGATGTCGCATTGCGGCAGCGAGTGCTTAAGGATATGTCGTCACTTTCATTGGAAACCGAACTGTTTGGCGAAAAGCTTGCCATGCCCATCGCCTTGGCGCCTGTGGGGCTGGCTGGCATGTACGCTAGGCGTGGTGAAGTTCAGGCGGCGCGTGCGGCGGCCAATAAAGGTGTGCCATTTACCCTCTCGACAGTATCTGTATGTCCTATTGCTGAAGTGTCGGCGGCAGTTGAGCGACCTATCTGGTTTCAGTTGTATGTGCTGAAGGATCGGGGTTTTATGAAGCACGTTCTGGAGCGAGCCAAGGCCGCCGGTGTCAAGACGCTGATCTTTACCGTGGATATGCCGGTGCCTGGAGCGCGCTATCGTGATGCTCATTCAGGTATGAGTGGCAAGTACGGCCCGATAAGACGCGTCCTCCAGGCTGCCATGCATCCGCTTTGGGCGTGGGATGTGGGTATCCATGGTCGCCCCCATGACCTGGGTAATGTTTCCGATTACCGGGGGCAGCCAACAGAGCTTGAGGACTACATTGCCTGGCTTGGTAATAATTTTGATCCTGCTATTTCCTGGAAAGACCTAGAGTGGATTCGTGAGTTTTGGGATGGTCCGATGATTATTAAGGGCATACTGGACCCCGAGGATGCTCGTGATGCAGTCCGCTTTGGTGCAGATGGTATTGTTGTCTCCAATCACGGTGGTCGCCAGCTTGATGGCGTGCCTTCCACTGCGCGAGCGCTGCCTGCAATAGCGGATGCTGTGAAAGGTGACCTGGCTATTCTTGCCGATTCTGGTGTTCGCAGTGGACTGGACGTGGTGAGGATGATTGCCATGGGAGCGGATGCGACACTGATCGGCCGCGCTTTTATCTACGCACTTGCTACGGCAGGGGAGGCGGGTGTTGCGCATTTGCTTGAGCTGTTCGAGAAAGAGATGAGAGTGGCGATGACGTTAACCGGGGCGCGAACTATCGCTGACCTCGGCCCGGATTCGCTGGTGCCAGGTTCGTTGCATCACCTCTCATAGCCTTTAGGGATATTGGTGCTTAAGCACAGCGTCACTGATTCTGAAACTTTTTTACACAATCCTCTTGCCAAGCCGGCAGCGAATCCGTAAAGTACGCATCCGCTGCCGGGGACGCATGGCGTTGCCAGCGGTGCATAAGGTTGAAAAAACCTTGGTTTGTCAGAGGGTTGGCGAAAACGCTGCCATGCTA
>NZ_JALPZO010000130.1 GCF_023507745.1 Vreelandella olivaria | reverse complement strand
ATCGTCGGCTGTATGCTCTGTTTGAAGCAAAAAATAACGATGCGTTGATGAATGCCTCATCCACCATGATTGCAGAGCTGGCTCTGGCGTCTGGCGAATCCGAAGCCTATGTGCGTCAGCGGGCAGGTTTTGATATGTTCTTCGATAACCCAAATACCTTCCAGCTAGCTCCTTTCCCTGAAGAGCCGATGACACTGAATCTCGCGGCGGATAACCGTGTCGCTTGGTTAACAACGGAAGGCGTCAACGGACCCATTCGTTTTAAGGAAGTAGGTCAAGAGGGGCGTTCAAGTTATGTCAGCCTCTACTTTATCCGCCGTGATGGCCAGTGGGAAATCTGTCGATGAAACCCGTAGCTTGCAAAGGCGACCTGCATCGCTGTCCGATGCCCGGCCACGGCACCACCGAAATTATCTCCGGTTCCCCCTCTCAGGTAGAGGGGCAGCTTATTACCATATAGGTGATCGCTTGGAAAACAAGCACTGTAGTGCTCAACTCGTATCGAGTCTCCAGCGCGTCGGCAAACACTGATCGCCAAACGCGAAGAGCAGGATGGCAAGGTACGCTACCGTTTGGATATTCGCTTGCAGGGTCAGGGGGAGACAGTATTTTTTGATTTTTAATCCGCCAGTATCGTTGGCTGTTTGAGCACAGAGCGCTGCGTATTTATCCGCAGCGCTTTTTTTATGTTGGTTACGACCATCGTCGTGGCATTATCTTGTAAAAGTCCAATTATGTTCTTCCATTGTGCTTTTTTGGTGAGGGTTAAGAGGGTAGCGTTAATTGCTTTGCCCAGAATGGCGCGAAGCGCGCTATTACGCTGCTTTAACATAGACGAATGTCGATTAGCCTCGGGCCTGATAGTGGACTAATGTGGATGTTTAAAGCGAACTAGTATTCGCTATGCGAACTCACAATAATCCAAAAAAAGCTCCGGAGTCCCCATGAAACTCAATCTATCCCGGTGTGTACTGGCGGCCGCGATTGCTGCCCTTACCGTTAGCTCTGTCCAGGCAGCCACCACGTTACGCATGGCACACTTTTGGCCAGCTGCTTCGGGTGTCAACGAGGACATCTTACAAGCGTGGGCGGACACCATTGCAGAAGAATCCAATGGCGACCTCACCATCCAAATGTTTCCTTCTGGCACCCTGGCCAGGCCAGATTCCATTTATGAAGCGTCTGCCAATGGCATTGCTGATATCGGTGCCACTGCCCAGGGGTACACCGCTGGCCGTTTTCCACTCTCGCAAATTGTTGAACTTCCCGGCATAGCCACGACGGCTACCCAGGGGGCTTGCGTACTGCAAACGCTTTTTGATGATGGCCACCTGGATGCCGAATACGAAGATACGCGTCCGCTCTTTATGTTTACCACCGGGCCTGGAGGTATCCATACCATTGATACCGATGTGCAGACACCCGCTGATCTGGAAGGGTTACGTATTCGTCGCCCAACGGCCGTTGCCGGTGAAATGCTCGAAAATATGGGGGCCAGCCCGGTAGGGATGCCAGCCCCAGATATTTACACTTCCATGCAGCGCGGCGTTATTGATGGACTGAGCTTTCCCTGGGAAGGGCTTAAGGGTTTCCGCATCAATGAACTTGTGAGTTATCACACCGAAGTGCCGTTCTATACGCTGATTTTCGTTGCCACAATGAACCAGCGCACCTACGACGGTTTGACTCCCGAGCAGCAGGCAGTTATCGACAATAATTCCGGTATGAAGTGGGCAGAAAAGGCGGGGGAGGTGTTTGACCGCCTGGACGTGGAAGGCAAGCAAGAA
Source organism: Vreelandella olivaria (assembly GCF_023507745.1). GTDB lineage: Bacteria > Pseudomonadota > Gammaproteobacteria > Pseudomonadales > Halomonadaceae > Vreelandella > Vreelandella olivaria_A. The sequence goes on along the minus strand of NZ_JALPZO010000130.1, from coordinate 29,285 downwards.
GCAGCCGAGGCGGGCCATACCATTCGCGAAATCGAAAATCCACTCGAACATCCTGATTGGCAGGGTCCGCTTGAAACCGGCATTGAAAACTACCTGGCGCAACTGGAGCAGCGTGGGTTGAATCAGGCACGTGATATGTATGCAGCTGCACTGGCAGCCAGTGAGTCTTGTAGCGCTCAATAGGGGTAGTATGTCATGCAGTCCACTCTCTATAGGGCCAGCCACTGGTTGGCCCTCGTTTGTCGTCTCGTTGCCGGTATAGCGCTTATTGGCTTATTGGCCGTCACTATCGCCGATGTCAGCACGCGTTACCTTTCACGTATTACCGAAGGGGCGATTTCGTTGCGTGTCTCTGGAAGCGTGGAATTAGTGAGTTACCTGATGCTGTTTGCGTTATTGGCCGCAATGGCTGCCAGTGTCGAAAAAAGCCAGGTGGTGGTTGAAGCGTTTTCCCATCGTTTACCCCAAGCGATCAAAAATCGCCTGCAAGGCATCTATTTTCTCGGCTTCATGGCTTTGGGGCTGATTTTATGTGTCGGTTTGCTGGATTCAGCGGCAGCCGCAGCACGCTATGGTACCACTACCCAGGATCTACGGTTGCCGATGGGGCCTATCTACCAACTGGCAGCGGCGCTTAGCCTATTGCTGGGGCTGCGTAGTTTTATCCATGCGTTGTTAGGCATTCTGTTTGCCAGTGGAGAGGAGGCGGCTCATGGGGAGTGAAACGATAGGTGCCATTGGGCTGGGTTGCCTGCTGGTATTGATGATTCTACGCGTTCCGGTAGCGTTGACCATGCTGTTGATCGGGGTAGTGGGATTTGCCCAGATCATCAGTTGGGATGCCGCCATTGCGCAATTGAAAACAGTGCCGGTAGAGGTGCTATCCAACTACAGCTTTAGCGCAGTACCCATGTTTATCCTAATGGGGGTATTGGCTGCCCACTCTGGCATGGCCGGTAAGCTGTTTGACGCAACCCGGGTGATTTGCGGGGGCTGGAAAGGGGGCCTGGCGATTGCTGCAGTCGGGTCGTGTGGCATTTTCTCTGCCATTTCAGGCTCCTCGTTAGCGACCGCCAGCACGATGACCAGAGTCGCCTTGCCGGAGATGGAGCGTTATGGCTATCACCGGGGGCTGGCGACCGGTGCGCTGGCCGCAGGCGGTACCCTGGGTATTATGATTCCGCCCAGTATTGCGCTGCTTATCTATGCCATTCTTACCGAACAGTCAGTGGGCGATATGTTTATGGCCGGGATCATTCCTGGCTTGCTGGGGCTGGTGATGTATTGTCTGACCGTTACGGTGGTCATGCACTTGCGTCCTGCCCTGGCGGTCGCAGGCGAACCAACTCCCTGGAAAGCGAAGCTGTTATCTTTAACCGGGCTGGTGCCGTTTTTTGGCGTTTTCCTGGTGATGATTTTAGGTATCTATTTTGGTGCTTTCACCCCGACTGAAGGCGCCAGTGTGGGTGCTTTTGCAACCTTGATCTATGCCTTTGTAAAGGGGATGCGGGGAGCTCAATTCTGGCGCAGCATACAGGAGACTCTGGCACTTTCCGCGGTGGTGTTTTTTATGCTGGCCGGGGCTGAAACGCTGGGCTATTTCATCTCTGTATCACGTATTTCGTTTTCCATTACCGACGTACTTTACGGAATGGATTTAACCCCCATGGTAGTGGTCCTTTGCATTTTGTTGCTCTACTTTGTGCTGGGCATGTTTATGGATGCCATTGCCATGCTGGTGATCACCGTACCGGTGGTTTATCCGATTATTCAGGCATTGGGGATTGACCCGGTATGGTTTGGCATCATTACTGTGCTGACCGTTGAGCTGGGCTTAATGACACCGCCGGTGGGGATGAACGTCTTTGTCATCAAGGCGATGGCGCCGCATGTGGGACTGGGCGAGATTTTTAAAGGGGTCGCTCCTTTTGTCGTTTCAGACTTACTGCGCCTGTCCCTGCTAATTGCGTTCCCCATCTTGAGCACGCTGTTTTTGCTCTAGTTAAGTACGCCATTCAGGTGAGCGCATCAGCAATAAAAGGAGCTAATGTGGCGATGGGGTGTTAACCGCCATTTGGCGGAGCCGGAAGTCGCGGGGCGAAAGGGTCGTGTTGCGCTTAAAAAAGCGCGTGAAGTAGGCCGGTTCAGAAAAGCCCAGGCTGTCGGACACCTGGCCAATGGTCATGTTGGTATACGTCAGTTGGCGCTTTGCTTCCAGTAATAGGCGCTCATGCAGCAGTTGCAGGGCGCTACGTCCGGCCAACTGGCGACACAGCATGTTCAAATGGGCACTACTGACTCCTAGCTGCTCTGCCAGTTGTTCAATGCTGGGCTGGGTGCGGTAGTGCGCTTCGACCAGCGCCTGATAGCGCTCTAAATGCTGCCGCCCTTTGTCGCTTTGGCGCAGTGCATGTCGTTTTACTGGATTGCCTGTAACGCTGCAAAGACGCGAAAGCTCAACTACCAGGGCTTGGATAAGAGCTTCAAGTAGCCTGTTACGGCCGGGAGCGGGCTGCCGATACTCCTGGGCAATCTGCATCACTAATGTTGCCATTCGCTCGGCTTGATGTGACGAAGATAAAGGGTAAAAGTCTGCTTTTCTAAGCGTACTATGCTCTCCCATCACATCATGTAAATGATCTGCCAGTGGTTTGGCCAGGGTAATAATGTGCCCTTGCACGTCGGGTGAGAAGCGAAAGCCATGGATGGCCATTGCGGGCACAATGATTGCGGTGTTGCTCTGTAAATGATGGCTTGTGCCCTCCAGTTCTAACTCAACGCTGCCCTGGCTAACCCACAGAATATGGACGAGATCCACATGGCGATGAGGGCGTATATGCCAATCGTGTAACTGGCTGCGTTCAGGGATGGATTCGCAGTGAAGCAGGTCTGGCGTAGGCCAGTGCTGCGTTTCGCCATAGAGCTTAAACACCGGGACGGGCGGTATGGAGGAGGCTGCCATTACTTATCTCTCAACTGGCTCAAGTACGCGTCTCAACTATGTGTCTTAACTATATGTCTCAACTACGACTAAGGTTGTGCGATAAAGCTGTAAAAGTCCAAATATTGATCTTTATCATGCCTTATTATGGGGTGTGTTTCATTGAAAAATACAAGTCATACGTTTTTAGATAATGACAACGATGAGGCATCCCCTATGAAAACACAGGTCGCGATTATTGGTGCGGGACCTTCCGGCCTATTGCTTGGGCAGCTACTACATCGCCAAGGCATTGATAATGTCATTGTTGAAAGGCGTAGTGGTGAGTATGTGCTCAGCCGAATTCGTGCCGGTGTGCTTGAGCAGGGCATGGTGGACTTACTGCGCGAAGCGGGCGTTGACCAGCGCATGGATGAAGAAGGTTTGCCACACGATGGATTTGAACTTGCCTTTGACAACCGCCGTGTACGTATCGCTCTTGATGCATTAACGGGTGGCAGTAAGGTGATGATTTACGGCCAGACGGAAGTGACCCAGGATCTGATGGAAGCACGGGAAGCGGCTGGCGCGATGACCATATACGAGGCGGAAAACGTCCAGCCACATGGGCTGGAAAGTGACCATCCGTATATTACCTTCGATAAAAACGGTGAAACCACCCGTATTGATTGCGACTACATCGCCGGGTGTGACGGCTATCATGGTGTGTCGCGCCAGTCGATTCCCAAGGACCGTCTTAAAGAGTTCGAAAAAGTGTATCCGTTTGGCTGGCTGGGCCTGCTGTCGGATACACCACCGGTATCCGATGAGCTGATTTATGCCCGGCACGAGCGTGGCTTCAGTTTGTGTAGCATGCGTTCTGCCACTCGCAGCCGTTACTACCTTCAGGTGCCGTTGGATGAGAAGGTTGAAAACTGGTCTGACGATCGTTTCTGGGAAGAGCTAAAACGTCGCCTGCCGGAAGAAGTCGCCCAAAAGCTTGTCACTGGACCCTCCATCGAGAAGAGCATTGCGCCACTGCGTAGCTTCGTGGTTGAACCAATGCAGTACGGGCGGCTGTTTCTGGTCGGCGATGCAGCGCATATTGTGCCGCCCACCGGTGCGAAAGGGCTTAACTTAGCAGCCAGTGACGTGAATACACTCTATCGCTTGATGGTGAAAGTCTACCAAGAGGGGCGTACTGATTTGATCGAGCGCTATTCACAGACGTGCTTGAAACGCATCTGGAAAGCGGAGCGCTTCTCCTGGTGGATGACCTCTATGTTGCACAATTTCTCTGCTGAGGGGGACTTTAATAGCCGCATGCAATTGGCCGAGCTGGACTACGTGACTAGCTCTAAAGCGGGGATGACCACCATCGCGGAGAACTATGTTGGCCTGCCCTATGAGTCACTTGAGTAGAAGCTAGCCAGGTGTTCTTCGTTATTAGGTTTGGATCCGGCCATGGCAACATCTTTAAGTTCTGAGTGCCGAGTTTCTGCAACATCAGCAAGGTCATCAGAATGCATGGCCTATCTTTTGAACGTCCATGCTACAAGACAGTCGGCTTTACAGGATCGGTCCCAGCATGGCGGTGATGTTGTTGATCAACTGGCGGCTGCGGGGCCAGTTGGCAACATCATTAGGGGCAACGCGCACCGAGCTGTCGAGGTAGTGCTGCTGACGTTGGCGGATCTGCTGGGCTAGGTCGGGGTCGTAGACCAGGATGTTGTTCTCGTAGTTGAGCTCGAAGCTGCGCCGGTCCATATTGGCGGAGCCGATGAGGCTGATTTCTCCATCAATAGTGAGCGACTTGGTGTGTAGCAGGCCGCCGACGTACTCATAGATTTGCACACCGGCGTTGAGTAGCTCGGCGTAGTAGCTGCGGCTGGCAGCGGCCACTATGCGGCTGTCGTTGCGTTGAGGAAAGATAATCAGCGTCTCCACACCGCGACGAGCGTTGGCGCAGAGTGCTGCCTGCAAAGGTTCGTCCGGCACATAGTATGGTGTGGTGATAACCAGGCTGCGGCGGGCGCTGTAAATCAGGGCTTCTAACAGTTCCGGCATGGCCGAGTAGCGCACCGTTGGGCCGGTACCGATCACCTGAGCGGCATCGATGTCGGCAACCAGTGCCTCGATGGCGGCGTTAGAATCCTGCAGTATTTGGGCGTGATTGTCGCCGACCGGCTGGAACCCGCTGATAGTATGGCCCACCTGAAACAAGTGCTGATAGCATTCCGGAATCTGTGGAACGAGGTTGGATGCATTGGCTCCGGGCGTGGCCTGCAGCGTTGGTGCTTGTGCCATTACCGTGCGCATCCGCTCGGCGCGCTTGCGGCCGATGTTGGTCTCACCGAAAAGCAGATAAGTGATGATGCCGCCGATAGGTAGGGCGATGATAACCACCACCCAGGTCAGCCTTGCCCTTGGGTCGCGGTGTGGTTTGAGCAGAACACGGATGATTAGCAGCCACTGAATAGCCAGATGCAACGCAGCGCTGAGAGCAGCTAGAACGATAGAGTCGCTGATGCCGTTCATGTTAAGTGTGCTTCCTCATGCGGATACTGCAGGGAAATCACCACTAACCGACTCCCGCCCATACCCGAATAGGCGGCCTGTGCTGATCTGACTCCGCGCCATTTCGCCAGTCGTCAGTGATTCATTGTTACTTTCATTTCTTTCTCGGTTGCCATGGGCACATATATATTGTGTCACCGGGTCTGTCGGTACCCTGGAAGGTGGCAAACGTAAAGCGGGCCATAAAGGCCCGCTTGGTAGCGCCATAAGTATGTAACCAACCTAGCTATTAGGGGTTTCTGTCACGCAGTTCGGCAGGTGTCATTTTTGTATCGACGGTTTGGTGCTGGGTGGTTGATTCGGCGTGAACAATCTTATTATCTTCGCTGGAACCTCTTTCGGCCAAGGCCACGCCTGAGAATAGGGCCATTGCAATAGCGGTTACTAATGTAAATGCCTTCATAACTTATATACCTCTCATTTGAAATTTTGACTCTGAACGAGTGGCGACTAATTATCGCGCTGTGTTCGACAAGAGATATTTTAAGCAGGCTAAATAAATATAAAAAGTGATTGAAATGGCATAGATCATACTAAATTTTAGAATGAATGGGCTGTGATACATTGAATAGCCGGTGCCAAGTCCCTCTGAGAGAGGTGTGGCATAACCGATAAACAAGAATTGGATCAGAAATGCTGCTGTGCAGGGCGGAAAGGCGAGAAGTTTTTAGCCGGCAAGGCTACTTTACGCTGTCGAAAATGTCTCGTATCTGGTGAGTGCTGGGTGGGTGGGATACGTTGACAGTGCATCTACCGATTACTTCCAGGTCATGAAAGGTCGTGAAGCTGTTGATGCCTTTAAGTCGAAACAAAAGTGAGCAGAGTAACTCCAATTCGCGCAGTTTTGGTGCGTTGGCGCAACCCCCTTATTTTATTAACCTGATAATTATTCTCCGTTTTAAATTATCCTTATGATAATTATGGATTTAATTAAAAATGGCGAGTTTTTTGCAGCTATATGAAGTGCTCCTGACTGAGTATTTACTTTACTTTTCATGTGATGTTGAATGTTTGTGCTAGGCTTTACCTGACATTCAACACAAAAATAAATAGGGCTAATGACCAATGACCTGCAAAAAAAAGCTGTGGCTTGAGAGTTTTCGGCGCTATCCCCATCTAGCACATTTGAGTGGCATGTGCGCAGGGGTGTTACTCAGCACCAGTGCTTTAGCTGATAATATCAACTTAAGCTATGCCTTCTTCGCTCCTTCCCAGACCTTTCCCGCCGTCCAGATGGAACACTGGGCGCAAGAGCTTCACGAAAGAACCGATGGCCAGGTCTCCGTTAACACCTTTCCTGGTGGGACGCTGCTAAGTGCTAACAATATGTTCGATGGCGTCTTGAACGGTGTTGCGGATATTGGTCTTTCTGCCACCTCATATGAGCCGGGACGTTTTCCGTTACTTAATTTGGCCGGAAATCTCACGGGTATAGAAGTGAACTCGCAGATTGCCAGTCAGGCAGTATATGAGCTGATCAACGAGTTTCCCGCAGAGGCGCTGGGCTTGGAAGAGTTCAAAGTAATTACGGCGTTCACCTCCGAGCCAGGTTACCTGCATACTCAAGATCCTGTCACCTCATTGGCGGACCTTGAAGGCCAAGAGATCCGGGTGCCGGGTGACAGCACCGCCGTCGTACAAGCACTTGGCGGCGTGCCTGTGGGCCTCTCTCAGGCAGAGACAGGAGAAGCCCTTCAGGCGGGTATTGTGAGTGGCTATGTAGGTTCCCGTGAAACGTTGATGGATCTGCAATATGCTCGGAATGTGAGCTATATCACTGATTATCCTTTGACCAACGTTGTTTTTGTCGCGGTTATGAATCGTCAGCGGTGGGATTCTTTGCCTGAAAACGTCCAGCAGGAAATCAATGCATTGGGTGCCGAAATGGCCTCCTATGCAGGTGAGTACCTGGATGGACATATTCAGGAGTCCCTGGAGTGGGCAACTGATACCCATGATGTTGAACAGTTGGTACTAAGCGCTGATGAAGCCGAGCGCTGGAAAAGCATACTTGAGCCCATTAACGAAAGGCGTCTGGAAGAGGTCGCTGCTATGGGATTCCCCGCTTTTGAGTTGCGCGATCGCTTTCTCGAATTGATCGAAGAAAACCAATAATTACCATTATTTTCTGATCCGGATGCGCCTTATTTGCTCCCCGGTAAGTGTGTGCCATGTTGGACGATCAGGATAGTTTCCATGAATAAGCTCAAGTGGGTAATCAGCCGACTCTTACTCTTTATCGCAGGTTCGGCACTATTGATGATGGTATTTCTGGTGGTAGGTAACATCATCATGCGTCAAGTCAGTTCTTCATTTGGTGGTACGACCGAAATTGTAGGGTGGCTAACAGCGGTGGTAGTGGCCTTATCGTTAGCTTACTCCCAACTTAACAAAGCGCATATTGAGTTGGACTTGTTCGTCGTACATTTGCCAGCCCGTATACAAAGTGCCCTCTACGTCTTAGTCACGGGAGCAAGTTTTTTATTCTTCTCCATGGTGGCTTGGAAGCTTTGGGAGTATGGCTTTAGTGCCATGCAAAGAGGCTCTTTATCTCAAACATTGCGTATTGCGTTTTACCCCATTGTTTATCTAGTTGCATTAGGGTTTTCTGCTTTCTGCTTGGTTCTTTTGGCAGATTTTCTGGGCAGCCTGAAAAAGGTGGTAACACAATGAGTATGACGCTAATAGCTTTGATGGGCGTGCTCTGTTTGTTTCTGCTTATCCTGTTGAAAATGCCAATTAGCTTCGCCATGTTCATGGTGGGTTTTTTTGGCATGCTCTATATGACTAGCCCTACTGCCGCTTATAACATCATTAGTTCAGGAATCTGGGAGCAATTATCCGGCTACTCACTCAGTGTGATACCGCTATTCATATTCATGGGTGAGTTACTGTTTCGCTCAGGAATAACGGAAAAAATCTTTGTAGCCGCCTATGCATGGATAGGCCATTTCCGCGGCTCCATGGCCACGACGACTATTCTGAGCAGCGCGGGCTTTGCAGCCGTTAGTGGCTCGAACACGGCCACTGCCGCAACTGTTGGCACCATTGCGCTTCCCGAAATGAAGAAATTTGGCTACAGCCGCACTTTAAGTGCTGGCAGTGTAGCGGCAGGAGGTACTCTGGGAGTCATCATCCCACCAAGTTCTGTTCTGATTGTTATTGCTCTGCAAGCCGAACTGGCGATACGCGATTTGTTCCTGGCCAGTATTATCCCTGGGCTGATCCTGGTTGTGTTTTTCATCGCTACTATCGGACTTCTCTGTCGGCGTCGCCCCGACATGGGGCCAGCAGGAGTTCGCTCGAACTGGTCCGTTCGGTGGCGTTCGTTGAAAGGTGTAATAGAAGTCGGTGCTCTTTTTTCGCTTGTGTTAGGAGGGTTATTTGCAGGGTGGTTCACCTCTACAGAGGCAGCTGCAGTGGGCTGTATTGGCGCGATGCTGATTACCCTGATACAAGGAAAACTTTCCTGGGCAGTGCTGAACGATTCTATCGCCAATGCCCTCAAGTCCTCGGCAATGATCTTGATGCTGGTTGCAGGAGCGGTCATTTTCGGCCGATTTCTGACGATCACAAGATTGCCATACATGGTTGGCGAGTGGGCGGCGGCGCTTCCACTACCCGCCATACTAGTGATGGCGTGCATCCTGCTTATCTATGTTATTGGTGGGGCATTGATGGATGCGATGGGTTTTCTGATCATCTCAATTCCAATTTTTTTCCCAGTGGCACTCGCACTTGGCTATGACCCAATCTGGTTCGGCGTTGTGGTGTGTATCGTCACCAGCATGGGGGCGATTACGCCGCCGGTAGGAGTGAATGCTTTCATCGTCAAGAGTCTGGATGTCGAGTTGGGGATGGGTGAGACATTCCGTGGCGTAGGTTATTTCATCCCCCCTTACTTACTTTGCATTGTGTTGTTGCTAGTACTCCCCCAACTCGTGCTGTTTGTCCTTTAACGTTAACGCTGACTTATCTAATTAAATGAATATAAATTAAATCTTATGTGCTTTTACTTGAAATTTCATGTGATAAGTCTAAGGAGGTGGCTGAGATGACGGCACTGACATCGCTATTAAATATGGGCACGGGGCCTGGAAGAGTCGTTGTGAAAGATACGATAGACATCGCTGGATTCCCTACCTGTGCGGGTTCCGCAGCTTTAGCTGAGTCGCTGCCTGCCTCTACTCACGCTGACATTGTCTCCCGCACCCTGAATACGGGGTATCGAATTGTGGGCAAGGCTAACCTGCATGAGCTGGCATATGGAATGACAGGTGTCAACGCATGGACAGGTACGCCGGAAAACCCACTATATCCTGCCTTGATTCCGGGGGGCTCTTCCAGCGGGTCGGCTGCGGCCGTGGCGGCTGGACTGGCAGAAATTGGTATTGGCACTGATACCGGGGGGTCAATTCGTGTACCTGCGGCTTGCTGTGGTGTGTACGGACTGAAACCTACCTTTGGAAGACTGAGCCGCCAGGGGGTTATGCCAGCGGTGAGCAGTCTCGACTGTGTAGGCCCCCTCGCCAGTGACTTGATGGAATTGATCGCCTTTATGAGCGCGGTGGACCCTACTTTCGAATCGGAGTCTGCTGTACCTGTAACGGTCTTGGGCTGCGTGGGTGTGGATGCAGAACCCGCTATCCTCACGGGGATTGAGTCCCAGATTCGCCGCTCCAACCTGAAGCGTTCGGACGTTGTACTGCCGATGATGACTGAGGCGTTTGATGCTGCCATGGTCGTTATCAATCGCGAAACCTACCTTGCCTGCGAGCAGTTACTCGCAACGGGCAAGCTTGGGGGCGATGTTGAGACACGGCTAAAAGCTGCTGCATCAACCACTGATTCCGAACTTCGAGAGGCTGAGCAGATACGGCGTGCGTTCACTACCCAGGTAGATGCATTGCTGGAAAGGCATGATGCCCTGGTACTGCCTACGCTGCCACACTTTCCCATGACCGTTCAAGAGGCGGTATCGGGCCGTCAGGACCTGGGAATATCGCTCTTCGCGCGCCCTTTCAATCTTTCCGGACATCCCGCCTTGTCGATTCCTTTAAAGCCTCATCAGGGGCTGCCCGTTTCTCTGCAGGTGGTTGGGCGCCGTGGCGATGATGCGGGCATCTGCAAGGTTGGCTTGCAGCTGATGGGCAGGGAGTCGTCGGCGGGAGTGAAACAACAAACAGGAGAGAACCATGCGACAACAGATTGATAAGGAGCAGTGGGGCGGCGAGGCGCGCTTCAACGCGCTGCTTGAGACGATCAGATCCAGACGCAAGGAGTTTGAGGATCTGCGCCATATTCCGATGGATATCATTGAGGAATTTAAAGCCATTGGGGTATATCGCGCCATGGTGCCAGCAATTTTCGGGGGCGATGAGAAACCCCCAGCTGAGTTTCTTCGCATGGTAGAAGCGATTTCGGCCGCAGACGGTTCCGCTGGCTGGGTAGCCAGTTTCGGTATGAGCCCCGCTTATCTTGCGGCCTTGCCCGGGGAGACATTGCAGAAGGTTTGGCAGGAAAGCCCGGATGTAGTGTTTGCGGGCGGCATTTTCCCCCCTCAACCCGCTGTGCGTACGGATCGTGGCTTCAAGGTTAAGGGTCGCTGGAAGTTTGCCAGTGGTTGCATGGGAGCATCGTTGTGTGGCGTGGGAATCCAGCCGGAAGAGGCGGGAGCGCTGCCACGTATGGCGGTGTTGCCGCGAGAGCAAGTCGAAATCGACCCTACCTGGGATATGGTCGGCATGGTAGCGACAGGCAGCCATGACCTTGTTGTGGACGAAGCGGAAGTTCCAGAAGAGTGGACCTTCGTTCGGGGAGGCAAGCCAACAATGGATACTCCGTTCTTCCGTTATCCCTCTCTTTCTTTTGCCGCGCAGGTGCTGTCTGTAACCACACTGGGTATGGCACGCGAGGCGCTGGATATTATGCGCGCTTCGGTAGCGGGACGTAAGTCGATTACCGGTGCACCTAATCTGGGTGAGCGGGAGTATGCTCAGATTGCGCTGGCGAAGGCGGAGGCTCGAGTCAGAGCGGCACGTACTTTTTTCTACGACAGCACGGATGATGCATGGAGCACCATTGAAAAAGGGCATCAGCCAAGCCGTGATCAGATCAACCTGCTGCGATTATCCACCACACATCTGACTCAGGAATGTGCCGCCGCCATTCAGGACACCTATCGCATTAGCGGCATGAGTGGAGCTGACAATACTCATCCGCTTTCACGCATTTTACGTGACTCTCAACTGTGCACTCAGCATGCCTTTATGGGTGAGATTACCTGGAAGAACGCCGGAGCCATCTTCTTCGGCCATGACCCCTTGCCGGGCTATCTATAACCGGCCAGACGCACATAAACCAACGGAGATCATCACTATGCATCGCGTACTCTTCTGCATCGGTATCAACCAGAATTTCATGAATGCTACGGCTGACGAAGGTAAGCAAGTCTGGCAAGCCTTCAGCCAGATGATGCAAGGCATCGATGGGCTACCCGGTGTCACCATCCTGGGGATTATGGACGATGACCGCATCATGGTTGGCCCATCCGCCACGGCTCCCTGGACGGCGTACATCATGGCCGATGTCCCTGATTATGAGTCTGTCGTAGCCGCCTGCAATTTCTTCCGCACCACCCCGGTGGGTGACGGTACTTACAAACTGTGGAAATACGCACGTGTCGAGGCCCGCATCGGCCGCGAACTGGTGGTGCCTGAATAACAGACAGCAGCATCCGCCGGCCAAAGGCATGAGGAGAATGAAATGAACCAATTAATTGACGCCAAGAACATTACGCTCGATCCGGACAAGCTGGTAAGTCACGACAAGATTGCGACTTCTATGTACTCCAGTCTTGAGCTGTTTGAGCAGGAGCAAGAGAAGATTTTCCGCAAGACCTGGGTGTGGGTAGCGCATGCCAGCGAGGTTCCCGATAAGGGATCATTCAAGCTGTCAAAGGTAGGTCGCGAACCTGTTATTGTCGTGCGCGACCGTAAGGGCAATATCCATGTCATGGTCAATCGCTGCCGCCATCGCGCCGCAACGGTGTGCGAAATCCATAAGGGCAAAACGTCCTCCTTCCAATGCCCCTACCACGGTTGGGGCTATGGGCTGGATGGTAGTCTGCGTGCCTTGCCATATCCTGAGCAGTACGGAGACGATTTTGACAAGTCCCAGCACGGCTTGCTCAAGCTGCGCACGGAAAGCTATCAGGGCATGATCTTTGCCACTTTTAATGATGACATTGAGCCATTGGAAGACTTCCTGGGTGCCGCCAGGAAGTGGATCGATCTTTTTATGAAGCAAGGGGGTGGTTTTCCAGTCAAAACCCTTGGTGAGCACCAGTTTTCTGTGCCGATGAACTGGAAAGTTCAGCTTGAGAACACCACCGACGCTTATCACTTTCCAATCGTGCATAAATCCTTCCTTCAATCTCTCGATGAGGAAGCTGAAAAGACCTTCACTTTCCTCGATGGTGAAGGCTTCGTTGAGGACCTGGGGAACGGCCATTCCGTCATGGTCATGATTCCCGAGCTAGTGGACCTCGATGCAGACCTTGACCGCAAGATTCCCGAGCGCTTTGAGGCGCTGGCTCAGGAGCTGCGTGACGAAGGCTACCCTGAAGATCAAGTTCGCCGAATCGTGCGTGCCGTGGGTGGTTCGGGCTTCAACCTCAATTTGTTCCCCAACGCAGCGTGCTCAATGGCTTTCTTCCGCATATTGACACCGGTTGCCGTCGATAGGACCGATATTCGCCATATCGCCATTGGTATGGAGGGCGGACCCGAAGCCGCCAATCGCTTACGGCTACGACTCCATGAGCATTTTCAGGGGCCGATGGGGTTTGGCTCACCCGATGATGCCGAGGTTTGGGAGCGCATACAAAGGGGTGTCGATGGTGGTGCCGAGTTGCCGATCCTGGTTAATCGCGGCATTGAGAAGGAGTTCCAGGGTGATGCCGGACCTCGTGGCCATGTCTCGGATGAAACGGGCATGCGTGCCGCCTATGCGATGTGGAAACGGATGATGCAGGAATGAACGACATGAACAAGACCGACACCGACAACCTGCTCTGGCAGGTTACCCAGTTCCTCTGGAGTGAAGCCGCTATTCTGGATGCGAAGGAGTACGATGCCTGGCTCGACCTCTGGCAGCCCGAGGGGTTGTACATTCTTCCTATCGAGGACGCCGACGATTATGCGGCGGTGCTCAACCTCTGTTACGACGATGACAAGATGCGTCGTAACCGTATCAAACGCTTTCAGGATGGCTTCTCGATCTCTTCGGCGCCGCCAGCCATCACCGTACGCACCTTGTCTCGCTTTGTCATCGATGCCGTTGACGGAAATACGGTGGTCGTTTCCTGTGGGCAGCATCTGGTTGAAGACAAGTTTGGGCGCCAGCGGCTCTGGGCAGCCAATGTGCGTTACACCCTTACATCCACCGGCTCAAGCTTTCAGATTCAAGAGAAGGTGGTCCGTCTACTCAACTCAGATGGAGTGCTGAATTCGTTCAGCTATTTGTTCTGATGGCCACACCGCTTCCCGACAAAATTCAGACCGCCGTGGTAACGGGCGGTGCACGTGGACTCGGGGTCCACATTGTACGAGCACTTCACAAGGCGGGGTTTCGCGTTGTTATTACTGATGTCGATCCTAAACCGGCTGAAGCACTGGCTTTGGAGCTTGATCTGGCGGGTGAAACCGCAGTGACGGCGACGCTGGACGTTGCCAGGCCAGAGGATTTCCAGCTTGTTCTGGATAAGATCATCGACCGCTGGGGAAGTTGTGAAGTGCTGGTCAACAATGCAGCGCGAACCGCTGTACAGGGCGTATTTGATATTGACCCAGCCTTCTTCAACGAAGTGATGGCCACCAACGCGGGCAGTGTTTTTGCTGGCTGTCAGATCTTTGGGCGTCACTTCAAAGAGCATGGTTATGGCCGTCTCGTCAATCTGGCGTCTTTGGCAGGGCAGAACGGTGGGACGGCCACGGGTGCCCACTACGCAGCCTCCAAGGGGGCCATTCTGACCTTGACCAAAATATTTGCCCGAGACCTGGCGAAGGATGGTGTGACCTGTAATGCCATTGCGCCGGGGCCTCTGGATACACCGATGGTGCGTGAGGTGCTCGGTGACAATCTGGATAAAGCGCTGGCCAATATTCCTGTAGGCCAGTTGGGCTGCCCCGAGTTGGTGGCGCAGATGGTGAGTTTCCTTGCCAGCCCCCAGGCAGCGTTCGTAACCGGTGCCTGCTGGGATGTCAATGGCGGCATTTATATGCGCTGAGCAACTGGAGATGACCATGCAAGATGACCTCATGACCCTGCGCGTTGTGCGCCGAGATATTCACACCAATGAGATCGCAGTGATTGACCTGGCAGCTGAGAATGGCTCGGATCTGCCAGCCTTTGCAGCAGGCGCCCACATTGATCTTCACCTTGATGAAGGGCTGGTACGCCAATACTCGCTCAGCAATCCCCCTGGGGAGCGCCACCGTTACCGGCTCGGGGTGCTGCTTGATTCCGCTTCGAGGGGAGGATCCAAGGCCGTACACGAACGCTTACACGAAGGTGCCCAGGTGAAGGTGGGTATTCCGCGCAATCTATTCCCACTGGATGGGTCTGCACCACACACACTGTTGGTCGGCGGTGGGATCGGCATTACCCCGATGATCGCCATGGCTTATGAGTTAAGGGCGGGAGGGCGCTCCTTTGAATTGCACTATTGTAGCCGTGGGCGGGACAAGGCGGCTTTTATCGATGAGCTGGAGTCGGCCTTTGGCGATGCGCTGGTACTGCATTTTGATGATGGTGAGCCCGCGCAGCGGCTGGATATAGAGGCCGTGCTGGCAGCTCAGCCGGAAAATGCCCACCTCTACGTCTGTGGCCCGACCGGTTTCATGGATTGGGTAATGAATGCCGCGCACCAGGCGGATTGGCCAAAGGCGAGTGTGCATTCAGAGTACTTCTCTGCAGAGGTGGATACCAGTGGAGCCGCTTTTGAAGTGGAGGCGGTTGCCAGCGGTGTCACTGTTCAGGTGGAAGAAGGCATGTCCATTGCTCAGGCGCTTAAGGCGGCGGGCGTTAAAGTGAATGTTTCCTGCGAAGAGGGGGTTTGCGGCACTTGTATCTGCGAGGTGCTGGAGGGCACTCCTGATCACCGTGATCAATTTCTCAGCGATGAGGAGAAGGAAGATAACGACCAGATCGCTGTGTGCTGCTCCAGGGCCAAAAGCGCACGCTTAGTCATCGACCTTTGATCTCTAGAGGAAAGGGGAACCGCATGCGTGCCGTCAAAACAAGACTATGTGAGTCGATTCTGAACCTGTGTGGCATCTGTCTGTTACTGATCGCTTTTGTTATCGGCGCGGGTGTGTTGATGCACTTGTTTGGGATGTCACAACTCATTGCGTTTGAAACCCCACACTGGCTGGTGGGAAGAGCCATTACGTTCAACTCGCTGATGGGAATTCAGGTGCTGTTATTCGCATTTGCCATAATGCTCGCCATCGCCCCTGTCATGTGGCTTGACCGTCACGTTAGGGTCGATGTGTTCCACTCCCGTCTACCGGCACGCTACCGGAGTGTTATCGATATTGTTGGGCATGCACTGTTCGGTATCCCTTTCTTTGCTTTTCTACTTCTTCCTGCCTATCGGTTTGCTGAGCGCTCCTACATAACTAACGAGCGCTCGACCGATGGAGGTTTGACTGACATATACGTTATCAAGGCCACCCTGCCTATCGGTATTACCCTGTTTCTGGCGGTGCTGGTGTATTTGTTGGCTAGACGGACCTGGTTATTAATATCAGGGGGGGGGGATCATGCTTGAGATCTGGCTGCCTCTTTCCATGGTGCTGCTGCTGTTCGCAGGTATTCTGTCTGGCTATCCGGTTGCACTGGTGCTAGGCGGTGTCTCGACGATTTTTTTACTGATTTCAGACCTGCCGATAGCATTTTCCAACCTAATGCTGACAAGGGTTTATGCCAACGCGCTGAGTAATTGGCTCTACGTGGCTATACCGATGTTCATCATGATGGGGTTGCTGTTGGAGCGTACCGGGCTGGCCCGCGATGCTTTTCGAGTCAGCGAGCGCTTGTTGCGCAGACTCCCAGGTCATCTCGCGCTGACAGTACTTTTCATCGGAGGCTTGATGGCGGCGACCACTGGCGTCGTCGGGGCTTCTGTCGTTTTACTTTCCGTATTGGCGCTTCCTCGGATGCTGGATGCGGGCTATTCAGCTTCGGCGTCGGCGGGGTTGATTTCGGCTTCGGGCACACTAGCCATTCTTATGCCACCTTCGGTAATGCTGATTATTCTATCCAGTCTGGTGTCGGTACCCGTCGGCCACCTGTTCAAGGCTGCGTTGATCCCGAGTGCTTTATTGTTACTGATATACACGCTTTATTCGCTTGGAATGGCATGGTGGCAGCGGAGTTCGCTACTACCTGAGGTTCAGCACCTGGAGGAGCAGGAAGATGGTGGCGTTTGGCGTAGCCTGCTGGCTTTGTTTCCCTTTATCGTACTGATCCCCATGGTACTTGGCAGTATTGTTTACGGGGTGGCTACACCTACTGAAGCCAGTGGTGTCGGCGTTCTGGCTGTGTTGGGGTTTGCCAGTCTGATGCAGAAAATCGATGTGAAATCGGTAATGATTGCGGCGCGAGAGACGGTCGTCTCTACCGCCATGATTATGATGCTGGTCATTACGGCGACCTGTTTCTCGCTAATTTTTAAAGGGGTCGGAGGTGACAGCTTAATTCTCAGTAGCCTGGGGCTAATGGGGGGAGGCAGCTGGAGTGTCTTAATCCTCATTCTATTGTTGGTCTTTTTATTGGGATTCTTCCTGGATTGGCTAGAGATCTCGCTGATCCTGATACCTATCTTCGTCCCCATTATTACCCAGTTGGAGCTATCGAATGGGCTTACCGGCGGGGGGCTGCTGGTTTGGTTTGCCATTCTGTTTGCTATCAATCTGCAGACCTCTTTTCTAACTCCCCCGTTTGGTGTGTCGCTGTTCTATTTGAAAGGGGCTGTGGGGGATCGTATCGCCACCCTGGATATTTATCGGGGCGTGTTGCCTTTCATTGCCATCCAGTTGTTCGTCTTAATACTGATCCTGCTCTTTCCGGGATTGCTCATGCTGTAGGGCCTGGCATTAAGAACCACCACATGACACAGGAGTTGACACTATGAATTTCCCCTTTAAGAAAACCATCATTGGCACGGGAGCGTCATTGCTGGCGTCCACCGCGATGGCTCAGAATCTGAGCCTGCAATCTGCCTTTCCTTTTAGCCTGGAGGTCATCAACACATCGATACATCGCTTTGTTGAGGATGTGGCGACAGCGACCAACGGAGAGCTGACCTTTACCCCTTATGATGCGGGGGCCTTTTCACCCCCCTTCGAAATCATGGAGAACGTTGGTAACGGTAGCCTGGATGCTGGCTGGTCTGCAGCCAGCTATTGGGCAGGCCAGATACCGGCTGCCGCACTGTTTCAGAGTATTCCCTTCGGCCCCGATGTGCCCAAGTACTTATCCTGGCTGTATGGCGGCGATGGGCTTGAGCTGTGGGAGGCGCTGTACGAACCCTATAACGTCGTCCCCATCCCTTGCGGCAGCATGATCTCTGAAGCAGGCGGATGGTTCACTGAGGAGATCAACAGCGTCGATGATCTCAATGGTATGAGTATGCGCATCAGCGGCCTTGGGGGAGCCGTCATGGGCAGGTTGGGAGTATCACCGGTTTCCATTCCTGCTGGTGAAACATTTCTCGGGCTTGATACGGGTCGCATTGGTGCTGCTGAGCTCAGTTTTCCCACCATTGATACCAGTGCCGGTTTCTATGAGGTTGCCAAGCACTACTACTTCCCTGGCTGGCATCAGCCCGGCAGCCTCAATGAGCTGTTGGTCAATGCCGACATCTGGGCAGGGTTGGCGGAGAGTCAGCGCCTGGCCGTGCGCAACGCCTGCAGTGATTTGAGCATTCGCATGTTTTCCCACGATATGCAGGCCCAGTCAGCCGCCCTGGAAGAGTTTCGCAGTGCTGGGGTAGCCGTTGAACGCTTCCCTGATGAGGTGTTGGCCGCATTACAGTTGGCCACAGAAGAGGTGCTGGAAGAAGAAGCTCAGCGTGATAGTGACTTTGCCAGGGTAATCGAATCGTATCAAAACTTCAGCGAACGCTATGACGAGTACCGCGAACTGACGGCTTTTTAACTAACGCGTTTACACCACACCAGTAAAGATGATGGGGATAGCGATGCCTACCGTTCACGTTTACATGATGTCAGGAAGAGCGCCGCAACAAAAAGAGGCGCTGATTGGTGAGGTTACCGGTGAAAATCTGGGCCGCTGACACCGTCGGGCAAGTGAGGCAGAAAATGAGTATGGATATCAGAGATTTTAGAAATGCATTAGGCAAATTTGCCACGGGAGTCACCGTCATAACGACCCGGGATGCTGCAGGCGAGCACTATGGCGTCACGGCCAGCAGCTTCAATGCCGTCTCCATGACACCGCCGCTGATTCTTTGGAGCATCGATAAAAGTGCCTATAGCCTGGATGCCTACTGTCAGGCAGAGCACTTTGTTGTCAATGTACTGGGCAGTGACCAGGTGCCCATCTCCAACCGATTCGCCCAGCGGGGTGAGAACAAGTTTCAGGATATTGAGCTTGAAGAGGGGGTTGGGGGCAGTGCACGAATAATGGGTGCAGTCGCCCATTTTGAGTGCCGCACCTGGCAGGTGTACGAAGGGGGAGACCACTTCATCATCGTAGGAGAGGTGCTGGAATACGACTATCAGGATAGTCGGGGAGCGTTGGTTTTCCACAATGGGCGTTATGCCCTGCCTGAGCCACATCCGATGACGATTCCTCAGGAAGAGGTAGAAACGGAAGAGGGCCTTCTGGGGCATCAATTTCTTTACCTGTTGCGTCAGTCGCTGTCCGTCTATCGTAAGCATTTCTATCCCCGTCTCGAACACCTGGGGGTGGACGAAAAGGAGTGGCGGGTGCTTACCCTGCTGCTTGATCAAGGAGTTCAGCCCCTTGAGGCCGTTGCCCAACGGGTTGCCCAGCCCCTTGAAGATCTTGAGGATACCCTGAGCGGCCTGACCCGCCGGAGGCTGGTGAGTGTTCATGATGATAACGAGCGTACCTTCGCTCTGACGGCTGCTGGTGGTGAGTTGGCGCACAAGCTGCTGCAAATGGCGCAGGACTATGAGCAGAAGGTGTTCGAAGGCGTGAGCGAAGACCTGAGTCATCTGAAGTCAGGGCTCGTGCATGTTATTGAACAACTCGGTACACGCTAGTGCCATAGGCCATCTGGTAGTCAATAACGCCACCACCTAGAGGGAGATGAGAAATGGTTGAAGTGCCTGCAACAGTTTTCCAGCGGCTTGTGGAGCGTGTCGATACACTGGAGGCCGAAGCGGAAATACGGCGGCTTCAAGCGCGCTATATGTTCCTGTGCGATACCCCTTTGCCAGAATATGGTGTTAAGAGTGATGAGCAGCGCATTGACCATATCATGGCGCTCTATGCCGAGGATGCGGTGTGGGAAGGGGTTGGTGAGTATTATGATGGACAGTTTGGGCGCCTGGAAGGTAGCGCCGCTATCCGGCGCCATTTTGAACAGTTCTGGGGCCAAGAGAAAGACCCCAAATTACTACTCAATGTGCATTATTTAACTTCCGAACAGATTCATGTACAGGGGGAAAGCGCTACTGGGCAATGGGTGCATTGCCAACCCTGGATCTTCTCTGATGGCAGCTCGCTGCTGCGTTCATCAAGACTCAACAATGCGTTCAGGAAGCAAGGGGATGGCCGTTGGCTCATTACCCGGACACGAACGGAAAATGTCTTTGTCGCCCCCTTGACGGAGGGGTGGGCAACGGACTTTCCGGCGGCGTCAGTTCTGCTCAAACCGTAAGGCTGGAACCTGATGCTACTACCTTCCCTTGCTTCCCCGAGAATATGTATCGTAGGTGCTGGCGCCATTGGTACTACTCTGGCGGCGCGCCTTGCAGTGGCAGGGTATATCGTTAGTGTGTTAGCTAGAGGTGACACCCTGACAGCCATTAAGCGAAAGGGTGTTTGCCTAATCGATCAGCAAGGGCAACACACCGCAAACGTCATTGTCTCGGACAGTTGTTCTGAACTCGGTGAACAAGACATCGTATTTCTCTGTACTAAAGCCCACTCTGTACCTTCCCTGTTGCCACAACTACAGCCGCTGTTTGGTCAACACACATGCCTAGTGCCAATGGTGAATGGTACGCCCTGGTGGTTACTGATGGATGCCGTGGAGCTTCAGACCACTAAGGCGTCCCATATAGAAGCCGTAGACCCGAAAGGCAAGCTGGTTCGCTGCCTACCTGCCAGTGCCATTATCGGATGCGCTGCCTATATATCGGCACAGCTGCAGGCACCGGGCATCGCGGTTTCGAATATTCCAGCCCGCCTGATCGTGGGTGATATTGTCGACGCCCCCAATACCGCGGATAGCCGTATGGCAGCGCTGATTACTGTGCTGGAAACCTGTGGGATTGCGACACGTTATACACAGCGTATTAGAGACGCGGTATGGAGTAAGATCGCTGCCAATTTGACGTCCAATCCCCTTTCAGTGATGACCGGTACCACGCTGGCACAGCTATATAGCCACCCCTCGCTCCGGAAGGTCATATGTCAACTGTTTGATGAAACCCAACTCACGGCCAAAGCCTATGGCAGTCGCCTTGAGATGACGCTACGGGAGCTTCTGGAGCTTGGAGAACGCATGGGGGCTGTCAGGACCTCCATGCTGCAGGACTATCAACAGGGTCGAGCCCTTGAGATCGCCGCGATCGTTGAGGGAGTAATCGAATTGGCTGATAGAAAGAGCATCCCCGTCCCCACCATCACGACCATTCTCCATCTTACGCAATACTTTGCAGACGCAGGACTTCCCCACCCATATGCCCACGTTGGCAAGGAGAATTCTTAAATGACTATTATACCGCTATCCATGCCGGATAATGTTGTCAAACCCAATGACTGTAGGGAAGAGGAGTGGCAGCAACGCGTTAAACTTGCCTACTGTTATCATTTAGTCGACTTCTTCGGCTGGACCGAAACGATCTTCAACCATATCTCTGCTCGGGTGCCAGGCTCAGACAATCATTATTTGGTTAATCCCTTCGGCCTCAACTACACGGAAGTAACACCGCTGAACCTGTTGAAGGTCGACCTCGACGGCAACAAGGTGGAGGCCTCCGAGCACAATGCCAATCCCGCTGGCTTCGCGCTCCATAGTGCCGTGCATGGTGCCCGGGAGGATATCCACTGCCTGCTGCATACCCATACCATTCCCATCTCGGCCGTCGTGCAGAAGAAAAGGGGATTTACCCACCACGATTTCTACGGTGCGCAGCTCTATGGTCGCGTGGGCTATCATGATTTCGAAGGCATCACGCTTTTTGCCGACGAGAAAAAGCGCATGTTGGAGAGCTTGGGTAATAAGCATGTTCTGGTACTACGCAACCATGGTATTGCCGTTGGCGAATCCTCGATTGAAAAGGCGCTGTTCCTGCTTTGGACTGTCCAGCGGGCGGCGGAAAACCAGTGCGCTGCGGGGGCACTGGGAGGAGAGGATGTGGAGATTGATACCTCAATCAGTCAGAAATGTGCCGACCTTACCGCCGGACTGATTCGCGACAGTGGCTTTGCCACTGAGTTCTTTGATGCCATGGTGCGTAAGCTCAAGTCTGAACGTCCACTTCCTTTTTAAGAGGGACATGGAGTGGACTGCCTGTTTGCCGCTTGGCTGGCGCTGAGTGGCAAACAGTAACATTTGCTTGGCAGCTAACCATATGCGCGTTATTGCTGATATTGCCTGATTAATTCCAGCATTCGCTCATATAGCTCTGCTGCCGGGAGGCCCCGTGCCGAGATCTGCTCAATATGTTGCTCATTCAGCGGTTCAAGGCGTTCTGCCCAGCGCCCTTGCTCCGCTTCACTTAGGGTAACCACTTCCACACCGTGGTTTTCCTGCGCCCAGGCGATGGACTCCTGTACATGGCTATCGAGGTAGTGCCCCGCGTATTGTGATGCTTCAGCACCTAACTCATCAATGACCTGCTGGACATCTTCCGGTAGGGATTCCCAGCGTTGGCGGCTCATCACTACCAACATCACCACATTGGTCAAAGGGTAATCCACGATATAATTGAGATAGCGTGCGTACTGAAGATCCATCAGGGTTTCACGGGAAGACGCTACTCCCTGGACGATACCGGCCTGGAGCGCTTCACCCGTTTCGGCTTGAGACATGCCAACAGGCACAGCGCCTAGCGTGAGCATGGTGTCGGATTCCCCCGGTACACGAATTTCCATGCCGGATAAATCCTCAAGCGTATTTACCTGGCTCCGCGTTTGGAGATAACCGGGTTCGGAAGTAAATACGGTGATCACCTTGAACTCTTCAAGGCCGAACTGCTCCTGGGGAAACTCTTGTACCAACTGATAGGCAACCTGACTGGCCACTTCGGCATTGACATCAATACCGCTGAAATCCCCCATCAGGTTGAGTAACGGAAAGCGTGCAGGCTCATAGGAGGTCGTGGTAAGACCAATGTCAGCGACACCATTAAGTACGCCATCCAGCATGTTGCTGGCGGTGAGCAGGGTGCCACCTGGAAAGGTGTTGACGGTCACCTTCCCATCTGTACGTTTTTCAAGCTCATCAGCCCAGAACTGCATTTGCATACCAGGAAACGTCTGTGCGGGAGCAAAAAATGCATAATTGAGGGTGATGTCATTAGCCAGTGTTGCTGAACTGAGCATCGTGCCAACTAACAGGCTGCCTAAACGTAGCCGTGAAGAACGGTGCTGCGAAAGCTTGGGGTATCGGTGCATTTTACTCGTCATCGGGAACACCTTCTCTATTTGTTGTTTTGTTGAATGCCAGTAGATTATGGCGCATACAAACATTCAACATCACATGAAAAATAAAGTAAATCATTGAGAGACAACTGTCTTTTGAAAATAGTGCAAACTAAGTTCCATTTGTTAAAAATACCTAAATTATTATTAACTTAGCGTCAGTATTAAAGTCTCTAGTAGTGGCTGCAATACTCAATATTGGCGTTGTTTCTCTTTGTTAAGGCACCGGTCAAGCGCATCTTCAAACAGAACTGCTTACCTTGGTGCAGCAACCGTTTACCATCCCTTCTCCCGAGCAGCCCGGTTACCCGGTGAGTGGGTAACACACCTGACCATGTAAAAAGGGATAACCATTCGAACCACTGCGCAGACCCAAAAGGAGGTTGTTTTACCTGCCGGTCATTAATTGCGTTTTTTGAATATTGAGTGCGCATTATGGATATCTGTCAGTAACGCTATGGCGATACCGTTGAATGACCATGACAGGGGTTAGCAAGCAACGGAGACAGGCATGAAAGTCAGCGTTATTGGCGGTGGACATGGTTGCTATGCAGCAGCAATCGAGATGATTGAAAAAGGGTTCGATGTCACGCTGTGGCGTCGGGATGGAAATGCGCTGCGCGAGCTGAGTCAACTGGGGCATTTGGACGTCAAGGATGCACAAGGTGAACGGCGTATTCAGATTGGTACTGGCAGAGATCAACTCTCTCTGACAGATGATCTGGCGGAGGTTACTCGGCACGCGGAACTGCTTATTGTGCCCTTACCCGCCACCTCTCATGACACACTTGCTGACCAGTTGGGGCCGTTACTACAGGATGATCAGGTGGTCTTTCTACCGCCCGGTACCTTCGGCAGTTACCTTTTCCATCGAGCGATGAAAAAGGCGGGCAACGACAGCCGCGTTGCTTTCTGTGAAACGGGAACGCTGCCTTATCTGGCGCGTAAACACGGGGCCAATAAGGTGGTCATCAGTGTCTACGCCACCCGCCTCCCTACGGGCGTATTCCCCAGCGAACTGTCTGAGCATGCCTTTTCGGTGTTGCAGGATGCCTACCCCAGTGTTGAGCCTATCGAAGATGGGCTTAGTGGCGCCTTGATGAACGCCGGCCCTATTATCCACCCTCCATTAATCATGATGAATGCGGGGCCTCTGGAGCATTTTGACGCCTGGGATATACACAACGAAGGAACCCAGCCCTCTATCCGGAGCGTGACCACCGCGTTAGATAATGAACGTATTGCGGTGCGAGAGGCGCTCGGCTACAGACCATCCCACTTTCCTCTGGCCAACCATTATGCCGCAGAGGGTGAAGAGTGGATGTATGGCCGAGGTGCGCATGGAAAGCTCACCGACAGCGGTGATTGGCGGGAAAACATCGATTTACACCGTCATCGTTACATGCTGGAAGACACTCGGCTAGGACTCTCCTTCATCGTTTCGGTTGGCCGCTGGGCGGATCAGCCCACGCCAGTGGCAGCAGGACTGTTGAGTATCGCCTCGGCGATCACGGGACGAGATCTGTACGCCCAAGGGCGGACGCTGGAAATGCTGGGGCTGGATTCGCTCTCCCAGGAGCAGATGCGCTCGTTGTTGACGTATGGCATTCAGGCCTGACTACTGATACAGGAGACAGCATCATGCAGGATAAAATTATCGTGTTGGGAGCTGGAAGAATGGGAGAAGGTATCGCCCTCTCATTCATTCTGGCTGGCAAAGCGGTCGTCCTGGTCGACTTCAAGTCGCGTAACCCGGAAGAACGTCAGCGCTATTACGAACAGGTACGCAGTCGGTTACTGTCAGAACTCAAATATCTACAGGAGAAGCATCTGATTCAGGAGCCGCAGATCACTCCAATGGCGAGGCTGCTGCATATCGTCGATAACCAGGAAGTTCACACATTAGAGGGAATTAGTCTGGTCTTCGAGGCGCTGCCTGAAGTCAGGGAGATTAAGCAGCAGGGGTTGGCCTGGGCAAGCCGCCATTTGGATAAGGAGGCTGTCATCGCATCGACTACGTCCACCTTTCTGGTTACCGAACTGGCCTGCATGGTCAGCCATCCAGCCCGCTTCATGAATGCACATTGGCTTAATCCCGCTCATTTGATGCCATTGGTGGAGGTAAGCCGGGGCCAGGATACCGAGCAGTGTTTTGTAGATGAACTGTTTGCGGTTCTTAAAGAGATAGGGAAAGTACCAGTGCTGTGTGAGGCGGCGCCGGGCTACATCATTCCCCGCCTGCAGGTACTGCTCATGAATGAAGCTGCGCGTATGGTCGAGGAGGGCGTGGCCAGCGCCGAGGATATCGATGTGGCTATTCGGGTCGGGCTGGGGTTGCGCTATTCGGTGCTGGGAGTGCTGGAATTCATCGATTGGGGCGGCGGCGATACGCTTTTCTACGCGTCCAGCTACCTGTGCGACAAGCTGGATAACCGCTTCAAGTCACCTGAGGTTATTACCCGAAACATGCAGGAACACCGTCGAGGTTTTCAGGACGGTGTGGGGTTCTTCGATTACTCAGGGGTCGATCTGTCGAACTACCGAAGGCAACGCTCCGACGCTTTTCTGAAGCGTCTTGAGCTGCTTGAACTGATGCCGACAATCACTACCAATCATTAATCCTTCACAGCCTATAAAGTGCCTATTGGAAACAGCATGTTATTCCAGTAGGCCCTCGCCGAGGATAGTCGTAATGAAATTCAGTAAACGGGTGGGAACGTTAACGGCACTAATAGCTGCAATGGCTTTGGTGGGGTGTGGTGATACGCAGGAAGGGGTGGCCGATGAGCCTAGCGACGGCTCCCAAGTGATTACCCTTAGCTATGCTTTTTTTGCCCCAGCGCAGAGCTTTCCAGCCATTCAAATGGCGCACTGGGCGAAAGAACTCAATGAACGCACCGGTGGGCGTGTGGAGGTCGACCTCTTTCCTGGAGGCTCCTTGCTCACGGCCAGCAATATGTACGACGGTGTGTTGAATGGCGTTGCGGATATTGGATTGTCCGCTACTTCTTATGAACCGGGACGTTTCCCGCTCATTAACCTGGCTGGCAGCCTGACCGGTCAGGATGTCAATTCAGAAGTAGCCAGCCGCATGACTTACCAATTGATCCAGGAGTTTGGTGATCAGATGCCCGAACTCAACGAGTTCAAGGTCATTACTGCTTTTACATCGGAGCCTGCCTATTTCCAGACCATTGAGCCGGTGCGCCAATTGGAAGATCTGGATGGGTTGGAAATCAGGATCTCAGGTGATAACTCCAGAGTGCTGGACGCACTGGGAGTAACGGCAGTAGGCATGTCGCAGGCTGATGCCGGCGAGGCACTTCAATCTGGCATTATCGATGGGTATGCAGCATCCCGCGAAGTGCTGATGGATATGCAGTTCGCGCGTATGGCGAAGTACGTCACCGATTACCCCTTAACCAACACGATATTTGCGGCGCTGATGTCGAGAGAGAAGTGGGAAACGCTTCCTGTTGATATACAGGCAGTGATCGAGGATTTGGCACCGGAGATGGCAGCCTTTACCGGCCAGTATCTCGATGCACATATACAACGGGCGCTTGAATGGGCTCAACAGGAAGAAGGTGTCGAAGTGATAGCACTTTCCAGTGATGAGGCTAGCCGTTGGGATGACCGGCTTGCTCCGGTCAATGAAATTATCCTGTCGGATGCAGAGCAACAGGGTCTGCCTGCGTACGCTTTTGCAGCAAGAATGAGAGAGCTGATGGCGGAGTATCGGGCTGGGACTGAATAGGAGCAGAGGCCGCGTTGAGCTTATCGCAAAACAGTGGCCGACCTGCTGTCTGCAGTATGGTAGCGGTTTGATTGTAACGTTTGCACCGGTGTTACCCCGTAGATTTCCTTATAATGTGCAGAGAAGCGGCCAGGGCTGTTGATGCCGTGTTGCATGATGATGTCGGTAACGCGCTGCCCTCGGTGAGCATCCAGCAGTGCCTGGTGAACACTCTTCATGCGTTGCTGAGTAAAATAGGCTTTGGGAGAGAGTCCCATAAATTGTTGGAAGCCATACTGTAGTGTGCGTGTTGATACCCCGACCATGCAAGCTAGCGCTGCAAACTCGATTCCCTGTTTGAGATTCTGATCAATATGCCTTTTAGCGCTTTTTACATAGTGCGGAAGAGGAGAGGGGCTATCATGCAGTCGATGACTATAGTTATGCCCGAATACCCCTAGGAGACTGTCATAGAGATACTCTTCCATCAGCCTGACCTGTTGGCCCTGGGTATGGTGTTGATGAAGTGCGTCGGTCAATTGGGCAAAGTACTTGATGGTATTCAGCAAGAAGCCTGTGCCGGGGTAATGTTCGGGAAAATAGTGGTCAAAGATAAGTGGGAGATCAAGGCGCTGCTCAAGCCGACGCGATAAGCGCTGTTCCAACTCCCGGCGCGGCACTCGAACAATAATATTATGGCAGTTTGGAGAGGTTTGAATGAGGGAGCGTTGACAGGGGGATGTGACGGTAACACCTCCTTGAACCATACTAACCTGGCGGTCGTCGTATACGATTGCGCCTTGCCCTTCGAGAGTGATACGAAACAGATAAACGTTTGACTCTTCTGCCGGGTCGATCTCTACGTTGGCACCATATTGCAGTTCTATAATGGCCAACTGATCGAAGCTGACCGCACTTAAACGTGAAGCGAGCCTGGGGCCGTTAAATAGGCGCATGCGATGCGGGCATAAGTAGTGGCTGACGCGCTCGCGAATGGCATCTGGTGAGTCGGTGCGTAGTATATCGTGCCTTTGCAGCAGAAATGATGCTGTACCCATTGTTCACCTCAACAATACACTGAGCAAGTGATGGTTTTGGGGTGCAAAGCCGAGAGTAGTACCGGCCGGGCAAGGAATGGCATGCCGTCTTTATAGGGACGACTGCCGCTTACACTTGGATGGATATATGCTAGAATAATCCACTATTTTTTTGGATGGCGTGCCTCTATGGTCGACAAGGATGAATTATCGTCTTCCTTTTTTCCTCTTGCCGATGCGTTTCGCTCGCGTGATTTTCCTTTTTATTGGGTCGCGAGGCTGAATGCTAAATACAGTGCTGATGTTGATTCTCTGCTGAAACCGCATGGGCTCAGCTCTTCTAAATGGCGTATTCTCATGATTCTACATGAACATGGGCGCCTTAGCATGTCTGATATATCAGTTCACGCTGTTGCAAAGCTGTCAACGACGACCAAAATTGTATATCGAATGCAAGACTCGGGTTTGCTTAAAGCGGAAGCCAGCCCACAGGATGGACGCGTCACTGAAGTAGAGCTTACCGATGCTGGTGAGGAAAAGTTGAATATTGCCAGACAAGTCACTGGCCGCTTGGTGGAAAAAGCGTTTGCCGATTTTAGCAAGCAGGATATCGTTCATATCAATCGGTGTCTGAGTAGAATGTTTCATAATCTAAACGTTCTTTAGCTTGTAGGTGTCGGGCCTCCCGATGATCAAATGATTCTTCATTAATCAAGTACTCTATTAATCAAGTACTCTATTAATCAAGTACTCTGTCTATAGCCGCTGGCATAAGCGCCAACACCTAATACGCTACCCTCCTTGCCTGAGCATTGCTTGGGCTTTTTTGGATTCGCCACAGATTGGCGTTAAAGGTATAGATAAGCACGTAAGAAAGGCCGGAACTCATGGCAGTTGCCGCCATACGCTTCTGTTCTGTAGGGGTTTTCATCCCGAAAAATCATCGCTATTCTCGGATACCAGATGACATGCCTCATGGATATTAGCGAGAAGTCTCATGGATCTGGTAAAAGTTGGTGACAGGGTTGTCTGTCAATGCAAGGGTGGGCCGCACCGGATTGTTAGTGGTGCCAGGACCATGTTC
>NZ_JALPZO010000129.1 GCF_023507745.1 Vreelandella olivaria | reverse complement strand
AAGAAAGACCGAAGAAGAGTCTTGGTGGGCTGACACCTTCAGCCTATGCCGAGCAACTGGTGGTAAAACACGATAAAGTTACTTCTGACTCTAAACCCGGCTGCTACTGAAGATGGGGTGACGTCGCTGACAGCCTAAGCTCTTCATTATATTTCGCCATGCACAAACACCCCAAAGGCTGGGTTAATGCCCAGCCTTTGGGGTGCAGTTTATACATCGCGGCTTTTCAGGATATCGTGACTAACCAGTGGAGCGATGGCGCATCCCTGCGCCTGAGAACTCAAACCAAAGGTTACTTGCCAGCGCTCTGCATGGCAATGGCAGTATCCAGCATACGGTTGGAGAAACCCCACTCGTTGTCATACCAGGCCATGACTTTCACCAAACGGCCATTGACACGGGTGTGGTTGGCATCGAAGGTTGACGAGTGTGCATCATGGTTGAAATCAATGGAGACCAGGGGCTGAGCGTTGACCGCCAATACCGATGAGTTGGCCGCCGCTTTTTCCATAATCGCGTTGACCTCCTCTTTGGAGGTTTCGCGCCCTGCGGTAAAGGTTAAATCCACCAAAGACACATTGATAACGGGTACGCGCACCGCCAAACCATCAAACTTACCCGCCAGCTCTGGCAGCACGATACCCACCGCAGCAGCTGCGCCGGTTTTGGTCGGAATCATTGAGTGCGTTGCACTACGCGCCCGGTACGGGTCGGCGTGGTACACGTCCGTCAGATTCTGATCATTCGTATAGGCATGCACGGTAGTCATCAGACCATTTTCAATGCCTATCGAGTCATTCAAGACCTTGGCAACCGGCGCTAAGCAGTTCGTGGTGCAGGAAGCATTCGATACCACTTTGTGTTCAGCAGACAAGATATGGTCATTAACACCGTAAACAACCGTAGCGTCGGCATCCGGGCTGGGCGACGAGATCAAGACGCGGCTGGCACCCGCAGCGATATGCTTGGCTGCTGCTTCGCGCTTAGTGAACAGGCCTGTGCATTCCATAACCAAGTCAATGTCCATCGACGCCCAGGGAAGGTTGGCAGGATCACGCTCAGACGAAATTGCAATCCGGTCACCGTCCACACTAATGCTTTCAGCGTCATGCTCAACGTTGAATGGGAAATAGCCGTGAACGGTATCGTGACGCAGTAGATGTGAGTTAAGCGAGGGGTCGCCCAAATCATTAATCGCAACCACCTGGAGACGATCCCGGTAGCCGTTTTCGTACAGCGCACGCAATACATTGCGGCCAATCCGCCCAAAGCCGTTAATGGCAACTCTTATTGTCATGGTGGCACCTCTTTTAAGCAGTGATCGTAGATGGTGTTTTCAGTAAAAAAATTACTAAAAATACGTACTTAATCGCCTAAAGACCGATTAAAACCTCCCATAACCGCTCCCAAAGGCTAATAACTACTCGATATGTAGTAAAATTACTATATAAAAGCTATCGTAGTCCAACACTTAATGGCTCGGACAAGCATTCAAATAAAATTCACAGCGCGTGCCAGACATGATTGCCCGGTATCAACAGAAAATGCGCATCGGCGCTTTTCATCAGGAGCATTAGCTATGACACTCTCATCGCCCCACATTCCCTTACGCCGTACCAAAATTGTCGCCACGCTTGGGCCGGCCAGTGACCGCCCCGGGGTATTGGAAGCCACGCTAAAAGCGGGCGTTGACGTGGTCAGGCTCAATTTCTCACACGGTTCGGTCGACGACCACCGGCGCCGCCTTAACGACGTGCGCACAATAGCTCAACGTCTTGGCCGTAGTGTCGCTGTTTTGGGTGACCTGCAAGGGCCAAAAATTCGCATCTCCCGCTTTGTGGATGGCGCTGTTCACCTAAGTGTCGGCCAGGTCTTCGTGCTCGACATGGCGCTGGACGCCAATAGTGGCAATGCGGAGCGCGTTGGCTGCGACTATAAAGCACTGATCACCGACGTTATCCCTGGCGATCGCCTGTTGCTGGATGATGGACGTGTTGTACTGGACGTTACCTCTATTGTAGGGCAAGAAGTACACACGCGAGTTCATGTGGGTGGCAAGCTTTCCAACAACAAGGGTATTAACAAACAGGGTGGCGGCCTTTCAGCTCCTGCGCTGACAGAAAAAGATAAGCAGGACCTGCAGGCAGCTGTTGAGATTGGCGTCGATTACCTGGCTGTCTCCTTCCCCCGGAGCGCGGCGGATATGCAGGAGGCCCGCGCCTTGTTAGGAGAGGCTGGCAAAGAGATTGGTTTGGTAGCAAAACTGGAGCGCGCTGAAGCAGTGGCAAATGATGCAACTCTGGATGCCATCATTGAAGCCTCTGAAGCGGTGATGGTTGCCCGCGGTGACCTGGGTGTGGAAATTGGTGATGAAGCACTGATCGGTACTCAGAAGCGCATCATCAAGCATGCCCGCTCGCTTAATCGTGCAGTCATTACCGCCACGCAAATGATGGAGTCGATGATTGAATCACCTTTGCCGACGCGTGCCGAAGTTTTCGACGTTGCCAATGCGGTACTCGATGCCACTGATGCGGTCATGCTTTCCGCTGAAACCGCTGCTGGCGACTACCCGGTCGAAACCATCGAGGCTATGAACCGGGTTTGTCTGGGTGCCGAACGTGAGCGCATCGCCCAGGCTTCCGGCCATCGCATTCACGAAGGCTTTGAGCGCATTGATGAAACAATCGCTCTTTCCGCTATGTATGCCGCGAACCATCTGAAAGGTGTACGCGCTATCGCCTGTATGACCTCTACAGGTTACACGCCGCTGATTGCATCACGAATTCGCTCTGGTTTACCCATTGTGGGTCTTGCCCATAGCCCGATTGCCCAGCGCCGTATGGCACTCTATCGCGGTGTGGTATCAATCCCCTTTGATACCACTCACATGAGTCCTACAGAGGTTAACAACGAGGCGGTCAAGCTGCTGCGGGCCCACGGATTGGCACGCCCCGGCGAGCATGTCATTCTTACCCGCGGCGACCATATGAACGCCCACGGCGGTACCAACACCATGAAAGTGCTGGCCGTTGAAGCAGACTAAGACTATTGATGAACCGGAGAGTCATACCATGACCGATGCGCGCCCGCCCCGCCAAACCGTTCGTACGCTGCAGGCACGTAAGCGTATTGCACTGATTGCCCACGACGGCAAAAAAACCGAGATGCTGGAGTGGGCGACACGCTGGAAAGATACGCTGAGTCAGCACACCTTGATTGGCACAGGCACTACGTCCGGGCGACTTAAAAATACGCTGGGCCTTAAAGTCGAAGGGCTTATGAGCGGGCCGCTAGGCGGTGACCAGCAGATCGGTGCACGGATTGCAGAACAGCGCCTTGATGTATTGATTTTCTTCTGGGACCCATTTGCTCCACAGCCACACGACCCAGATGTCAAAGCCCTGCTGCGCCTGGCGGCACTATGGAACGTGCCGGTAGCCTGCAATGCCGCCAGTGCGGACTTCCTGCTCTCCTCGCCATATCTTAACGAACGCTATGATATGGCGATTCCAGATGCAGACGCCTGGGCCCAGGCCCGAACAGTGTAACGGCTGCTTCCCACCGGGCTGTTATCGTCTGCGCAGGTGGCGCGCCACCACCTGCTGCCCACGTTGATAATGGCCGCTCATGGCATCCAGGGCACACTGCAAAGTAAGCTCAGCGATGCGGTCGTAATCCTGAAGGGCAGAGTTCACCGGTTGAGGTAGGAAATCAAGCAATCGGTGGTCACCAAAGGTTGCCAACCGCAAGGTTTCCGGTAAGCCTCCCCGCGCCAGCAGTTCATCGAAAACGCCCTCCATCAAGGCATAGGATGCGGTTACCAATGCATCCACGTCACCAGAACCTAAAGCACGTTGCGCCAATTGGACACCTACATTCCGCTCGTAACGTTCGCCGCTAAAGGTAATGGCCTCCAGGCCACGCCCTTCCAATGCGGTAAGGAAGCCCGCCCGCCGTTCACGGCTCACCGATAGTTCAGGCATGGCATCCAGCCATGCAATACGGTGTACCCGATGGTCGATAACCGATTCAGTCAGGGTTCTTGCCGCTTCACGGTCATTACTAACCACGCTGGCAAACCGACTTGCCGCTAAGGCACGGTCCATGCCAACAATGCTCCACCCCTCATTGGCCAAATCTGCATAAAATGCATCGTCTTCGGGCAGGCAACTGGCGGTAATCAACACCTCGCACCGCTGCGCTCTTAACGCCAGTGCCAGCGCGCGTTCACTGTCAGCACAGTCATCGGAACTTACTACCAGCAGCTGATAGCCACGCTCACGCGCCCCACGCTCAAGGCGCTTGGCCAGGCGTGCATAACTGATATTCTC
The DNA here is from genome assembly GCF_023507745.1 of Vreelandella olivaria. Taxonomy (GTDB): domain Bacteria; phylum Pseudomonadota; class Gammaproteobacteria; order Pseudomonadales; family Halomonadaceae; genus Vreelandella; species Vreelandella olivaria_A. The sequence goes on along the minus strand of NZ_JALPZO010000129.1, from coordinate 27,190 downwards.
CAAATCCGGCACGATAAGGCCAATCAACCTACTGGCCCCACGGCGCAACGCTGCGGCCTGCGGATCAATGTGGTAGCGGTGCTGACGCACCACCCTCATCACCTTTTCAATGGTAGCTGCGCTAATGCGCCGCTGTTCGGCCTGGCCATTGATTACATAGCTCGCCGTTGTGCGCGATACCCCGGCAAGCCGGGCAATGTCGGCAAGTGTCATGCCTTCCCCCTCTAGTTGCCGCAGCAGTTTACCGGTTATGCACGAAAACTGCCTATGCTCCATGCCGAGCCGTTCAAAACCCACTGATGAGCCCCATCCCTTTTCAGACCAAAGTCTAAAGCGACAATCCTTGTGTCTAAAAGTGAATCGATTCAGCATAGCCAACTATACACAGGTGACACGATTCATCCAGCTGGTCACAGCCCCTCTTGACTAACGTATAGAGGGTGGAGCCGTTACCTGAACGTGTTTAAAGGAGAAACCTATGCTGACACTGGGCCCAGATGACATCCTACTAGGCTGCCACGCGGAAAACTGGCAGGCTGCGCTCGACAGCGCCGCAACAGCACTCACCGAGGCTGGCCTGGTGGAGGCCGAATACCGTACAGGCCTCCACGCCCGTGAAGCCCAGTCCTCCACTTTTCTGGGCAATGCCATTGCCATTCCTCATGGCACCCCGGAAAGCCGCCACTATGTTAAGCGCACGGGTGTACGGGTATTGCAGTTTCCCCAAGGCATACAGTGGCATGACGGCAATACCGTTTACGTCCTGGTGACCATTGCTGCGCAAAACGACGAGCATTTGGATATTTTACGCCAGCTTACCCATGTACTTGACCGCGACGGCGTGGCCAGCGAATTAGCCAGCGCAGGATCAGTTGTCGATGTTGCCCGGCTACTTTCCAAACCTGCACTGGCAGCCCGCCTGGATACCGACACACTATGTGTTAACTTTCCCGCCCGCGACCCACAGGAGCTGGCTCTGGCTGCGGCCGCTCGCCTGCGTCAGAGCGGCTGCGTTGATAATGCCTTTATCAGTGCCGTTGCCAGCTCCCATCCCCAATGGTTGGGCAAAGGATTATGGCTGGCCAGCCAGTCGAAGGGTGTTAAGCAGCCCGCGCTGGCAATTGCCACCCCAGCGGACACCACGCTGGAGTACGCTGGCCACCCGGTACATGCACTGTTCTGCCTGGCCGCTATCGAAAATGCGCACCGCCCCTTGCTGGAACAACTGTTGGCCGTGCTGGAAACCGGCGAAAGTGAAAGCCTGATGGGCAAAAGCAGCGCCCAACTGCTAGCCATCCTGGCAGGAGAAACGGCCAGCACCCAAACCCGCCGAGTACGGGTACTCAACCCACACGGCTTACACGCTCGTCCGGCCAAACAGTTAGTGCAAATTGCCCGCGCACAGCCGATAGCTATCAATGTACGCCTGGAAGAAGGTAGCGCTACCACCGTCTCTGCGGCCAGCCTGACCAAAGTGATTGGTCTGGGCGCTCGACGCGGACAATGGTTGGTATTTTCTGCTGAAGGTGAGCAGGCAAGCCAGGCACTGGATGCGGTGGCTGCTGCCGTTGAAGACGGGCTGGGCGAGAAAGTGACCGCTTTTGCGAGTGGCCGTAATGATGCAACACCTGTCACCAGCACGGCGAAACCCGCCATTGGGCCTCTGGCTGCCGATACCCCCCACCACGGTGTGCCTGCTTCACCAGGCTTGGCCATCGCGTCGGTATTTGTCATCCGCCCACTACAGTTTGAATACCCCGAGCACGCAACCGACCCGGAACAGGAAGTAAGCCGTTTGGAAGCGGCGCTAAAAGAGGCTGCCGCCCAACTGCAAGCGCTGGTGCACAACGCCCCTGGCGGTGAAGTGGCCGATATTCTCTCCATGCACGAAGCGATGCTGGACGATCCCGAGCTACGTCAAGCCGCTATTGATGCTATCCTTGAAGGCCGCTCAGCGGAAGCAAGCTGGTGGGACGCCATCGATACAGCCGCCCATGCCCAGGAAATGCTGGCCGACCGGTTATTGGCGGAGCGTGCCGCCGATCTGCGCGATGTGGGCCGCCGGGTACTTGGGATTCTGTGTGATGTGAAACTGCCCGAACCACCTGACCATCCCTATATTCTGGTCATGGATGATATAGGTCCTTCCGACGTTGCCCGTCTGGACACCTCCCGTGTACGAGGCCTGCTCACCGTACGCGGCGGCGCCACTGCCCATAGTGCCATTCTGGCTCGAGCGCTGGGCATTCCCGCCGTGGTCGGGGCAGGCGAAACGGTCATGGCGTTACATAACGGCAGCATGATGATTCTGGATGGCGAGCGTGGCCGCGTGACCTCACGGCCCTCCGAAGAGCGCCTGCAACGCGCCGAACAGCAGTTGCTTGATCAACAACAGCGTGAAGCTGATGCCTGGGAATTGCGCTTTGAGCAGGCCCAAACCCGCGACGGCCACCACGTTGAAGTAGCGGCTAACCTGGGCAATACCGCGCATGCCACCGATGCAGTGGAACGTGGCGCGGAAGGGGTTGGCCTGTTGCGCACTGAGTTTCTGTTTATGGCGCACGCCAGTGCGCCTGATTTAAGCACTCAAATTGACGAATACCGCGAAGCCATTGATGCCCTGGATGGTCGCCCGCTGGTCGCCCGAACACTGGATGTGGGAGGTGACAAGCCGCTGCCCTACTGGCCAGTGCCCCAGGAAGACAATCCCTTCCTGGGCCTGCGTGGTATTCGCCTGGCCCTGACCCAACCAGAAGTACTGGAAACCCAGTTGCGGGCACTGTTAATGGCAGCAGCGCCTACCTCAGATGCTGAGAATAAGGCAAAGCCGCTGCGTATTATGCTGCCGATGGTCAAGGATATTGCGGAGTTCCGCGCCGCAAAAGCTATCTACGATCGCCTACTTAACGAGATTACGCCGTCACAGCGTGCCACCGATGTGCAGTTGGGTGTAATGATCGAAGTGCCTTCAAGCGCTTTGCTGGCACCTGCCCTGGCGCAAGAGGTGGATTTCTTCTCGGTGGGCACTAACGACTTAACTCAATACACCCTGGCCATCGACCGTGGCCACCCAGAACTGTCTGCCCAGGCGGATGGCCTGCACCCCGCAGTACTGCGACTCATCCAAATGACCGTAGAAGCCGCTCATGCACAGGGTAAATGGGTGGGCGTATGCGGTGAGCTGGCATCCGACGCGATGGCCGTACCAGTGCTGGTGGGTTTAGGCGTAGATGAGCTTTCAGTCAGCGCGCGACAAATCCCGCTGGTCAAAGCCCGCCTGCGTGAATTTGATCTCGCAGAAGCACAGGCCAGTGCCCAGCTTGCGTTAAGCAAAGCCACCAGTGTTGATGTGCGCGATGCCCTGGAGGCCCGCTGATGGCTCGAATAGTATGTATCACGCTAAACCCTGCGTTGGATTTAGCCTTCAACCTTGAAACGCTCACGCTTGGCCAGGTTAACCGCCCCACCAGTGCTCAACTGGAAGCTGCGGGTAAAGGCGTAAATGTCGCAAGGGTGCTGGCAAGCCTGGGGCATGAGGTCACGGTGAGTGGCTTTTTAGGCCAGGATAACGATGGGCCGTTTAGCCTGGCGTTTCCTCGCTATGGTGTAGAAGATGCGTTTGTACGGGTGCCGGGCAATACGCGTATCAATGCCAAGCTTGCTGAACAAAGCGGTCGCGTGACCGATATCAACGGCCCAGGCATGCCGATTGAAACGGCTCATCTGGACACGCTGTCAACAACGCTGAACCGCCTGTTTCAACGCGACAAACCTCCCCAAGCAGTGGTGGTGGCAGGCAGTCTTCCCCCTGGAATCGATCAGTACGCCTTTGGCAAGTTGTTGGATACGCTGAAACGCCACGATGCTCCACTCTGGGTAGACACCAGTGGCCCAGCACTGCTCACCGCTATTACTGCTCAACCCACTGCCGTCAAGCCCAACGAAACCGAGCTGGCCGATTGGGCTGGCAGCCCACTTGAAACAGCAATGCAACGACAAGCTGCGGCGCAACGGCTGCACGCCAGCGGTATCGAACATGCACTGGTTTCCGCCGGGGCGGCAGGCGTGCTATGGGTTAGCCGCCACGGTGTTTGGCAATCGACTCCTCCACGCGTTACCGCCACTAATACCGTGTGTGCAGGCGATACCTTTGTTGCCGGCATGTTACACGGGTTGCTAAGCAACCTAACGCCGCCAGACACCCTCCGCTTCGCGACCGCGCTCTCAGCCGAGGCCGTTCGCCATATTGGCGTGGGGACCCCCCACGCCGATGATTTTGACTTACTCCAACAACAGACCCGGGTACGGCGTCTTGATGACACCACCACCGAGGGAGCCACGCGATGAATATTATTCTGATTACCGCCTGCCCCAGCGGCATGGCGACCACATTTCTGGCTGCCAGGCGGCTGGAGCAGGCCGCCGAGCGCCAGGGCTGGAAAGTACACGTGGAAATGCACGGTGAAATTGCACCGTTACAGGCCGCCAGTGCCGAGCAGATTGCCAACGCTGACTTAATTGTGGTGGCTGCCGACCACATACCCGCTCCCGAACGCTTTGAGGACAAGCGGGTCTTCCATGCCCCCATTGCCAGCGCCCTACCCGACCCCAGCGCTTTTTTAAGCCAGGCAAAACGTGAAGCGCCGATTTACACGGCTCCCAAAACAGCTCCTATACCCGTTAGCAGTAATACAGCGGGTGGTAAGAAAATCGTGGCTGTTACCGCCTGCCCCACTGGCGTCGCCCACACCTTTATGGCAGCTGAAGCCCTTGCTGAGGCGGGCAAAACCATGGGCCACGCCATCCGTGTGGAAACCCAGGGATCGGTGGGCGCACAACATCAACTGACTGAAGAAGAGATTTCAGCAGCGGATATAGTGATTCTGGCTTGCGATATTGAAGTCGACCCCTCCCGCTTCGTTGGTAAACGAATTTATCGGACCTCAACAGGCAGCGCGCTGAAAAAGCCTCGCCCGACGATAGAAGCCGCTCTGGCAGAAGCCACCGAAGAGGATGGCAGCCAGCAAAGCAACGACACCACCGCAAAGAAAGGCATTAAAGAGAAAGGCGTGTACAAGCACCTGCTTACCGGCGTTTCCTTTATGCTGCCAATGGTCGTGGCAGGCGGCCTGCTGATTGCGCTGTCGTTTATGTTTGGTATTGATGCCTTTGAGCAGGAAGGCACGCTGGCCGCTGCCCTTATGCAGATTGGTGGTGGCACCGCCTTCGCACTGATGATTCCTGTATTGGCGGGGTATATTGCCTACTCCATTGCTGACCGGCCTGGCATTGCTCCCGGTATGATTGGCGGCATGTTGGCCGCTAATATCGAGGCGGGATTTATCGGTGGGATTCTGGCTGGTTTCCTGGCGGGTTATGTTGCCCTGGCCGTTACCCGCTACGTTAAGCTGCCTTCCAGTGTGGAATCTCTCAAACCCATCCTGATTATTCCGTTTGTGGCGAGCCTGGTGACGGGCCTCACCATGATTTATGTGATTGGCGAGCCTGTAGCAGCCATTATGGCGGGGCTAACCAGCTTCCTGGCCTCCATGGACTCCACCAACGCGGTACTCTTGGGTGTTCTGCTGGGTGCCATGATGTGCTTTGATCTCGGTGGCCCGGTCAATAAAGCAGCCTATACCTTTGGTGTGGGCCTGCTGGCCTCGCAAACTTACGCCCCCATGGCCGCGATTATGGCTGCCGGCATGGTGCCCGCCATTGGCATGGGCATCGCAAGCTTCGTGGCGCGTAACAAGTTTTCCCAGCCTGAACGGGAAGCAGGCAAGGCATCCTTCGTGCTCGGGCTATGCTTTATCAGTGAAGGCGCCATTCCTTTCGCCGCTAAAGATCCCCTGCGTGTGATTCCCGCCTGTATTGTTGGTGGTGCGGTAACAGGCGCTCTTTCCATGTTCGTGGGCGCCCAGCTGATGGCACCTCATGGAGGGATTTTTGTATTGCTGATCCCTAATGCCATTACCCCTGCACTGCTCTATTTAGGCGCTATTGTGGCTGGCTCGCTGATTACCGGTCTTAGCTACGCGTTTATCAAGCGCGGTGCTGCCCACGTCGCCGTTGCCAGCTAAGCTGCTCTGGCCTACCCCAGGCAGGCGCTCTTACCTGCCTGGGGCTAATTTTCACTACATACTTTCAACCTGCTGTTTTATTACCCACTTCTCCTACATCCCAGGTTAATAGTTGCCTCAATCCTGGTTTTATGTAGTATTTTTACATACATAATATAACGGCTATTTTCCGCCGCCAGCTCTACCACTCAACAACAATGGAACCGCCCTCTATGTTTCAACTTACCCGCAGCGTAACCTGGCAGGCACTGGAACGCCTGCGCGACAAAACTGCCAATGAGCGCATTCGTGATTACTTCACCAATGACCCCCAGCGCTTTGAAAAAATGAGCCTGCGGGTGGGCGGCTTATTCCTGGATTACTCCAAGCATCAGGTATCCGATGAGGTACTGGCCAAACTGATCGAACTGGCCGACCACTCCGCACTGGTACAGCGCCGCGCCCAGATGTTTTCCGGCGACATTATCAATGTGACGGAAAACCGGCCGGTACTACACACCGCCTTGCGTAACCTTGGCGATGAGCCGGTATATGTGGATGGTGAAGATGTCATGCCGGAAATCAACCGTACTCGCGAGCAGATTAAGCTGTTTTCAGAAGCGGTGCGCAGTGGTGAGTGGAAAGGTTATAGCGGCCAACGCATCAAAGACGTGGTGAATATTGGGATTGGCGGTTCGGACCTTGGTCCCAACATGGCAGTGCGTGCCCTACTCAAATACCGCCACCCGGATCTGCACTTCCACTTCGTCTCCAACGTGGACGGCACCCATATTCAGAAAGTGCTTTCCCGCCTGGACCCGGCTACCACGCTGTTTATCGTTTCCACTAAAACCTTTTCCACTCAGGAGACGCTGCTTAACGCCAAAACCGCCCGGCGCTGGTTTGTGGAAAACGCTGGCCAGGATGCCGACGTAGGTGCGCACTTTATTGCTGCCTCCACCAACCGCAAGGCGGCGATGGAATTCGGCATTCGCGAAGAGAACGTATTCGAATTCTGGGCCTGGGTGGGCGGTCGCTACTCCATGTGGTCCTCTATTGGCCTGCCTATTGCACTTTCCATTGGCTTTGAAGGCTTTATAGAGTTGCTGGAGGGCGCCCATGAAATGGATCGCCACTTTATTGAAGCGCCCTTTGCGCAAAATATGCCGGTGCTGATGGCACTGATCGGCATTTGGTACATCAACTTTATCGGCGCGGAAACCCAGGCCATCGTGCCCTACGACCAAGCACTGAACCAACTGCCCTCCTTTCTGCAGCAGCTGGATATGGAGTCCAACGGCAAGTCAGTGGATATTTTCGGCCACCCAGTCAACTATAAAACCGGCCCAATAGTGTGGGGGCAAACTGGCTCTAACGGCCAGCACGCCTTCTTCCAGCTGCTCCACCAGGGCACCCGCTATGTGCCTATCGATTTCATCGCCTCACTAAAGCCGGAACCCGGCGTGGAAGATCACCACTTCGCCTTATTAACCAACATGCTGGCCCAAGCCAACGCCTTTATGGAAGGCAGTCAGGGCGACAGCAAGGAACTGAGCCAGTTGGACCCCTACAGTTGCCCTGGCAACCGCCCTTCCAGCACCCTGCTGCTGGATGAATTAACGCCGAAAAACCTGGGTGCACTGATCGCACTCTACGAACATAAGGTGTTCGTTCAAGGGGTTATCTGGAACATCAATTCCTTCGACCAGTGGGGGGTGCAGCTTGGCAAACGCATTGCCGGTGAAATCAGCGAACGGATCGACGCCAACGCCGCCGACTTTGATGCCTCCACCCAAGGCCTGCTGAAACTGGTACGCGCGCACTTCATCGATAATTCGCACAAAGCGGAAAACGCTAAGCAAAGTGGAGTCAAACCGCCGACACGCAAGAAACACTAAGTTAAAGAATATCATATCAGAGTGGTCACCCTCACTATCGTGAGAGTGCCTCTTCTATACTTAACTTGCCCACTGGGTTGACGAAGTGGAGCAAATCTCCAGCAAAGCCAGTCCGTCCCTTTTTCCCTATTGGGATAGAAACTGCTTTTATTGCTCGTTATATGCCCTATTTTCCCTATTGGGAAAAATAAGCTAATGTAGCGGGTATACCCTTTAATTTTTCCTTATAGGGAAAGCTGGAGTATGGAATGCCTACCTCAGCCACATTGACAGAGGCAAAACTGCACGCCATTGAGTCCGCTGAACGCCTCGGCCAACTCATTCGTCAAACCCGCAAACGTCAAAACCTAACGTTAGAAACAGTGTAAAAAAGCGGCTACCTGGTGACTGGCAGGCACTGAAACGACTGCTTGACAACATAACAGCCAATGGCCGCATTCGTAGTTACTTCACTAATGACACCCAGCGCTTTGAAAAAATGAGCCACGACTGGGCCATCTCTACTCCAACGGCCAGCACACCTTGGCTGAAAAGCCAAGGCGTACGAGTGTTTACACAAGGGTAGCCAGCCGCTTGTTAAAGCAGCTTTTTCTGCCAGAAGAGCGCTTTACCTATCTCGGGATCTAATTCATACCCTTCAAAACCGAATGAGAGGTAAGCACTCTGAGCAACTTTATTGCCTTCCAGAACTTCTAAGGTCAGCTTGCAGCATTTTCTCTCTTTGGCCACTTCCTCCGCTTTAGCAAGGAGCTTTTGCGACAGCTTGCGACCTCGATATTTACTGGAAACAAACAGATCATGAATATTAATCAGAGGCCTGCATGCAAAACTTGAAAACCCCTCAACGCATATCGCGAGCCCGGCGGGTTCATTTTGTACAAAGGCGAGAACCGCAAACATATACGGTCGTTTCTCAAGCTCTGAAACCAAATTGCTTTTCACAAAATCTGAAAGCTCAGAAGCTCCTCCCATTTTATCTTTGGCGTAATCATTTAACAAAGAAACCACTGCCTCGGCGTGAAAAGAGGATGTTAAATCCGCGATTACAATATTTTCCATGTCCTACCCTACTCCCTGCTGTTTTAGCTGTTTTTTAAACCGGGCGCTTAGCCAGTAATGCCCATACACCTGCTGACGATAGCAGCGCTCCCCCGGCAAAGTTAAAACGGCGCTGAGCGCGTGGAGAGGTAAGTAATTTACGCGCCGATGCGGCGAATACCGCGTACAAGGAGGCATTGAGTGCCGCCAGGCCTACAAAGGTGGCTGCGAGTATCCACAGCTGAGCGCCAGCATCTGCACGAGGATTGATAAACTGAGGTAAAAATGCAATGAAAAACACCATACCTTTTGGGTTAAGCGCCGTAACCAAATAAGTATTAGCGAATAGTTTCCAGCGTGAGCGTGAAACAGCAGGGGCTGAAACCTCAGTGACAGCAAATCCCGTCCGTAGCAGCTTGAGCCCCATATAAAGTAAATACAGTCCCCCAATCCACTTAATCACCGTAAACCAGAATGCAGATGTTGCTAACACAGCTCCAAGGCCAAGTAGCGAAACAGCCAGCGCAGTCGAATCGCCCAACGTCACAGCCACCACTAAAGGCATGTTTGCTCGCCGCCCTTGGGCAAGGGAATAACTAATCACCGTTAAAATGGTCGGCCCGGGAATCACCAGTAGCGCCGCTGAAGCAGCGGCAAAGGCAAGCCAAACTTCTATAGACATAAGTCATCACCACCACAGTAGGTATTTACCGACGTTTATAAGCCACTACCAGCATACTTTATTTTCTTGTAGAGCTTACCTATAGACCTGGACCCAGCCATTAAATATATGCTTAGTAGCACGATGGTCAGATAACCATAGGGGATATCATCGCCCACCAGCCACATCAATAAACGCCCCGGTGACATAGGAGGCTTCCTCCGACAGCAGCCAGGCAATAGTATGCGCCACCTCATCAGCACTGCCGCCACGCTGCATGGGAATCTGGGGCGCTAACCGATCAACCCGTCCTGGCTCGCCACCATCAGCATGCATATCGGTATAGATAAACCCTGGGCGGACGGCGTTAACGCGTATGCCTGAGGCAGCCACTTCGATGGACAATCCTTTGGTCAGGCTGTCCATGGCACCTTTTGACGCTGCATAGTCAATATATTCAAAAGGCGAGCCTGTTTGTGCTGCACGGGATGACACGTTAACGATGGCACTGCCTGGCTGCAAACGCTTGATCGCCTCTTTTGAGCATAAGAAACAGCTTATAACATTGCTCTTTAGCACTCTGTTGAAGCGCTCAAGATCAATGTCCGCCAACCTGGATTGAGCAAACAGCACGCCAGCATTGTTAACCAAATGCGTCACGCTACCCAGGCGCTCTTCTGTTGCATCAAACAGATTGATAACATCAGCCTCACGACTGACATCCGCCTGGCAGGCAAATGCATTACCTCCGTTTTGCATAATGGTTGCAACCACTTTCTCAGCGCATTCTCGATTAGCGCGATAATTAACACATACCGCATAACCTTTGGCACCCAGCAGCAGTGATGTTGCCGCCCCAATCCCTCGGCTTCCGCCTGTCACAATCACCACCTTAGACATACCACCTCCTGGCTAGGGTCTATTGACGTTTCATTACCACCTCTACTGAGCAGCTATGGGTAGCCTTCTCATGCCCGCTGTCAGTACTGGGCTTACGGCCTGTTGCTTTCTGCCAACAGCATATATACTGTATATAAAACCACTAAACAGGTGGAAACATGGCATCTCTTAGCCGCCCTTCAGCGCCACTTGCTTATAAAGGCCGTGGCGCGACCTATGATCCACATAACCGCTTTGCACCCACTCACAGCGTGGCCGAAGATGATGGCTGGTGGCAGGAGGAAACATCGACCACTCTGGCCACAGAGGTCCGTGAAGAGCCAAGTAAAAGTGCTCTTTCCTGGAACCACTCCCCAGACTTACCCTTTGATCGCTCGCTAAATCCCTATCGCGGCTGTGAGCATGGTTGTGTTTACTGTTATGCACGGCCCTCCCATGCTTATTGGGATTTATCGCCGGGGCTGGATTTCGAAACCAAGCTTATTGCCCGTAGCGGTTTGGTGGAACGGCTTAAAGAGGAGCTTTGTCATCCCCGCTATGTGTGCAGGCCCATCAACCTTTCCGGCAATACCGATTGCTATCAGCCATTAGAAGCCAGGTATCAAACCACCCGCCGCGTATTGGAGTTGCTACTGGCCTGCAGGCACCCCGTCACACTGGTTACCAAAAGTACCCTCGTGCTTCGCGATCTGGATTTGCTGACAGAAATGGCTGAACACCGTCTGGTCCGGGTGTTTGTTAGCCTCACTAGCCTGGATGCCAACTTAAAGCGTACGCTGGAACCCCGGGCGGCGTCTCCCCAGGCACGGTTAAAGGTGATCAGGGAACTGAACACGGTGGGTATTCCCGTTGGTACGCTGGTATCTCCCATTATACCAGGCTTAACCGACCACGAAATTGAGCGCATTCTGGAAGTAGCCAGTCGTGCGGGGGCACGTACGGCTACCTGGATGTTACTACGACTACCCCATGAGGTTGCGCCGCTGTTTGAGGCGTGGCTGGAAGCCCACTATCCCGAACGGGCTGCCAGGGTGATGAGCCTGATTCGCCAGTGCCGGGGTGGAAAAAACTATGATGGGCAATTTGGTAAACGTTTTCGTGGTGAAGGTGTTTTTGCTGAACTCATAGCTCAGCGTTTTAATCGCGCATGCCGCCAGTGGAAATTGCAGCCACGTACTGAGCAAGGGCTGAATACGCGTGATTTTCAGCCACCGCGGGCACAGGGGGATTTATTTTATTAGACTGTCACAAAACTATTGCCCCGTTAAAGGAACCGTTAATGCCCACGCCGCTAAGCAAAACCAAATCAAGCTTTTATCGCCGCTTATATGTGGCGCACTTGATTGAACAAGGCACCGCTAGCGTGCCTGCATTAATGGAGGCGACCGGGATGCCTCGGCGCACCGCCCAGGATACGATTGCCTCGCTAGCCGAGCTGGATATTGTATGTAACTTCGAGAAAGCCGAGGGTGAGAGCCATAATATCGGCCACTACACCCTACACAGCTGGGGTGCAATTGATCCGAACTGGGTGGCAGCTAATGCGGATCGGTTAGGCGAGGCACTGGGGTATCGCTAGGTTTTTGCTGATCTGCGACGCTTAAACGCGACTATCAGGCTCATGCCACATCAGCCTTGCCGAGTTTAGGGTGACGCTTAGCGAACTGGCGGCCATAGCCAGTACAGCGACGAGTGGTGGTATCGCCATAACGACTACCACCCCCAGCGCCAACGTATTGTAGAGCGCTGAAAGCACAAGATTTTGCACCATGACTCTCCGGGTGCGTTTGGCAAGCGCCAGCAGTCGTACTACCCCTTCGACCCCAGGAGTAAGCAACTGAGCGGCAGCACCTTCACGAGCCGCTTCGTTTGCCTGAATGGGAGCGATACCTACATCTGCAGCCGCCAGGCTGAGCGTGTCGTTCACGCCATCGCCCACATAAAGTGTGGGCGATGGCAGCGCCGCTAGCAGCTTCGCTTTAGCCTCTGGCGAGCGTTGGGCATAACACGCTTCTTTTGCTAGCCCAATCTGTTGGCCTAACCAGCGAACCGGGCCTTGACGGTCCCCGCTAATCATTGCCACTACATAGCCAGAGGCATTAAGCTGCTGAAGAGTGGTGGCAGCATCGTTAACAGGTTGATCGGCTAAATAGAGGGTTGCCAGCCAGCCATGCTGGTCAGCAATCGCTACTTGCGAGGCAAAAGAGTAGGTGTCGTCCTGAGCGCTGTCAGGTATTACCATTCCCTGCTGTGTCAGCCAGATAACGTTACCCAGCCACCACTGCTCACCATTAACGAAGGTGATATGTTGCCCTGCCCCAGGCGTCTCTTCCAGTTGTGCCAGGCTATCCCATTGGCGGCTACCGTCAACGTTAGCCCAGTGTCGCAACCCACTAGCCAGGGGGTGCTCACTTTGATGGGTGGCAACGAAGAGCTGTTGCTGGAAAGCATGTTCGTCAATGCCCGCTCGCAAAATAGCGTGGAGCACACGATGCTGACCCGCAGTTAAGGTGCCGGTTTTATCAAACGCAATGGAGCGTATCTTAGCCACTACTTCCAGGGCCGATGGATCTCGCAGGGCCACCCCCTGCTGAATAGCCTGACCACTTCCCGCCAAGCTCGCCAGCGGCACTGCCAGCCCTACAGCACAGGGGCAGGCCACCACCAGCACGGAAAGCGCCCGGACGCTGGCTTCATCCCACTCTACGCCGAATAACAGTGCCACTGGCCACGTTAACAGGGCAAGTACCAGAGCCGCAGGACTTAACCATGCGGCGAACCGCTCAGCAATCGTTTGTAACTCGCCCTTTTGGGCCTGGAAACGTCGCATTTGCTCGCAAAGTTTATCCACACGGCGCTGCCCCACAGGCGCCGTCACCTTAAGTGTCAGAGCAGCAGCACCCGACGACCCACCAACATACCGGCAGCCTGCGTAAACCCGCTGTCCGGCGGTAAAGTAGCGCGGTACACTCTCTCCAGAAAGCGTCGCCGTATCGATCCAGCCGGGTGTTTCCAGCGTGCCATCCAGAGGGATGATAGCGCCCGAATTCACATCCACCAGTGCGTCCAGGCCAACCTCTTCAACAGGCAGTGTTATGCGCTGGCTACCCTGAACGACAGTCACACTGGAACTGGGTAGTGCCAGCGTTTCAAAGGCTTTTAACCCCCGCTGCCGACACAGTGTTTCCACTAACCGGCCCATTAACAGCAGGACAATCAGCATGACAGCGGTATCAAAGTAAACCTCTACCGAGCCGCGCCATAATAGTCCAACCGACACTACCACTGCCCCCACTACGCCCAAACTGACCAGTACATCCATGCCAGGACGCTTGGCGAGCAGTGTTCGCCACCCCGCCCGATAAAACGGCAGGCCTGCATAACACACCACTGGCAGTGCAAAGGCTCCCGAGACCCACGCCAAAACACTCTCTATTTGAGCGGTAGGCAGCGCCCCCGCATAGATCAGCAGCGATGCCAGCATTGTCCACATGCCAAACACTGCCCCAATGATTAGGCGCAATGTAAGGTATCGGCTCTCTTGTTCCAGGCGGGTATGGGCATCCTGAACAGCTTCCAGCTCCGTTAGGCGATAGCCAATACGCGCCACTTTAGGTGCCAGAGCATCAAGCTGGGTAGCTTCTGGCGCACCTTTAACCCATACGGTTGCTGTCGGATAGTGGACACTAACCTCAGTTATTCCAGGCAACCGCTTCAGTGTGCCCTCTACCGCCAAAGCGCAACTGGTGCACCACATCCCATGCAGGGAGTAGAGTGGCGCTTCTGCCACTGGATGATGGCCTTCAGGGCCGACCTCATCCGCATTGGGGCTACTCGCCAAGGCGCTACCCACCAGACGCCAATTTACAGGCAAGGCGGCACTCCCACGATGGGTAACGCAACAAACACTACACTCAGCGCAGAAAACAGATATAGCCCGGCCGAAACAGCAGCATTGAAGCGCAGCCTGCCCTGATGGCGATTTGCTATTTGGCAACACCCCCAGGTTAGCGCCACCAATACAGCCATTGCCAGGATACTAACAATGAGCAGCCATCCATTCAGTAGGTTAAAAACACCTTGCTCAGGCATTGGCGGGGCCACTTCACAGGCGACCGCCTGCCCGCCGTACACCACCACAAACCAGATAGACCAAAGCGTTAAACCAATCACAAAGTGTATCGGGTGCGTCAGACGCAAGCGCTCCATTAGCGATAGCATGTGCTCAGCCTCCTATAACACGGGGAAGAACCGCTAGCGCACCGATCAGCACCCAGAAGGTAACCACGTTAAAGCGCCATAACTGAGCAACGACCGCAGGCTCAAAGGGCGCATGGGCTCCTACATACCCATAGCCCACTCTAAGCCCCTGCAAAAGGGATAATACCGCGGCTAAACCACCATGGAACAGGGCATAGATAAGGCCGACCAGAATCACCGCATCATGCGCAGTTTCTGTCACGGCCAGATTGGCACTATAGAGCACCCAGCCAATCAGCAGCACCTGAAGAGCCCCCAGCCCACTGGCAATATATAGCCCAACGGCCAGCCCAGCATCGCGCTGTTGCCGTAACCCGCTAACCAGTTTTTCCATCACCCCCATACCCGCTATGGTGGCTATGCCTGCCCCAACCAGCACCACAAGGGAAAGCGGTGAAGTCTCAGGCATGCTCCACTCGGGCGAGACCGTCCACAGATAAAACCAGCCAAATAAGTAGGAAAGGAAAAACGAACCGTTGGCAATCAGGAAGACGGACATGGTCCATAACCCTGGCCCATCCATGGTTCTGGAATGAAGCGGGGGGTCACCGGGCATTACCTTGGCGTCAGGCGCTGCCTTGGGGTGTGCACCATTCTCCCATGACCAACGCAACAGAAAAACGCCAGCGACAATCACCGCAATACCAGCCAATGGATACCAGCGAACCAACAGGCTGATACACACCACCGCCAATGCGAGCGAAGCAAACAAGGGCCACCAGGAGTTACCCGGCAGGTGAATGGTTTCACGCAATTTACCCGTTAGCGGGTCCGTGCCCCACAATTCACGACGCCCATGGGTGGCCACCGCCAGCCCGTGCTGGCCTTCCGCCATAGTGCGAGGCAGATCAGGGTTATCCCACAGAGGGTGACGCGTTTCGATAGTGGGTAGGCTGACGTAGTTATAAGCGCTGGGCGGCATGCTGTTGGCCCACTCAAGGGTGTCAGCATTCCATGGGTTGTGCTTAGCGGGTTTGCCATAGCGGAAATGCAAGGCAATATCAATCAGCACCATGGCGATACCTGCTGACATAATAAAGCCCCCTACTGATGAAAGCAGATTATAAATATCCCATCCCATGCCGGTATCGTAGGTATAGACACGCCGGGGCATCCCTAGCAGCCCAGTCCAGTGCATGATCAAAAACGTCGCATTAAAACCGATAAAGGTTAGCCAGAAACCCCATTTACCAATGGTTTCTGAGGGCATGCGACCAGAGAAAAGCGGTAGCCAGTAGTAAAGACCCGCCATAAGCGGGAAGAACATCCCCCCCACCAGCACATAGTGCATATGCGCCACCACGAAATGTGTGTCGTGCACCTGCCAGTTAAAGGGCACCAGCGCCAGCATAACGCCGGTTAAACCACCACACACAAAGATGACGAGAAACCCAACGATCCAGAGCATGGGAAGTTTCATTTTTGGCTTGCCAAGCCATAACGTGGCAAGCCATACGAACACCTGAATTGCCGTTGGCACAGCCACCAACATACTTGCCGCCGAGAAAAATGCCTGGGCCAGTTGGGGAATTCCCACGGTAAACATGTGATGAACCCATAGCCCAAAACTGATAAAACCGGTGGTGATAATGGCAAAAACAACCCAGCCATAGCCAACGATGGGTCGACCAGCAAATACGGGAATCAGTGTTGAAACGATGCCAGCAGCAGGCAGGAAAATGATGTAAACCTCAGGGTGCCCAAACAGCCAGAAAAGATGCTGCCACAACACAGGGTCACCGCCCCCAGCCACTTCAAAAAACGGCATTCCCACGGCGCGTTCAAGCTCAAGCAGTACACTGCCTAAAATCAGTGGCGGGAAACCCACTACAATCATTAACGCCATGGCCAGAATGTACCAGGCGAACAATGGCATCTTATGCAGCGCCATGCCCTGTGTGCGAGTCCGCAGTATCGAAACCACCAGCTCCACGCCCGCCGAGAGTGCCGAGATTTCAACAAAGGTAATGCCTAACAGCCAAAAATCTGAGCCAAGGTCCGGAGCATACTCACTGCTGCTTAGCGGCGTATACATAAACCAGCCACTGGCCGGAGCCATTTCCAGAATCAGACTGGAGGTTAGGATAATACCGCCGAAGAGATAACAGAAGTAACCCAGTGAGGTCAGCCGGGGGCACACCAGATCCCGCGTACCAATCATTTTGGGGATCATATAGATCGCCAGCCCCTCCAGCATCGGGATGGCGAACAGGAACATCATCACCGTGCCATGCATGGTGAAGACCTGGTTATAGATCTCAGGGCTCATGAAATCCTGGTCGGGCATTGCCAGTTGGGTACGCACCAACATGGCCAGAATGCCGCCAATCAGGAAAAACACCATGCCAGTGACCATGAACCTCAGCCCCAGCGTAGTGTGGTTAACGATGGTAAGGGCTTTTAAGCCGCGCGGGTTTCCCCAAATTTCATGCAGATCATCATGTAACCCCTGTGGGCCTTGTGGATCCTGGGGGGTTGCCTGGCGATTAATGGTCGTCATGGATTCAAGCCCTCCAACCAATTACCCAGTGTTTCAAGAGTGGCATCATCCATATCATCATGGGCAGGCATCCTGTTGCCGGGTTTAAGCGTTTGATGGTGTGTTAGCCAGTAGGTAATCGCACCAGTCTGCATAGGCAAGACGCCCGCGCCAAGAGCGGCACGCCCCCCTACATCGGACAAGTCAGGTCCCTCCCCACTGTCGGAAAGGCCCGCCACCCGGTGGCAACTTGCGCAGCTTTCCTGAAAGGCGGCTAGCGCATTGCTGTTGCCCTGGGAGGCCAAATCAGCAAGCTGCTCCGGCTGACGGGCACTCAGCCAGGTATCGAATTCATCGCGTGGTAATACCTCGACGGGAAAGCTCATATGGGCATAGCCCACCCCACTGAACTCCGCACTTTGCGCGACCAGAGTACCGGGCTCATCAGCTTCCAGCCTGATGCGATTCACGCGGCCTGGCAGCATGTCGATCTTGCCTCCCAGGCGAGGTATCCAAAAAGCGTGCACAACATCCGCAGAACTCACATGGAAATCAACCGGTTCTCCTGCTGGCATCACAATCTGGTTGGCGGTAACGACCTCGCCTCCTTCCGCATTGGGATAACGCACCTCCCACCACCACTGGTGGCCGATCACCTCAATGACCTCTGGTGCGTTATCCAGCGGCACAGGCATCATCCGCTGTCCGGCAGGAACGCCAAACGCAAGAAGTGCAGCAATACTGGAGACCGGAAGAATAATCCCTCCACCAAGAATCCAGCGGCGGGCAATACGCCGCTCCTCGGCGGGGGTACGCTCTACAGGCTTACGCTTAAACGCGTAGAGCCAGAGTGCTATCACCGCAGTGAACACCACCGAGGCAAAACTCAACATAATCCACCAAATCAGGCGAACATCCCGTGCAGCTTGCCCTGCGGGGTCTAAAATAGATTTATCACCTGCACACCCAACCAACACGGTGGTGGCAACCAACACAAAGAGCGGCGCAATTTGGTTGACCCACTGGTGTGATACGCGTTGAATATTAGGCGAGGCCATATAGCTAGCGCGTTCCCTCATTTGCTATTTCCCCTTTGTCTGCCCACAGGAAGTGACCATGGCTCAAACCCCTCAACGATCGATACGCAGCCGAGCGTCTTTGGCTGGCCACCCACTTCACCCCGTGATGATCCACTTTCCCGTTGCTGCCTTGATGGCGCTGGTAGCCAGCGACCTGGCTTACTGGTACACCAGCGATCCATTCTGGCTGCGCAGTGGGCTCTGGTTGGCCGGTGTTGGTGCTTTTGGCGGCTGGATTGCCTCCGTCGCAGGTATTATTGACCTGGTGACCGTTGCCCGTATTCGACGCCTGATTACGGGCTGGAGCCACGCCATTGTGGCTGTCGTCATGCTTTCTCTGGCATCGCTTAACTGGTTGTTGCGCTTGAATGAACCCAGCGCCATTTTGCCCTGGGGGCTTGCCATTTCGCTGGTGACCGCCGGTTTGATAGCCCTGGCGGGCTGGCTCGGCGGCCAATTGGTTTACGAACACGCGGTGGGCGTTGATGTCGATTAATGACACAGCCTGCTCAACGGGAGGTTCCATCAGTGCTTAGCTCCAGTCCAACGGCTTAGCCAGTACCAACCCGAGCACACTCAAAATTCCCGCCACCGCCAGTAGAAAAGCCAGTAGCGTGGCGGTTTTTACACCTCTATAAATCCCCATTTCCAAGCGCAAAACAAGCCAGCCAAGGCAGCCATGAGCAACCACCATTAAAACGACCGCACCCAGTTTTAGAATTAGCCAACCACCCAAGAGGCCATGCAATAGAAACAGCAACGTACCAGATGCTATCGCGGCTAACGCCGCGGGAGTGGCAATAGAGTTATAGAAAAACCTCGGCATAGGCGGTGTACCCTGGGCAAAACCAGCATCTTTGCGTAGCTGCAAAGCATGGTTTAACAGGGCCGGTAAATACAAAAGAGCACCGCACCAGATAACCAGTGCGGCGATGTGAAGCACTTTTAGCCAAGGCATTGAGGCTTCCTTGCGTTGCTTACGGCAATGGGGATTTCACTCCCCTAACCTTAGCCAACTCAAGGCTTTCTGGCTAGCCGTTTAACTAACCATAATCTCGTAGCCTGTGAATTTTCTGAGATTTATCACACCTGTATCAAATATAAGATACTGCCCTTTTACACCTTGAAGCACACCTTCAACCTGGGGCTTTTTGTCGAAGTTATGGGACACCACCTTATTGGGAAAGGTATCAACGGGATAGTGAAAGTCCATGGGTTGCTCATGTAGTGTACGAATTGCGTCAGCACCATGCAGTTCGCGTAACTGCACCAACCCATTGGCCAACTGTTGCAGGAGTCGGTCGCGTTCAGCCTCTAAATCCAACGCCGCCACCTCACCTTTGAGCATCGCTCGCCAGTTGGTGCGATCCGCGACCTGCTCTTTAAACAGCACTTCCACAAAGCCAGACAGTTGGCGCGTATCCACTTCAAGTATCGGCAAGGCCTGAATGGCTCCCTGGTCCAGCCAGCGGGTGGGCATTTGCGTTTTACGCGTAATCCCTACTTTTAACCCTGATGAGTTCGCCAGATAGACAATATGGGGTTGAAAGCAGTGCTTTTCTCCCCACTCCGGTTCACGGCAGGTGCCTTGGTGGTAGTGGCAGGTTTCCGGCTTCATGATACAGGTGTCACACTGGGCCAGACGCTTAAAACAGGGGTAACAATAGCCCTGGGCAAAGCTTTTTTTCGTCGCCCGACCACAGTGGGTACACGCTATAGCGCCGGTCCAGGTTAGGTTTAATTGCTCGCCT
Organism: Vreelandella olivaria; assembly: GCF_023507745.1. Lineage (GTDB taxonomy): Bacteria > Pseudomonadota > Gammaproteobacteria > Pseudomonadales > Halomonadaceae > Vreelandella > Vreelandella olivaria_A. The sequence goes on along the minus strand of NZ_JALPZO010000129.1, from coordinate 7,062 downwards.
ATGCGTTCATTAAGCGGAACACGCTGCTCCCCCGCACGTAAATGATAAATCACATTACTTTCTGGGCGGGAAGGGAGAGCCGCTGCCATTTTACTTAAACAGCCTTGAGCAACCGGCCTTTGAGAAGCACTATCAGCCACGTGTTGCATCCCGGGCCAGGCCCGCCATTTCAGGGGAAACACCGGCACCTGTAGCGCCAGCCCCGCAGGTACGTCTCTCAAGGTAACCTACACGGCTCTCCTCAGGAACGTTATTTTCAACCTCATAGCGCATCACTGCTTCCAGACACAGCTCTGTCTGCTCGGGCGTCAGACGCCGACCATCCGGCCATTTACGCAGCGAGACGGCCTGCTTCAGGCTCTCATAAATTGCAGGCGTCATTTGGTTGATCATACGATCAAAGGTCATATCGCTCATTGCCAGCTTCCTCGCTCAGCGCTTGATCCGTTTAGATGAATAATACCAGCCCGTTACCAGCCCCACGAGAAGCCCACCTAGATGCGCCTCATTGGCCACATTGCCAAACCCGACACTACCCGCCAGATCCGTCATGGTGAATACCATCCACCCCAGCATAAATACGACAAGCATTTGGGGGACAAAGAACCCGCTTCCAGGTACCCGTCTGGACATTAGCCAAACATGGGCCAACATGGCGTAAACCACTCCCGACATCCCACCAAACAGCACGGTTCCTGTCACATACTGGGCCAGATTAGCGCCAATACCGGCGACCACTAACAGCAGTAGCATGGTGCGGCTGCCCTGAAGCTGCTCAATTTGGCGTCCGAAGTACCACACCCACATCAGGTTAAAAATCAGGTGCATCCAACCAAAATGGAGAAACGCTGGAGATAGCAACCGCCATACCTGGCCAGCGGCGAGGGTATCACCAAGGCTACCGTATACCAGCTGCCCCCCCGCTACTCCTACGGGCACGATGGTCAACGCCACCACTAATAAGTCACCGAGCAGGCCCATCAATGCGAACACGAGTAAACTGATGCCAATCATCAACGCTGTCACCGGCACACGACGCAGTGTTGCGGGCAGACTTTGTGTCGTTGGAGTACGCTGCTGGGGCTGATCAATGATAAGCGGTTCGCCGCGTTCCCAGCGGACTAACAGCATTTTTAACTCTGCATGTTGGCGTGGGTCTGCCACCCATAGCAATTGACCATCGGCTTCATCGGTGATGCGATGGCCAATGCGGTAGTGCCACAATGCCTTGCGCAGTTCGGTAGTATCTGCGCCCGCGGGTAACAGCGTTACTGGATGCATGGCACCTCCCTTTCTTACGTTTTAATTACTTCAAACATCTGAACTGAACCAACATAAGCTCAGCACAGGCGTCTGCATTCGTCATTTCGCTATCGCACAAACAAAAAAATCCGGCGGAGGGGGCCGCCGGATCAAAGCAAGGGATCATTCAAGGGAACACTTACTCTGATAGCCGACAACAGGGTTAGTTCAGCAGTTTTGCAAAAAATATGTAACTATATGTATCCAAAGATACCATGGGTTAATCAAAATCAATTTCCCAGGGTTTAGGAAGCGCGCGCTCCTCTTTAGGCACTTGAATCCATACAAAATGATCGGCATTCAACTGTTTTTCACCACTCCAGCGATACGCCACTAAACGCCCATATTTTACCGCGCTGTAGTCCAGGCAGGCGATATTATGGGCAGGCAGCGCAGGAATACCTTCACACCAATAGTGGCCAATAAACAACGGCGGCTGGTCCGGGCCATAGTAGCTCAGCAGCTGTCGCTCCTGGGGCGTGAGGCCTCTGGCTTCCAGGTTACCCGGCAGATTGTCGGGCTGAAAAACCACATCCCCCCACCGCTGAGGATTAGATGACCAAAAATGGGCACGAAAACTTTGCCGGGTAAAACCATCACCCGAGTGAATCGCCACGCCTTCAGGCAGCGGTATATGGCTACCCCGGGTTAAACGGTCCAGAATGCGAAACGCCTGGGTGGAAGGGTCGGTGGACTCAATCAAAAAGTGGCTGTCCATACAAGCATCTGGAGCACGCTGTTTTAGCTGACGGATCAACGCCTCATCCCAGCAGGCATGCACTACCCGAATACCATCCAACTCCAAACACAGGGGAATCGTTCTAAACCAGGCCAGTGTATCTTCCCACTCGCTGGTGTAGTCGCGATACTGGGCCAACGTGTCTTCAATAATCCGGTTATGCCTGGGCGTGTGTTCACGTAACCAGCGCTTTCTGCTACCCGGCGGCGCGGGATGGGTATAGGCAAGTGCATTATATTCGTGGTTACCCATCACGATATACGCTTCGCCCTCTTCCACCATTCGTCTGGCTATTGTTACCGCCAATCGAATACGTGGCCCACGATCAATCAGATCACCAAGAAAAATAACTTTTCGCCGTGGATGACGGTATACCCCGCTGCGCTGGTGATAGCCCAGTTTCTCTAACAATGCCGCCAATGTGGCGCCACAGCCATGGACATCGCCAATTAAGTCGTACCCTTCCATACTTAATCCCCTAGCCGATGGCTCCAGCCAAGTTTGCTGCGCAATACTTCATAAAAGTTATGCCCAATCGGGTGTACAAGCTGAACCCGCTCGGGCTTGCGCTTAATGACCAGGACATCGTCAGGCTTGGCAACAGCACGGGTTTGTCCATCACAACTTATATGGGGATAGGTTTGATTGGTTTCACCAATATGGATGCGTATTTCACTCGCCGCATCAATCACGATAGGTCGGCTGGAGAGCGTATGAGGAAACATGGGTACCAGTGTTATCACATCCAGCTTGGGGTGCATAATGGGGCCCCCTCCTGATAACGCATAAGCGGTGGAGCCGGTGGGGGTGGCAATGATCAGGCCGTCGCTACGCTGGCTATAGACAAATTGCCCATCAATAAACAGTTCAAACTCAATCATGCGCACCGCCTTGCCTGGGTGCACAACCACTTCATTCAGGGCGTCGCCACTACCTACTGCCACTCCATTGCGGTAGAGCACCGCATCCAGCAAAAAGCGCTCTTCAATCTCAAACTCGCCGGCCAGAACTTCACCCACCCGGCTTTCCAACTCATCCGGTGAAATATCGGTCAGAAAGCCCAGGCGGCCGCGGTTCACACCCAAAATCAAGGTGCCGCTGCGGCAGAGCGTCCTGGCAGCGCCTAACAGACTCCCATCGCCGCCAATCACAATGACGAGATCGCAAAGCTCACCCAACATGCGGCGACTGGCTTCTGGCTGGCCGTGGCCGGGTACCGCCGTTGCCGTGCGGTCTTCAATCAGCACCTTATAGTCGTGGCCAACCAGATAGCTTACCAATCGCGTTAACGAATCGACCACTTTATCGCTTCCCAGACGGCCGATTAAACCGATCGTTTTGAAAGGTTTATTACTGCGCGGAGGACTCTCTGGTGCAGTATTTGACGATGGAGTGTTAGGCATGGACGACTCTCGCTAGCATCAGCCCCGTATTATGGAGAGTCGGACGGTATCGAGCAAATAAGCCCAGCATAAGCATTAACACAACTTAGGCTGCTGGGGCACACAATAGCATGACAAATATCATGCTACAGATATCGCACGGCGCCTTAGCCACCAGTGATTAAGCCACAAGGACGTCGCCATAATGGCAGCCCCCAACACCAGGCGGGCGATATCAGCATCGCGATTCCAAATTACCAGGTTCACCACCAAACCGGCGGGTATCAAAGCATTGTTCATGATCGCCAGGGTTCCCGCGTCGACCTTGGTTGCCCCCTGGTTCCAGGCAAAGTAACCCAAGCCCGACGCTACCAGCCCCAGCCAAGCCAGTACACCCCACTGCAGCGATGTGGTGGGTAGTGCTGCTGTATTGCCAAACAGCAGGAAAGCCGGCAGCGCAATGACCATCGCCCCCACAAAAAACCAGCCAAATATGTTATGCCAGGGCAAGGTAGGGGGTAAATCTGCAGCTAAGCGCCGATAGCCTACCTGACCAATAGCGAAACAGAGGTTAGCCCCCTGCACCACTAAAAAACCTAACCAAAAGCCACTATCAACACCGTCATAGCGAATAACCCCTGCGCCCAGCACAGCCAACAGTGCTGTCACCAGATAGATGGGCGTAAAACGTCCAAACATCAGATCATCCAGCAGGGCAATATAGACAGGTGTGAAAATGGTAAAGAGTAAAACTTCGGGTACCGACAGCAGCAAAAATGATTGGTAGAAGAAGGTGTACATAATACCTAACTGCACGGCACCAAGAGCCATTAATGCCAAGCGCTGCTTGCCACGCAGCAAACTGGGGCGTAAGAAAGGCAAAAATACCAGCATGGCCAGGGTAACCCTTAGCAGCACAGCAAAATAGCTATCCACCTGCCCTGCCAAATAAACACCAATCAAAGAGAACGAAAACGCCCAAAGCACCGTCACACCAACAAGATAGCCCATCGTAAACCCCATGCAACCAGCAAAGTTGACCGAGATTATACCGACTTAATGGCCTCTGCCAATGGCTTTCAGACCCAATGGACAGGTTAACGTTTGTTCAACCACCAAAACGCATAAACGACACCCGGCACCCACCCAAACAGCGTTAAGGCAAAACTGGTCACAACGCGCTTTAATTCACCCTTGGTCAACCCGACCGCCAGTGGGGGCAGCAGCACAGCCAATGCACCATAAGCCACCTTTAGCGAGGCAGGCTCGGAGAGGGGCTGGTCGTGCACGACCGACTCCTCGTTAACGGTTGGACTCACCCTGGAAAAGGTGGCTCCCAGTAGTGGCCGTACCGGTGGGGTAAAGTATTCCACCACACCCTCAGACTGCTGTGATGGAGTTCGCTCTTCTTTCTCCAGTCCTTTCGCCAATACCTTCTGCTGTGCTGCTTCAAGCGCTTTGCGATGCGCCTCCTTATCAATTTTCTGCTCCAGGGCATCAGCACCGTCTGCCAGATCATCATGATGGCGCTCCCAATCCTCCCAGTCGTGAGGGGTACCCGACTTTGGGCGCTGGCTTCCCGCCCCACGAGCGCGTTCCCATGCTTTCTCTTCCAGGGTATTGGGACGCTCGGGGTCGTGGCCCTGGGCAACGCCCTGGCGGTTGAGATATTCACGCGCGTCCATTTAAGACTCCTTGTAACGATATAAAAGCGAAGCAAAACGTTGAATGCCCACGTTATGGGGGCAACACAGAGCTAGTTAAATCTCCTACAGTAAGAAAGGCGCCAACCCTATTTTGTTTCCTAACTGCCAATAAACCGGCTGGCGACAGACCTTCCCCTCATGGGCCGACTAGCGTGTATGAAGGAGAGCCATCATGAACAAGAAGACCCCAGATACCGTTCGCGACATTATGTCCCGTGACTGCTACCGTGTATCACCGGAAACATCCATCACTAACCTGGCACAAGGATTAGCACTTCACCGCCTGCCTGGGGCGCCAGTGGTGGACGCTTCAGACCGCTTGATAGGCTTCATATCCGAGCAGGATGTATTAGGTCGCGTAATGGATAGTATTTACCATGATGATGAAGCACCGCTGGTGCGGGAACTCATGCGCCAGGAGGTGGTAACCACAACACCTAATAAGAGCATCTCGGACCTGGCCCAGGAGATGCTGGGCGCCAAACCAAAAATTTACCCGGTCATTGAACAACATAGATTGGTAGGCATTGTGACCCGAAGGGACATTTTAATCGCCCTGCTGACCATCCGCCGCCATTGAGTGTTAGCTGGTATGCAGGGCGCCCCGCGATCCTTTCCATACTCGACATATTGGATACGTCGGCACTCTTCCTCGCGCCCTGTGGCACACGCCTCGGCGATACTGTCATGAGTCGCGTAGGTGTCCAGCCCAACCCCCTCGGCGCTGCCGATACTGGTGAGTTTGGCGGCCAGCCCCACGCGCGTTATCGCCGCGGACACCGTGGGTATCTCGAGTTTTCGGCCCCAAGTACATATAAAGAAAGACGCGTAATAGTATTTCCCATAACTAGAAAAACAGCACAAGTACGCCACCAGAAAACAGGCCAATGGCAACGAGAATGGACCAAGAGGCATAGAGCCAAAGTAATAGCCGCTCTAGGCTCTTTGGCGGTGGATTATCAGAAATTAACTCCAACTCTCTAGCATAGCGCCGCTGTCCATAGCGAGTACGAATTTCAAGTAATAGCCAGCTATATTCAGTCATGCGCCATAAAGAAAACGGCAGTCCTTTTAAATGGAAGAAAGGCTTCTCAGCCATACGTCCCACACCATAATAGCGGTCTGCTTCATAAATTTTGAATAGAGATACTATTGTTGCGACGACAAGTATTGCGGCACCGGGAAACATGGTAATGAGAGAGATGATGCCGAAAGTGGCTTCAATAGGATGCATCATCAGCCTCTCCGTTGAAAACATCAGAAATATCTAAAATCACTTGTCCAGCCACTCGGCCTGCTCGGTCACCAGCGCTTTCTGCCGCAACGACACCCCCGCCAACCGCCACGAGACTACAGGCTATAGCACCTTTTGGTGTTACTCGAAGCCCTATACAAAGCCGCGTGGCTGGTCCAGACAGCGCTCGACCAACCGCAGGGCCTCCAAGTGCAGCACTTGCCGTCCGGAAGGTGAGTGCTGTGTATTCGACGATTTGTGCCTCCCTGCATTCACGCTCCCGGCCGGTCATACAGGCTTGTTCAACCTTTCCTCGTGTATCTTGAAGATCAAGACTAACACCAACCACCGAGGCAGCCGAGGTAAGCGCTGTCACCGCCGATATGCGATTGATCGCTTCGGACACCGTGGGTATCTCGAACTGGCGGAAGCCTTGCGTCGCGGTGCGCAGGCCGTGCACTGCCGTACGCTGCTGCAACACCTACCAAACCCCAAACAGCATACCGGCGCTACCTATAGCTATCACAAAAATGCCGCATAGCATCCACGAGGTATAGAGCCATACCAACAGACGCGTTAGCCCCACGGGCGCCTGATCGATCAACTCCGGCTTGCCTTTCATATAAAAACGCTGCACAAACCGGTTTTTCCTGAATAATATGTTAAAGCCATATCCGGTCATTCTCCATAAGGAAAAGG
>NZ_JALPZO010000128.1 GCF_023507745.1 Vreelandella olivaria | reverse complement strand
TAGCTGGGCGCTCAAGTGGCTAAATGCCGATATTAAGATGACTCAGCCAGATGACTGGCTGAGTAAGTAAATTAGGACGAGAGGCGGTGGAGACGACTCGAAATCGGGTTTTTCTACAGCCTCGTTACTTTAAGAGCCTAACGGGTGTCTAGAATATCCGGGGCGATTCAACGGGCGTCAATGCCGATAATGTACGGTACTAAAAGATTACTTAGATAATACTTTGCCAGGTGGCTCGGTAGAGTACACAGTGGATGACAAAGTGCATTCTTCCGCCCGTGCAGGGAAGAGGATTACCGCGTGGCGTGGAGGATCTTCCGCCGTCAGAACTAATTACCTGGAGCTCGTGAAGCGCCAGCATAAAAAAAGTGAATAGGGTTAAATATGTTCGACTTGATCAGTCATTTATGGCCACAGTTCGCGTTGGTACTCACGCCAGGTCTGGAAATGGAGGAAATTGCAGTCTGGATCTGGTTGCTCATGATGGTAATCATGGCCATATCAGTGATGTCTGTAATTCGGCATCGGTTGCATTTCTCTCGGCGCTTGAAAAGGGTTCAGCAGCTTATCCAAGGGGAGGATCGCAACAGCCTGGCTCAGAATCGGTTTGTCACGTTGGAAAAGGCGCTTGAACAGGATCCGGTTGTTACTGGCCCTTTGTGGAGGGAATTTGATGAAAGCCTAGTTTATTCAGCAGACAAGTCCCGACTGTCCAATACGTTGGAAGCCGAGCATTTCTTCAATAACTACACCCTGGCCTATGGTCTGACTTCAAGTCGTTTGCTTGCGGCAGCACCTGCCTTTCTAACTGCTATCGGGGTGCTGGGTACCTTTCTTGGGCTGACACTCGGACTCAAGGGCTTGCAGATTAATGCCGGAGATGTCGAGACTCTGAAAGATGGCATTTCAGTGATGATCAACGGTGCGGCTGTTGCCTTCATGACCTCGATTTGGGGTGTGGCCCTCAGCTTATTGCTTAACCTGTTTGAGAAGCTGGTAGAACGGGGGGCACTGGCAAAAATCCGTGACCTGCAGCAACGTATCGACTTTCTGTACCCACGATTACCAGCGGAGCATTCGCTGGTTCAGATTGCAGCTGCCACCGATGAAAGCAAGGAGGCGCTGCAGGAGCTGCATGAACGTATCGGCGATCGTTTACAGGAAACTGTATCTGGCATGAGTGACTCAATGCAGCAGGCCTTTACTGATGCGATCAATACCGTGATGGCACCCGCCATTCAGTCCTTGGTGAATAATACTAACCAACAGTCAACGGATGTACTGGAGAAGCTGGTATCTGGTTTTATGGATGGTATGAAAACGGCAGGTTCAGATCAGAGTCATTTGATGAAGAATGCCGCTGAAGAAGTGCAACAGGCTGTGTCCGGTATGGCCGGCCGAATGGAGGCGCAATTCAAGCAATTGGACGAGCAGCAGAGCAGGACAAGAGAACAGACTGAGGGCACCTCCAGAGAATTTGCACAACTGCTCGAACAGCAGGGCGCAGATGCCGCGCAGCGTCAGCAGCAGATGGAGCAACGCTTCAATCAGCTCATGGAGCAGATGGAACAGAAAGTAAGCGCGCAGTTCGACAAGGCGGCGGAGGATGAGCGCAAACGGGCAGCCACCCAGGAGCATTTGCATACACAGATGGTGGCTGGATTCCAGAGTCAGCTGGAGCAATTCAATAGCGCTTCGAGCGGCCAGATCCAGGCCATTAACGAAGCCTCGGCGAAACAGCAGAGCGAAATGGGTCAGACCTTTGAATCGGCACTGGGCGGTCTGCAAACGCTTATAAGCAGCCAGGCTGCAGCAGCCAGTGAACGTGAGAGTGTTATCGAGTCCCGCTTCAATAGCCAGCTTGAGCGGCTTGCGGCAGAACAGCAGCAATTATTGTCTGCCGTGACGCAGGGGGCCCAGCATACTCAACAGCAGATGCTTGAATTGACCAAACAGCACCAGCAGTTGATGACTAAAATGGGCGAAGTCAGTCGTTCGGTTGAGGTTAGCAGTCAGCATATGAACAACAGCTCCACTCAATTGGGTCTGCTATCAGCTAACCTAAAGCAGGCAGCGGACGTACTAGATTCGCGCTTGCAGGCTGTAACAGAAACACTGGCGGGGGCCTCTGATCAGAACCGCGAGCTGGCCGAACAGGTGAGCTTGCAGGCGGATACGCTCAGACAATTGCAGGCAGAACTGACCACGACGACCCAGCATTTCGAGAAGGCTGCGGTGGCTGCAGAGCAAGGCTTTGAAGTGTTTGCCAACCATCAACAGCAGTTCCTGCAGGGCATCAATACTGAGTTTCAAGGGCTTGGCCAGGCGCTCAAGGAGCAGGTCGGCGGGATCGAGCAACAGGCTGATGAATGGCTACGCAGCTACTCCACTGAGGTGCGTACTCAGGTTGGCGAGAGGATGGAGCACTGGAACAAGAACACGCTGGAGTTTGCTGATCAGATGCGGCGCACGGTGAGTGCGATCAGTGGGATAGTGGATGATCTGGAGCAGAAGGTCTGATGCGCTTTTTAAAAAAGGGTCCCGCTAATGTGGATGAGGAAAATCCCTATTGGATGTCCTTTTCCGATGTAATGTCTGCGCTTTTGATCATATTCATCCTAGCGTCTGTTGTGCTGATCATCCAACTGATGGAAATTCAAGAAGAATTGAGAAAGCAGCAACAGGAGTTCAATCAGGAAATACAGGAGTTACGGCAAGCAGAGCAGGTGCGTAGAACTATCCTGCATGAGGCAGCTGATTTGTTGCAACAACGGGGCATACGCGTCACGGTAAGTGAAAATGACACCGTTCTGAGTATTCCTAACGATATTCTGGGGTTTGGTACCGGTGCGCATGAGATTGGGACAGCCTATCAGGGCACAGCTGTAGAGATTGGCAGGGTGCTTAGTGATGTCATAAATAAGGATAATCGAGTCGATTACCTGGATACGATTTTTGTTGAGGGCCACACAGATAACCGCCCACTGAACGGCTTTATGGGCAAGGGAAACTGGGGGCTGTCGGCTTTTCGAGCCATCTCGCTCTGGCAGCTATGGGTTGAGCTGCTGCCCGAGCAATTCTCTTTGGATGACATAGAGAATAAAGACAATCAGCCGCTGTTCTCAGTCAGTGGCTATGGGCCAACCCGACCGGCTACCAGACGACAGGATACAGAAGAAGAGCTTAGCCAGAATCGACGAATCGATATCCGCTTTACCATCAGGCGGCCGAGCAGTGCAGAGTACCGTAGGGTCAGTGAGAATCTTGAGGAAGCTATACGATGAATCTTCCGCCACCTGAACTGCTGGTAATAGATTGGCCTGAGGGTACTCTGGAAAGCTGGCCGATACTGACAGAACGCCTGAAAAGGGTGGCCGGAGCTGCTGGCAAAAACGATTTGTTTTACGAAACATCCGAGGATTTGAAGCGGCTGTCGAGGGGCATGGATGGTCTGGCACTCGCTAACTTGATGCGCAAACGCATTACGGCGAGGGCCATTACTCAGCTTTGGCTGGAAGATGCCGAGTTTCGCCGCAGAATGCTGAGCCCGAAAATCCTTGATATCTTGGTGAAGCAACAGCTTGGGCAGTTAGGCGTAGTTCCGTTGCAGAACCTGATTGCTTTGCACTTCCGCATGTTCGATGAGCTAGATCAGCATGGGGAAAACCTCAGAGAAGAACTGCAAGACCTCTTAGAGCAACAGCTGTCTACACGCTTTGCACATAATTCCAGATGCTCTGGTCACCAACGGGACTTATTGTCCATTCTGTATACCGAAGCGAAATGGCTTCTTTCAATTAATGGGCCGAAACACTTGGTGGATTACGTCTATGAGGAAGGTTTGGAGCTTGACCGGGCCTTCCTGTACTTCGAGCTACGGGGGCTCGATGATGGCCGGTATGCGAGTATCTGTCGGGCGCATTATTATTTGAATACCTTGAGGGAGTTGCCGGTTGGTCAATATCACGAGGTACTGGCTGAGCTGCTCAAGCCAGCGGTCAGCCAAGCCCCCTTTAAGGACGGCAAGCGTATCGGCCATGTTGCTCTGGAAATTCTTATTGATCGGGCAGGTGATGCACCGGGTGATGAATGGCAGAATTTCATTATGGATCTGGCTGGTGATCCACGTATCGCAAGTACTGCACAGAGCTATCGTGAATGGTGGCAGCCGCTGGGCGAAGATCGAATTGAAAAGGTGAGACGTTGGCTTTACAAGGAGGATTTGCGTTTATTTCTTAGCGCGTTGGAGCAATTTGGCAAGGAAAGCGATGATGCTGCCATGCAGCGCATGTTTCCGGCTCGTAAACGGTTTATCGAGGGACTCGACAGACTCAAGTTGGTACGCAAAACACGCCTGATGCTTGGAGCCAAAGCTGCGTTCGCGGTGAAGAATATTCTTGGTGATGAATTAAAAACAAACTTCGTAAGACTCTCCAATGCCATGTCTGACAAAGCGGTTATCTATATTGATTGCGGTGATTTTTGTCTGATTGAAGGCTCCCATAACTTCAAACTGTGGGTATACCTGCGGCCACCGTGGGAGAGATTGTATAGTTACAATACTAAACAACTATCTCATTCCGAACTGACGATACGTGCCCCAAGTGGATATAAGGGACTTTACGGTGTAGATGCGCCATACGAAGCCATCACTCATAGTCCTTCTAAGTGGCACAACCGGTTTTTCAGCTTTTTGGCCGACCATGGGGTGTCTATTGATATCGAACAGTTGATGTTCCCTGATGACTACAGAAACTATTTAAGGCGGTTTGGTATTCCCTATATAAATCCGCTGAAAACGCGGCTTGAACCGTTGTCAGCTTTCAGCCCAAGAAACGATCACGCAGGCGGCGGTCGTAACCAAGGTTAAATTAAGGCGAGGAGTGGCCTGAACATATGAAGAACCACCTCAGGGATCTGTTCAATTCGTTAATGTTCGGTCGGCAAGACAGTGACATTGAGAGTACGTCGCTGCAGGTACAAGCAGACTCAAGTGGTCTAATATTTTTTGAATCTCTCCAGACCATTACTGAACTCAAGGTAGGCATAGGCTCGCCTATTGCCCAGTTGCAAATGGTTGTGCTGCAAATGTTGCTTGAGCAAGGCGATGCGGAGCCCTTGCCTAACGGCTATCGAGTGAGCTCGCGTGTTGCTGCCGCGCTTGATGATGAACAAGCAGATTTACTTCACTTACCTAGTCGCGTGACCCATGATTTTGTCGCCCATGTGAAAGGGCATACCCGCAACTCTGGTTTCAGAGCGCAGATTTTTGCCTCCATTGATGGCCAGGAGCACCCAGTCCTCATCAAGGGGCCTTATGTCTATATTGGCCAAAGTCAGCCGTACCGTTTGACTCCAGCTGAATTGTCCGCATTTTCGGCGCTTGAAGTACATGGCAACCTGCCTTCTGATGAGACCGGCGAAGCGGCAAACTTACGTTTGATGGCGCAACTGCAAGCAGCACGGCGCAGTGGTATGGATCTTCAGCTTGGCGCATTTAGTAATCTCAACGTGGTTGTGCCTGAAGGTATTGGTGTTTTGGCAACGCGGTTGCCCGATGGCAGCCTTGAGCTTTGTCCTTCTCTGGGTGATGGTTCGACCCCGGATCAACTCGATAAGCGCTGGAGCCAGTTGGACCTAACCCGTGATGGTGGCGTGCTGCGGATAGAGGAAAGGTTGGTTCTATTAGAACCTGAAAAGATCGCTGCGGTACGTGAGGTGCTGGGTAGCCGGCGTATACCGGCTGGAAAGGTGGAAGAGTTTATCAAGACACCTTCTGCCTTCATTGATGCGTCTCTGGTCAACCTGGATCTGGGGTTTTCGGTTCGCGTGCTGGGCATTGGCAAAATGCAGCATATGGACTTCGGCCCGCTGGATGATAAAAAATGGGATTGGTTTGCGACCTCAACGCGCCCTCAGCCTCCTGAAGCGTTGCATAAATATATTACTTGTACTGAAGATCTTGCTGCCTTTCAGGAACGTTTGCACGCAGCCCAGCAACAAGGTGCCCAGAGTGTTGAGTTTGAAGGGGAGCAGTTTGATATCAGTGAGCCTGCCAATGTCATCAGTGTCCTTGGCAACATAGAAGCAAGCTTTGAGCATAAACCTGTAAGTCAGGAACAGGGAAGTGACGACCAGCCCGAAACCGAGCGGGTCACGCTCCTGTTAAGAGATGCGGACGAACTCAACCGTGAACTGTTGACCAAGGCGCAGCAGCAGGGCAGAACGCCGATAGTCGATGCTTCTAAGCTGCTTCGCTCGCCCTACCCGCATCAGGCCGAAGGGATCAGTTGGATGATTGATCTGTTGCTTAAAGCTTTGGCTGACGATCATAAAAATATGTATCGATTGCAAGGAGCTTTGCTGGCCGACGATATGGGCCTGGGCAAAACCTTCATGACGCTCGTGATGGCCGCAGAGTATTTGTCTATGCAGGCGGCGGCGGGCAGAACACAGAAGCCTATACTGGTTGTAGCGCCGCTCAGTTTGCTAGAAAACTGGGAAGACGAGATAGGCAAAACCTTCAAGACCTCTCCGTTCCGGGATGTAAAGGTATTGCAAGCCGGCAGGGATCTGTCGGAGTTCCGAATCAAAGATGCCCCACGAGAGTCTCTTCAATTGGCTGATTTGCTGGATGAAAGCGATGCGATGAGCGAAGCGGATATCCGTTACTCGCTACAAATTGGATGGGACGCCGGTACCCAGCGTCTCGATATGGGTGGCCGGGTAGTGTTGACTACTTACCAGACCTTGCGCGATTACCAGTTTTCACTCTGTGTCATTGATTGGGGTGTGGTGATTTTTGACGAGGCGCAGAATATCAAGAACCCGAATACGCTGCAGACCCGCGCGGCAAAGGGGCTGAAGGCGGATTTCAAGCTACTGGCAACCGGTACTCCGGTTGAAAACAGTCTGGGTGATTTCTGGTGTCTGATGGATACGGCTCAGCCGGGTCTGCTCGGCAACTGGGCAGAGTTCCGGAGTAAGTGGATCACTCCGATTACTCAGGCTACGGAAGAAACCCGGGATCAGAAGCGCATCGAGATCGGCTCTTCCCTGCGCGAAGCGGTTGGCCCTTTCATGCTGCGGCGAATTAAAGAGCAGCAGCTAAAAGGCTTGCCGAACAAATATATTCGCTCAGGGCTGCTCCAGAGCGAAGCTGGGAATCTTCATAGGGTACCCGAACTGGCAGTAGCGATGAAAGGTGGTCAGTTACAGGCTTATGACGGTGTGCTGGATAGTTACCGGCGACAGCGTGCAGAGGAAGATATGCGTGGGCAGGCACTTTCAGCATTGCAGCAGTTGCGCTCTATCTCGTTGCATCCACGAATGGGTGATACGGGCTTGCTCCGAGTTACCGGAGCAGAAGCTGCGCGCAATGTGATTGCAGAGTCGGCAAAATTGTCGGTGGTGCTGGAGCAGCTTGACTGCATCAAGGCTAAAGGGGAGAAGGTGATTCTTTTCATGGTCACCAAACAGCTACAGATAGCGCTCAAGATGTGGCTGAGTCAGATCTATGGCCTGGACATTCACATCATCAACGGCGATACCGCAGCTGTTCAGAAAAAGCGGGACGTGCTGACTCGCAAGAAGATGATTGAGCAATTCGAAGCAGCTACCGGTTTCAATATTATTATCATGTCACCGATTGCTGCAGGTGTGGGCTTGACGGTGGTAGGCGCCAACCACGTTATCCATGTAGAACGTCACTGGAACCCGGCGAAAGAAGCTCAGGCAACTGATCGAGTGTACCGGATCGGGCAGACAAAGGACGTATATGTTCATTTGCCCGCTGCGCTACATCCACAGTTCGATTCCTTCGATGTACACCTTGATCGGCTGTTGAGCGGAAAGCTGATGATCAAGGATGCGGTGGTGACGCCGGAGCCAGTAGACGAAAAAAGTATGGTTACATCCATGGGGCTTTGAATCGTGGGAGCTGGGATGGTTAGTCAAGAGTAGTAACTGACTACTAAGGAGGCTTAAGCGATATTCGCCCCCGAATTTGCGTCGCTTGCGATAACACCGCCGCATGTAAAAGTGGCGTTAACCAACGCGTTGATCGGTGCTCCCCCAGCAACCTTCGGGCTACCACGTTTTTGGTGTCTCACCGCGAACCAATGATCCCCAGTGCGCTGGGGGGAAGCGCTTTCGATGGACTCGGTCTATGCCAGAGCGCTCAGGCCCCACAGAAATGCTACCCATGAACTCCAGGTTCGCTACGCTGATCTCGACGATGATCTTGATGACGTAAAGCATCGCAGATTCTAAGAAGGATATAAAAGTGAAGTGGATCTTCATGCCATCTGCGGCAGCGCTAGTTTTAGCGCGAGGAATAATATTACCTGGGCGATGTCCAATTTCTATGACTTTTTGAGGTGTATGTATTTCGCGCATTGGTATTGATTTTGGCACATCTAATTGCCTTGCTAGTCGGTGTAATGCAGCCCAGATTGCACTTTTCAAACTTGCGGGTGGCGGGCATGTCATGCCGAAAGCTTGATATGGCACTCACACGTATGACACGTAGTGCTCGGTACTCACTTGGGCCACGTGACACCATAAAGCGAACCACGTCTCGGCGTGCGGGGGCACTCACCACTTTTTTCTCAGGGCCTCGCGAGAGACCTCCATCTCTAGTAGCGACTCCGCGAGCAGCTTTTTCAAGCGTCCGTTTCGACTTCTTTGAGTCGCTTGGCATCGGATACACTCATGCCGCTAAACTTGCTGCGCCATTGATAGTAACTGGCTTCAGAGAATCCGTGCCGACGGTATAGCTCCTTAATGTCCAGTCCCGCTTCGGCTTCGCCCAGGAAGCCAATGATCTTTTCTTCACACAAACGCTTCTTCATGTCCAATCTCCTTACCCATAGGATCGAACTCTAAAGTGCATCGGTACTCAATCAGAGGGTGACGTCGACACTGCGGTGATTGCGCTCGTTGACTGTATAATTTTTATGTCAACTGAGAGGGAGTATTTACCCTAGCACTGGAAGGGCAGTCGGTAGGCATTCTGTCAAATAATGATGGTTGAGTCGTCGCCCGGAGTAATGAGTTAAAAGCCCTGGGTGTTGAAATGGGGGCTGTCATGCATTTGTTCCCCCCCCCCCGTCGTGTCGGCAAGCCGTACTGCTTTTCAGCAACTATGCACTTGGCGATATGAGCAAACGCGTTACCCAGGTTCTTAGCGAGTTTTCTCTGGACATTGAAATTTACTCGACGAAAGGTTTATGGGTTTTCAGGGGTTTGATCCCGACAATTTGGTTGAGTGTGGTCAACGCATGCGTACCACGGTGCGCCAATGGACGGGCATTCCCGTCTCAATCGGGTTCGCACCAACCCGAGTCTTAGTAAAAATGTTTAATCACGCTGCGAAAAAAGTCCCAGCCACAAAAGCCCTTCTGTAACGTTTGCCGGTCACTGAGCTCGGGTGTCGCTCGCCGCACGGGCGAGCGCTTAAACATACTAGGCATTAAGACCGCTTGGGAGCTACGAGAAGCCCACCCAAAACATATTTGCAAGGGATTCTCAATGGTACAAGAGCGTATTGTATGGAAGTTACGTGGCCTAGCCGCGATAGAGCTTGATGATATGCGCTTGCCTAAAAAGCAAATCATGGTTTCCCGCAGTTTTGGACGGCTAACCTACAGTCCCGATGATCTTCGTGAAGCTATTCGAACACATGCTTCTCGTGCGGGGGAGAAGTTACGTAAGAAGGGCAGCATCACTAGTGCCGTGATGGTATTCATACGCACTAATCATTTCCGTACCGATTTGCCCCAATATAATCATCGCACAGTAGTAACGCTTGAGCGATTTACCGATGACTGTCGTGAGCTCGTCGCTGCGACCATTCAGGGGCTAATAAAGCTATATCGTAAAGGGTTTGGTTATCACAAGGTAGGGGTAATGCTGCTGGATCTTTCACCCAAAATGAATCGTCAGCTTACGCTCACCGAAACGCCGCAAACCGAGGCTGAAGCCAAGCGTAGTGAACAGCTGATGGCGACAGTCGATAAGCTGAATCGTGAACTAGGGCGGGGCACCGTGCAGCTAGGTTTACCTCGGACAGGCAGTGCTTGGTCACTACGTTCAGAGCATCGCGCCCCGCACTACACCACAAGCTGGAAAGAGCTGCTTATCATCAAGCTCTTTCAGCGAGAGCGTTTTTCTATAAACGGGTATAAGCGATATGGGCTGGCATTGACAAAGAAACTTTGGTAATGGCTAACACTAAGGCCTTAGTAAAGTATTTGTAATGCTATCTATTTCTTCGTTTAGCATAGTGCTAACCTCATTAATATTAATACTTCTTCACCATTTAGCATGACAGACATAATGCGACACAGAATGTCGGAACTCTCGCTTACCCTTCTGACATTCTTGACTAGCCTTTGGTTGAAACAAGGGAACAGGCATGTCAGCTCTTTTCGCCCCGGGGGCTCGTGTGGTTATTCGTGATTGCGAATGGAACCTACGTAGCACAGACCTCATCACGCGCGTCTAGGAACTCATATCTTTAACTTTCAAGGTGACCTGTCTATGAGCAACACACCGTTTGACCCGTCGAAATTCACAGCGCCAAAAGCCAAACCGCTCCCAGTAATTCTGCTGCTTGATGTCAGCGGCAGCATGGGCGGAGAAAAAATTAAGAATTTGAATGATGCTGCTCGCGATATGTTGAGCACATTCAGCGATACCGAGAATGGCGAAACCGAGATCCATGTCGCGATAATCACTTTCGGTTCTCAAGTAATCCTGCATCAGCCGCTTGCCAGCGCCAGCGCCATTCAATGGCAGGATCTTTCTGCCGGAGGTATGACTCCGCTTGGCACGGCTTTGCAAATGGCCAAAGCGATGATTGAAGACAAAGATGTCGTTCCTTCGCGTGCTTATCGTCCAACTGTCGTATTGGTATCTGATGGGGGCCCAAATGATGAGTGGAAAAAGCCTCTGTATGCGTTCATCAGTGACGGCCGCTCTGCAAAATGCGATCGCATGGCAATGGCTATTGGTGCAGATGCCGATGAGACCGTACTTGGAACATTTATCAAAGGCACTTCTCATCCGCTTTTTTATGCAGAGAACGCAAAGCAGCTTCGCGATTTCTTCAAATTTGTGACCATGACGGTGACCGCGCGGACAATGTCGGTGACGCCAAATATCGTGCCTGAAGCGAGCACCATGGCGATCCAGCCCGCCACGATCGAAGCCCGCCAGGATAAACATCAATCTGTGACACAGGGTTCTTCGGCAGAAGATGGAGGGTATTGGTAATGGCACAAGCAATCGGCGACCCAGAAGAGCTAGAGCGCTTCGCGTATTCGTTGCAACAGTTTATTGATTCGCTCAACGATGCTGTAGGTAACCTTAACGGAGCCTTCGCTTCGCTCGGAGATACGTGGCAAGACGAAAAGCGGGCGCAATTTGAAGAGGAATACAACGCGCTCGTCCAGCAGTTGCAGCAGTTCAACGGCAGCGCATCTGAGCAGGTTCCGTATCTGGCAGCGCTCGCGTCGCGGCTACGAGATTACTTACAAAGCTAAGGGCGCAGAGATCGCAATGGCACAAGTTTCTATTGGGCAAGTGGAGAATCTGGAAGACCTCGTGCGCGGGCTACAGTCAGTGCGCGAGGTACTAGAGGCCGCTTGCCGCGAACAAGTTGCCGTTGCGGCGAAGAAATACGCAGAGGTTCGCGAAGAGGTGCAGAACAGCGCAAGCATGTTGGAAAGCGCCATTCAGAAGGAGCAAATTGCAAAGCAAAATATTGACCTCGCTGAGTGCACGCTCGATAGCAGTCAAAACTCACTTTCTTCTGCCCAATCTTCGTTATCTTCTTGCCTTGCTCAGCCGTACGATGACGATGAGCGTTGCCCGGACTGCTCTGGGGACTACTCTGCTGTTGCCGAAGCGGAAGCCGCTGTTGAGCAGGCTCATGGCATGATTGAGCAAGCAAGAGCAGAGCTTGAGGTGGCCGCAGGGGATCGCATATCCATGGAGCAGCGTGTGGATCTTGCGAAGCAGGCACAGGCGATAGCGGAACATACCCTGGAGCAGACCCAACACGAATGCAGTACACGCTTGGCAACTGTCGATCAATCGATTGAACTCGGCACCGCGCGCCTGTGTTCCGCGCAAGGGGCACTGGACGCCTATCTCGCAACAAATCCACCCGCGGCGCAATTCTATGCTTGGTTGAAATGGGATCCAGTTAAAGTTGGTCGTCCCGTGACCCCAGATATGTTGCGAGACCGCATGAATCTTCCGTCAGAGCAGAGACGATTTTTGCAGGAATATCTTTACGACTGTAATCCAGGGTATCGCATGCAGGTGGATGGGTATCGGAACCAGTGGGCAGCCGCCAAGGGTGATGCAGAGCGAAACATCGTCGCACGTAAGGCACGTATACACCTGAGTGGTGAATTCGGGGAGCAAGTGGTTCGGCATGCACTTGCGCCACTTGGCGGCCGTATCGAGACGCAAGGGCGAACCTTTGTTGGCGACAACGGACGCTACACAAAAACAGATTTACTGGTCACCGACTTGCGGGTTCCGGTCATTCTGGGTCGTGGCGACGGCATGGGGGCGCCTGTGGGAGGCTCGATGGCATTCGAAGTGAAATGCGGCAAGGCGGAATACCTCTATTCGCAGAAAAATCACATGATTTTCCAGGCCGAAGGACACAAGCAAGCAGATGCGCAATGCACTCTTTGCTCGCGAGACATCCACGATTTGTCAAAAGAAAAACAGAAAGAACTGCGCGATGCCCTGCGCGAAGCTGGCTCACCAATGGTAGGAATGCTACCAAGGAAAAATAAAATAGATCAGTCTTGTCTTAATTTCATCCAACAAAACGAGGAGGCGCGGTCATGAGAATACGTTTCGCCGTTGTAAGCCCAGAGCTTCTGCCGCGAGTACGAGCTGAAGTTGACGTCCTCCAACGTGCAGTCAATGCGGGAGATATGGATGGCGTGGATACGGCCACCGCACGCCTCTTGGAGCTAACAGTTGATTGCAGATCGATTGAGTTGTCCGAGGGAGAGTGGCGCGCATTCGTAGACGAAATCAGGGCCAAGAACCCTGAGTTCGAATCCAACTACTTAGTGCCTAGCACTATTTGTGCCCCCTTATTTCCCATAATCTCAGTAGCTAGCGACTATGTTCTCGAACTTCCAATTGACGGTGATATGGAAGGGGAGGATGTCAATGTTTGATGAGGTCTTTGGAATGGCTGCAATGTGTGCTGGAAGCTTCCGCGAGGGAGTGCGTGATACTTTCGGCGCATCCATTGTTGACGATGTACTTGATCCGATCCTCAAGGAGGTTGATTCGCTTCGCATTTTCAATGCTGATTTCCAGCAGAAAACGTTCGACATTGATCGCACCTTGAATGACGCGCGAGCTCTCCAGTTCGAAGACAGCGGGTGGACTCGATGAAGGCAAGCGCGAGAGATTTTCAAGATGTGATTGCCAAACTACACAAGGTAATAGCGGACTATCAAGAAGGTTTGGCGCGCATCGACCGCGAATTCAACGCCACTAAAAAAGCATTAAGCGAGGATCAGGAGCGTAATCTGAGAGTCAGAAAATCGAATTGGCAGGCAGGCTTTGCCAAAGAATGGGAAAAACACGCAACTGCGATAGCGCAGGCAAGTTCACAGCTAAGACAGCGTCAGCCCGCTTTGGTAGATTTTGGTGTAGATAAACCTTTGCTGGCATCGGAAATTCCAGCAGGTCTTGTGGTTGGCTCGCAGCAGGTCTCTTTCGGCCAGCTCTCTTTGCATGTTCCTAAGGTCATCTCATTTCCTTTCTCCAGCGCTCTTTTTATGCCGCAAAGCGATGCAGAGCAAAAGCGGCTCGCACATTGTCTCTTATTACGGTTGCTGTCGGCTTTGCCACCCGGTCAAGTGGAGTTGACGCTGATTGACCCACTACAGCAGGGACAAGCGGTCGAGCCGTTCCTGCCATTACTGAAGGTTGAGCAATTGGTGCCGCAAGGTCATGTTCTCACTCGGTCGGACGAAATAGAGGCTGGGCTTGGCAAGCTGACGGACGAAATTGAGGAGATGATCCAGCAGAGGTTCACTGAAAAGGCATTCAACTGGTCGGAATACAATGCGATCAACCCTGAAGCACCGTTGCCTTACAGAGTAGTGCTGCTTTTTGATATTCCAGAGCAGCTATCGGACAAATCTCTCTGGTTCCTTGGGCGCATTTGCGAGAACGGCCCACGTTGCGGTGTGTTGCCTATCATTTCTATTGATGGGCAGCGCATGGAAGACAGACGATACGAAAAGTTCAGCGCCACGCTAAAAAATTCGACCACACAACTGGATGAGCTGTTGCAAAGTGCCGGGACTGGCGATCTGTCATTCACATATCAGCCGGAGCAATGGCCGCGACCTGATGTGCTGGATCGCTTTATGGCAAGGCTCGTTGAAGATTGTGTTGCTAATACGCGCTTCAAGAAAACAATGCCTGATCTCTGGGCAGGTTTCGTTAATGGAGAAACGACCCTTGGTGGCTTTGATATTCCCATTGGCTGGACCCCCGCTGGCGACTTCGCCAGCCTGAGACTAGGCGCGACGGATTCCGAGCATCATGCGCTACTTGCGGGGAAGACGGGCTCGGGTAAATCCAATCTACTCCATGTTTTGATTCACACGCTATGCGAGAAATATTCGCCCGAAGAGCTTGATCTTTATCTGCTGGATTACAAGGAGTCGACGGAGTTCAATGTTTACGCAACCCCGCCAGTCCCGCATGCCCGCCTTGTCGCTACGGAAAGTGATCCTGAGTATGGCGTCACTGTGCTGCGGCATCTTGTAGGTGAACTGGAAATACGTGCCCGCTTGTTCAAGTCCGAAAATGTCAACAATTTCGCCGAATACCGAAAATCAAGCGGAGTACGGTTGCCCCGCGTCCTGTTGGTCATAGATGAATTCCAGATATTGTTTTCAGAAGGTCGCCAGGTTGCAGAAGCCGCCGAGCAGCTGCTCTCGAAGCTCCTGAAACAAGGGCGTTCCTTCGGCATTCACATCCTTCTGGCTACTCAGACTCTTAAAGGCATCAACGCACAGTCCCTCGGAAGCATCATCACCCAGCTGGGATGCCGTATTGCACTGGCTTGTGGGCAGGAAGATTCCGCGATGATCCTCGGAAGTGGTAACTGGGCAGCCGCTGACCTGCGAAGCCCACCTGAAGGCATCATCAACAATGCCAACGGTGCCAAATCTGGCAATGTGAAGTTCATGATTCCATTCGCCGGAGAAAGTGAACATCGGCGCGATTTGCTCATGAAGCTGATAGGGCGTTCTCGTCTTTCTGGGGCGGCCCCCAAAACGAAAGTCTTTAGCGGAGCATCCCTTCCTCAGATGCCGTCTCACTCTGAATACCAGGCAGCTTTTGCGCACGAAGAAGCACTTCTTTTGGGCGAAAGCCTTGCATTCGATGCAAGCCCGTTGTCGGTGCCACTTACTCGTCGATCCGCGTTTAATATTCTATTTAGCGGCTACAACGATCACATTCACGATGGCCTCCTGGCTACTATGCTTTCTAGCTTTGCTTTCGCAAACAGCTTTGACGAAATTGTATATTTTAATGCACGTGGGGTCTCTCCGGGAGGAGGGTTCTCCACCGCAGCGCAAATGCTCGGTGCACGCTTCAAAGAGTTCGATGATATTTTCGCGCTGCCATTGCAAGCGATATCAGACAATATTGGGAATCGCCGCATCGCATTAATTATCGATGGCCTAGATGCCGAGAAAGCGCTACAGCCTGCCCCTGCGTTTAGATCGCCCAAGCCTGGTGAGCCACCAACCCCAGCTGACCTGTTAAAGCGTATCGCCGAGGATGGCCCTAGGAAGGGGACGTTTGTTTTTACGTTTGTAGAACGTTGGCAGCGCTGTGGCAGCACCTGCAAAGATCTTTTCTCCTCTTTCGAATTACGAGTAGCGTTTTGTATGAACGAAGACGATGCCGGATCGCTGGTGAGTGGCGGTATTGGTAAGTTTAAAGGCATTGAAAAACCGAGCCGAGCTGTATTCGTAAACAAAATGACGAATGACATCACATGGTTCCGCCCCTATGTTCAGGAAAGCATTCGATGAAGACATTTCTGCTCACATGGTATGGAATCACCGATTTTCGCGCGTCTCTGGGGTTTGATAATACCGATGGTCCTATTGCCGGCGCTCTTGCGGGTGCGTCCTATTCGGATGTCGTTATCCTGGGTTACACCCGAGCGGACAAAGATTCCAACGAGCTGGTCGAAGCGCAGAAGACATTCGCGCTTGAGTTGGCGTCGATACGAAACACGGGACAACAGGACGATTGGAAGGCTACTGGTCAGTTTGTCTCTAAGTTCGCCAATACCACTGTGGCCCATGAATATTTTGAGGCTTGGCTGAAAAAGAAAGTCGCCGCTCTAGGCTGTGACGCAAGCATTCGTTTAAAAAGCGAAAGGCTTTACCGACTCAATGACACCGAAGGCATTTATGCAGGCGCGATGCGGACGCTAGATGAGGTGGAAGGGGAGCCTGGGGAAAAGTTTGTCACGCTCTATCTTAGCCCTGGAACCCCGGTAATGGCCTTTGTCTGGGCGCTTGCGGCGCTGGGCTTTCCTGAACTTAAAAAAAGGCTCTTAGCATCGTCGGTTATTGGTAAAGCACCTGAAGTCATAGCTTTGCCTTCCGAGTGGCTTGATCGACACGGCGCAAAACAGGCTGTGATCCGAGATATCTCTCACGGGTTCGATGTGACCTTTCATCTGTTTGGTGAGCAACGGATGCCAGCCTTGTTGAGTATCCGGCAATTTGAGTCGGCGGATCACATTTTTGTGAATTCAAAAGACTACCCTGCTACGTGTATGCGAGCGTTTATTGGCTCCCGGGACCTACATGAATTCCCCGTTGATCCTTGGGATGATCGTGCCGTTCACAAAAAAATCACTGAGCTGGCCAAAAAATTCCCAGAAAAAACACGAATTGGAATCAATTTAACCGGTGGCACAAAATTGATGTTTGCAGGCGCGCTTTCTGCTGCGCGCGAGCTTGGTGCCGTTCCGTTTTATTTTGATAGTAAGAATCGTCGCGTTACTTTCATTGATAGTGTTCGGCGCGAAAAAATCAGGCAGATTGATTCAATAGAAACCTTTTTACGCCTCAATAGCGACGAGTTGGAGATCGCCGGTAGTTCTGTCATGAATGAGATATCGCCGAATCGTCAACTTCTGACCAAGACTCTCTGGATACATCGTGACAAGGTGCGCAGATTTTATAGAGAACTGGCTGACTATAACGATACATTCAAACCATTCGAAATCTGTCGTGATGGTTTCAATTTCAAGCTGGATGACATGGAGACAGCATCCGTCCAGGGCTACGGATTGGATCAGGTATTTGAGAAATGGCCTGATTTCGCTAAATACCTGTCTGGTGGATGGTTCGAGGAATTTGTTTATTTTCAATGCAAGCCCTATGAAGATGCTGG
The DNA here is from genome assembly GCF_023507745.1 of Vreelandella olivaria. Classification (GTDB taxonomy): domain Bacteria; phylum Pseudomonadota; class Gammaproteobacteria; order Pseudomonadales; family Halomonadaceae; genus Vreelandella; species Vreelandella olivaria_A. The sequence goes on along the minus strand of NZ_JALPZO010000128.1, from coordinate 14,581 downwards.
CGTCATCCAGGACTTGCGCATCAATGTCAAGCTTGATTTGAATTCAGGAGAAGCGAAAGGCTATTCGAGCTTCGGTGCTAAATATAACGAGTTGGATATCACTTTTACCGACGGCTACTCGCTTTATATTGTGGAATGCAAGGCGGGCAATGTAACGCAAGAGCAGGTTATGAAGCTGCAAAACCTTGTGCGCTTCTACGGAGGAAGTGAAGGTCGCGGCATCGTTGCCTGCTGTGTTCCGCCAAATACTGATTCGGTCAAGAAAAAAATCAAAGATGCCAGACTGACGCTTTGGGCTGGTGCATCACTTTCTGAGCAGATAAAGATAGTGATGAACAACATCACTGCGCGAGCTGAAGCGATAGAGGCAAATACGTGACGATTCATCTGATTTGCGATATTTCTGGCAGCATGAGCGACGGTGGCAAGCCCTTCATCCTGAGGACATTGGTTACAAGCATTGCGCAATGGGTTTTGTATGGCTATGGGCATGCAGAGGTTATTTTGTGGGCTTGGAGCACTAAGGTGGAGCGTATCTCTGACTGGAGCCCAAAGAGCGAATTTCCGGTTGAACTCCTTTCATGCTCAGGAGCTACAAATTTTTCCTCACTCATTCAAACGTTTGATAGCAAGCTCGACGGAAAGGTTCTGCTACTCACTGATGGGTTCTGGTCTCGGGATGATGTGAGAGCCCTAAAAAGGTGGGAGGGTGGTTTGCCCCCAGACACGCTGAGAATCATAAAAATTGGTGCAGATGCGAATCCTCAACTCAAAGGGCCTGAGCTGTTCTCTTCCGACGATTTATTTGCTGCGCTCGACGGCTGGCCTCAAGAGGATGAGGAATGGATGTAACGCTTTGGAAAAGCTTTGGCGCAAGCGTCCGCGGTCCAGCTCACATTGCTGAAGGCTTGCCAAACCAAGATGCATGGATGCCGTTTCACCGTGCCTGGGGGGATGGTGTAGTGGTTTCCGATGGAGTTGGTTCAAAACCATTCTCCAATTTTGGAAGTAATGCTGCGTGTCTTGCAGTAGCTTGTGCTGCATTGGCGTGTCGCGTCCATGCGGATATGTCTAATGCCCAAATTGATCGTGTCTTCCTCTTTGAAAAAATAAAAACTAATTGGCTTTCCATTATTGGACCGCTTGAGCCGCGAGATTGTTCGGCCACCTGTCTGTTTGCCATCCGAATCGGTGACGGATTAATCCACTGTGGGATGCTGGGTGATGGACTTGCCGCAGCTATCAAAGCTGATGGTGCTGTCATGTCACTCTCTGAAGACAAAGCCCACGGTTTTTCAAACATCACCACAGCGTTATCCCCAAATGTGTCGCCGAAGGACTGGCAGTATTTTTCGCTGCCGGAGGAGGAATGTAGTGCAGTCTTGCTGTGCACCGATGGTATAGCTGACGATTTGAATAATGTGGATGGTTTTGTAACAGGTTTTGTTGATGGATATCGTTCACTGGCCGCGTTAAGTGCCAGTCGCCATGCGCGTGAAATGCTCGAAAAATGGCCTACACCCAAGCATAGTGACGATAAGACGCTCGCCTGCTTGTGCCGTGAGGAATTTGCAGATGTCTAAATTTGATGAGGCTCTATCATCAAAACCGCTTGCTGACGAATACGGTAATCAGCATTACCTTGTCGATGAACTTGCCCGAGGTGGTCAGGGTGTAGTTTTCCGCACCAAGGATGCAGATTTAGCTATTAAAAAACCACTCAAAGATGGTCAACCTGACAAAAGTGCCAACCTTCGCGAACGCTTTCAGAACATCCGCTTGTTGCCCATACCTGCCCGCGTTCCGGTATCTCTGCCCCTTGCCATCCTACGTGATGAGCCAGGCTATGTGATGCGGCTATTGAGCGATATGAAGCCATTCAGTATGTTCGAATTGAATGGCAAAGCGAAGAAGGAACTGGAAGACCGAAACACGGTTTTCCCCCAATGGCTGACCGCTATTAGGGATAAAGAAATGGCACTACGGCTCCTGCATTACGCCAATACAGGTTCTACTCGCCGGCGCCTTTTTGCGCTTTCCAAGTGTGCGGCCATTCTTGCCCGACTCCACGGTGTCGGCTTGGTCTATGGCGACATCTCGACCAACAATGCGTTCGTCAGTGAAGGTTCTGCTGGCGATGTCTGGTTGATTGATGCTGACAATATGCGACTTGAACTACCAAGCGGTGGCGTTTCCGTCTATACGCCAGGTTACGGCGCGCCAGAGCTGGTTCAGGGGCGTGATCAGTCCCGACCGCGAACGGATTGCTGGGCATTCGCGGTGATGGCTTTCAAGTTGCTGGTGCTGTGTCATCCCTTCATTGGGAAGAAAGTCCTGGAGCCTGATATCGAGGAAGGTGGTTGGGACACCGATCCAGAAGCGAATGAGATGTCTATGGATCTTGATGAGCAGGCATTTGCTGGCTACTTGCCGTTCATCGATGACGAAGATGATGATTCCAATGTTGGCATTGGCGGCCTGCCACGCGCACTGGTCACAACACCGGGACTCCGTCGCCTTTTTCAAGAAGCCTTCACTGGAGGCCGAGAATACCCACACAGCCGCCCCGCGATGGCATTCTGGGCATTGGAGCTTATCAAGGCAGCCGACCATTCACTGGATTGCTCCGAATGTAGGATGAGCTATTTTGCTGATGATCACGAGAGCTGTCCTTATTGCGGCAGCGAGCGACCCGCCTTCATCCGTGTTCAAACGTCACGTTGGGAAGTTTTGACTTCTGCCAGCACCACAGAATTTGCCCTGCCGCACCGCCTGTTTTACCCATTTTCATTCGAGAATCATGACGACATGGAGTACGAGGCCGTACTGAACTTCGCGGCCAAAACCGCTGATCCCGCGCGGGGCACGAAAGGCTTTCCTGAAAACCTAACTTTCAAGTTCGTAGAGGGCGGTAAATGAAGTTTCAAGACATTCCCGCCCACATCCTAAGCCTCCGTGTCAAGCCAACAACCAATATCTCAGCTTTGCAAGAGCAACCCGTATTTTCGGTGGATACGCGACCAAGCCGTGCTGATGAATTTGAGATCCGCTTAAAAGACACCGTTGTCTTCGTTCGCCCTGTCCTAGCGGCAGACATTCGTCGCCTCAATGCCGATCTGGCTAGCGGGCGCGCCCTGCTGGCGCAACTGGCCAGCCCTGCTGTAGATGGCAGCGTCGAATTGCAAATCGCATTTTTCACAGGTGACTGCCTGGAAATGGGCGATGTCGATATCGGTGTAGACGAATATGTAGAAGACGGGCTGAGGAAGGCGGGGTATGACTTCAAGGGTGAGCGCCTATACGAGAAGCTTGATCATCTCTGCTGCTTTCGCCAAGACGAAAACGCATTTTTCTTTTTGACCGCTGGTCCCGCCATTGATGAAGAATTGAAGCCAGGTGCGGAGAGCTCGCCCCAGGCCGCAGGGGCTGAGCCAACCAGAGAAAGTTCATTTTGCATCACCGGCGACGGCATCCGCTTCGTTGCTACTGAAAAAGCTGTGCCGGATGGCAATTCCATCTTCATTGCCATCCGTCTGACTGTACGAAGGAGGGCCCCCGACCGCGCCCTGCGCTTGGTCAAAGGCAAGCTGCGTTTTTTGGATTGGACGCGGGTGGGGCAAGTGCAAGTTCTCGCCAAAGCGCAAATGGCAGCACTCACACAGGATGATGGAAGCTATTTGAAAAAGTGGGACGAGTTTGGTGAGGTGGAAGGTGAGCTACTTCTCAAACAAGCACGTGCAATCGGTACGCTGCAATTCACGGACATGGAGCAAAGGCGAGACGGGACTGTTACTGTTCGCATCGTCGACGCCTCTGATTCAGCCCTAACTATATTGACTGAAAATAAAGTACCAGAGCTCGAACTTGTCGATGAACTGCCAGACTATTTGCTGAATGAGCGCTTGAGTTTCAAAGAGTTTGAGAAAGGCATAAAAAGTGCTGCGGATGTCGAGAAGATAATCGGAGAAAGATTCGTACAGAGCAAAGAGTGGGCTTCTTTTGCAGTTATAAGCTTTGACAAGGAAACCTGCTCACTTGCGCTCAAAACCGAGACCCTGCACTCGGCATCCGGTACGCTCATTCTCTCACTCAAGGGTGATGTTACCCAAATTGAGCGTCGCATGGCCGCCCGTCAAGCGATCCTGGAGGGGCGAAGTGCCAACCCTCAGCTGGGTTTATTGATTGAAGAGCATGGTCAAATTGCACAAATCCGTGAGCCGCAAAAGACCCCACCGCTTACGGCGTTTGTCAGAAAGAAAGTTTTTCGCAATGACCCAACGGTAATGCAGGAAAAAGCCATTGAGGCTGCGTTGAACACGCCCGACATCGCTCTCATTCAAGGCCCGCCTGGCACTGGCAAGACCACCGTTATCGCCGCGATTTTAGAGCGCCTAAACGAAATGGCAGACAAGCGCGGCGCGCGTGTCAAAGGTCAAATTCTGTTAACGGGATTTCAGCACGACGCAGTGGAGAACATGATTGAGCGACTTTCACTCAACAGCCTGCCTGTGCCGAAATTCGGCAAACGATCAGGTGCTGCGGAAGATGATTACAGCGCTTTCGAACGCAATCTTGAAGACTGGTGCTTTAATTTGGCAGCAGATCTGCGCGAGCGTAACCCGCAGCTTGCTGAGGTGGAGCAGGAAAGGGAAATCAAAAACTTATTCTTGCAATATGTCCAGGCACCTACTCGCCCATTAGCCGCCAGTCTTGTCAGGAAAATCTCCGCGCTTGGCATTTCGGTGCTTGGCGAAGATGATGCGCGGCGGGCGGAAAATCTGGGTAAGAACTTGACGCGGGCAGAGCTACTCAACGTCGATTCAGGTCAATGCCTTGATGCTGCACGCCGTCTGCGCGTGCGCTTCGAAAGTTTTGCTGATGATGGCGCGGAAAGGGCGGCGGACGCTCTGGTTGACCTGAGTGATGTTCTTGAAATAAACGAACGCAAGCTGCTCGACGAAGCCAGCCTTTGGCGCAGCGAAGATGGCCCGCCGTCGTTTTTGGAGGAGTTGGGAGCCCTGAAAAGGAGTCTTCTTGTCCGTTTTACTAGGCCGCCGGTTTTTCGCGTGGACAAACAAAACGACGAAGTGATCGCGCTGGCGGAACGTGCTATCCAGCTTATCAAGACAGTAGGGCACTCAGCTAAAGACAAAAAATCCGCGGCGCTGGTGGAGTTTTTGGCCGAACTCGAAGGCAATCCCTATGGAATGATGGATGCTGTTTCTGATTACAGCTTTGCTTTTGCAGCCACTTGTCAGCAAAGCGTAAATAGGAGGATGCAAATGCAGAAAGGCCTCACCGGGCGTGATGCCAGTGAGAACTTGAAGGGGATGGAGTACGAATATGTGATCGTTGACGAGGCCGCGCGGGTATCGCCTCGTGACTTGATGGTGGCGATGGCACAAGGCAAGCGCATTATTCTAGTGGGCGATCACCGGCAGTTGCCGCATATTATCGACGAAGAGGTGGCTCGCCAGATGGAGGAAGGCGAAACGGGTCAGAGCGAAAATGTTTGGCTTAAAAAGTCCATGTTCCAGTATCTTTTCAGTGACCGTCTAAAAACGTTGGAGGACGGCGACAAATTCCCTCGCCGAGTCACGCTGGACAAGCAATACCGCATGCACCCGCTGCTGGGCAGCTTTATCAGTCGCAATTTTTACGAACGCTTCGACCCCTCGGAGAAATTCGAATCTGGGCGGCCTGCAAGTGACTTCGCCCACACGCTGTCTGACACGCACGGAAAGCCCGTTGTTTGGTTTGATGTTCCAGCGGTCAAAGGCGGACACCAGCGCAACGGAACCAGTTGGACGCGCCCAGCAGAGGCCACCGTCATTGCCCGCCAGTTACAGGCGTGGATGAGGTCGGATGCGGGGAAACATCTCTCCTTCGGTGTAATTTCGTTCTATAAGGCGCAGGCCGACACCATCAGGGAACAGCTTAAAAGGGAACTCGGCGGGATCGCGAGCGATGACAAACAACTACGTGTCGGAACGGTGGACTCCTTCCAAGGCATGGAGTTCGATGTTGTTTTCCTCTCTATGGTGCGGACCTTGCCGCAAAACTGGAAGCCAAAGGGTGATGACAGCGAAAAACAAGCCAGAGGACTGTTTGGACATCTCTGTCTTTACAACCGTCTCAATGTCGCCATGAGCCGTCAAAAGAAATTGTTGGTAGTGGTAGGTGATGCTGGTGCGTTGCAAAGCCAGCTTGCGGAGGACTTTGTGCCGGGATTGGTGGATTTTCTTCGCCTCTGTAAGAGTGAAGGCGTGGTGCTGCCATGCTGAGGCTCCTGGACTACGGCAAGCCCAATCCCTTCAGTGGCATCATCGGCAAACCACGCAACCTCGCATGGCCGGTGAACGCGTATCGCGTGACCTTGCCCAAAGGTTCAAACGATAGCGATGGTTTGAACGCATTTGAACGTGTCATCCTGAAATTGCTGAATGCTGTCGGCACGCTGGATGCCGTAGATCTGGCTGCTGAAACCTGCATTCCGCTTGATTTAGTCAAGGGCATTCTTCTGCGCTTGCAGGACAAAGGATTTATTGACGAATACAATGCCATCATCATGCAGGAGCATGATGATGGCTTAAAATACGAAGACAATGCTTCGGTCTTCGTTACCGCGCTTTTGTTCCGCGAACTCGTCACCGGAAAAATCCTGCCTTTCCTGCATTGGCTGGACGATGCGAAACCCTTGCAGAAAAAGGAAGGCGAGGATAAAGATTTTCGAACGATCCGTTGGGATTCTACTCACAGAAAAAACACGCCCACACCACGCGATGTCATCAACGCATTGCGGGGCATGAAGAAACGCGCAGCAGTTTTTGGCATGGAAGAAAAGATGCCACCCGCCCAGCAGATCACGATAACGGCCGAATCAGAGCTATATCACCTCGACTGCCCAATCGCCATTCAGAAAATCGATAGCGAGTTCCGCATTGCCGACCCGTTTGGTAATGGATTTTCGTTGATTCTTGAAAAAGCCTTCGAGCAGCTGCTGGAGCGAGATGATAACTTGGCTGGATGGCTGCTCACTTGGAAACAATTACTAAGTAGTGCTCGTCCCGAAAAACAGGACGTCAGACCAAAAGAGCCGTTCGAGACGGATGCCAACTGGCAACGCTACCCGAAGCTCATTGCCAGTTTAAGACCTGCAAGTAATGCAGAATTTCGAACCTTGGCCAAAATCCACGCCGCCATAGAATGGGCGCTGTTCTATGCCTGTTGTATCCGTCCATTCAAAAATATCATCACAACACTCAGATTCACCGAACAGAGCCGACACGCTGCACTCCTGGTGCAAGCAGCGCAAATTATAGGGGGTGAACTGCCCTCGCAAGGCTTCAGGCCTATTCGTGAGGGTAAGTTGCGGGAATTCGAGGCCGGGGGCGCCTATCAAGAGACAGTTCTTGCCATCGCTATGCTTCAGGCGCGCAATGACGCAGGGCACCCCTTGCATCGGATTGTCGCCGCGTATCCAGATCTCATAAACCGTCTTCTTGCCATCAGTGCCAAGCGCAACGAAAAAGCACATGGCAAGGGTGGCGCGGATGCGCCGCGGCAGGAACCGACAGACGATCTGTTCATGCGCACAGTCGTTCAATCGCTCGTCCCGGACATTGTGTTTGCTGACAACCCAGCTGCCACACCGGATAAGGACGCACAAGGTGATGCACTGCTAGATGCCCGCGCCAGCGTTCAGGCGGAGTTTGGCTTCAAGTTGTTCAACCGCCTTGGCATGAACGTGCAAGAGCGGCTGGTTCACGCGGAGCGTTTTTTCCTGTTTTGCCATGATGAGGATGATGCTTCTGCCTATGTCGGCGACCTTTATGCAGTAGCCCAAGCTTCATTCGAGAGAGTTTTGGCAGGTAGGCTTCCGCCCGATACCAGTGACACACAACTCATCGGTACGGCTGAGGTTAAGGCTGTTGAGGCTGAACTCTGCAATGCCTTATCCGAAAGTTTGCGAACCGTCAAAACACGGGTTGTACGTCAAACGCTGCAGGGTGGCAGCCAATCTCTCGGTGCTTGCGTCATCGCGTTACTGCTCGTGTCTGATGAGGGTGCACTTACCGCAATTCACGACGCGCAGCCAACCTTTGTGGACGATATGACAAACCTCATCACTCGGCGCGGGCATGGCAACGAGCCACTGCCATTGTCTAAAGCAGAAATTGCGAAGCTTCGTAAAGCAGCCTTCTCAACGATTAAAACACTTATAGAGCAATGACAATGGAAATATCAGAAAAAGACGCTGTTCTAAAACAGCGAGAAGCTAGCTTGCTCGAAAAAGAGAAACAGACTCGTGATGACCACTTGGCTATTGAGGCGGAAAAAATCAAGCTGGTTGAACAAGAGAAACAGATTCGCTCTGATCGTCAGATGATTGAAACAGAGAAACACAAGCTGACTGAGCGCGAGAGGAGCATCGTTATTGCCGAACAAAAGCGCGATGCAGGCTTCGCAGATGAACGGGCAGCCTTGCACAATGAGTTGCGCGACAAACGCAATCAAGCAGAAGCGGACATATCGAACATCAGAGCAAGGAAGCTCTCCGAGCTTGACGATGAAATCGCCAAACTAAAAGCCACGCGACTGGATGACATTGCGAATTCTGAAAATTTCGAGCGCGAACGAGTTCGTGCGGAAATAGCCAAAGAGCGCGAATCCTGGACGAATCAACAGGACGAAGCTCGCAATAAATTGAATGCCGAGCGCACTGAATTTGAGAGACAGAGGGGTGCGCTATCTGCGTTGCAGAGTGAATTTGAGGGTCGCAAGGTAGAGCTTGAAAGCGCTGAGAAGGTGCTCGAACGTAAAGAACAACGGTTGGAGCAGCAATGGCAGAGACGCAATGAGCAACTGCAGGATGAAGTAGAGGAACAAATTCAGGAGCGCCGCAAGTCACTAGAGGCCGCGGAGACTAATTTCAAGACGGAAAATACTCGACTGCGTGAAGCTCTGAATATTCAGACCGGGCTTATCAGTGCGTTTGAGCAATTGAAACAGCAACTCGGCGGGAAAGACCCCGCAGAAATCCTTCGCGCACTGAACAGCCAAACCGACGAACTCAAGCGCTTGCGAGAAGAGCTTGCTACCCGACCCACCGAGGAAATACGTGAGCGGTATCTCGCCCTTGAATCGGAAGCCAGGAACCAGAAAACACGTGCAGAAGAGCTAGAGCGGCAACTTGTCACTAATGAAGCGTCGATTGCCGAAATTGGTGACCTGCGCCGTCAAGGTTCGGAGCTCAACGCCGAGAACAAATCTTTGGCGCAACGGGCGTCCATCTTCGAGGGTGCAGCCAACGAAGCGCAAGCCGAACTCAACCGTCTGCGTGCGCCCTATGAGCGTCCCGCCGAAGCGGAAGCCCGTTACAAAGAAATCGAGATGCCGCACATTAGTATGGACAAAATTAAACAACCCGTGAAATCTGAGATTGATGAGATGACTTGGCTCACGGGCATTGGCAATGCCTGCGAAACATATGGATTGCATTTCAACCCGCGCATACTTAAAGCTTTTCACACAGCGCTCAAAACAGCTGAATGGTCGCCGTTAACTGTGCTGGCAGGGGTTTCCGGAACCGGTAAATCCGAACTACCGCGCCTGTACTCGCACTTTGGCGGCATCTACTTCGAGCCGCTTTCTGTTCAACCGAACTGGGATTCGCAAGAATCCATGCTGGGTTTCTTCAATTCCATAGACAACAAGTTCGATTCACAACCAATACTCCGCTTTCTGGCACAAAGTCAGCAGCCGTGGAGCAATGATTATCCGGGTTTGCAAGACGCAGTTTGCCTTGTTCTGCTTGATGAAATGAACCTTGCCCATCCGGAGCTTTATTTCGCTGAATTCCTCAGCAAGCTCGAACTGCGGCGTGGTAGGAAAGGCAATGATGTCCCGTTTATCCCAATAAAAATTGGTGCGGGCATGAAACCATATGAGCTTTCGTTGGGCCGAAATGTACTGTGGACGGGGACGATGAACCAGGATGAAACCACCAAGTCACTTTCAGATAAGGTGCTTGATCGATCCATCATCATCAACTTCCCGCGTCCGACGGAACTCAAGCGTCGCCTGAAGCTTGCTCCACTTGATGACAAAAATCGAGGCCCGGCGCTACACAAAACGTCGTGGCAGAGTTGGCTAGCGCAAGGCAGTAATTTTTCCGACGAACAGGTCAGCCCGTTCAAAAAATTCATTGAAGGAGTCAATGCCTCTCTTGCGGTCACAGGCCGTGCCCTCGGACACCGAGTTTGGCAATCCATTGAATACTACATGGCTAATTACCCGGATGTCCGTGCGGCACAGCGAGCATCCGATAAGGACGCGCTTGCTAGGGCGATGCATGTCGCTTTCGAGGATCAACTCGTGCAGAAGGTCATGCCCAAGTTGCGGGGTATAGACACGCGTGGCAAGAGCAAGACGGAGTGCCTAGACAAGATTCGCGGTCAGATCGTTGCAGGAATCAACAGTAATTCGTTCAATCTGGCCGAAGATTTCGATTTAGCCTGCGATCTTGGCTATGGTCAGTTTATTTGGCAATCGGCAAATTACCTTAACGTTGGCGATACCTGCCTTGATGAAAGTCGACCTATGATTGCTCTGGCGTCAGGCGGGATTGAAGAGCCACATCCGCTTTTTAGGCATACTGAAGATGAGGCCAAGCGCCTTAAGGCGTGGGCAGCAAAGACGCCTGAGCAACGAAATGATCTTAGTAGGAAGCTAGAAGATAATGCTAAGGCCGGAAGGATTCTACCCAAGTCATGACAATCAATTTGGAGAAAATATATTCCGACTATCGCGCTGAAGAAAAAAAAGCCCGTGCCATGCTTCTGCAGCAGGATTGGTATTGTCGGATTGCAGATTTTGACCCTAAGACTGGTGAAGCATTGCCGCAAGGGTTGTCGTCGGTGCTCGCAAGAATTGCAGATTATGCCTCATCAAAAAATGACGATGTAATTCGAGACCGCCTTTGGCGTATCGTTGATCACTGTCGTAATTCAATCGAGCGGTTGCTCCACGCTCTCAACGAAAGCCCACGCCGTGAGCACGCTGTGTTACCTGTGCACGCCGTGCGTGAGCTTGATGCCAACAGCTTCATGAAGCTCAGCAGTCGTCCAGGACGCACTATTAGGGAAAAGCTTGCGGGCAAGCCCTACATGCAGGCCGTACGTCGGTTTCAGTCTGTCAATTTGCCGGAAAACCGCCTGCTTAAGGTATTTGTTCGCCACTTGGTTGAACTGCTTGAACTTCGCCTAGATACGCTCGGCCATGAGGACGAACTTCTGCCAAAAATACAATCTTGGCTTCGTTCCGGAGATGCACAAGCCATTGGCAATTGGGACAACCTGCCGCCCAACAATACGCTGCTCTCTCACCGAGATTACCGTCGAGTTTGGGATGGATGGCGCTGGCTACAGGCCTTGGACGATGATGTCGCCGGCGATCTTGCTAAGCTTGATGCACGCAACAAAATGATGCATCTATGGACGCAATGCGCAAAAATGTGGGCTGCCGGAAAGCATCTATTTGCTGATGTGCCGCTTATTTTTGACTACGAGAAGTTTGAAATTCTTCCTTGGTCTTCAAAGCCACCCCTGTTCAATATATCAAGGAATAACATTTCACGGCTTATTCAGCGTTGCGTAATTACTGGTCCAGTTTGTGTTGATTTCACATCCTTACGTCCGTGCTACGCCAGCAGTGATGGTAAGGTAGCTCAGTTATTACCGGATACATTCCTATGGCAGCAATGGAGACGTGATGATGAGAGTGTCGATCTCGAACTTTTCCATTCGGATGCAGTTTGGCTTCATGCGCAATCGACTACTATATCTGCGCCAGACCTCTTATTTTCCAACGACAACACATCAGAGTGCTTCGACCGTGCCGCTCGCGCATTCACTAGTCGGCTGCGTAATATTTTCAGGAGTGACACGCTTTACTGGCTCGTCCCAGATGTTTTAAGCGACTTCGAGCTTGAAACTATTCGTCGCAATTTTAATGCCCGTTTCTCCAACGTTGAACCACTACCGCGCAGCGTAGCAGCCGTATTCGCACAGGCTGACTCAGCTAAAATTAAGGGGGAAGGTTATGCTATCGTTGTTGTAGATGTCATCGGCGGCAAGACCTGCGCAATCAAACTACTGGCCAGATTTGACGAAGACCTGAAAAAACGGCTTCCTATAACTCGCGGATTTTATTGGGAGCGCTGCCCACCAGTCATCATCGCCACCACGGATGAGGGAATAACTGACTCTCAAGAGTACGACATTCCCACGGTTGATGCCCGAGAACGGTGGCACGATGCAGTTCCGCCTACCAAGAGCGTGTTCATCGACTCTGAGTACCTTAAGCGTGACCTGCGTATCGGAAGCTTCGCGTTCTGCATCAATCTAACAGAGAGCCCCGTTGCAGGTGGCATCCGCCTCCATGCCTTGCAAGAACAGGCAGGTGATATTCCGCTTTGGCGCGATCATATTCCGGAGCTTTCAATAAAGGTGATGAAGGAAGGCCTCTACCAACGATTTCATCTTGTTTCGCGCGACACGAAGGTACAGCCTGTTCGCGGAAAGCCCGTGACCATTCCCATTGCTGAAGACTTCACGCTTCCAAGCGGAAAGTCGCATTACTCGTTCCCTCTCTACATTGGCAGCAATGCTTACGATCTGGGCTTTTCCGCACGTCTCAATAATCCATCCGCTTTTCCTTTAAAAAAAGATGTCTTGTGCGAATTAAACTTGACCTTTGAATACGGTGCGGACGATCCTTACAAACTCGTTTTCACTCCACGTGATAAGTCCTTTCCGCCCATTCGCGCAACGTGGCAGCGTACGGAAAAAGTCGTCATCACTGATGCCCCAGCACCGGAATATCCAAAGCCGCTGACTTGGGATGATTTGAAGATTTTCCCAAAGTCCGGCGGTAATGAAACCTCCGACCTGCTCGACTGGGTGCAGAGCGCGATTACACAGTTGGATCGCGATCTTTACATCCGCCCCAGGCCAAGAACAACTGGTGTGATAATTCAGAAATGGCTGACCGACAAAAAAGGTGGGCATTTTACCTTTGCCTCATGTAGCTCTACCAATGAATCTGTGTTCATCCATCAGAAAAGCTTTATTAGCGCATTGAACTTTGCCGATTTTGCAGAAGGGGAAGAAATATCATTCGAGCTTAGAGAGCGCCAAGGAAAATATTCTGGCTGGAAAGTAGCTGAGCCAGGATATGAGGAAACTGCATATCTGAAGAATATTGACAAAGAAGTTGAAAAAAAACTAATTGCTAGTATTCGAAAGAGGCTTTACTTCCCAATTATTCAGGTGTGGCGTGATGGTCGCTCGGTTAACGATTCAGCATGCCCACAAGATTTTGGCGCTATGATGAAGGCTAATAGGGATTATCTCGTTGCCCTATTGTCCGAAGATGAAATTCCAGAGTCAGTGAGTTCTGAAATTCGATGTCTGCTTTCCTATATGCATAAGGATGCAGATGAAGAATGTATTCAATGGATATTAGGGAAGATAAATAGTAGTAACATTCGTGAAAGGCAAGCGGTCGGCCTCGCGCTTGGAGATGTTTCGGAGCAGTGGCAGAAAGACATGCTTGACCAACTCGTTTCGAATCCAACACACAATTCCCTTCGTATCCTTTCATACGCTATCTGGCGAGAACAGCATTTCGTCTATAAGTTCAGTCTGACAGACTTTCGGCATATTCTGATAGTTATGAACACCATGCTTGACAAGATCAATCAATGCCCACCTCGTAAACACGAGAAAGACGTATGGACTGCTCGTAAATGGATTCGTGCTACAACCGAGCCACTTGAGCTTTTGCTAGGCCTGCTGCGCGCCCGCGCCTCGTCTAATCCTGAAATTAGGATGCTCCTTCAGCCGCATCAAAAAATTACCAAAGAACTTACGAAGCAGGTTGAGCGTGTGACGGATATTATTTTGCAGTCAAATATTCCACTCTTTTCTCGTGTGCAACTCAACATCCAGAAGCCGGAAGGCGACCGGACCCCCGACTTACTTTACGCGCTGCGTCTTTATCTCAGCGGTGATGATGGCGCGAACGCGATTCACATATCCAGTGTCTCTGATGATAATATTGATTAAGATTATTTAATTTTCATAGGTTATTGGGCTCATTGGGAGCGGTAAATTCCATTGCAAATAGGTATAGGTTATTGGGGGGCGTCTCCCCACTGCAATCCTACTGGTTTTACTGTTTGGACAGTTTTTTTACCTGTTGATGCTAATGCGTATATCGCTGAAGTAAGCCCGGGCTGACTTGGTAGGTGGTATCTGCGCCGTCACCCCTGATTGAGTAGCGCTACACTTTAGATCCTGTGGCGATTGCAAGGATCAGTCTCGTTTCATCGTTTTTTCAAGCCTGCTGAGGCGAGTGGCCTCAGGTCGCCTCAATCACTATATCCACTGGTTGAACCGCCCCGGATATTCTAGACACCTGTTAGGCTCTTAAAGTAACGCCTTTCATACTCAACCGGTGACAAGTTATCACTTGTGCCGTGTCGGCGCTTTGGGTTGTAAAACATTTCGATATAATT
>NZ_JALPZO010000127.1 GCF_023507745.1 Vreelandella olivaria | reverse complement strand
GAACGCCTGACGACCATAGCGAGCGTGAACCACCTGATTCCATGCCGAACTCAGCAGTGAAACCGCTTAGCGCCGATGGTAGTGTGGGGTCTCCCCATGTGAGAGTAGGTCATCGTCAGGCACTTATACTAAAAATCCCTCTGGGCATGCGCCCAGGGGGATTTTTTTTGATGTACCTTGCTGATATGGAAATGCTGAATTATTAACCTATTACCTTGGAACGCACGTTTTAATAAATTAAATAACAATAGGTTGTGCAGTTTGGTGGCTTCCAGGGAGCTTAACATTTAGTATGATGAGGTACGTATCATGAAGCACTATCTCAGGAGGAGAGGCGATATGACGACACAGTTGATTAAAAAATTAGCCGCAGCATTGCTAATGGCGATGATGCTTGGCGGTTTGGTTGCTTGTGATAACCAGGGTCCTGCTGAAGAAGCTGGCGAAAGCATTGACGACAGCATGCAAAGTGCCGGGGAAAGCATTGAAGAGTTGGGCGAGAATATTGAAGAGGCCGCTGAGAATTAAGCCATAAGGATTGCATCGCTAGGCAATGGATTTTGTGCCAGCCGCTAATTAAGCGGCTGTTGTGCATTATATAGTATCAAAATACTATGGCTTAAGCGCTGGGGTTCTGCTCAATGCCTTGCAGATACCAGGGTGCTTCATCACGCATTGCACGCGTTAAATGCCATGTTTCGTTGAACTCAGTCTGTTCACCGTTCTCTTCTAGAAGGCCATGGAAGATGACGGTTGCTTCAGCATGGCTGTCGTATTCATTGACGTCGCCAAGTTCGGCAAACAGGCGGACTGTTTCGGTGCGGTTATTGGCAGGGTGCTCTGCGCGTTCCTGGCGAAGCAGATTATAAAGCTCTGGCGTAACGTACTCCTGGATCTGGCTGAAATCATTATTATCCCAGGCGCGCTGGAGCGTTATGAAGTGCTCTTTGGCACCATTTAAAAAGCGCTCTTTATCGAACCATTCAGGCGTACCCTGCATGCTACCAGCCAAGCTGCCAGGTGTAGCGAAGTTGGGTGGTGCCACTCCCGGAGAGTGCTGCTCACGTTGAGAGCCTGACGATTCTGCATGAGAGGGTCGACGCTGCCGCATAAATGCCCGGAAGGCGAAAATCGCCAGAGCGGCAACCCCCGCTATAACGAGCAAGTCCATAATGCGCAGCTCATCAAACGCTCCGCCAAAGAAGAGGGCGGCAAGTAAGCCACCTGCAAGCAGGCCTCCCATCATACCTCCCATACCACCTCGACGTGCTGCCGCAGCACTTGCTTGGCCTTGTTGGGCACTTTGTGCCTGCTGCTGTTGGGCTGGGGTGCTGGCGGGGCGGTCTGCTGAGCGTGACATACTACCCATACTGCCGCCACCGCCCATGCGGCGTGCCTCGGCATACTCTACCGCTGCACTGATCCCCATAACGCTGACCAGTAGCATGACAAAAAACTGTCGCAACATTTTGTTCTCCCGTTACTAAGTAATGGTTAAGTGCGTGGGCCAGGGGTAGGCCCGTAGGAAATTGTTAAGTGGCTATTCTAGCGTTTAAATGGTGAAAGGGGGCTATGCTGAGGTTAATAACTCAGACAAAAATAGGGTGAAAACGTGCGTTTACAAGCTCATCGCAGTTTACTTTTAATGGTCGATTTTCAGGCGGGTCTGTTGCCCGTCATTCATGGCGGGCAGCAGGCGGTAGAGGAAGCCGCCTGGCTGGCTGGTGTTGCTGAGGCGCTATCAATACCTGTATGGCTAACGGAGCAGTATCCTGAAAAGCTGGGTGCTACAGAGCCCGCGCTGTTCAATGCACTAGGTAGACACCACGTCTGGCAAAAGCATCACTTCAGTATTATGGAGGAATCGGCCTTTGTGCGGGCATTAAAAGCCCTGGCGCTGCGCCAGATCGTCATATGTGGGACCGAAGCGCATATCTGTGTGCTGCAGAGTGCGCTTGGCTTGCTGGAAGCCGGGTATAACGTTTTCTGGCTTAGTGAGGCAACAGCCAGCCGGCGGCAAGCAGAAGCCCGCCTCGCCCGTGAGCGTGCCTGCATGCACGGGGCCGTATCGGTCACTGCCGATATGGTGGCCTATGAGTGGCTACACCGTTGCGATACGCCAATGTTCAAAGAGGTGCATCAGCGCTTTCTGAAGCCACGGTCTACGCGCTCTGTATCGTTTTTTTAGCGCGAATAGCATGTCGCGTTAACGATCGGACTCTTTGCGTATAAATACCAGGGTATCTCCCTGGGATGCCGCTGCATCGAACCGATAACCGGCAACGTCAAATGCTTTGAGCTGATCAGGTTCGTTAATTTTCTGCTTAATAATCCAGGCGCTCATCAGACCACGCGCTTTTTTGGCGTAGAAACTGATGATCTTAAAGGCGCCATTCTTTTCATCTTTAAAGACGGGGGTGATGACTTGCGCATTGAGCTTCTTCGCATCAATTGCCTTGAAGTACTCATTTGAGGCCAAGTTTACCAATACCTTGGAGCCACTATCTGCAATGGCTTGATTGAGTGCGTTGGTAAGTGTGGGTTTCCAGTACGCATAAAGATCGTTGCCTGCCTGGTTGGCGAGCTTGGTGCCCATTTCCAGCCGGTATGCCTGAATGAGGTCCAGGGGGCGTAGCAAACCGTAAAGGCCGGATAGAATGCGCAGGTGTTGCTGGGCAAACTGGTTATCGGCCTCGCTGAATGTGTCTGCTTCAAGCCCGGTATAAACATCACCCTGGAAAGCTTGCACCGCAGGCTTTGCATTGTTGAGAGAGAAGGGGGGGTGCCAATCAGCAAAGCGGGCGGCGTTTAAGCCTGCCAGTTTATCGCTAATACCCATCAAATCACTCAGTTGCTGAGGTGAGTAGCCGCGCAAAATCTCGACCAGCGGTGCGCTTTGATCCAGAAAATCCGGTTGAGTCACCTGATCTGTGGTGGAAGGGGTTTCAAAGTCCAGCGTTTTGGCTGGGGAGATAACGCTCAGCATGGCGTGCTCCTGGGAACCTGGCAAATTAAGAAACATAAGCCCACACTAAGCGTAGGCGAGGTGGTTGGAGCCTAGTATACCAAGCCTCGGCAAAGGCCGAGGCTATCGGGCTAATAGCGATACATTCTGGCGACTGGCCACTCTATTAGGGGCAGGGGTTCGGCATACGACGATGAATGTCGTCAATGGCGGTTAATACGTCTTCATCAAGCTTTAGACTCTCGCTGGCCAGGTTGCTTTCCAATTGATCCATAGTTGTCGCACCAATGATATTGCTGGTGAGAAAACTTCGGGAGTTCACAAAGGCGAGGGCCATTTGTGCCGGGTCCAGGTCATGCTCTTTGGCAAGCGCAACGTAGGCTTGTGTTGCCGCTTCTGCTTGTGGTGATGTGTAGCGTTTGAAGCGTTCGTAAAGCGTCAAACGACCTTGAGGAGGCTGGGCGCCATTCAGGTATTTACCTGATAACACGCCGAACCCCAGAGGAGAGTAGGCAAGTAAACCAACGTCCTCACGGTGGGCAATTTCAGCCAGGCCTACCTCAAAAGTGCGGTTCAGTAGGTTATAGGGGTTTTGAACCGATGCGACCCTTGGAAGATTAAGCTGGTCAGATAGCTGCAACATGCGCATAACGCCCCAGGGGGTCTCATTAGACAGACCAATGGCGCGAATTTTTCCGGCATCAACCAGCTCCTTTAGTGCCGAGAGTGTCTCTTCGAGTGGAGTGGCATCATCCTCTTCTTCGTGGGTATAACCCAGCTTGCCAAAAAAGTTGGTTTTGCGGTCTGGCCAATGCAGCTGATATAGGTCGATATAATCTGTTTTAAGCCGGGCAAGGCTGGTCTCAACTGCCTGATGCAGATGATCGCGGGTCATGCGCGGGCCACCGCGTATATGGTCCAGTCCGGGGCCTGCTGCTTTCGTGGCGATAATTACATCGTTACGATCGCCACGTGCCTTTAACCAGCTTCCAATATACGTTTCTGTTAAACCTTGCGTCTCTGCCTTCGGAGGAACCGGATACATTTCAGCGGTGTCGATAAAGTTAATGCCGAAAGCTACCGCGCGGTCCAGTTGCTCGTGTGCATCCGTTTCGCTGTTTTGTTCGCCAAACGTCATCGTGCCTAAGCAGAGTCGGCTGACCTCCATCCCGGTTCTGCCAAGTGGGCGGGTTTGCATTGTCATCTCCTTGGTAAGGCGAAATTGCCTCAGGATAAGCCGTTATCATCGCCATAAAAACCAGCGTGTGAAAGGCATGTTAGCGAGGGTCCACCAAACCAGCAAATCAACAGGGTTGAGTCAGCGTAAAAGCAGGCGTATGCTTGCCAGCCCATCGGCCGGCCAATCGCTGGTTTATCGTCTGGTTAGCCGTCAATGAAGTGACATGAGTGCTAGCCAAAAGTCTCAACAGATAGGCAGGGTAGTTTGCCATGCCGCAGGCATCATCTTTGTTTACTCGGCTTGAATTTCGTCTGGCCGAACAGCTGTTTCATACGCGCTGGTTACTGCCGCGTTCACCACGCACTCAGCGTTTAACCATGCGATTATTTAAGCGCTGTGCGGAAGCTGGGCACCCTGATGCACTCTCTGTCTATGGACACATGTTATTCCATCGCAGTGTATCTCCCCAGGATAAAGCGCGTGGCGCGCGCTACGTGTTGGAAGCCGCCCAGGCCGGCGATGTAAAGTCGCAGTACCAGGCCGCGCAAATTCATGAGCACGGCTGTGCCCAGTATCCGCGCCGTGAAGATTATGCGATCACCTGGTATGCACGGGCCGCCCAGTCAGGGCACTTTCTGGCGGCTGAAAGGCTCGCCCGCGCTTACCTGCTGGGTGAGTTAGGTCTGGCGGTGGATAGCGAGCAGGCAGCTTACTGGCAACGTATGGCTGACCGCCAGCCACGGGCTGCATTGGCTGCTGGATAGTTATGAAGATGAGTAAATGAGGAAGTCAGTGTCCGAGACGCTACCTACAGTGCTAGATATTGAAGCGTCCGGATTTGGGCGTGGCAGCTACCCGATAGAAGTTGGCCTTGCACGTGCCGATGGTAGCTGCTGCGCGTTTCTTATTCAGCCTATGGACGAGTGGACCCATTGGGACCCCAAAGCGGAACTGTTACATGGGATCTCACGGGAGCGTCTGCTCCAGGAGGGCTATCCGGTTCGGCAGGTGGCGCACTGGCTTAATGATGAGCTCAGAGAGCTGGGTAAGGCGTATAGTGATAGCTGGGGATACGACAATACATGGCTATCGTTGCTCTTCCACCATGCAGGTCTGCTGCCGCGTTTTCGGCTAGAGGCACTGCGTATTTTATTAAGTGAAGAGCAGCAGGCCCTTTGGAGTGATACCAAGGAAGCGGTGATGGCCGAACGTGGTATCCACCGCCACCGGGCGGGCGAAGATGCACGCCTGTTGCAGCTTACCTATCAGCGTACCCTGCTGCTCACGAAACCCTAGGCTTTGTACGAAAACTACTTGCGCTCGATCATACTGCGTTAAAAATAAGCTCAAAATACTCATTTACACCCCGTAAACTCCGTTTTCTCGCTGGTTTTTGCCTTGCCTGATCTTCGCTCAGCGACTTTTCGTACCAACCCTAGTTTCAGGTGTCTAAATGCCTCATTTATGCCAGCTGTATTTCCAGCGCGTCCAATAGTTGGGTGGGTGTTGGGGCATCCATCAACATGTCGCGGGTTGCCTGGGCCAGAAAGCCGTAGCTGACGGTGCTGTCAAGAAATGTGAGCAGGGGGGAGTAGAAACCCTCTGTATCCAGCAGGCCCATCGGTTTTTCATGTAAGCCCAAGTACCCCCAGGTCCAGATTTCAAATAGCTCTTCAAAGGTGCCAATGCCACCAGGCAGGGCAATAAAGGCATCCGCATTCGCGGCCATGGATGCTTTGCGCTCATGCATATTGGGAACACGAATAAGCTCGGTCAGGCCAAAGTGAGCCTGCTCCCGTTCAACCAGGTGGTCTGGCATCACGCCAATTACCTTACCACCTGCGTTAAGTGCTGCATTGGCCAGTTCGCCCATTAAGCCAATACGTGCTCCACCGTAAACGAGTGTGTGTCCCCGTGCTGCCAATGTAGCGCCCAATGTAATGGCAGCCTGACGGAATGCGGGGTTGTTTCCTTCCCGTGAACCGAGGTAAACACAAATTCGCGACATAATAATGGCATCCTTATAGTCAGGAGTTGTCTGAAGGTCGGGGGAATCAAGCCAGGCAGCGTTCAACCTGGTAATGCTCATCCATCCACTGTCCAATGACGTTATTGCCGCACAGATGATGTGCGTACTGGGTGTGTAAGCAGCGCACCTGTTGCCAGTTGCTAATGCCGCCAACACCACGTTCGGTGAGTACATCGGTGTAGCCAAGTTTGGCAACTTCTTCGCGCTGGGTGCTCGTCATATAATCCCAGCGCGCTTTTACATAGTCGCGGTGGCTTTGTTGATAGGCCTCAAGCAAATTAGGCTCCTCCTGCAGCCGCTGCTCCAGCAACTTGATAACACCAACAGCTTCAATGCGCGAGATCTCGATTTTCAGGATGTCGGAGCAGAGCCAATAAAGGGTGGGGAATGGTTTGCCATCTACAATGGGCGCCATGCGTAAGACCAGCGGAGTGCCTTTTGCATCGGTGGCGGCGACGGCTTCAATACCGCGGGGAGCTCGCCCAAGCTGTTGGGTAATAATGGTCAGCTGATGCTCGTCGGGGGCTTGGTCGGTACGAATTACCATTGCGTTGGTTTCTCACTTGCGGTCATCTTGAATAAATTTATTTGAGCGGCCAACGGCACGAAAAAAGCAGCGATTCAGCTGTTCAGGAGATGCTACATAGCACCACGTCCGCTCACAGTATTCAGCGGCTCGTGCCATTAGTACATCGTATAGTCGGTTGAACGGAGCATCATAATCGTAGGGGTCGGCACCGAACAAGCGGATATGGGGATAGTCTGCGAAGCGCTCCATAAAAAAACGCTCCAAATCGGTCTCTACGGCGCGATGTTGTGCCGTATTGTCAGGGTCTATCCAAAGATTGTAACGGATTGCCATAGTGTGCTTCCTGCGCCCCGTGGCACGGTGGGGTGTGGAGGTTAGGCAGGCTCCGGCGCGTTATGCAGATGCGCTGATAGTGCATCGCGTAACTTGCCTTCGACAGGCACGGCACACTTGGCCTCGTGGTCGTACTGCACCATGGTGGTGTGGCCAAGGTTGGTGAGTTTGCCGTGCTGGCGGGCCTCTTGGGTGACCGTAAAAGAGCTGTTGCCTAAACGCGTTAGATACGTGCGTATTTCGATATCGTGCCCATAAAATAGTTCAGCGCGGTAGTCGATTTCCATGCGTGCCATAATCAAACGCCACTGTTTGGGATTGAGGTCTGGCGTAAATAACTTAAACAAGTCGTTACGAGCAAGCTCAAACCATGCGGGTAAGCGGGTGTTGTTGATATGGCCCAGTGCATCAGTGTCGTAAAATGCGGGCTCAATCGTACGGGTAAACATAGGATTGTCCTTATTATTAGCTGTTAGAGGTCCAGAATCACCTCAAGCAAACGCTTGGTCAAGTGGTAAGGCAGTACTCCGTGCTGGCACGTGGTTTGCTGGCTTATACGAGCCTCAGCCCTTGCTGGTCACGCCAGGCCGCTTCCAAGGCATCTGACAGTGGTGCTTGTAAGTGGGCAGGTAGAGCATCGTTGGCGGCCTGCAATGAGTCAAAGGAGCGGTTGCGCAGCCAGCAATATGCCCAGGCGCAGGCTTCAGCATCGCTTTGCGGAGTAGGGCGGGCGGGCATCTGGTTAAGTAAAAAAACGGCCGTGCGTGGTGCCCATAGTGGAATGTCTCCACTCTCTTCCTGGCTCCACTGATCCAGCAGCGCTCCACTTGGCGTGGCGTCGGGGGTGCCCAACTTTGCCACGCGGGCGGTTTCGGCCAAAATCAACGCTAGCTGATCAGCATCCGCCTGGCCGAGTGCGCGCCACTGCCTTAGCAGCGCTGATAGTCCAACGCGCATCTTGGTATAAAAGTCATCTTGCGGCATGCTCGGTAGCTACTCCCAGGAATATAAGTGAGATCAGTTATGGCGTTTGATTTTGCCACGCCCATTGAGCGGCGCCACCCGGAAGGTGGCTACGCATCGCAAAAATGGCATCGGTATGATGCTAACGTACTACCGCTATGGGTAGCCGATATGGATTTTCGCTCTCCACCTGCCGTAATAGAGGCTCTGAGCGCTCGGGTCGCCCACGGTGTTTACGGTTACGGCGAGGTACCCGCTACGTTAACAGAAACCCTGTGCCAGTGGAGTGCCTACCATTATGACTGGCACATTGAGCCGGAGTGGCAGCAATGGTTGCCAGGGGTGGTGCCTGCACTGCATTTCGCAGCAATGGTGCTGACCGAGCCGGGTGAAGGGGTGCTTACCATTGCCCCGATTTATCCGCCGTTCTTAGCCGTTGCTGAGCGTACGGGGCGGTTGGCGCAGCAGGCGATGTTAGCTGAGTCTTCAGCCCCTGGCGAGCCCTGGCAACTGGATATAGAGGCATTGGAAGACGCCATTACGCCGCAAACACGTTTACTTTTATGGTGCCACCCTCACAATCCAACGGGAAGAGTATGGAGTGAGGATGAACTTGCCCAGTTGGCAGCATTGGTTGAGCGCCATGATCTGTGGGTCGTGTCAGACGAGCTGCATTGCGATCTTTTATTAGACCAGGGCGCGCGTCACCGTCCCTTGGCTGCCATGTTTCCAGAACTGGCTAAGCGGACAATAACGTTATGGGCACCCTCCAAAACCTTTAACCTGGCTGGGCTGACCAGTGCCTGTGCGGTGATCCCTGATGCGGCGCTACGTAAACGTTTTGTAGCGGCTACCAAAGGGTTTCTACCCGATGGTAATGTGCTGGGGCTGGTGGCCGCCGAAGCAGCTTACAAAGAAGGTGAGCCTTGGCGGCAGGCACTGCTGGAGGTGCTGCGCGGCCATCGAGCTACGCTGGAGGCGCGGGTTGCCTTATGGCCTGGAGTTTCGCTAAGCGCCCCTGAATCGACCTATTTGGCATGGTTGGATATGCGTGAGGCTGGACTGGGAGCATCGCCAGCTCAAGTGCTGCTTGAGCGCGCAGGCGTTGCTCTCTCCGATGGCGAAGCGTTTGGCTGCCCAGGGTTTGTGCGGCTGAACTTTGGTACTACCGCTTCCCAATTGGAAGCGGCGTTGGCGAGGATGGATGTGTTATTGAAAGCGTGATGACTCAGTAGAGCAGAGCAAATAACTTACGCCGATAGGTAACCGTGAGCGGGTGGTCGATCCCCAGGGCGTCGAACACCTGCAGCAACGTTTTACGGGCTGCATCATCGTTATAGGCGCGGTCCTGTTTCATCAGTGCCAACAGAGCCTCTAAACCGGCATCGTACTGACCATCCGCCACTTGGCGCAGTGCGCGCTGATACTGTGCTTCGCTGTCGTTGCGATCACCCAGTGCTGCGATCTCCTCATTGGAAAGTGCCTGTTCACTAAACTCAATACTGGCACGTACCCCACGGGCTGGCGCTGCATCACGTTCTTCGGGGGGGAGGTTGTCCAGCACGCTACGCGCTTCGTCACCACGGCCTTCGGCTACCAGCGCCCTGGCGAGACCGACCTGGTAGCTATAATGCTCGGGGTATTGGCCGATCAACGTTTGATAAATTTCCCGTGCGCCTGCTGCATCGCCAGTATTGAGCGCTTCTTCTGCCTGTTCTTCCGGGCTGGGAGGCGCATCGCCGGGAGCCGGGAAATAGCGATTGAGCCACTCCCGCACCTCTTTTTCTGGCAGCGCGCCCTGGAAGCTGTCGACCAGGCCCCCCTGGCTGACCAGTTTTACATCGGGTACCGAGCGTACCCCCAACTGGCCTGAAATTTCCGGGTTGGCTTCTACATCCAGTTTTGCCAGCAGGAACGCGCCTGCATATTCAACTGCCAGTTTCTCCAGCACCGGCATCAGGTTTTTGCATGGCTCACACCAGGGAGCCCAGCAGTCCAGTAACACCGGAACCTGCATCGAGGCTTCCAGCACCTGCTGAATATTGCCAGCATTGAGCTCAATAATAACGTCTTCAGGTGTCACAGCAGGGCGTTCAGCACCTGTCTGGGCACTGCCGGTGTTAGCAGGTTCCGCGGTGAGCGGATTGCCAGTGCGGGGATCAATAATCGACATCGGTGGACTCTGCATATCATGAAAAGGGTTATTTCATGATATGCAGGCAATCGGTGGAGGATTCAAGGAAGCACCAGGAAATAAAACGCAGGGTATGGCGTTTTAAGACGCGATGGGCCTGATGGCAGATCAGCTTACTCTCAATGCCATCGCCACTCTTGTTAGCAATCAATGGCGTACCGAAGCAGCGCTAGGAGGCGGGGCTATCGACGTCGGTTGACGGCGGTTCAGAGTTGACGCTGGTAGATATTCGGCCTATTTTGTTCGTTATACAAATTAATGTTCGCAATAAGAACAAGAGAGGTGGCTATGTCTCAGCCCTGTATGATCTGTGTCGCCATTACTGGCAGCCTACCGCGCAAAGAGAACAACCCTGCTGTGCCCATCACGGTTGCAGAGCAGATTGAAAGTACTCATGCAGCTTTCGAGGCTGGCGCAAGTATCGCCCACTGTCACGTACGCAACGATGATCAAACGCCTTCCTCGGACCCGGAGAAGTTTGGCCGCCTGATGGAAGGGCTGAAAAAGTACTGCCCCGGAATGATTATTCAGCTGTCTACCGGTGGGCGTTCCGGTGCAGGGGAGGCACGCGGCGGAATGTTGCCACTCAAGCCTGATATGGCCAGTCTTTCGGTGGGTTCCAATAACTTCCCCAATCGTGTGTACGAGAATCCGCCCGAACTGGTGGAGTGGCTTGCCGATGAGATGCTCAACTACGGCGTTAAGCCTGAAATCGAAGCGTTTGATTTGTCGCATATCCACCAAGCGGTGAGTCTTTCGAAGCAGGGTAAGCTAAAGGCGCCGCTCTACGTGCAGTTTGTGATGGGTGTTAAAAATTCCATGCCCGCGGACAAGCCAACGTTTGATTTTTATATCGAAACGCTCAAGCGGCTGGCACCAGATGCCCAGTGGTGCGGTGCGGGCATCGGCGCTAACCAATACTTGCTCAACGAGTGGTCGATCGCTGCTGGTGGCCACACTCGCACTGGGCTTGAGGATAATGTGCGCTTGGATCGCGATACGCTGGCGCCCTCCAATGCTGCGCTTGTCGAGCGCACCGTGGCGTTATGTGAGAAGTACCAACGCCCGGTGGCTACCTGGCAGCAGGCGCGTACGATTCTTGGGCTTTAGCATTTATTAAACGTCATATGAGTATTCAGGAGGGCTGCGCTGAGATCTGCAGCGGCGTTGAGTCATGGTTCAGCTTAAAGCGGCCTACCATATCGGCTAATCGGTCGGCCTGCTCACGCAGTTGTTCGGCAGCCGTGGTAGACTCTTCCGCCAGAGCGGCATTCTGCTGGGTCATCCTGTCGAGTTCTGCCACGGCAATGTTGACCTGGCCGATACCGTCGCTCTGTTCACTGGCGGCATGACTGATCTCTCCCAACATGGAGACCACTCGTCCTACCCCTGCCATGAGTTCTTGCATGGCGTCGCCGGTCTCGCGCACCAGATGCGTACCACGTTGCACTTTCTCACTCGATGCCTCAATGAGCTGGCGTATGTCACGCGAAGCTGCTGCACTGCGTGTGGCCAGCTGGCGCACCTCGCTAGCCACCACGGCAAAGCCTCTACCACTCTCTCCAGCGCGTGCTGCCTCGACTGATGCGTTCAGTGCCAGCAGGTTGGTCTGAAACGCAATGCTATCCATCACCTTAACTATATCGCCAACACGGATGGATGTGTCCTGGATTTCGCCCATCGTTGATATGACGTGCTCGACCTTGCTGGCGGTCTGTTGTGTCAGGTCTGATGCGGCCTGGGAGAGTGCATTGGCTTCTTGTGAGGCAGCGGAGGTATTAGCCACGGTGCTGTTAATCTCTTCCATGGAGGCCGAGGTCTGTTGAAGGCTGGACGCGGCCTGGTCAGTGCGTTGCGACATGTCCTGGCCACCGCTGGCGATTTCCTGTGCAGCCAGGCGGACCGAATCACTGCTGCTTCGCACCTGTGTCAGCACATCGTGCATCTTGTCGGCAAAGGCATTGAACTGGGTAGCCAGCTCGCTACTCTCGTCCCGGCCTTCCACTGGCAGGCGCAGCGTCAAGTCGCCCTCGCCCTCGGCAATTTCCCGCATGGCATGGGTCGTGCGTCGTATCGGTCGGAACAGGGTTTTCAGCAGTAAGGCGATGACCGCCAGGCTTGCCACCAGGATCAGTGCCACGATCACCACAACCAGCAGCACAGCGCTATTGAGGTCTGCAAACAGCTCATCATGGGGAATCTGGGCAAATACGATCCACTCGGTGCCAGGCACCTCGATGGCGGCCACCAGTTGCTCGGCCCCCTGGGCGTCCCGTGTAATTGCATGGCGATAGCCTTCGCCACTTATCAGCTCAGCCGCAATAGGTTCCCAGCCTGGAAGGTTCGCGACAGGCTCTCCTACCCTGGCGGCCCCTTCTGGGTGAATGCTAATGGTGCCGTCACGGCTGGCCAGGAATATGCTGCCACTCTCCCCCAGCCGGTAACTGCGTATCGTCTCCGCCATGGTATCCAACGAGTAGCCGACACCGGCGACGCCTGCCCGCTCTCCATCAGCTTCGATTATATAGTTGATGAATACCTGGATCTGGCCGCCTTCATCATCAACATTCAACTGGTAAGCATCACCATCTCTGGCATCTACCAGATTGTAGAACCAGTGGTCGTGTTCACGGCTTAATGTGCGCTCGATGCCGTTCGCCGTATAGTAGTTACCGCTGTGTGCCGATACATAGAAGACGATACTGGCACCGGTACGCTGTTGGATGTCCTGAAAGTAGGCTACTGCCTTTGTGGTCTCTTCCTCTGGCTCCCCTTCAGACAGCCAGGCCTGTAGATACGGGTTGTGGGCCAGGCTCTGGGCAATGGTAATTGGCCCCGTCAGGGTTGCATCGATATCGTTACGGATGCTGTACAGTGTTGCGGGCAGCTCTTCCGCTGTGACCCGCTCAGTAACAAGGCCACTAAACAGCCGATATTGGACGATTGTGGAGCCGCCTACAATCAGCAGCATACATACGCTAATACAGCACAACAGCTTCTGGGCTATCGTAAGTTTATTCATATTGGTTACCCTTGGCTGGGGCGTATCATCAGGGGGAT
This sequence comes from Vreelandella olivaria, assembly GCF_023507745.1. Taxonomy (GTDB): domain Bacteria; phylum Pseudomonadota; class Gammaproteobacteria; order Pseudomonadales; family Halomonadaceae; genus Vreelandella; species Vreelandella olivaria_A. The sequence continues at coordinate 25,593 of NZ_JALPZO010000127.1, read as the reverse complement.
ACGCCACCTCTGAACAATCGGTCAACAATTACTAACGGCTGCTAAGGGTGAAACTTTAGTTTAGTATTTTTGGGTGATAGAAACCTTCTATGTCGTCAGGAGCCCCAAGCCGAGCCACCATAAAGTCCACAAATGCTTTGATCTTGGGTAGCGGTTGGCGGCTGGAGGGCCACAGGATGCAGATGCGGCGGTGATCCTGGACGTGCTCTGTCAGCACACTGACCAGGCGCCCGTGCAAGAGCGCGTCGGTAATGGCGAAGTCCGGCAGCAGGGCAATGCCAACGCCTGCCTCGGCCATGGCCTGCAAGGGCCCGGTCCCATCGGCGATCACGGATTGGGGAAGCTCGATGGCGGCAGACTCCCCTGGCGTTTCTGGATTCAGGGTTTCCAACGGCCACGTTGCCAGTTTGCCACTGGAGGGGAAACGGTAGCGCAGGCAGACGTGGGAGGTCAGTTCCTCGGGGCGCAAGGGCATGCCGTGCTGGGCCAGATAGGCTGGCGCGGCCACCAGGTGGTGCCGGTAGCCGCGGAGTTGCCGCATGGTCAGCCGGGAGTCGCTGAGCTCACCGATGCGTATCACCGCATCGAAACCCTCCTCAATCACATTGACCAGGCGGTCAGTGAAACTCATCTCAAGTTCAATATTGGGAAATGCCTGCTGGAAAGCGGTCAGGTGGTGCATAAAGTGTTCGCCGATGTGCGGCAGGCCCACCCGCAACTTGCCCTGTGGCGTGGCGCCAGCTTCGCTTAATTCTGCCCTGGCGGTATCGAATTCGGTCAGAATGCGCTGACAACGCGCCAGGAACAGCTCGCCTTCAGCGGTCAGGGTGATGGAGCGGGTTGAGCGATGAAACAGGCGCGCACCCAACTCCTCTTCCAGACGCGCGATCGCCTTGCCGACCGCAGAAGAGGAAATGCCCAGCCGACGCCCAGCCTCGGTAAAGCTTCGGGTCTCGGCGGATTGCACGAAGGCGCCCAGCGCACCGAAGTAGTCCATGGCCATGGCGGCTCCTCTTTCTATTGATGAATAATATTCCTTTATGTTTTGAATACTAGCCTATTTTTCTCCTGACGAGGACTCTTTACAGTACTCGCATCCCGATATAACGGCTCCCTCCCCAGGTGGCCGGACATTTTCCTACTTGCGAGGCGCTGATGGCGACTTCTGCCGCTCTTCCCCCCGAACTGGCCCAGCACGCCGGTTATGCCCGGGTGTTTCGACCCGGCCACCTGACCTTTGGCTTTATCGCGCCATTGGAAAGCTACCCGGATACCGTTGGGCCGACCCTGAGCGACCATGTCGAGATGGCCCGCAAGGTCGACGAGGCCGACTTTTCGGCAATCTGGCTGCGTGATGTGCCCTTCTATGATCCCAACTTTGGCGATGTGGGCCAGGTGCTGGATCCCTTGGCCTATGCGGGTTTTCTCGCGGCAGTCACCCGACGCGTGGCCATCGGCACGGCGGGCATCGTGTTGCCGCTGCGCGATCCGTTGATCGTCGCCAAGCAGGCCGCCAGCGTGGACCAACTGCTGGGCGGACGCTTCCTGATGGGGCTGGCCACCGGCGACCGGCCGGTGGAGTACCCCGCTTTCGGCGTGGATTTCGACAACCGTGCCGAGCGTTTCCGTGATGCGCTGGGCATCATCCGTGCGGTCACCGAACAGCACTGGCCGGTGCATGCCTCGCGGTTCTACGGGGAGCTAACTGGTGGCTTGGAGATGGTGCCCAAGCTGGCGGCCACACGGTTGCCGACCATCATCATCGGCCATGCCGGGCAGACGCACGAGTGGACGGCTCAGCACAGCGACGGAATCATTTCCTATATCGCCAACCCGCAGCGCATCCCGGCAATCCTCGACCAGTGGCGCGCGGCCTGCCCGCCCGGTGTATTCACACCCTATGGCTACGGCACCATGTTTGACCTGGACCGGGACCCAAACGCGCCACTGCAGCCCGGCCGCGTGCTGCGTGCGGGTCGCAACGCATTGCGTGAGCTATGGCTGCGCCAGCAGGAGCAGGGCGTTTCCCACGTCGCCCTGCACTTCAAGCCGCAGCGGCGTCCCGCGGCGGAAGTGATCGACGAACTTGGCGAGCATCTGCTGCCGCTGTTTCCCAGCCATGCCCCCGGAGCAAGCGCGTGAACCGATCATTGCATCATATGGATTTCATTTTCCAGACCAAGCTGGGCACCTACCCGCTGGCCGTGCAGTGCGAGATGCTGGCCGAACTGGGCTACCAGGGGCTGACCGTATCGGCCTGGAGCAAGGAGCTTACGTCGCTGCCGCAGGTGAAGTCGCGGTGGGGATTGGACGTGGGGGCGATCTACCTGATCTACCGTCAGGGTTTGGAAACCTTCGTCACCAATATCTTCGAGTCCATCGAAGGCTGCAGCAGTATCGAGCTGGCCCTGCACTCCGGCGACCGGGTCACGGATGCGGACCGGCGGATGCTCGCAGCGCTGCTGCCGATCGCTGAGCGCCGGGGCATCGACATCGCGCTGTACCCCCATGGGCGCTACGGCATGCAGACTACCAGCGAGGCGGCCGCTCTGTGCCAGGAATTCGACCACCCGAACCTGGGCATCGTGTTCAACGGTTACCACTGGTATGCCATGCAGGAAAAGGCGCTGGAGCAACGCCTCGATGCGCTCTGGCCATGGCTGCGCCAGGTCAATATCGCCGGTGCACGCCTGTCGCCACTGGGCTGGGGTGAGCTGGCCACCATCGAACCGCTGGATGAAGGCGAGCTGGATAACTTCGTCCTGCTCGGCGCGCTGGAGCAGCGCGGCTACACCGGGCGCTATGGGGTGCTGGGCTGGGAGAGCATGGGCGGCGATGTGTATGGCAACCTGCAACGCTCGCACACCGCCTTCCGTTCCATGGAGCGCCGCCTGGCGGCCCACCCCGAGTGGGCCATCATGACCCCGCTGCCTTACTGAGCCACCGCCAGGAGACATCATGACACATGCCATCCATGCGCTGGACTCGTTCTTCTATAACTCCATGGGCGTGTACCAGTTCCAGTCGCAGTGCGAAATGCTCGCCGAACTCGGTTACGACGGTATTACCGTCTCGGCCTGGGGCGGTACGCCGTTCACCGACCTGTCGCTGCTGCCTGGGGTTAAGGCACAACATGGTCTGGACATTGCTGGGCTCTATCTGGTGCTACACGAGGGGCGTAACGATGCGGTGCTGCGTGACATCATCGAGACCGTCGAGGGGGTGGAGCTGATCGAGTTGGCCATTCAGACCACGGTCAATGGCATCGATGGCATCCTGCGCAGCATCGAATCGCTGTTGCCGATCATAGAGCGCCGTGGTCTGCGCCTGGCCCTGTACCCGCACCTTCGGCATGTCACACAGACTACCTACGAGGTGCAGCGCCTGTGCGAGTACTTCAACCATCCTCGATTGGGCATGTTCTTCAATGGCTACCATTGGTATGCCAGCCAGGAAGGGCAATTGGAACAACGCCTGGAGGCGATCGAACCCTGGCTGATGCAGGTGGATCTCTCTGGGAGTGCCCTGTCACCGCTCGGCTGGGGCGGCGTCGCGACCATGGAACCGGTCGACCGGGGTGAGCTGGACAACTTCGCCGTGGTCGCCGCGCTGAACCGCATAGGTTATACCGGCAGGATTGGTATCCTCGGCTGGGACTACGGGGGTGATATCTACCTCAAGTTGCAGCGCTGCCTGGCCACCATGCGCGCCATCGACGCGCGTCTGCAGATCCGCCCGCACTGGGCGGAGATCGAGCCCCGAACCTGATCCAGTGTGCATTTCTGCATCCATGAACCCATGAGCCGCGGCGGCTGAGGTGCTGCGCGGCATACACCTCTGAAGGAGTCACCCTTGGCTACGCTATCGGTACTTGACCTGATGATGATCGGCGAAGGCAAGACCTTCGCCGACACCCTGAACGAAGCCGTCATGCTGGCCCGCCATGTGGAACAGCATGGCCTGCAGCGTTACTGGATTGCCGAACACCACGACCTGCCGGGCATCGCCTCCTCGGCCACCACCCTGCTGGTCTCCCACCTGGCCGCGGCCACCCGCCGCCTGCGGGTCGGCGCTGGGGGGATCATGCTACCCAACCATTCGCCGCTGATGGTAGCGGAGCAGTTCGCGACACTGGACACGCTCTATCCCGGGCGGATCGACCTGGGGCTAGGGCGCGCGGCAGGCGCCGCCGGCCCCAGCATCCGTGCCCTGCGCGGCGATGCCTCGGAGCGGGATTTCGAGCAGGATATCGGCCAGCTTGCGGACTATCTGCTGGATAACGGCCGCCAGCCGGTGCGCGGCATTCCCGGCAACCACAAGGTGCCTCTCTGGCTGCTGGGATCGAGCATGTACAGTGCCGATCTGGCAGCCAGGCTTGGCCTGCCCTACTCCTTTGCCTCGCACTTCGCCCCGCATTTCTTGCAGCAGGCCGTGGCCCACTACCGGTCAAATTTCCAGCCCTCCGCGGTGCTGGACACGCCCTACGTCATCGTCGGCGCCAATGTCATCGTCGCCGATACCGAGCAGGAGGCCCAGTTTCAGGCCAGTTCGCATTTCCACTGGGTCAACCTGCTGCACCAGGGGCGGCCCGGCCCGCTGCCCCGGCCCCAGGAAGGCTATCTGCAGCGGATTTCCGAGGTCGAGCGGCGTGGCCTGAAACAGGCAATGGCCTATTCGGCAGTGGGCGACACCCGCCAGGTCGGCGACTGGCTACGCCACTTCATTGAGCTGACCCAGGCGGATGAGGTGATTATTGATGCCCGCATCCATGACCCCGTGGCGCGTTGCCGCTCTTATCAGTTGGCAGCAGAGTCGCTGGCCGGTTGAGCAGTTAAGTAGATGCAGGGACGTTTCAGGCGCGTGTGACGGCGACGACTAGCGCTAGTCTAAGTAAGCCAGTGCGCCGGTGGTCATCGCTTCAATGCCGGTGCGCAGTGTGACGTCGTTGCCGGGGTAGTAGTAGGGCGAGTGCGGCATTTCAAGATGGCGCATTTTCTGAGCAACATTGTCGCCTGGTGTCTGAGCCCAACGCTCGGCAGGGGTGGCGCCAATAAACCAGTAAACGCAGGGAATATCCTCGCCGTCAAAACCGCCTGCTGCAGCGTTACCGAGCAGCGGGAAGTCCTCACTGGCATTAAGTCGTGGCATGGCGTAGAGGTTGGCATCACCAAAGTGCTCGGCGTGGGCGCGGCGCACACGCTCAACCGCCGCAGGATCGTTGTGCAGGGCAATGGTTTCATTGAGCACCCGAATCTCTGGTGGCTTGGGCGTGCGGCCCGCTTCGCACTCAGCTCGGATAATACGCTCAATAGACGTGACCACTTGGCGGTGCAGTGCATTATCAAAGCTGCGAATATTGATCTCAAGCTCTGCCGAGTGAGGAATAATATTGGCCTGGGTACCTGCGTGGAGCTTGCCAACGGTCACTACTACGGTGTCCTCCGGCGGTACTTCCCTGGCAACGATGCTCTGCAGGCGGGTAACGACATGGGCGGCAATCACCACCGGGTCTATCGTTTGGGCGGGCATGGAACCGTGGCCACCATTGCCGTGAATGGTCACGGCAAGGTTGGTGCAGGCCGACATCACACTGCCATCGCGGTGGCCAATGGTGCCTGCAAGGGCAGGCAGATTGTGTTGGCCAAGGATGACGTCGGGGCGGGGGAAACGCTTATAGAGGCCGCTATCGAGCATTGCTTTTGCGCCGCCAAAAATTTCTTCCGCTGGTTGGCAGATAAGCATCAGTGTACCGGACCAGTGTTCTTTAAGCCCTGCCATGACAGCCGCCGTGCCCACAATACAACTACTATGCAGATCGTGCCCACAGGCGTGCATCATCGGCACCTCATTGCCATCCGCTGTCGTAGCCGTTTCACGGCTGGCAAAATCCAGCCCAGTTGCTTCCTTGATGGGCAGCGCATCCATGTCACCACGCAGCATGACGGTAGGGCCTTCGCCGTTGTAAAGCAGTGCCACAACGCCTGTGCCGCCGACACCTGTGGTGACATCGTAGCCGTGCTCGCCAAGGGCTGTGGCGAGCAGCGCGCTGGTGCGGTGCTCCTGAAAAGGCAGTTCAGGGTATTGGTGAAGTTCCTGGTAGAGCGACCGGGTGGTGTCGAATGCTGCGGTTACCTGTGCACTTAAGAGGCTCTTAAGTGCCAGAGGGGGGGATAGCATCGTCATGCTGACTCCTGGGGCTTATCGTGGAGTGGATGGGGTGAGTACAGGTTTGGAGAACCACTGATAGGCCGCCACAACGCCGATATTGAGCAGCATCGCCCAGATGCCGGCATGCCAGCCGAGTGGGGAGCTGAAAGCAAATTCCAGCAATAGATAGGCAAGGCTGCCCGCCAGTGCGCCAGCCATGACGCTGGCCCGCCGCAATTGAGGCATAAACAGTGCGCCAATCACCATAGGGAAAAGCTGCACAATCAGCCCGTAGGCACCCAGCAACAGCAGTACCAGCGAGGCGGGATTGGCCAGCGCGAACAGGTAGGCGATCAGCGAAAGCCCCAGTACGCTCCAGCGGGTGGCGCTGACGACTGCCTTCTCGCTGGCGCCCTTCATCATGGTGGGGCCGACCACATCGCGTACCAATACGATGGCCGCAGTGTGCGCCAGATTGGCGCCGGTAGACATGGCCGCTGCCAGTGCGCCAGAGAGCATCAGGCCGATGACCCAGGGCGAGAAGTTGGCTACGTCCATCACCATACGCAGCAGCACGGTGTCGGCACGCGTTAGTGGGTCGTCAGCAAACACCAGCACCCCGGCGAAGCCGATGAACAGCAATGGCACCAGCAGATAAGCATAGAGTGGGTAAAAGACGCTGACTTTACGCAGGGTTTTACCGCTATCAGCCGAGTAAAACTTCATGAACAGGTGTGGCCACATAGCGCCGCCGAAGGCACTGACCAGTACCGCAGTGCTGAAGTAGCCCCAGTTCATGCCAGTAGCGCCAGGCATAGTGAGGTATTCGGGCATGGTCAGCTGGATCTGGCTGAACATCTCGCCGACCCCACCGTAGAGCCGCCCGGAGATCGACAGGCCAAGGAACCAGGCGATGGAGATCATCATGATGCCCTGGATTAGGTTGGTCCAGCCGATACCGTTAAGGCCGCTGCAGAATACATAGGCAGCAACCACCACGAAGGCCAGCAACGCACCAAGCCAGAACGGAATCAAACCGTCGGTGGCGGCCTGGAACAGTAGCCCGGCGCCGGCGATCTGAATGGTCAGGTAGGGCACCAGAGCCAGCACACCGATTACCCCGGCAAGGATGCCTAAGGGCTTGCTCTGGTAGTGGTCGGCGATCATATCGCCCTGGGTCAGGTAGCCTTTCTGACGCCCCAGTTCCGAAACCCGTGGGCCCATGGCCCAAATAGTGATGGGTATCAGCGATAGATAGGCCAGGATATAGAAGGCGGGTGCGCCGTGCTGATAGCTCCAGCCCGGCGCTCCCAGAAAGGCGAAGGCGGAAAAGATCTCGGCACCGAGGATGAAAAACAGGATCACCACACCCACATGGCGCCCGCCTGCCACATAGCCTTCGAGACTTGAACTCTGCTGGCCGCGGGCACGCAGGCCCACCCACAGCACCAGGATGAGATAGGTCAGGGTGATGCCGATGATGATCAACGAATCACTCATGGCGACCACCTCCGTGGCGGATCACGTAGGCCACCCACATGCCGACGAACAGCACCAGCATCCATAGGATGTACCAAAAGAACAGAAAGGGAAGCCCGAGCACCGTGGGTTCGATACGATTGGCGATTAAAGCACCGGGCCAGATCATTGCCAGGGTGCACAGCGTAAAGTGCAGCCCCACTAACAGGTGGTAAGTCTTGTTCATAGAGTTTCCTGCTCGCCGTAGCGAGTCTTGTAATGAGTTGTTCATTCACTATGAAACAAGCAGGGGGATACCAGAAATATAGATTTTTGATGCTATCCATATCATATTGGTATGGATTTTGTAGGGTGATCAGGGGCTGACGGGTGAAATAGTGTCTCCGCGCCCAAGCGTACGCGAATTCATTCGAGGTCTTACTAAGCCCATGGAGTTTCGTCAGCTTGAGTACTTTGTTGCCGTTGTAGAGACAGGGTCGATTTCCGCTGCCAGCCGACGTGTGCATATTGCACAGCCAGCACTAACCCGGCAGATGCAACTGCTGGAGGAGGGGCTGGGCACGCCGCTGCTGGACCGACATGCCCGCGGCGTTCGCTTGACGGTAGCGGGGCGGATGCTTTATAGCGAGGCTACCCGGCTACTCGACGAACGGGTGGATATCAAAGCGCGCCTACTAGCGCTTGGCAGTGGCCAAACAGGCAAACTAAGCCTTGGGGTCACCGTCACTCACTTATGGGTGCCTGAAGTTGCCAAGCTGATGAGAGGTTATCGTGAACGCTACCCACAAGTGGCGCTGGATGTTTTTACGTTGCTCTCCGGGCCGCAGTTGGAAAAGCTGCAACAGGGGGGGCTTGATGCCGGTATTCTCTATCACGATGATCATGTGCCGTCAGGAATTGAGGCACGCTTACTACAGCGCGACCACCTTGTGCTCGCCGTTCCTGCTTCGTCGTCTTGGGTACAGTCACCACCCAGGCGCTTAGTGGATCTAGCTGAGACCGAATTTATATGGGGGTATCGTAGTGTGTCACCGGTTTATTATGACCGTATGGTGGCACATTTTGCACGTCTAAACTTTGAACCCCGTGTGGTGCAGTATGGCGCTGATAACATCACGATTCTTAGTATGATATCGGCAGGGCTGGGGGTGGCGATTGTGCCAGCCGCCAGCAGTAGTCATCCCACGCCCGGTGTCCGCTTTATTGAACTGGAGGAGTTAACTACCTGCGATATGCCGCTATGGCTGGCATGGCGTGCGGGTGAAGTATCCCCTGTGCTCGATAACTTTATCCAAATGGCAGTCGAGATGTTTGTTTAAAACCGATAGCAGCTCGCTTTAAGGTGGATAATGGGGCGAGTGAACGGGTGAGTGTATTAGCTTGATTTTTTAAGCGTTTCGGCAAAGATCTCACCAGAAATTGCCCAGTTTTCCATACTGACGTCATTGAAAATGACATAAACGTATTGTGGGTCGACCTTACCATGCAGAGCAATCGCATCGGTGACGGCTTTGGCAATGGCCGGTTTGGCATCGTCACGGCCATCAAACATCTGAATATTCACAACTGGCATGTTACATCCTCTTTAGCGGTAAACAGTAGGCTTCGTTGAGCTAGCAGCTCAAGAATGCAGTTTAGTCCTACCCCAAAGGTTGATAAACACACTACAATCCGATTCAGAGTGGAATTAAACTCGACAATCAGCCGAAGGCATTCTGCCCTGCCAGTGCAACCAGTTCGTCGATAATAAAGCGAACGCTGGGTAGGAGCTGGTATGAGCGTGGCCAAATGACATTCAGTTCGGTGGGTGAGGGGGCCAGTTCAGAGAGGATCGTTACCAACCTGCCCTGGTCGATAAAAGGCCGCAGTAACGCCTCTGGAAACTGTACGATTCCCGCCCCCGCCATACAGGCCTCAATCATGGCATCGCCATCACTTATTTGATGGAAGGGGGTGGGGTTGAAGCGCACTTCCCGGCCGTCTTCGTCTTTGATTAACCAACTCAACGGTGTGCCGCCCCGCCAAGCCATTAAGCAGCGGTGTTGTCTGAGTTCCCGTGCATTCTGAGGGTACCCATAGTGCTCAAGATAGCTGGGCGATGCACAAAGCACGAGATGCTGGTCATTAAGCCGTTTGGCTACCAGGTCGGTACTGTCTTTTAGCGCCCCATAACGGATAGCGAGATCAAACCCGGCATCCAGTGGGTCAATGATGCGGTCATTGAAGGTGATGGTGAGTTTCAGATGCGGATAACGTTCGGCCATCCCCAGTAAAATAGGCATCATCACCGAACGACCAAAAGCGGCGGGCATATCAATCCGAACCGTACCGGACGGCTCGGCTAGCTTGGAACGTAGCGATGCTTCTGCCGCCTGAAGTGTGTCCAGGGCGCTTTGGCAACTGGAAAAATAAGCTTCCCCTTCCGTTGTGAGACTTAGTTTGCGCGTGGTCCTGTAAAGTAATTTTGTTGCTAATTGCTGCTCCAGCTTGGAGATGCTTTTCCCTAGTGCCGATTTCGAAATGCCCAGTTCATTGGCCGCAGCAGTAAAGCTTCCCGCTTTGGCAACGGCCACAAAATGGACAATGGCACGTGGATTACCAGAAAAAACCGGACTGCTCATGGTAAGTGATCCTGTTTGACCGAGCGGACTTACACGACACACTATATGAAAGCGATAGCTAACAAGCGGATGTTATTTGCTGGTTTCGAAATTGTCCCAGTAGGGCGGGTCTCCGAAATAGCCGTCTAAAAAGTCGATAAAGCAGCGTACCTTGCTCGCTAATAATTTGCGGTGTGCGTAAACAGCATAAAGACCTAAAGGGCTGGGTTCGCTCTCAGGAAGAATCACTTTCAGTTGGCCCCTGGCGATTGCCTCACCTGCAATGAACGTCGGTTGAATGGCAATACCTGCCCCTTCGATCGCTGCTTTGCTGAGCACATCACCATTATTACTGATCAGGTCTCCCTCTTGATGCCGTCCGGCTGCCTGGAGCCACTCCGTGGTGGGCAGCCCTATATCGTGATCCATATAGCTGTAGCGCAGATATCGATGTTTTTGCAGCTCGCTGAGGGCCATGGGCGTGCCGTGGCGGGCTAGATAATCAGGTGAGGCGCATATCACCAAGCGTACAGGGGCGATAAATTTGGCGATCAGGGAAGAGCTTTTCAAATGCCCAATACGCAACGCAATATCAAAGCCTTCCTCCACAATATCAACTTTTCTATCGTTCAGCTGTAAGTCAATGCTAACGGCTGGGTGTGCGCGTTGAAAGTCAGTAAGCAGTGGTGCCAGGTGCAGTATCGCAAAGGATACAGGGGCACTGATTCGCAAACGTCCCCGGGCACCCTCCTGCAAGTCATTTAGCTGACGATCCATATCGTCGATATCGTCAAGCACCTGCTGGGCATGTTCAAAGTAACGCATACCCGCTTCCGTGAGATGTACTTTGCGGGTTGTACGGTTCAAAAGACGCACGCCAAGGCGCTCTTCCAGCTGGGATACATATTTGCTGACTAACTGAGGCGACATATCAAGTCGCGCGGCGGCCTGGGTGAAAGTTCCTGCATTAACCACGTTGACGAAGGCCCGCATGGCGTCAATACGATCCATTCGGTTTACTCTTTGGTTATTGGTAGGAAGATTATCAACATTTTGTTGTTAATTATGCAACATGTCCGGCCTTATTGTTTCTTAACGACGAGAGTAAAGTTCATCCAACAGCAAGACACAGATTTCTGAACAAACGATATTACACTACTTAAGGACACTCTCATGAAGAAGCAATTCTCACACGCATTGTTTGGCTCTACTGGTGGATACGCGGCCCTGGCTTTGAGAGTCCCGGTCGGCCTGATTTTAGCGGCACATGGGGCACAAAAATTGTTTGGTTGGTTCGGAGGCTATGGTTTGACAGGTACCGGACAATGGATGAGCAGCATTGGTCTGGAACCAGGTTATGCCATGGCATTATTGGCAGGAAGCGCCGAGTTTTTTGGAGGCATTGCTTTATTCCTGGGGCTTCTGACACGCCCGGCGGCGGTTGTTTCGGCCTTCACTATGCTGGTCGCCATTTTCAGCGTTCACTTTGATAACGGCCTGTTCCTCACTAACAACGGGTACGAATACGCGTTAACGCTTTTCGCTGCCATTGTCGCGTTAGCCATCCAGGGAGCAGGGCGTTTGTCAGTCGATAAAGCGCTGCAGCCACGCTTATTTCATAGCCGCTAATAACTCTTCAACATATTGATCGCTCCGTCAGTATTGACGGAGCTTGTTGTGAAACGGGGGAGACGAACATGTTGGTTAACGGAATATGGCAGGAAAACTGGCACCCTGTTCAGGCCAAAGACGAAGAGGGGCGGTTTATTCGCCAGTCATCGTCGTTTCGCCATTGGATCACGCCAGACGGTTCGCCAGGAGTAACCGGTCAAGGTGGCTTTAAAGCAGAAAAAGGCCGCTATCATCTCTATGTCGCTTATATCTGCCCCTGGGCTTCCCGCACGCTCATGGTGCGCCAGCTGAAGGGGCTAACGGATCTGATCAGCGTGACGGTGGTGAATCCCCGGTTATCCGATAACGGCTGGCAGTTCGGTGGTTATCCTGGTGCTGATGAAGACCGCCTTAACGGAGCCCGTTATCTGCATGAGCTGTATTCACAAGCCGACCCAACCTACACCGGGCGAGCAACGGTTCCTGTTTTGTGGGACAAGAAAACACACACCATTGTCAATAACGAGTCAGCCGATATCCTGCGCATGCTCAACAGCGCTTTTGAGGAGTTTGGTCAACCGGGGCCAAATTTATACCCGGCTGATTTAGCCGATGAAATCGATGCCTTGAACGAGGTTATTTATAGAAACCTTAATAACGGTGTTTACCAGGCAGGGTTTGCTTCAACTCAGCTGGCGTATGAAGAGGCGTATCACAAGGTGTTTCTGACCCTGGATGAGCTTGAAAAGCGTTTGTCAGACGGGCGCTCTTATCTGTTTGGCGAACAACTCACAGAGACCGATGTGCGGCTGTTTGTGACCTTGATAAGGTTTGATGCTGCCTATCACGGGCTATTTAAATGCAATCGGAATACGCTGAAGGCCATGCCACACCTGCATGCTTATATGCATCGGATCAAGGCGATTAATGGCATCGCCGACACGGTCAATATCGAACACATCAAAGCGGGGTACTACTCAATCAAAGCACTGAACCCCAGCGGCATTGTGCCGGTAGGCCCAGCATCTCTGTAGTTCTTAGGTTAATAGTTTAACTGCTGCGCTCTATTAGGTACGAAACCTTACTCACTGACTGGAAAAATGACCATGAACACAGCTCCAGATATCCTTTTTCTCTCACACGGCGGAGGACCGCTGCCCTTGCTGGGCGACCCAGATCACCAGGAAATGGTCGATTCGCTGACAGGTATTGCAAACGCCATTAGCAAACCGTCTGCTATTTTGGTGATCAGCGCTCATTGGGAAGCGCCTGTGCCTACGATCACGTCAGGCGCCACCCCTGGGTTGATCTATGACTACGGGGGCTTTCCACCGGCAGCCTATCAAATTCAGTATCCCTGCCCCGGTGAACCGGAGTTGGCGCAACAGGTGAGCCAGGCACTTGAAAACGCCGGCATCCCGGCCCAGCTAGATGCCAACCGGGGGTTTGACCATGGTGTGTTCGTGCCGCTCAAAATTATGTACCCGGAGGCTGATATTCCGTGTGTCCAGCTCTCGCTGGTGAACAACCTCAGCGCTGATACGCATCTCGCCATTGGCCGAGCACTCAAATCTCTGCAACGAGAGAACCTATTGGTGATTGGCTCTGGTTTTTCATTTCACAACATGCGGGAATTCTTTAGCCCTATTACCCAAGAGAGCCAGGCAAAAAATCAGGCCTTTGAAGAGTGGTTAGTGAATACCTGTGCCAGCCCAGACATCGACGAAGCAGAGCGCAGCCGTCGCCTGGCTAATTGGGATCGCGCACCCTATGCACGCTTCTGCCATCCCAGGGAAGAGCACCTGCTGCCCCTGCATGTATGTTATGGCTTGGCTGGCAGGCCCAGCGATGAACAGTTATCGGCCACTATATTGAACAAGGCATCTGGCATGTTCTATTGGTCCCGTGATAGTGCCAGGTAAGGCGTACTGATGGTGGCGCTGCATGAGAGCACTACTCGGAGAACATCTCAAACATAAGCCCCCGCAACCAGCGGTTGCCGGGGTCTTGGTGAAAGCGGCGGTGCCAGAAGAGGTTGATGGGAATGTCGGGGAAAGCGAAAGGGTGCTCACGAACGGTGAGTCCAAAACGCGCTTGTGTCGCCTCGGCCAGCTTGCTGGTGACCGTCACCACTAAGTCGCTGCTGCTGACAATATAGGGAACCGCTGCAAAATGCGGTAGTGTCAGCCGAACCGGGCGCTCAATGCCGGCGTGTGCCAGTTGCTCTTCGATAATGCCATGACCAGTGCCCTGGGCAACCACCACGGCGTGGGGGGCTGTGCGAAAGTCTTCCAGGCTAAAATTCCCTGCGGCGAGGGGGTGGTCATCGCGCATCAGGCAAATATAGCGCTGCACAAACAGCCGTTGCTGGTAAAAACCAGCACCAAGCTGTGGTATCAGGCCAACGGCCAGATCAATCTGCCCCTCCTCCATCTCGTGTTTCAGATCATTATCGTGGCGACGTACGGTACTGAGTGAAACGCCAGGGGCCTCTTTCGCAAGGCGGCGTAGTAAGCGTGGCAGAAACACGATTTCACCAATATCGGTCATATTGAGATGAAATGTGCGTTCACTCAGTGCGGGGTTGAAGTCATCGCTCAGGTTCAGTGTGTCATTCATCCTTACTAACGCATCGGCTATGCCTGGGTGCAACTGGCTCGCACGTGGCGTTGGCTGTAGCCCATGAGAGGTGCGTTCGAAGAGTTCGTCATCCAGCAAGCGTCGTAAACGCTTCAATGCATGGCTCACTGCTGGTTGAGTGATGCCTAAACGTACGGCAACCCGCTGAGTATTTTTCTCCTGATAAAGCAGGTCAAAGACCACCAGCAGGTTAAGGTCAATATCGACAAGTTGCACCATCAGTGAACGCCTTGTTGGGTGTACGACAATAGTGGAGGCCTTTGAAGGGATGTGCTCTCAACCATTTGTTTTCATACTGTTATTAGTGATGTTTATAGTCTGAATGAAAGGGGTTGTGTGGTGGCTGCCTGTTTACGCGAATAGCGTTAGGCAGGAGCGTGATGCTTAACATGATAACCATAATTCCCTGAGCAGAGTGAAACCATGAAAATTAACAACAATGCTGTGAAAAGCACCCAGCACAAGCGTCTTTCTATTGGTATTGTAGGTGGTGGTATTGGCGGCGTGGCCTTTGCTGTTGCGCTGTCCCGTGATAGCCACCTGGATGTACAGCTTTTCGAAGCCGCGCCGCAGTTTTCCGAAATTGGGGCTGGCGTCTCTTTTGGCCCTAATGCGGTGAAGGCGATTC
Source organism: Vreelandella olivaria (assembly GCF_023507745.1). Classification (GTDB taxonomy): domain Bacteria; phylum Pseudomonadota; class Gammaproteobacteria; order Pseudomonadales; family Halomonadaceae; genus Vreelandella; species Vreelandella olivaria_A. The sequence continues at coordinate 10,488 of NZ_JALPZO010000127.1, read as the reverse complement.
AGCGGCTGGGTCTGGAAACCTCGTATCAGCGTATTGCCGACCACTCCCCAGCCCCCTTTGAGGATGTCTGGTTTGAGTGGCGTCGTGGTACTGATGATGAATACCTGACAGCCAGCCTGGCGCCAGGCGTTGGCCAATCTTCGGTACACCGGGCTGATTTTCTGGATGCCATTGTTGCCAACCTGCCTGAGGGCATTGCTCACTTCGGCAAGCGCTGTATTGAGGTGCAGCAGGATACCAATAGTGCAACGGCCTACTTCGACGATGGTAGCCATTTTACCGGCGATGTGATCATTGGCTTTGACGGTATCAAATCAGCAGTGCGTCACCATGTCTTGCCCCCCGAGCAGTATGGCGAAATAAATCCGGTCTGGAGTGGTACTTATGCCTACCGCGGTATGATCCCCACTGCGGAACTGGAGGCGGCCCTAGAGGCTAAAGGCAGCGATAAGCGCCTGGCGCTGGTGCCTCAGATGTATTTAGGACAAGACCGTCATATTCTGACCTTTCCGGTTAAGCAATCGCAGTTGATTAACGTTGTTGCGTTTATTACTGACCGCTCTACACCGTATCCCAAGCTGAGTGAAGGTGAAGAGTGGGTGCAAACCGTTAGCCAGCAGGAAATGCTGGAGGTTTTCGCCGGCTGGAGCCCGGCCTGCCAGGCAATTCTGGAGCGTATCCCCGCACCAACACGTTGGGCACTACATGAGTTACCTGAGCTGGCCCGTTACCATCGTGACCGGGTATTGATTGTCGGCGATGCTGCCCATGCATTGGTGCCGCACCAGGGGGCGGGAGCCGGTCAGGCGCTTGAAGATGCTTATGTGTTGGCAAGCCTGCTGATGGATGAGTATTGTGACCGCGACACAGTGAGTGATGTCTTATCCGCTTTTGAACAAGTGCGCCATGTCCGCACCTGCAAGGTACAGAGAACATCGCATGAGGCCGGGGATGTCTATGAATATGCCGGTGTTGGTATCGGTGATGACGAAACGAAATTGATCGAAAACCTGGAGACCCGTTTTGATTGGCTCTGGAACCACGACCCACATGACGATGTGATTGCCGCTCGACAGTTGCAAGTCGTCCTGACGTAGTCAGGACGACGGCATTCGGGTTTGACAACAAAAACCAAGGGGGATGTGAGGGTACGAGCAACGAATTTTTAACGTAATGTAAAAGGAGAGAGTTAATGGCAACCACAATCAAGGCTGCTGTAGCACGCAATACCGGAGAGGCGCTTACGGTTGAAACACTGGAACTGGATGAGCTTCAAAATAATGAAGTAAGAGTGGAAATGGTCGCTACAGGTATCTGCCATACAGACGCTATTGTAAGAGATGGCGTTTACCCTACTCCCTTGCCTGCGGTGCTGGGCCATGAAGGAGCCGGTGTGGTCATTTCAGTAGGTAAAGGCGTCAGAAATGTCAACGTGGGGGATCACGTTGTACTCTCGGCCGCTTATTGTGGTGTCTGCAAACAGTGCCGTGCTGGCCGGATGGCGTATTGTGAAAACCTCTTTGCTGAGGACTTTGGTGGCCGCCGAAGGGATGGTTCGACGTCCCTGTCCTGTTGTGGCGAATCCATTTCCTCACATTTCTTCGGGCAGTCCTCCTTTGCGACGTATGCCAATGTCGTGGAAGAAAGCGTGGTGGTTATTGACAAGGATGTGCCATTAGAACTGATGGGACCTCTGGGTTGTGGACTGCAAACGGGGGCTGGTGCCGTTCTCAACGAAATCAAACCAGAAGCCGGGTCATCATTAGTTGTCTTTGGTGTAGGGGCTGTTGGCTCAGCAGCCATTATGGCGGCCAAGGTTGCAGGGTGCACGACAGTGATTGCCGTTGATGTTCATGACTCCCGTCTGGAGTTGGCACTGGATATTGGTGCAACGCATGTCATTAACTCCAGCAATAGCGACGTTGCCGAAGAAATCAAGGCGATGACTGATGGGGAAGGAGTTCAGTACGCTATCGACACAACAGCGATTCCCGCGGTAACGAAGAAAGCCGCCGAAACGCTGGGGATTCGGGGTGTTCTCGTATTGGTGGGCGCAGCAGCTCCTGGCACGGAAGTTCCATTTGAAGTAGGCGCCTCTCTTGTGAAAGGGTGGACGTTTAAGACAGTCGTGCAGGGTAGCTCCATACCGCAGGAGTTTATTCCTCGCTTAGTCAAACTGTGGAAGCAAGGCCGTTTCCCATTTGACAAGCTGGTTAAGTTTTATTCCCTTGATGATATCAACCAAGGCTTTGAAGACTCCAAAAAGGGGATTGTGATTAAGCCTATCGTAAGGTTCGAGTAACCTTTTGATATAGCTAAGTTACCCCCCCCTGACAGTTAAATAGAAAGGAAGCCGACATGACGATTGCCAAAGGAAATGTTGTCAAAATTGGCCACTTTATTGATGGTGAAATAAAAGACGCCAGCGAGTATCGCAGCCATCTCGATCCGGGGAAGCTCTCGGACGTTGTGGCGAATGTAGCGATAGGCACGGTCGATGATGCTGAGCTAGCCATTCAGGCTGCGCACAAGGCTTATCTTTCGTGGAGAAAAGCTGAGCCGAAAGCACGTATTGACATGATGATGAACGCAGGCGAGATACTGAGTGAATGCGCAGAAGAGCTGGCGCCGTTACTGGTACGTGAGCATGGTGGTGTGCTTTGGGAAGCTCAGACCGATTTTGCCCTTGGCAAAAGTGTACTTCAGCATACGGCGAGCCTGGCTGAAGCCTTCCTTGAGCCGGTTAATATTGATGACGAACAATGTACGATTCGTATTGAAAAACAGCCAAGGGGCGTTGTGGCCGCGATTGTTCCCTGGAATATGCCTGTTGTGTTAACGATGATGAAGCTGGCTCCGGCCCTGGTGACGGGTAATACTCTGGTGTTGAAGCCTTCCCCCTTTGCGTCTGCAGCACTAACCATTGCACTGCAACGTATGGCTGCAGCCTTTCCCCCTGGGGTCATCAATGTGGTGCATGGTGACGTTGAGGTGGGTGAAATGCTGACCACCCATCCGCTGGTGCGTAAAGTTGGGTTTACCGGTGGTACCGCGACGGCGCGTGCGGTTATAAAAAGCACCGCCGAGTCGATCAAGAACCTTACGCTGGAGCTGGGAGGTAATGATCCGGCGATTGTGCTGGACGACGCCAATATTGAAAAGACGCTGGATCGTATGCTTCCCGGTATCTTTGCACGCTCCGGTCAGATCTGCTTTGCCGTTAAGCGAATCTATGTGCCGCGTGCCATGCATGATCAGTTTGTCGATGCCTTATGTAACCGGGTGAACGAGTTTGTGGTGGGACACGGCCTGAGCGAGGAGGTTAATTTTGGCCCCCTGGCAACGGAGGCTCAATACCAGAATGTGCTCAAGCTGATTGATACCGCAAAGGCATCTGCGGCCCAGGTGGTTGAATTGGGGCGTATGGCCGATGGTGTCGATAGCAATGATGGCTATTATGTGTTGCCGCATGTGGTGATTGGAGCGTCGCACACTGACCATGTAAGCTGTTGCGAGCAGTTTGGCCCGGTAATCCCCATCATTGCCTATGATGACGAGGAACAGGTGATCGAATGGGCGAATGATACCGAGTACGGGTTGGGTTCCTCTGTCTGGACCTCGGACAGTGAGCGTGGCATGCAACTGGCTTCCCGAATTGAGGCGGGCAGCACCTTTATTAACAGCCACTCCTTCGAATCACTGGATCTACGCATGCCGTTTGGTGGCATTAAGCATAGTGGCATTGGCCGTGAGTTCGGGGAAGCAGGGCTTTCTGAGTATGTAGAGGAGCATGCCATTCGCCTGCAGAAGTAACCACGTGCCGCGATGCACTAATAAGCATTAGCCGTGGTAGAGTAGTAAAGCCCACACAGAGCGCTGTGCTCCTCTGATCCACATCATCCCAATATCCACTTGCTGGCGGATAGGCGTCTCTTGAGAAAGCAGCGGCTTTGCCAAGCCCCTAAGCCAAGCCCCTAACTCTAGAGCACTATCCGCTATGGGTGAAAGCGTATCCCCCGGAATGCCGCCTTGCTATGGCCCATCCCTGTTGAGCGACAGACCTGTGCGGCACCCCAGGTAACTGCTTAAGCGCTTCACATCCGGTAGTTTAGCGTGAGCATACCGAAGGGCTGAGTCTTATCCTCCACGAGTGGGCTATCATTCACTTCACCGAGCAGGGATGTCATGCTGCCCGTCATACTCAGCGTAATCCGGTCTGTCATTCGGTAAGAAGCCGTGAGTAATGCCGAGATATCTTTAAAGCCGGAGCCAGCCGAAAATTGAGGAAGACCGGAAGCCGCAGATTCCGCAGCGGTAATGCCGAAATATCGGTCATTATATCTGGCGTTCGCCCAGGTAGTGGCAAGTGTAGGTGTCAGTGAGAATCGCGATGAAAGTGCGAAAGGATAGGAAATACGTGCATCTGCAATGACCCCTTCGGTGCCACCTGAAACTACCTTGACCACACCAAACGAAACAACGGAACCGCCTGCCTGTATATCTGCGAAGAGCCGTCCGCCCACGCCACTGGACAGGCTATCGATGCCGTCTGGAACATCGCGGTTGCGATATCCCGGAACAAAAACGATGCTGCTGCCGATCGTGATGTTCTCCGTTCTTATCGGCTCGAAACCTATACCGTTACGGAGATTGGTAAAGAACCTGCCATGCTTGATATCGATCACAGGCAGTGGCATTACGCGGTAATCCCCTGCTCCCTGATAGACAGGCATTATCCCCGCACCGACACCAAGGATGACCCGATCCTGGCTTCGCGCTTCCATCGGGTAAGCAAAAAGCATTAACGACAGTACGAATAGGGAGAAGGCAAATGCTTTATTGGCAAAGCTTTGTGTATTCATTTTGGACTTTTTCCTTGGATGAATAGGGGCAGGGGTATGTCGTGTTGAGACACGTTTCTATAGTGGGATTACTTAAGCTCAGTATTTCAGTGCCAACAGCTTGATTCTCAGACCGCACCACACCACCGCTACCTTTTTGCCGCAACGAAGAGTATCAGCTGCGGTTCAGGTGTGTAGCCTCTGGGATGTGTTAAGTGATACGATCTTGATCACTTTATACATTTTGATTCACTTTTAATCAATAGCCGTTCGGATGCTCTATGAAGGGGCCGGGTGACAGGCAGCCGTCATGCCCGTTGTACGATAACAACGGTCTGGTTTAAGGGGCTGGGGATGGTTTGCATTGCCAGGGAGGGGCGCCCAGGGGAGGGGCGCACCCGCTAAATTGGATGGATGGCTAATGCGGTATGGCTCTGTAGGGCTAAGGGTAAAGGTAGTTGGACCAATGATGGCTAGCCGATTCCACCGCAGATGGCGGGCTGTTGACGTACCAGTGATCGGGCGCGCTTACATATCAGTGGTGGCCGCCAATGCCCTCCAGCAGAAGTTTCATGAGTCTCTCGTGATAGCTATCATCATGCAATTGGGGGCTCTGGGCGGCGACCGCCATACGCAGGACGGCAACCAGGTCCTCCAGGGTGAGGTCGGAACGAACCTTTCCGGCAGCTTTGGCATCGGCGAGCGGTGTCTCCAACTGGCGCAGGAAACTGTGCCGCCGAGCCTGTAGCTCAGGATCTTTGCTGACATAAATACGCCATGCATCTTCCATCTGGGGGCTTTTACGTGCGGCACGCGCAAGCTTATGAACCACCCCCAGCAGAATATCTTCAGGAGGCAGAGCAAACCCTTCCTTCAGGATAGGCTCAACCGTGCGTTCAAAGATTCCCAGGAAAAGCGCGCGCCTGTCGGGAAAGTGGCGGTAAAGCGTTGCTCGGCCCACATCAGCAGCTTTGGCGACTTGTTCGAGAGGTACAAAGGCGCCATGTTCGGCGAAAACACGCTCGGCAGCGTCCAGAATCGTATTGCGGTGGCGCACCACATCGCGTCGTTCTTTTCGGGTTTCAGTCATGGGCCAGTCAAAATAAGTAAAGACAGCTTTATTACCCAAGCCGGGTATCGCAGGTAGGAGGAAACCATGCCACACGAACGAGGCAGTTACCAGTTTGCTACTAAGCGGTGCGCGCTCCAGCGGTTACCAGGCAGGGGGCTGTCACTCCATATCTGGGTTCAGTAAGACGGGTTCCATATCATCCTTTTGTTGTCAATCACGCATCATTTATAGGGCTTTTTTTCGGCATAGGGGCCAGTACCTGACCACAACCAACGCAGCGTATCAGGAAAAATGGCGCCGCCATGCATCAGGTTGTGGCCACCTTCGCCAAATTCGAAGTGAAAATCATACTCACGATACTCCAGTGCAGCGGCCATCGCCTGGTTTGCCAGTCGAATATCACCAAAAATGCCATTGATATCTTTCTGGCCCGTTTGCAGGAATACCTTGATATCTTTTTGCTCATTTTTGCGTATCAAGAAGGGGTAGTTATGCCCACCACGTATATCCATGAAGCTGCCACAGTGACTGATCACCCCGCCAAACAGGTCGGGGCGCATCCAGGCAAGTGTAAATGCACAGATGCCACCTGAACTGATGCCAACCGCTGCCCGGCGACGAGGATCTTGCGTCAAAACATGCTCTTTTTCGATTTCAACCAGTAGCTCTTCCTCTAGATAGCGAGCGTAGTCCCCGTTAATAGGGTCATACTCAATACTGCGATTGTCATTTCCACCCAAAATCGGAGTACCCGGGCCTTTATCTCCTGGTTGAACAAACAGCGCGATGGTTGGGGGTATTTCTGCCGAATGAATCAGGTTGTCCAACACGTTATTAGCCTGCATTTCAGGCCCGAGATAAAATCCACCATCCTGAAAAACAATGAGGTTCGCTGGCTGCTTTGGAGAGTATTGGGCCGGAACATACAGCCAGTAATCGCGAGCGACACCTGGGTATATAGCCTTACTGACATGATGCCCTTTGGTCAGTGTTCCCTTGGGAGTGCCTGTCTGTGGTAGCGAGTCTTCGCCCAAGCGATAGGGTTCGTCACCTTTGAGTGCTAAGCGGTAGGCTTCGTGATCTTTCTTGGGCAGCGTGGGGGGGCAGATAAAGTCAGGCATAACAGTGCTGACTATCCCACTGGGCACGTAAAAGGTATCTTGGTTAATTGAAGAGATTTTCTGGCTCATAGGTTTCTCGCATCCATTATAGGTAAGAAATTAAAGCAATAGACGCACTAAAAGGGCAGGTTTACTTTTAACGTAAGGAGACAAGTAAGATACAAGCTATAAACTTGCCGATTGGGTTGTTTAACGTTCCTCTAAGTCCTGTGTTTAATCGCATTGTTAAGATAGAGAAGCCATTGCTGGCATTATAATCTATAACTATTGGTTGATAAATGGGCAAAAATATTATTCAGAGTTGACTCTCAGTCTACAGTTGAGCTGTATTGATGCTGCCGAGGAGGGACGCTGCATTCATTCGAAAAAAGTGTAAGAATCTATTGATTAAATGAGTTTTGAAGCACTATGAGGTGATGTTAAAAGAGCGCTCTAACTCCACTCGGTACCATGTTGATGATCAAAACCTATGAGAGGTATGTAATGCTTAAAACGCTGTTGTTAAAGACTTGTCATATTTTACTGTGCTTGTGTGTAGCATTACCTGCCTATGCCCAAAGTATTTCCGAAGCTAACCTGGAATTCGCGAGAGAGTTACGTGCGCAATTTGCCACGTCCACTGAAGAGGTCGGAGTAGCAGAACCCGTGCGTGAAATCCGAGATATTACAGTGGCAGCCCAGGATCCAGCCCGGGAAATTCCAACCCGCCTTTATCTGCCGGCACATGCTGCTACCACTGATCTGCCGGTTATTGTTTTTGTGCATGGCGGAGGATTCGTGGCAGGGGATTTAGACTCTTACGATCCACTGATGACCGCACTCGCCAATCGAGTGCAAGCGGCAGTTCTATCCGTTGATTACCGGCTAGCACCTGAAACACCATTCCCTGGTGGCTTGGAAGATGTGTATGCGGTGGTTGCCTGGGCTTCAGTTAATGCTCCCTCTTTTGGTGGTGATGGGACGCGCCTCGCGGTCAGCGGCGACAGCGCGGGAGGCAATATAGCCGCTGCTACCTCTATGCTTGCTCGTGACCGCGATGGCCCAAAGATAGCCGCACAATTGCTAATGTATCCGACCCTGAGTAACAAAATGGATACGGATTCTTGGAATGAGCTTGGTGATACCTATTTTCCTACCAGAGAGATTAATTCCAGAGTTATTGAAGCCTATGTACCGGAAGGAACAAGCCACTATGACCCTCTTGTGGCACCGCTTTGGGGTGATCACCATGACCTGCCGCCCACTCTTATTATAGTGGGTAGTCTGGACCCACTGCTGGATGAAGCCAGGGATTATGTGGCAGCACTGAATAACGTGGGTGGTGAGGCCAAGGTGGTTGTATATGAGGGGGCCGAACATGCTTTCCTGCAGTTTTTCCAGAATCAGGAAACAAGCCCAAGTGGAGACTCCGCACTATCAGTTGGCGCTGAGTTTCTCGTCGAGAAGCTGTCCGCAGATTGAAGTGACGGGAAACTATTATTCTTTTGTCGCAACAGCATTGGGGCGTGAGGTGTTATCGAGCGCAAAAGCTGAAGTGAAAAGGCTGGCAGACATAGGCAATAAGCCTGCAATTTCACGGAGCCTTTGATTAATCGTCGTAAGCGTTTGCCCCGCCTGGTTGCTGGCGGTGCAGCCTTAAGCTGCACCGTTTTTTCGTTGATTTTTCCTTGTTTAGTCACCGCCCGCCGACTTTTCGTACAAAGCCTGGTAATACCTTCTCGGTATGGCAAGGCACCTAAACAATATTGGTTCCGTCTGCTAACGCCAATCAAACTGGTATTCAGTGAAATGATTGCCATACGCCGGAGCTGCCATGTCAACCGTCATCCAACATATTGAGACGCTGCTGGTCGATTTACCGACCATTCGTCCTCATAAGCTTTCCATGACCACCATGGCCTGCCAGACCATGGTCATTGTACGTATGCGCCACTCCGACGGTATCGAAGGGTTAGGTGAAGGGACCACTATTGGTGGCCTTGCCTATGGCCCGGAAAGTCCAGAGAGCATTAAACGCAATATTGATACCTATCTGGCACCTCTGCTGATCGGCCAGCCCTCTAACAACATTCACCAACTACGTCGCCGTCTCAATCGGCATACCCGGGGCAATATGATCGCCAAATCGGCGCTGGAAACAGCGCTGTTGGATGCTCAGGGCAAGCGTTTGGGTTTGAGTGTCGCCAACCTGCTCGGCGGAGCTTGCCAAGAGCACCTACCCGTACTTTGGACGCTGGCCAGCGGTGATACCGCCAAGGATATCGATGAGGCGCTACTGCGTTTAGAACAGCGTCGGCATTGCGACTTTAAGCTGAAAATTGGTGCCAACCCGGTCGATCAGGACGTACGCCATGTGGCGGCCATCAAAGAAGCATTGGGAGATCGCGCCAGCGTCCGCGTTGATGTGAATCAGGCATGGGATGAAGCGACGGCAGTGAGGGGTGTTCAGGCATTGCAGGATGCCGGTATTGAACTCATTGAGCAGCCCATTGCCGCTCGTGAGCACGCGGGGCTAGTTCGTTTGGCTAACCGCTTTAATGTGCCGATGCTGGCGGATGAGGCCGTACAGGATGCCCGTGATGGACTGGACCTTGTGTGTGGTGGGTTCAGTGGAGCCTTCGCCCTGAAAATTGCCAAATCCGGTGGTATTCACGGTGTGCTGGAATTGGCCCATGTTGCTCAAGCGGCTGGGGTGGGCCTATACGGCGGCACCCTGCTAGAGGGCACTATTGGTACGGCGGCCTCCCTGCACGCCTGGGCCACACTGCCGGAAATGACCTGGGGTACGGAAATGTTCGGCCCGCTGCTGCTGAAAGACGACATTGTTGTTGAGCCCCTCAACTACACCGAGTTCGGGGTGGACTTGCCTCAGGGGGCGGGGCTGGGCATCACATTAGACGACGATAAATTGGCTTATTACTCACGTAAATAACAACGTGCCAGCCAGAGGTTGCGTTTGCCCGTGAACCAGGAGGAGAGACGTATGCTGTTTCAAGTAGAGATGACCGTTAAGTTGCCAGCCGATATGCCAGCAGAACAGGCGGCAAAGATTAAAGCGACCGAAAAGGCGTACTCACAGGATTTACAGCGCCAGGGTAAGTGGCGCCACTTGTGGCGAGTGGCTGGCAGCTACTCGAATGTCAGCATTTTTGATGTGGAAGACAACGCTGAACTGCAAGAGCTAGTCAGCAATCTGCCGTTGTTCCCCTATATGGAGATCAGCGTCAAACCGCTCTGTCGTCACCCCTCTTCGGTGCGCGACGACGACAGCTAATTACTTATAGAACACGCCAGTTCGCATGACACAACAACACTCATAACAAACAGAGGGTTTCCCCATGACCGTGAAGATTTTCGACACGCCTGACGTTCAAGACTTCCTAAACGCCATCGCCGGCTTTGATCAGGAAGGCGGCAACGACCGCGCCAAACAGATGGTTCATCGCCTGGTCGG
>NZ_JALPZO010000126.1 GCF_023507745.1 Vreelandella olivaria | reverse complement strand
GAAGAAAGACCGAAGAAGAGTCTTGGTGGGCTGACACCTTCAGCCTATGCCGAGCAACTGGTGGTAAAACACGATAAAGTTATTTCTGACTCTAAACCCGGCTGCTACTGAAGATGGGGTGACGTCGGCCCGACACTAAGAACACTCTCAAGGCCTCCCTCATCCACATACTCAATTTCAGCATCGAATGTAGAGGATCCTGATACTGTATTAAAGCTAACCGTATAGCTCCTTGACCCACCTGTATAGGATCGTAAGTCCGCGTACGGCCCCCAAACTCCAGGTGGAGCCCAAATCTCAACAATTGCCATCGCTAATCTCCTTTTTTACAGTGACAATCTCAGGATGGCTGTGAGCCGCATAAATTAAAGTATACTTTAGTCCAAGTGCTCGGAAATATCCCTGGCCAGCGCATCATCCTCGACGCCAGTCCAAAACGGTGAGGCAGGATTCATCGGCGTGATGATGGGTGAGTCATGAACAAGCACCTGATCGCCATACTCTATGGTCATGTGCTGGCCCACCTTGGAGAAAACAGTTTCAAACGCTTTTTCACTGCATTCTGGGCTTCGCTTCATACTCACCACAACCATCGGCCTACCGTCTTCATCGTGGTCAACCTCCGCACTACGCGTGCACTCAGGCGTGAGCGTATAACTGGCATCCGACACGCTGAATATCAACCCTTGCTGTTCTTGATTTGAATTCTGGTGCAGGGCTCCTTGCCCAGCACACCCAGCCAGGAACGCCAAAGACATTGCTGCTAATATATTTATCTTCATAAGGAATCTTCCTTGCCAAGCTTCTCAGTAGATAGGTTTAATGAGGGCGCTATGCTTACTATCTAACGTTAGACGGCTTCAAGTTCTTTTTTCAACTCGACCCACTCCCCCGACTGTGATTATTTAGTCTCTGGCTGATAACAAGGCCTGTATCGCAGACTGACTCAACTCATCGAAGGCCTCTGGATCAGTATAGACTCTGACATCACCGCATTTTATTAAATGTGAGCGCCAGTGGTACTCTGTCCCAGTAATAGCGCGCTTTTTCTGAATCACGCCCGGTAGATTTTTACGAGCCTCATCAACATCGAACTGAGGCTCAAATATAAATGCTTTAAAACCACTCTCCGCATAAAAAGTCTCTTTGAACATCAGAACCAAATGAACACGGCTAATGGGTATTCCCGAAAGTTCTGTATTGCAGATTCTATTCAATAAGATATCTCTGGTTTCATCGTTATTCATCAATACAGATGTGTAGACAAGAATATAAACATCTTTGTGAACTGACTGAGATTGAGGATTTTTCAGCTTTTCGTGGGGTATGAGCACACATTCATACTCCTCTTGCATCGCGTAATAGCCAAGCCCGCCAACCGGAATAATCACCTTCTTCTTATTGCCTGGAGGAACATCTGGCTTGCCAACCCAGGCTCGAATAGCCGCACGAACCTCTGACTCCCGAGTCCTTCCATTCGCCTGAGCGGTAGCATCAAGGGCTTCCATCACGTCCGGGTCTATACCTCGTACGGTCATTGCTAATTTTTTATCCGACATGCTATCCCTCAGTCAGACTGATATCAAAACGATACGAAATGATACCACAAAAATTTTTGTACCATACCCCATGATAAACTCCTGTCACTGAGATAGCTGCGCTACAGGGAGCACAGATGGCGAATTATCATGACACCGGCTACAAGGAGCTGTTCAGCCACCCCGAATTCGTACAACAGTTGATCGAGGGCTTTGCGCCTGCCGAGATCGCCGAACTCATGGAGTTCACCACACTGAGAAACCATAGTGGTAACTACATCACCCCTCTGTTCGAGGAGAAGTTCGAAGACGTGGTGTGGTCTGTGGAGATCACTTGGCATGGTCTCACCCAACGGGTTTTTCTCTATATCCTGCTGGAGTTTCAGTCCCGTGTGGATCACACCATGCCCATTCGGTTGATGCACTATGTCGCTGGCTTCTATAGCCATCTGATTAAGCAGAAGGTCATCGCGCCTGGTGATGGGCTGCCTCCAGTGTTTCCGATCGTGCTTTACAACGGGGCCAAGCGCTGGACAGCCAAGACGGATATTTTCAACATGATCACCCCGGAACTGCCAAGCTTCCTGCAGGTCTACCAGCCACATCTTCGCTATTACTTGGTGGATGAGGGGCGCTATACTGACAAGGAGTTGACTGAGCATCCGACACCGCTGAGCGGCGTTTTCAGCGTGGAGAATGCTGGTGGTAGCTGGAAGGCGTTACAGCAGGCCGTGGATCGGGTCGTCGCTATCATTCAGGCTGAGCCCGATAAGGAGCGAACCGATAGGATCATTACCCGTTGGCTGAAACGCCACCTGCATCGACTGGGCGCCGAGATCAACCTGGAGCGGCTCGATAGCCTCGTGGAGGATAAAGATATGTTGGCTGAGAATTTAGAGAACCTGGTTAAAAAAGAACGCTTACAAGGACGCCAGGAAGGACGCCAGGAAGGCAATCTGGAGGGAAGGCTGGACGTTGCCCGCCGTATGATTCTGCACGGCGCATTGTCGGATGAGGTGATTGCCGAACTGGCGGGGTTGGAACACGCCAAGGTAGCGGAGCTACGCCGTGAGATAATGCATTAACCTCGACCATTTTAGATGGTGCTATCCTTTATGGGCAGAAGTCGATTTTGGAGGCGAAATTTGTACTCGATGGCGCAGATAGGCCTCAATCTCCTGTAAGTCTGGGATCCGGTGAGAAACCTATTTCCTTTGCACTTGTTACGATACCCTCAAAGTCTGGATGCGCCGGATTTAGAAGATAGTTCACCTCACGCGGTACGACGACACTGGGCACAACCAATACCAGGCTCGACAAGCTTGCCAGCCAGCCATCACCGATCTCGGAAGTTGACTCTGGGGCAGGCTCGGCCTGCCAGTCCTTCGGTAGCTCATCATCGGGAAGAGACAGGACGGCACTCTCATTGAAGGTAACAGCGAACAACGTGTAACGCTGCAGCAGGTTGTAGTCTTCAAGGTGAACCATCACTTCGAGCATCGCTAAAGACTCAGAACTGGCGAGGTAGACACACGGTGTCCCCTTGCTATTCCAGCGGCCACCATACAGGCGGGCTCCTTCTCCATCGAAGGCGTTACCCACCCAGCGCTTTTTGATCAATCGGTAGCCTGTCACTACACTCAAGCGAATACTCCATGTTCGAGCCGACCAATTAGATCGAAAACTGCCTCAGTTCCTGCTGACGTTGAGACCATTTCGATGGGGCGACGCCCGCCCAAGCCTCGCACCGGTTTCATCAGCCACTGCCGGGCCTGTTCCAGATCGCCCTCAAACAAATCTACAGTGCGTGTATACACTTCGGCTAACCGGTAGAGACGGTCGCTCTCTTCTGCCTTGAATCGACCCGCTTTGGCACGTCTTTGCAGTGTCGCCGGAGCTATCACCACATAACGAGCCAACTCTTGACGTTCCAGCCCTACCGCCGAGGCTAGCTTCATATAGACTTGATAAGGGATTCCCTCCCTCAACACTTCATGCAGCTGGGGACCACGCGGTGGAATGCCTAGAAATTGCCAGATGCTCAGATGGAGCTTCTCTCCTACTCGGAACTCTCGCTGTGCAGTAGCCATGACACACCTCCCAAGACTGCCTCATTGATAGAATGAAAGTATATCATATGAGGGTTATGGCGATAGGTCAGCGACAGCAGGTTATTCAATACATCTTTCAAACCGGGCCAAGGCAATGGCTAACCATGCCATGCACCGAACGCTAAAATGCACTTCCAAGTGGACGCGCCCGATCCCATCGCCTGCGAGGAATGCGGCGTGCAGGGTGAGTTCGTGCGGGTCACCCTCTGGGTGGTCCGCCGCCGGTATACCTGCCGGGCCTGCAAGACCACTTTCAGGCCCCAGCTACCGGAGATGGTGGACGGCTTCCGCATGACGCTGCGTCTGCATGAATACGTGGAGAAGGAATCCTTCACCCCCCCCCTACACCTTCGTGGCGGCACAGACCGGCCTGGACGAGAAGACAGTACGCGACATCTTCAACGCCCGCGCCGAGTTCCTGGGGCGCTGGCACCGCTTCGAGACGCCCCGCATTTTGGGCATCGACGAGCTGTACCTCAACAAGCGCTACCGCTGCATCCTGACCAACATCGAGGAGCGAACCCTGCTCGATCAACTACGGGGTCGATCTATCAACCATCTGAGGTTGGTGGGGTGAAGATGCCCCATCAACCATTAAATCCGTATACCCGAAACGAAGAAACCGGCACGGAGGCCGGTTTCTTCACCCTAACTGCCAGCGAACTAAATCGCTGAGTACAGGGTTGAGTCGTACTCATAGTCCTACGTATATTGACCGCCCCGTCAACGGACTCCCTCGCAAAATCTGGCAACTTTGCCTCCAGATTTCGCGTACAGCTGTCTGTTCGGAAGAAAGAATGCTGTGAAGAGCTGAGTCCTTGCTGGATAGGCTATATTTGCATAGAATTGTGCGTATAATAGCGCACAACTTAATGCGTACTGGAGGATAACTATGGCCACCTTACTTGAACGTCCAGAAGACGCGGTATCAGCGACCGCAATGGCGCGTACCTTCAGCGCCCGGCTCAAAGAGATATCATCACGTGCGACTGATAGACTCGTGGTCTTCAAGGATAACCAGCCTGCAGCTGTACTGATGAACGTCCAAGCCTATCAGGATCTCGTTGATGAGCTTGAAGACCTTCGTATCGAAGCTATCTCCCGAGATCGATTGGCGAGCTACCAGGCAGATCAGGCCATCTCCCACGATGATATGCGCGCTCTCTTTAGTCAGGACGATTGATGCATGGTCTGGCATTTGATCTACCACCCCGATGTTCAACAAGATCTAATTAGATTGGGTTCAGCCGCAGCGAATCGCGTCCTTGATGTTATTGAAGAGAGGATCCGCGGTGGCGAACCTGACAAGCTTGGCAAACCCCTTCGGGGCGCTCTGGCTGGCTGTAGACGGATTCGCACTGGAAACACGAGGATCGTCTATAAAGTAGATGGACCCGCTATCCAAGTGCTAATCATTGCGGTGGGAGCCCGGCGGGACGAAGAGGTGTACGAACTTGCAAATCGGCGTGTGTAGACTCGGGGGCTTGTTTCTTGCCGAGACTCGACCCGGCCAAAGTCACCGCTCTCCACGCCCTTTAGGACTTGAGTTGTGCTAACCTTCAAGAGAGAAACTGGCAAGGTGATGACAGGAGCAACGATGAGCGATAGCCCTCAGAATTCTGATGCCAAGATCTGGAAGCGTCGTGCCAAGGCATCCGCTGTTTTTGCGTCAGCCCTGTTGTTTGGTAACAAGGTGGTGGGTTCCAAAGGTCTGCTGCATACCCTTAGCAGCGCTACAGGTGCCGCTACGGTGGGTGCTGTCGGCTTCTTGTTCCGAAGCGAACGGCAACGCGACATGGAAGCGGCGCTAAGAAACCATGAAGCCTATCTAGGCCAACGTAATGATCGCAAGGTATCGTCATGAGCCTTAAAACACTGTTACAGCGCACCACCCAGGCTGCCAAAGCGGCAGGGAAACGTGTTGCGCCTGCTGCCCAAAACAACGACGGTTGGACCGATGGGTGGCATACCCAGGCAACCTCAACTGAGTCGCTGCGCATGCTGCGAGACTCAGCCACTGACGCAGCCAAGTCCACGGCACAGACCGTCACTACCCAGGCTGCCAAAGCTATTACGCCTGCTCCCCAAACCAACGACGGCTGGACCGACGGTTGGCATACCCAGGCAACCCCAACTGAGTCGCTGCGCATGCTGCGGGATTCAGCCACTGACGCAGCCAAAGCCACTGCCGAGACCGCGACCACCCAGGAAGGATGGCAGCGTGTAGGTCGTGGTGCGGGCAAAGTGATTGCTGGCGGGGCTACAGTAGCGGTCGTTGTAATACATGGAATGCTACAGGCTGCGGCTGAAACCTCCCATGAGGAGGAAGAAGAGGAAAATCTTAGTGATGGTTGGAGAAACGGGCATTCTGGCTATGGATACTACTTTGGCGATTGGCGTACAGACGATGAGGATTATTGATTAGGGCCAAGCATCACTTGGCCCTGACCAACTTATAGCTTTCCTCCTGTGCCTATCGACTGGCCTTTACTTCCTCCCGATTTTCCCGCCCCCTGCGCGTCACCAGTCCCCTTGTTGACACCTTGCTCAACAGCATTACCCACTTTCATCCCGGTCCAGCCGAGCGCTCCCAGCCACACCGCAGGTAACACCAGGAACATCGCCCCCTCCACAAACTGCAGTACTAAACGGTCATAGAGGTTGTTGGCAGCCGACAGCCAGCTCATCTTGGCGGCATCGCTACGGTAGAGCAGATCCACCAGGTTCGAATCGACCCAACGGGCCAGCTCCCACCAAAAGCTCAGGAACCAGATCCCAAACAGCCCAAAGGTCGCCATCCCCACCGCTTTGTACGAGTAACCCGAGATCACGATCACGAAGGGCAGGCAGATGATGATGGCCATTACCAGTGCACTCTGCACCATTGGCAGCGCCTGCTTGAGCATGTCCATGCCTGCCTGAAACGGCAGTATCGAGATGCCGCCGCCAAATACAGCTCCTGCGGTGACAGTGGCATCCCAGAAGGAGGAGCCGCCATCAAGATCGCGGTAGCCTACAACGGCTTGATCCAGGTTGCCGGCGGCGGCTCCCGAGCGAGGACTCACCATACGCCGGATCACGTAGTCCTCAGAGTCGCTACTGGTAAAGACGCTCCGAAATCCATCCCAAAACCCGGCGTCCACCTCTTGGTGCAGCCGAGCCCGAAGGCCCACTTCATCGGCAGACCACCACTCCTGGCATGTGGGATAGCCGGGCTGGCCTGGCCCTGTCCCTGGGCGTGACTGATCGCGCTCGGTATTATAGGGAAAGCCCTCAACTGGACGGCCCGCGTGGAAGCTATCGTAGTAGCCTGGCGTCGTTTGGAAGTAGTTAGACCCGATCCAGTCCACATCCATGGCACGTGTCGCTTCAATCGAACCACCCTGCTGAAACAGACGATTACGGGCTCGCCCGAAACACTGACGCTGGAACTCGCCGACTTCCGTTTGTAGCGCGGGATTCTCGATCGCCTGTAGATCAACCTCAGTGCGAATCGATTGAAAGTCCGTGCTACATGGGATCGCCGCAATGGCCGTAGCCGTCGTGCCATGCGAGATCGCATGCACGAATGCCCACCAAACCGGTATCCGTGGAACAGTCCCTTCAATACCGGTCAGCGTCGACCCACTCCATTCACCTCTTGCAAACTGGCGTGTCCCACACTCCTCACTACGATTCACATCGACATCAACCGTGTTGAGGTTGACCTGCAGAATGGGCTGACAGGTGAACAGGAAAACCAGAGCCATGGCATACAACCGCGTTTCGATGCGATTGATACTAAGGACCCCCTTGTTTCCCTCATCGTCACCCTCCTGTCGTGCCCGGTACCACTCCGACGCAATCATCGCGATAAACGGTACAGCCGCTATGCCCGTGCTGTTCATCACGCTCCAAATGGCGTTGTTGATGATCCAGCCAAGCACCACCAGTGCATTGGAAAAGTAGTCAAATACAATTAAGGGAGCATCCATTTACGATCCTCCCAGCCAACTGACAACGTTGATCAACTCAAGCAGGACAACAAAGCCTAATGCTGCGTATTCAAGTCGCTTGAGCTTGTGTCGCGCCTGCGCTCCACCGTCGTCATCCGAGGTAAGGCCCGCCAAAACCCGTGGTTTCCACAGTTTCAGCCAGAGACCAACAATCCCGCCGTAGAACAGAATCCGCCAGCCAAGCAAGGCAGGACCAGCGGTGCTCATCGCGGCATTCCATGCCTCCATACTTCCCGCCAGACGGATACCAATGGAGGCCACGACACCACTGATCACGTACACCACCACCATGGCGATGATGAACACTACAATAGGAGGCCAGCGCCTGGGGTCGAACCAGGCGCGCGGTGATTGACCCATTACGGCTCCTCCCCTGCACTCGGACGGCCACGGCTATCCATCGTCGCACCTGGCCGTAGTGTCTCAGTTGTCATAGAGCCATCAGCACGGTTGGATGCCCGCTGCAACGCAGTGCCCGCCGCACTTGACGCCAGCGCCTGGCGAATCTCCATTTCAGAGCGCAACATATCAATGTCGCGATTAAGATCATCAATACGACGATCCAATGCGGTCATGCCATCGGAGTTTTCCGCGACTCCCGGATCGCTCGCCCCAGCCAACAGCGCACGACGTGCCCACAGGGCTTTGGTCATGACACGGGCAATGGCCATCTCGGACGCAAGTCGGTGGACCAGGAGATCCGCTTGAGGATCTTCACGCAATGCCTCAATGACACTTCGAGACACCGTCAAGCCATCACCTGCAGACACAGCACGCAGATTCTCTGGTGAAGGCGCCTGGCTTCCGTTGACTAACGCCACCAGGTTCTGGTGTACATCTTGCTGCTCAGTTTCCAGCTCTCGCATCAAGCCTGTACCTGCCTGTGTGGTGCGCTTCTCACAGCTGTCGCAGGTTTGTAGCTCGTCCTCACCCAACACCTTGCTCGTCCACTCAGCCGCTTCGGAAGGACTGCCCCAGACGGTACACATTCCCCCCAGGCACTCTCCAGTGCCTCCACCACCGCCACCAGCTACACCACCGCCACCACTCCAGGTACCGTTGTCGGTAGCCACCGATCCCCAGCCACCTCCACCGCCAGACACAGGTGCAGAGCTGGTGACATCACTACGGCCATGGAGGAGGTTGTAACCAGCAGTTGCCGTGTCTTCGACGACTCGCACGGGTTGCTGCCCACTTCCACCACGGCGTTGCCCTCCAACCCAGGTCACGCCGTTATCACCACCTGATTGTTCCACCTGGCGTTGTGCTGCCACGACGTCAGATGTGCTCTGTGCAGCCACCTGCCAGTTCTCTGCCTGTGCCCGTTGCATCAGGCTGTCCCCCATGGCCATGTCAGCCATCCGCTCTGCCATGTTCTGACAGGACAGCTTGGAACGGTCAAAGTCCATGCGTCCCTGGAGTACACCGTTACTCAACAGGTCGTATAGGCCAGGGTTAGCACGTTGAATAATCATCGCTGGTAACGACGCCACCGCTCCCTGGGCATTTTGTACGACCTGCCCCATCATGTTTTGAAAGCCTTGGGTAGCGCCGTTAAGCTGGTTGCTGACGGTCGCTCCGATATCAAAATTGCCGCACGTCGCGTTCATGTTCCAGCGGACTCCAATACCGGCGCGGTGAGGGTTATACCCTCGTCCTGCAGAGATCGAGAAGGGAGAGGCTCCGCCGATCTGGTAGTAGAGGTGGTCAGCAGATTGGGCAACGGCGCCCTGGCTGGCAGTCATCGCCATGGCTGCTGCCAACGGCAGCAGGCTACGTGAGAAGATACATTTCATATTCGTCCCTACCGTTCTTCAAGGGAGTCAGGCAGACTCTGGCCAGGTGCACCCAGAAACTCCTGCCCACGACGCTGACAACAGTGGTACCGGCTCCACATGGCAAAACGTAGTCGCCGTCCTCTGCGAGCCGATCAGCATAGGTATCCTGGGCGCTTCGGTCCGGCCAAACGTGACAGGAGCGACTCATGTTCGGTTGCAGTTGCTGCCACCGGTGGTCACTGTTGCCTTCCACAATAGGATCAGGTGGCCACCAGCCATCACGAGCGTTTCTGATCAGGGGGAAATAGACGTGCGGCTGACCAGTACGAGTCACAATATCTGCACTGCGTTGAGCCGTTAGTGCCGCCGCTTTATAGTCGTGGGTCTGAGCGATAAAGCCAGAACGCGGATACACGTTGCCCCACAGGTCACTGGTCTGGCCAAGTTCACGCCGACCAGGGATCAGCGCCTCAGGGTAGGCGGACTCAGGAATGCCGGATCGCCAGGCCAACGAATCAAGAGTCGACAGATAATAGGGGTAGAACGCCTGAGCGGCTCCCTGACAGGCAAATCCGAACCCACTGGCAAATTGATTGAAGATGGCCCCGCCTGGATGCCCAACCACGTCCGCGTGCTTGAAACGCAGGGACTGACGGTATCGTGGCTCCGCGTCCGACGTGTTTTGGCCACCTCCCATCGCGTCGGTGCTCGGAGCCAGGCTGCTGGCGAGGAAATTGGCGAGTTCGGAGGAGACGCTGTACGCTTGCCCGACCATGTCAGACCATGGGTTCTCACCGGTTTTCTCATAGCTTGAAACCACCAACTCAGGCACATAGTGGCGCACCAGCAGCGACGTGCGAACACTGCACCCCGTCCAACCACAATAGAGCCAGAAGCAAACCCCTACGATGCTATAATCCAGGCATTGGCTCGACGCCGTTGCATTAATAATCGAGGGAGTAGTGATCGCCTTGGCTGGCGGAGCGTTCAGACTGCTTCCCAAGAATCCAGCCACTACCACAGCGGGAAGCAGTTGCCTCAATGTATCCCTCATAACGCTCCCTCACGCTGCTCAAGGATCTCCATGACCGCTGCGGTGACGTCAGGCTGACCATAAACGACATACTCCCCGTCCACGACCACCGCTGGAACCTTCTCGACGCGCAGCAGCCAGGCACGGGCTACGCCCATGTGCAGATCGCCGTAACGGGCTGCCACCTGCTCCCACTCAGGAGACTGCATACGCTGTTGCATCTCGGCCTTTGCTGCTGTTTGATCCTGTGGCAGCCCTTGAGAAATTTCACCATCGAGCCGTGCAGGACCATCCAGTTCGATGACCGCCACTCCATCGGGCACACGACTCACTGGCTCGCCTGCCGTAGTGAACACCTCAATGCTGTTGGTGTGGTCGCTGATAGACCGTGGCATATCGATCGTTGATGTTTGTCCCAGCGCATTCATCGGCCCCCAGGCCAACGCACCGGAGGCCAGTAAGAGCAACCAGGGTCGGGAAAGGGGGGAAGTCTGTCTTGGCATGTCCGTCACTCCAGAAGATTCACTGTTACAGCAAACCCTATGCATAGGGACTGACACAGCAGGAAACGTTAAAGAGAGCCGATAAGGTTTCCAATACGCTCAATCACTGTTCCAGTCATTCACTGGTTGTCACGATCTGCACCAGGTCTTCAACGGGTATATAGCCCTCTCCCACCTCGCCATTTGGAAGCACCATGGCCGGAGTCCCCTGGACACCAAACTCATGCCCCAGGACATACCCCTGCTCTACAGCGGCTCTACAACGCTCCCAGGCTTGTGCATCGTTCTGAACGGCAAGGCCAGGATTGAACGCCGTGTTCAGTGCCGCCTGTGGATCTTCACTGCACCAGATTTCAGCGAGTAGATGGGCAATAGGGTGGTTGAGGCCCATGCGCGGGAAGGGCAGATAGTTCACTGTGATGCCCGCCGCGTTGATCGCATCGATGTCGCCATGAAGCATCTCGCAGTAGGGGCAACTTGGATCGGTGAACACCGTTATCTCAGCGATCTCATCACTGGCTTGATAGGTAACGGCACTGTCCTTAGCAACCGCCAAGGCCGCTATCCGGACTTTGCGGCGTACCACTTCGGTCACATTGATCAAGCGATCCTCGGCGTTCTCGTAAAGCGTGCCGACTATCACGTACCGCTGTTCAGGATCGGTATAGAAAATCTCCCCAGACGGCAGCATGACTTCCTGCCAGCCCTCCATCGGAGCATCTGCTATACGGCTGGGCGTCACTGACTGGCCGCCGAGCACCAGGGTGTCCAGGCTATCGCTGGCAATAGCCGACGATAGCAGCATCGCACTCGCTACCAGGGTGCCCAGAATGGAAGTCGATCCATGCTTCACAATCTTTGGCATTGCCATTCTCCTCTCAGATGTGATGCTGAGTGATACCGTAGGTAAGGAGTGTCAACCACCCGGAATGTTAAGGCGATGATTTGAGGATTTACCCAAACCGATCAAGCTAGGTAGCAGCCACAGCGGTCGGCGTACCCTCGCTTAAATGCAGGCGTTCCGCCGCTGTCAAACCACGTGAGCCTATTTGATACAAAGCCGTACCTCTCCGTAGATCAGAACACCATACGCAGAGCTTTCGAGATAGCTTTGTAGATACTTATGTTGACACGTAGCATCCCAAAAGCTAAAGTAGCTACATAAGTAGCTACATTGGAGTAATAGAATGAATAGCGAAATTAAACGGTGGGGCAATAGCGCAGCGGTACGCCTATCAAGCAAAGTGCTTGCACAAGCCAACCTTGACGTATCTACGCCCATTAGCATCAACGTGCGCGCCGGTAAAATCGTAATTGAACCGCTGGTCAAGAAGCGGAAAATGCTGAAGCTGCCTTTTTCCGAAGCTGAGTTGTTACGTGGTTTAACGCCTGAAAGCGCCCACGCAGACGAACTGGCAACGCCATCTTCATCAGAAATGGGTATTTCATGAGCAAGTATGTACCCAAGCGAAATGACATTGTGTGGCTTGATTTTGAGCCAACGAAAGGTAAAGAAATAGGCAAATATCGACCTGCTCTAGTTTTATCTTCTGAGGAATATAACAAGCAGAGCGGCTTGATGATCTACTGTCCAATTAGCACCAGTGTTCGGGGTGGTGTAACAGAGGTTCCTGTTAATAATCTGGATCAACCCAGTGTTGTTGCAGCAAGCCTTATTCAGACACTTGCCTGGCAAGATCGTAGCGTGAAGTTCATTGTCCGTGCAGAGCGGGGCGTAATGGATGAAGTTCTGGTAAGGCTGATCCCACTAATTGGGGCTGACAGCGTTATAGAAAAATTTGTTGAATAGGAAGACGTATGGCTCAGAAGATGCAGAAAAAGATCAAATGAAGCATTTTTTGATTTAAACGCTCATCGCTCATTTGGCGTACTCTAAAAACAAAGGGAGGGAGAGACCATGGCCATCCAGTACAAGACTGCCGACAAGCGTCGCGACATGGGTACCGCTGCGATGCGAACCTACCCCAATATCTCACGGTCCTGAGGACTGAAGGAACACGAAGCCGCCCTGCTGCGGGGAGTGCCAGACTCCACGTACCGACGCTGGAAGCAGGCCCCAGAGCATGCACACCTCGACGTCAATCATCTGGAACGCATGTCATTGATAGTAGGGATATACAAGGCGCTGCATATTCTGCTCCCGAACAAGGAGGCCGCCGACACTTGGCTGCAGCGACCCAACAGTAACCCCTTGTTTGCTGGGCATCCTCCGAGAGAGCGCCTACTGAGCGGGCAGGTTTCCGACCTCTATGTCGTTCGCCAGCACCTGGACGCAGCGCGTGGCGGAGGCCATGCATGACGCTTCCCCTGACCTGGGTCTCCTGGCAACCAAGCTATCGCGTCATTCCTTCCCGCTTCCCCCCATCGACTTATTCGAAGGTGTCAACGACAGCCCTGATGACTGGGCACTATTGAACGAGTTGGAGGGCGACACCTCCGCATGCCTTCGGGAGGAAGCGGAGAACATCCACCTGATCCGTGATGGAGACCGCCGCTATGGTCCCGGCTGGACACCCGTCATGGCGGCCTTCTGCCACTTCCCTGCCACTGGCTCTCGCTTTACCGATGGCACCTTCGGCGCCTACTACTGTGCTTTGACGGAAGTCACAGCCATCGCCGAAACCCGCTTCCACGCCGAACAGTTCATGCGAGAATCCAACGAACCCCCAATGATGCTGCAGCAGCGGGTCTATCTCTCAGATCTGAACGGCCAGTTATTTGATCTGCACGGGCAGACCAACACCCAAGCGCTGCTCTCTCCGGAAGACTGGACAGCCGGGCAGACCTTCGGCCGACAAGCCTGGGAGGCCCATGCGGATGGGGTCGTCTATCCCAGCGTGCGGGATCCCGAAGGCGAGTGTGCAGCCATACTTCGCCCACCGGTGCTATCCTATCCCCCACCCGGCAAGGTCGCCACCTCGGTTACGATTGGGATGGTCGGTGTATCCGCCACGTCTATGAGCTGACGGTACTGAGTTAAGACTGGCCATGCTGTCCACCTTCTACAGGGCGGCGGCAGGCTGCATGATGGAGTTACTTCCCCCACCAGATTGGAGATAACGGTAGATGACGAGTCCACTCTTTGACCGCCAGCAATATGAGGAACTAGCCGATAGGGTTGAAAAAGCAGCACCCAGCCTCCACCCAGAACAGCACGAGATGCACTTCATCCTGTCTGCCTACGGTAATGCCTTGGCAGTCAGTAGAGAATGGCAATTACGGGGAATAGATGCTATTCACTATGCCCTGATTCATCGCTATCACTGGCTACCAAGCCAGATTCATTCTCTTTCGCTTCACGATAAAGCCTTAGCATTACATGAGGAATTGCAGGGTCTGACACTCGACGATGAAGCGGTGACAGTATGGCGAGATCACTACAATCCCCAGTCTGAGCCAGCTTCACCTTCTCTCTATAGCTTATGGTACCCCTTTGGAAGGATACCACTAGCTTGAACTGTGGCACATCGACCATCTCAACTTGCCAAACAGGCTGAATGGACGGCAATGCTTTCATTGCTAACTGAAGGGGCACTTCGACCAATAGGATTTCGAGCATGGCCACTCCACCTGGGGCACCATACTGCTTTCTCCAAAGCAATGCGCAAGCCCGGGGTTGGGGAACGATACCATGATCCAGCAAGCGACTGACCCCGTCCATCCAATTATGTACCGAGACAGTACCTAAGCGCCTCTGGAGCTCCTCATCCAACCAATCCGTGGCAACCCAGAGGGCCCCTTCGGTTAACCAAAGCGATCTCTTCCCAGCTTCACCATGCTCACGCAAGGCTGCCAGGAGTGTCTGTTCCAGGAGCTCTCTTTCACGACTCATCCTCCGATCCCTCCGAGAGCTATTTGAGTGACATATACTTTGATGGCAAATATTGGAGATATTCATCTGGAGACCGCCTTGGCCACATGCCACGCTATGAAGAACTGGGATGGGCATGGGAAATTTCAAGAATGATCAGTATGTTGGATTAGCACTTCCATACCGGTCAATGAAATTTTTGATCACGCCACGCTGGATAAACGCATATGCATGGAACCGGCTTTCAGCCCCCCCCCCGGATTCCAACTGCTCCAGTAGGCGTCTTAAATCATCACTGAACCAAGTGAGATTTTGTGGATCGCTTCCACTGGGAAGCTCGTCAAACACACCCAGGATTCGTAATACCATGTCCCGGCACTCCATGGAGTAACAGGTCACCCCGAAGAGCTGAGTCCCTTGATGTCTGAGCATTCGGGCTGCTATGACCCCTAAAGCCCTCGCCACATCCGTAATATCCTGATTAGTGCCCTTTACGTCCTGCTCTTGAGACAGGTTCTGCATCATTTTCCTCCTATCCTTTACGCTTGATTTGGGAGTTGACGACAAGTGCTCAGCCAGTGCCTGTTGCCGCTTCTCTCAGCGCTGCCGCCCAACGTTATTGACAGCCGCCACCAGCATTTACCAGCAGTTGCACTCACGTCGCAATCCCCCGCTTATCATCCAGACGCCTGGCAATCTCGATCGCTGCATCGAGTTCTGAGCAGTCAAGCTCGCGCCTCACACGGTCACGCTCGGCCTTCTCATCACCCTCAGTTCCTGCTAAAGCGAGATAAAGGCTGGGAGGTACAACACGGAACAGTGCCTCCAACCGTGTCGAGAGCACGACCCCCTCGGTGTACTTTTTATTGACTTTGGACGCGGACAGCATGAGCTGTCGTTGGGAAGGTGTCAGGCTCTTAAATCGTGCGACTTGCTCGACTTCGTCGGGCGGCATCGTTAGACAGATCCACCACTCCACCATATTGAGGAGCTTCTCAGCCGCGCTGGGAAAGTCTTCCAAGCTCTGAGTCGCAAACCACAGCCAATGGGACAGCTTGCGCCCCATTTTGCCGACCTTGACAAAAAATGGGCTAAGCAGCGGATTCACCGTCACGATATGGCTTTCATCAATTGCCTGAACAATGGGCCGCCCCGAAAACTGCTCCCGTTCTGCCAGGTTGGTGATCATATTAGTGATCGAAATTACGGCTAGAGCCAGTTGGGCCTCATAGCCTTCACGTGAGTAGTGAGCCAGGTCGATGATAGTAACATCGCACTCAGGCCAGGCATTGCCATCACGGTTAAATACTTCACCGTCAAAACCGTCCACAAACAGCCCAAGACTTTCACCCATTTCATAGGCGCGATGTCGCGCCGACTCCGGCAGTTCTGGGTCAACCGCAATCTCACGAAACGCCTGCCGAACATCTTCAGTCAAACACGTGCGACCAACTGAGTGGGAGGTACGAGCAGCCCGATAAATCGCATCTCTGACCATGCGTCGATCTGAACGACGGAACTGCGCTTCTTCTTTGGGATCCCCACCGGTAATCATCAGGCGCGCAGCGATTTCCATCTCGCCCATCAAGTCACGTTCATCACCCTCTTGATCGCCTTCTGCATCACTCACCAAGGACTCAACAGGTGCTTCCTCATAAGGATTATGGTCTTCACGATCACGCTCTAACCGAGTTGCTTCCATCTCTGCATCAAGCAGGCGATGAGCTTCAGAAAATGGAGGCAAACAGGCACCCGAACCCGGAGCCAGCCGTACCTTATTGACGGTCATGCCCTTGCGCTTGAAGTAGTCCCCCAGCATGCCAAAGGAGTTGCCGACTTCGATCACAAAGAGCCTCGGGCGATGAATGGCCATCACCTGGCTGAGGATACTGTTTAACGTCGCTGATTTACCTGCCCCGGTTGGCCCAAAAATCAACATGTGGGCATTGGCCGCCCGGTCATCCAGGTTTAGCGGGTCAAAATTAAACGTCCCACCACCGCGATTGAAAAAACTGATCCCCGGATTACCTGTACCCTTGGCGCGACCGAATAGCGGCATTAGATTCGAAATATGCTGAACAAAGTTCATCTGGGTGTACCACCCAGAGCGATCCAGCTCAGGATCGTAGGCCATAGGCAGCCATCTCAAGTAACTATTAAGGGCAGCCACTTCATCTTCAGGATCGACCGGTTTGAGCTGGGCACTCGTCAGGCGAGTTGTCAGTTCGAGGAAACGTTTTTCCAGTTCCCGTTCATCAGCACCATTGACATAAAACACAAGCGACGACTGATACAGCTTATGATCATCGCCTAAATACCCACGTGCCTTATCACAATCCTCTCGAACTTTTTGGGCCTGAACAGAGCTACCCACCGCTTTTTGACGCAGCTTATCAATATGATCTTCCAGCGGTTCCTGGGGGACTGCCACGAGCGTTAAACATGCCTCGGTCCCTTCCGGTAACAAATCCAGCAACGCATTCGATACTGTTCCCCCACTTTTGCCATTATTCCTGGTGACCTCCCCAGTAAGGTGGCCAACCTTAGGTACCTGCCGCATTTCTTCGACGGGGACGACAGCGTGAGGCATTCCATCAAAGTACCAAAGCCCCTTCTCAACATCGCCATAAGGAGAACTTGCCAGCAACCCCTCCGCCAAGTCGTAGTGAGGCAGACGGTTATCGTCATCAGGGAAGTCAAATACATCGTAAAAACGTTGTGGATCATCAGGCGACATGCGCGGACACGGATTGAAACGAGGCATCAACCAGCGATGGAAATCCCGGCCATCGTAGCGCTGAAAACTCAACCCGGCGGGCTGTAGCGCCGTCACCAGGCGCTCGTAAACCTGGTTAACAGCATCATCAGGATTAGACAAACGAGCCGACTTGCGCTCTCCCACCTTGGCTTTACCACTTCCCAAGCGGCGATACAGTACCAACCGGGTACGTCGAGTTTGGCCACGCCATTGAGTCTGAGTGACCCGGTCATCCTCAAAAAGCCCTCCTGGCTTTGCAATAGCGCGCATATGCGCCTCCATGCTAGCCAGCCACGCTTGCGTGAACTCGGTATTGAGCAGTCCAGGGCGCGTATAAGCGCGCAGCTTTTCTAAATCGGGGCGGGGGTCCGTATCGTCACGTACATATAGCTGAAGCACCCACGGATGGTGGTCATGCTCGGGTAGACAGTCCTGTAATGCTGAACAAATGGTATCGCGAACACTTTCCAGTGCGTCTTCACTTCTCCCCTCGGTGGGTACTGGGATGACTTCTGCGACAATACCCACCGACACACCGTCTTCCAGCAAAAAACAGCCTGTCTCTGATAAATACTCAACCCAGGGCAGCCGTGAGGCAAACGACGGTGCTCGACGATAGGCTGCGCGCAGGTTTTCCTCTGTAATCGGCTTACCACGCGGTAACGAAAGCGGGCGTCCGCTCTCGTCTGTCAGTAGCGATTTTACCTGCGGCGAAACCCTATCGGTATCAGCCGCCTCGAAAGCCCCAAGACTGTCTCCCTGGGGGTTTTCCTGACGGGCTCCCTTTCCGCTCGGCGGAAACATTTTGCTCATGAAAGCATCGAAAGCTGACATCACTGCCCTCCAATGAACTCAACGCTGACATGGCCACGCTGTTGACCTGGTATCTGAGGCCGAGCGGTTTCACCCGGCATCGCATATTGCGGACGTGAGTAGAGGGTGAATATGGTTGAGTAACCAGGAATGGGCACTGGATCGGCCCCTGCCAGGTGCGGGAACACGTACATCACCAGGTCGGGATTCGGCAGCCGCGAAAACTGACTATAGATCTCATTCGCGGCAGAACGGGTGTAATTGATATTCTCATCGACCAGGGCTCCGTCCGTCAGATCACGGCGCAGTGAACTGCGCATATCCAGCAAACCGCGTTGCGTCAGATCATTACCCGCTCCACCGTTGGACGCTCCCCCCTGCTGCCACAGTTCCTGCATGGTCGGCGCATCGTCCAGATCCCACATATCCTGCGCGGATGTTGCACAACCACTTATCAGGCCTATCCCTATCGCCAGCAACAAACCGCGTCCAAATTG
Source organism: Vreelandella olivaria (assembly GCF_023507745.1). Classification (GTDB taxonomy): domain Bacteria; phylum Pseudomonadota; class Gammaproteobacteria; order Pseudomonadales; family Halomonadaceae; genus Vreelandella; species Vreelandella olivaria_A. Next base: position 22,475 of record NZ_JALPZO010000126.1, on the reverse strand, counting down.
TCCCTTATGGCATGTCATAGCCGAGCGAGAAATCGCGCTCATAATGCACCCTCCGTCCCTGCGTCTAGTAATCGATTTGCAGTTCACGATCAATATGAATGGCCACGTCCCGGCCAGGCGGCACAAAGACGGCTGCGAATGCCTCGCCATACAACCGGTTAACCCAGCGAGACATATCGTTGACGCCTGATGCCATGATTTGATTGACGGCCTGGTTACCGCTCATCGCAGTTGATACTGAGCCGTCAGTATTCATCGTCGAGACGATGTCACCGTCATCACTCAGTAGTGACGCCACACCGGCACCGGCAGCAGTCAGGAGAGCTTGAGTTCCCAGGTACTGCTGAGCATTGCTACTACGCTGACCACCCACACAGGGAATCCCGACCGAATCCGACAACCAGCCGATCTTGGTACGCGAGGAATCACCCGAGCCAGAGTTAACATCTTCAGGCTCAGGTAGCGTACGAACCGTGCCATCCTCGAACACAAACGTGACCGAATGAACATCACCGCGGACACAAGACAGCGTCCAGTCACCAGTGGCAGTACCGCTCATGACTGCCGACTGCACTTCCGGAATCTCGATGCCATTGGCGGTCAGGTTGTCGGGGCCAACAATGACTTTGAACGGGTAGGGGTCGGTGACGGTGCCATCAACCGGCACCCGGCCTATCAGGGCTGTCATTGCCAGCGAACCCATCAACGTGGAATTCTGAGGCACGGTATACACCGGCTCTACCGTCGACGCCGGGGGCTGGCCGGTGACCCGGCGCTCGACCGCATCAGCCGCAGTCTGAGCCGCCCCGCTCACTGCGCTGGCGGCCTCACCGAAGGAGGTCGGGAACATCACCTCCTCCTGGCGGCTGCCACGACTGGGCGCTTCCTTGACATCCATGGGCTCCACCCAGGACATACTGCCGCGTGCAGTACCACCCTCAAGGCCCAGGCCAATAGGCAGGTCAGCTTCATCAGAATCCGGCGAATCAATGCGTCGGCGTAGATCACTTAACTCACGCTGAACCGAGCTTAGAAGGCTCTGGTCCTGACGACTGCGTTGTTGATCCTGGTTTTGCTGACGCTCCCGTTCTGCGCGTAACGCCTCATCAATCAACTGATCCACATTCTGAGTACGCTCAGTAAGGCGCTCATTCTGCTGACGCAGCGCCTCACTCTCCGCTGCTGTACGTTCCAAATCAGAACGCATGGCTTGTACCTGACCGACGAGTGTCGCCACGGTGTCCTGAGGCGTATCACCCTCCACCCCCAACGCCCGCAGTTCATCCTGCGTCAGCTGAAGGGTGGGATCCTCGCCCTGAGAGGTTCCCGAACTACTGGACCCGCTACCGCTGCCACAGCTTCGTAACATCACAACCATGACGAACAGAACCATTAACGGGACAAGGATTTTCAGTAATCCATTGGACTTGAGCGTCATGCGTCATCCTCCTCTGCCATTGGGGGCAGTAGAAGCAATGCCTGCGCCAATCCTACGCCACGGGTGACGACGAACAGCGTGGTGGTATCCTCGACAGTTCCCCTCGGCCCGATGCTCGGGTGCATGAAGGACGCGCTATATAGCTCTCCCTGCAACCAACGCGGGTCGAGTTCAAACGAACGCCGGTCGTTATTGGTAATGCGTACCGCTGTGACGGTGTAGCCGTTCAAAGTCCAGGCCCCCAATGGCGTTGCCGTCACTGGCAATGCAGGGATCAATGATGAAAGCGTCTCGGGAAGGCGCATTGGAACCCGTCGAATGCCCGGTACGTCTTCCACCGCCCGCATCGGGGCATACAGCGACTGAGCAGCATAACGAGTCAGTGCCACTGGAGCGGGAGGTAGCGGAACACCAGCCCCTTCCGCCACCCCGGCCTGACCTGGTTGCTCAGATACCTGATACGCAGGAGCCTCGGCTTCGACAATGCGAATATCCTCATCGCTGGCTCCGTCTCGCGCCGATAGATCAACCAATAGGATCTCGCCGCTCTCGACATCCTGAAGCTGCACCCGCTGCGCATCGAACGGCTCATGGGCGAGGAGGTACAACACGCCACCCGAGCTCTGCACCCGTAGCGTCTCGGCGCTGGCGATCGGCCCAGGCAGCCCGACGCGCACATTGCGATCCAACACCACGACACGCTCGGTGCCGACCGGCAGCGGGATATCCATTGGCCGTCGATCCCACTCGATAATTTCCACGGCCCAGGCAGGAAGAGCCATTAAGACCCCCATCGCGAGCAGTGCTCCTCGACGGAACAAGTTCATGAATCACCTCCCGCATTGGGCATCTGCAACCGCTGGGGAGGCCTGGCGAAACAATCCAACTGCAGCCCCCATGGGTTATTCTGAGGATCGACATCGGCACGCACGACCCGCATCGGGTAGCGGATATACAGGTCACGGATAGGCGTCCCCCGGTACTGTTCGTCGATGGCCATATCGAGGGTAGTCACCCAGGCATCACGGCTGAGGATTTCAACAGATCCAGGACTTTCACCAGATTTAGGACGATAGCCACGTCCCGGGATTTCATAGATTCCCCTGACACGATTGTTCAATTCGTTGCTGTTTCGACGCTGTTCATATTCCCGGTTCAGCTCAATTTGGCATGCAGGAGTAAGAAAATGTTGGTAGGCATAAAGATTGCGGCGGTAGTCATTCTCGCCATTGGACGGCCACCGATTTATTTGCTGCCAGACATAGAGCGAGAACGCGTAAACACTGGACGGGTCTATCTCCCACCATGCCCGTGTACTACCGCTGCGAAGGTCCGGTGGGTTATGAATCGTCAGATCTTCAGGGGCTGATTTCCACCCCCACCAAAGCCCTGCACACAACAGAAGCAATACGGCGATGATGCCGCGCAGGGTCAGAATATGGGAATCCCGAGCGGACAAGGCATGGAGATAACGGCTCATGAGCGCCCCCCCCTACCCTTCGCCCGACGAGTCCGGTAGACCTCGGAACGGATAATAAGCGAACGGCCCTCACCCAGAGGGAAGCCCCGAACAGCTAGCTGCCATTGGAGGTTACGATATAGCCAGATGGTGGATCGACCGCGGCGCAGCCTCCTCATCACCGTACCGCCGAACACCAGAAACATACCGGCCATGGCAAATGCGAGCGTAGGCACCATAGCGAACATCCCCAGCGCCCAAGCACTGATCACCCCCATAGGCAATCCAGCAACAAAACCGATCAGGGCCATGATCCCCACCTCGCGCCCGGTCATGCCCCTAAACACCACAGGCGGCTCGTTCAATCGTTTGGGAATAAACGCGATGGTCGACATAGTGCCTACTCCTGATTACTGAGATAAGATCGGCGCAGCTTCGGTGGCCAGCCAAATGATCGCGACGATCAACACCACACCGACGACAACGGTTACGGTAAACTTGCCCCATGTCTCACGCTCACGTGCTTCTTTAAAGGACGCAATCGCAGAGGCACCCACTATCAGGAAAGCAACAGCACATAGGATCAGCCCTATCAACGCCCCGAAATCGTATAAATACCCCTGCAGGGTCGACATAAGGCCCCCGCCCCCTTGAGAGGGTTCTTCCAATTGGGGAAGCTGAGCCAACGCGGCGGTTGGTAAGCCCATAACACATGCCGCCACCGTCGCCAGTGACTGTCTGGCACGAGTACCACCCACGCGAGCCATTGATGAAATTTTCATTGATGCCACTCCTTCACTACGTTGAAATGCCACTCTTCGAGCAGCGCATAAAAATCTGCCTAGGGGCCAGGGGTAAAGATCCAAATGAACATGACCAACAACAGCACTACGCGCAGGCATGCCAGGGTGAAATTGTTGTCATCGACCCTCCCCTTCGCCCACCCTTTGTAGGCTGATATTGCCGCCCACATTGCCCAAAGCAGAGCAACGACCATCCCCGCTCCGGTGAGCATGAACAGCACCGTGCTGTTATCAAACCCAGCAGCAATCTCAAACGGGGAAGCATCAGTCGGCATTAGTGAAACTCCCGCAGGTAGTCTCCCGCCAACGGAATGGGTGCACGTGGTGGCAGGCGCGGAGGCGCCAGGTAGCCGTCAATGCCCTCGGCAATGCGAGCCAGGTCACGACGCAGTTGATCGGTATCCAGGTAGAAGCGGTGGATTTCCGGGTCGGTATGGGCCTGGCGGGCCTCCAGGCGCTGCACGACAACATCGATCTGATCCAGCTGCTCCTGGATCACCGCCAGGTCCCGGCGCAGGATCTCGTCACGCACCTCATCTCCCACTACGACAGCGGGCAGAAAAGCCGCTAACGAGACGGTCATCGCACAAAGCGAGGTAACGAAGCGCTGACATCGACGCGTGTGAGATGGTGTGTAATGTGACATTGGCTCGGCTCTGCAATGTGTGTCCTCCCATGTTGCGGGAACCACCGGGCAGATCACGCAGAAATATTAAGTGCGCTGATGAAGTATTTATTTTTTGGCAAGTCAATGGCTTGACTGTGGGAGTGGCACCGCTAGCCACGCCCCTCCTTGGAGGGACGTTTCTATATCCGTAAAAAGAGACGCCCCAAGGTGAGGCGTCGAAAGGCACTGTGCCAGAGGGGAAACTCAGAGATACTTTTTGAACGAACCCGTCGCAATGCTGACCAGCAAGCCAAATAGAGCCGCGCAGGGAATAAGAAAGACGTTGGGGTGGATGGCAAACGGCACACTCAGATAACAGATCCAGCCAACCACGAAGACAGGCCCAACCGCCCGCTTGGCATGATGGTAGATAAACGCCGACTCACGCCCCGCACCAAACCGGCGTAGGTCGCGGCGCACCAGACCATCAACGAATCCCACCAGAGCGGCCAGGGCAAACAGTGGCGACGTCAGTGCCAGAATCACCACGCGAGTGAGCGTCATCAGCGTCACATACACGGCGGCCTGCAGATACGCCACAAGCGAGCCAATCCAGCCATCGCTGTCTCGGTTGCTCTCCAGTAACCCTGCGATCCCTGTCTTGACGAAGGTCCACTCATAGGCGAGCCCAATGAACCAGGTCGCCGCTTCAACGGGTCTGGAGATGAGCAGCGAACGGCTGAACTCAGTATCCAACCAGCCCATCTCACGCTCCATCGTCATGCGAGCGTGCTCAGCACCCGGCTGAGACCACCACTCGAAATAGATGCCAATCCATTCGATCACAATGGAACAGAGCAACGATACCAGTAGGATGGCCAACAGTTGAAAGGGAATGCCCAGTGTCTTGGAAAACAGTCCACCACGCTTCTCGTGTGTCTTCTTTGCCGTATCGTTTGCCATTAGCCGTCACCCCTGGACACACCGACGTCCACACAGTCAATCACTCCATGCAGCGGCATCGCTGGACTCCTCCACCTCTATGCCACCACCGCCGCCCGGCGGCGAGTAGATAGCTGGCCGTCCGCCGTCTCTGAACTCTGCGGGCACCTGGAAATGCACGGGAGGTGGCATGACCTCCTCCCACCAACGCTCGCCCGTGCTGTACTGGTCTCGCATTCCCTGGGCGATGTCGTGGATATTCGAAGGAATGCGCTTACCTTTATCAGGCAATGGCAGCGGCATACGGATCTTCCACAGCTGCCCACCTTCCATGAGAGCAAATGCCTGCCCCTTGGGCAGGCTGACCACATTGGCGGGCTCAAGCATCGGCTCCGGCGCGGTGCTGATCCGATCGCCACCGGAGCTTGTGAAATCCACGCCTGAATCGACATCTGAGCTATCCCCGGCCATCGACACCAACATCCGAGTTGCCACTTTGACTCGGGGCAACTGGTCCGTGAGGATTCGTGCAGTACGCTCCTCGCGCACACGCAGCATGAAGAGGTTGTTGAAGTTACCGATGACCTGCCCGGCTTTCGCTGCACTACCGATACGCGCCTCAATATCAGAGATGGTCTGGGTGTAGGCCGTGACCTGTATTCCCGCGCCGCCCCCCTTGTTGATGAGCGGGATGAATTCATCGCCCATCAACTCATTAAATTCATCACAGTGGAGGTTGATTGCTACCTTGCCGGACTGCCCACCGTCCACCTCCGGCAGGCCGTCATCGATGCCATGCTTGTAGATATGGCCTGCCACCGACACCAGGTCGGCAAACATCGAGTTACCTACCGCCTGGGCTACCTCAAAGTCGCTCAACGCATCGAGGCCGACATAGACGATGCCGCGTTTACGGATAATCTGCTGCCAGTCGAAGATAGGACGCGGGTCGTCCAGGTCGTGATAGTCTGGCGACAGCAGTTCGGCAATCCGTCCAGAGGTCAACTTCTCAAGCAAGGGCAGCAAGGAGGCCACGATCTTGTCGAAGTAGGTCTTGTCGTAACGTACTGCCGAACGCAGCCCCTCCAGTACCACGTCACGGATCTTGACCTGCTGCAGGAACTGCTCGATGGCCACCACACGCTTGTCACGACCCTTCATGGCCATCGGGATATTCTTGTCGTTGAGCTTGGTCTCGATGTCACTGATCATCTCCCACGCATTGGGATGATGTTTCGCCAGGGTGCTCTGGGCATACTCGATCAGCACCCCATCGATATTCACCACATCAGACAGAATCTGCTCGTAGGAAGGGCGCTGTCCCAGTGCATGACGCGCCCGTGCAACGATATTGACGAATCGCCAGGCAAACTCGCGGAAGGCGGCGCTATTACCCTCTCCGGAAAGCTGCCCAGCGATACGGGTCGCCACTTCCGAGATCCGCCCGAAACGGCCTACCGCGTTGTAGCGGGCACTCATCCCAGGGTAGCCCAAGTGGAAGACATAAAATTCGTCTCCCCGACCCGCTCGCAAGGCTTCGATATACATACGAATCATCAAATCCGCATCGCCCTTCGGGTCAAAGCAGATAACAACTTCGTTAGTGGAGCGAGCGATATCCTGAGTGATCATCACCTCCGCCAGGCGGGTCTTGCCCACGCGGGTCGTACCCTCCACCAGCGTGTGGCCCACTCGCTCACCCAAGGGGAGATAGACATCGACCTCGTTCCACTCCACGGCGTGTAGCGCCGCGATGCCGCCCACTGGTGGTAGAGGCCGGAAAGGATTGAGCGCGGTATCCGCACTCAGCAGGCGAATGGCAAAGTGGAGCGATCGCACGCGCTCCATACGGTTCTCCAGCCGCCGAGCCCAACGATACAGCGCTGACGGCCCCACATAGGACTCGGCTTCCGGCTGCTGGCTGTCATGCAATCGCTGTGTGTGACGGGCTTCCCAGCGGAAGCCCTTTCCCAGCCACAGGTTCCGGGTGCTCACCGGAATCTGGTCACTGCGCAGTGCAAAGCGAGGCAAGCGACGCATATTGCGGCGATAACGCAACACGATCCAGGCCTGACGTCCGCGGTACATGCCAAAGGCCAGGAACCCCAGCCCCATTCCGATCCCCACACTGGGCGTCAGTGCCAGCGCCCAGGGGGCAAACACACACAGCAGCGCACACACCAGGCACACGATAGCGGTATTAAGCTCCACTGCCGGGCGCAGCAGCGCCTCCAGGGGATGGTGCTGTTTCACTCGGTTCCCCCCTGGACGGGCTCGGAAGGGTTTTCCCCCAGCTGCTTAAGCACCTGGTGTGCCACTTCCCTCAACACCTCTTGCGTCGCCAGGTTGGCCATGATGGCATCGTAGTGCGCTCCATCGTATCGGCAGGCTGACTCAAAGCCCTTGAACAGTCGCTCCAACTCCTCGTTTTCGCTTGGCCTGTTTCTCAGTACGAGAATCAGGCCGCAGAGCCGTTTATCACGTCCCTGGTAGACCTTGGGGATCGCATCTTTCCCAAAGCTCTCCAGTATCTCCTCAATCTCTTCCCACACGTCCCCTGGCAACACCTCCAGGGCGGCATCAATCACCATCTCATCAAGACCATGGATGGTACTGACCTGTCGGATCAGCGCATCGGCCTCCGGCGGTCGCTTCAACAGGCGAAACGAGAGCACCGCGATCATCAGCAAGCGCGTTGCAAACAGCAGCCTGTGCTCAACATCCTCGGCAGGTTGATGACAGATCGTTGGGACATCCAGGGCATCAAAAGCAGTGACCGGTAGTCGAAGGGTCATATTAGCGTCCTCATCACTGCTCAAGACGTGTTGGGGTAATCAACACGGGGTAGTGCACAAGACCGATGCGTCCAGCCAGGTCATCACCGGATACCGGTCGAAGCTCAAGTCCTGGCGCAGCATCCCGCAGCCTCTGCATACCCTGTGCATCCTGGACATTCACGACCAGACCCACGGCATATATGGAACGCAAGCTGTCGCCACGCTGCTCCAGCCATGAGATCGAAAGATCATCATCCCCCACCAGGAAAAAGGGGGTTGTTCCCGGGGGCAGCTCCAGCGCTCGCGTCTCAACAGTTCCCGGCGTCAACGCCTCACTCTCCACCGGCAGGATATCCATCCCACTGATGGTCTGAGACGTGTCAGCTACATACCCTTCAGACTCAGCCACTCCCGCCATACCGATGGCGACATAGTACGGACGGGCAGGCTCCCCTCCATGGTCCGCCACTACCGTCAATGCCGGCATCATCTCTGCCGCCACATCATCCGCTTCAGGCACGCCGGTTGTTATAGGGGAGGTTTGAGCCATCACCGGCATACCAATCGCCGCCACGCCCAACGCTCCTATGAGCGCCTTTGCCCATGGCATCAAACGTCGAGTTGATCTCGTCACTCGTTTCATAAAACGTCCTTGGTTATTGCACCACCACCGATACCAGCCAGTCCCACCGCACCTCCGGGTCAATCCATGACACGGGTTCAACCTCAGAAGGCACTACCCAATGAAGAGAATGATCGATAGCAATCGGCTGATAATGCTCTGATATATTTGCAGAATAGATAGAAGGGGGTTGAGGCACTGACTGAGTTGTGGCCGGGAGTTCAATATCCGAAGCAGAAGCAAATCGGACGGCAGCGTCATGACTCGCTGGACGTGGGCCGCTCCCTGCCTCCAGCCTGGCCAGTTGGGCGGCAATACCACGCCGATATCGCGCAGCGGCTTCCCCCCCTGCGGGGCGATGATAGCGACCAGCGGCCATCAGCCAATCACCGCTCTCCTCGTAATGCTGACGCAACAGCCCTGCCGCCTCCTCAAGATTGGCATACGGATCCAGGGCATCGCAGGGATCGACGAAACGGTTCCCAGCACCAAACAGCTGTGGTTGCCAGCGAACATTGAGTTGGGCGATGCCGACGTCGACGACCCGTGTCCGACCCAGAGCCTCATATAGGGCCTCGCACGCCGAGTTACGATCAGCGAAGTGATATCCCGTCCCTGCAACGTTCAATGTCCAAGGCCACGGTCGGATCGCATGAGCCAACTGGACCTGGGACTCATTAAGTGCCAAGGCATACAAGATGTCGGGTGGCACACTGTGCGTCTCTGCGGCCACGGCATACGCCTCAGGTATATCCGGACGATAGGCTGCATGAGCGTCCCCCCACCACCACATGCAAAAAAACAAGTACGCTGTCGCAAAAAAACGACGCCTATTCAGCCACCTGCAGAATAACAGGCTGGGTATACTGATTGCCCTACGCAGAACATCACAACCTGAGCGCCTATGCCAATGGATATGCTTCGAGACAAACAACTGGAAATATTGAATAAATTGGCTAATGAATACCCATTTAGCGTCAATCCTCATGATCTGGCAGAAGAGAATGAATTTTGGCTTCTTTACTACCTCAAGGAGCATGGCTTGATTAAAGTGAACACACATCGGCCCTTCCCATATATGCCCGTGATTCGATATGGGGAGGTACGAATCACGGCTCAAGGTATGGACTTCCTTAGCGACGATGGCGGACTCAGTGCAATCCTGGGAGTGGTAACCGTCAAATTTCATGAGGAAACCCTCCGTTCGCTTCTTCTGACCCGGACGGAAGCGTCGAACGCTTTACCCCAGGACGTGAAGAAGAAGATGCTTGAAGCGATTGCAGAACTTCCCGCGAACGGTATAAAACAGCTTTCAACGGAATTATTGGGCCGGGGCATTGAGCATCTGCCGGCAGCAATCTCGTCAGTGCGTGCAGCATGGGGGCTGTAAGCTTTCCCTCTTCATGACATATGAACTGATATTCGGCATACCCAATGAGCTCTTTGGATGGGCATCCATACAGCGCGACATAGAAGCTATCGAACCGCTGGTCCAGATAAAGAAAATGCTCGGTCGACGACTCTGACCGCCTTGCCCCAACGTATACCGAGGTGATATTCGATAAGGAATGACTCATCATCCCCCCCCTGAAAAAAAAGGAAAAGCATTTGCACGCGTCCATGGCCACCTCGCTACTGGGCAAAGACCTGGGGCACATTATCCGCTGTCACACCCAGAGAAGGCTGTGCCTGCCCATGGTTTAGCGTGATCTCACGGGACTGCACACGGCTCACCGGAATAGAGCGATCACGTGCCCATGTCCGAATCACGTTGTCATCGCCATCGGAATCGACGACGAATACGTCCATGGGTGTCCCGCTGGCCAACAGCTGGTCAATCGTCTCATCGCACCGAGTACACCCACCGGCGGCCACGTGAACACTCAGGCGAGACGATGAACTCGTCGGTATCGAACCAAAGAAAGCGATACTCTCTCCGGCCCCCTCGTTAACCAGGAACGGTGTGATTGGCAAATCATTGGGATACAGTCGCGCCCACGCCTCGTCGTAGGCACGCTGGAACGCCAGCTCACGCTCTACCCGTTCCTTCTCGATCTGCACCAACAACTCCGCATAACGGCGACGATCCTGCTCTGTCTCGGCCTCAATCCCGAGTGCTGTCACCGGATCCAAACCTGGGGACCAGATACCTCGTGATCCCTGCATCAACTGCTCGTAACGATCCAGCTCCTGTTCTTCAAGCCCCCATTCCTGGGCCTCAGCACGTAGCGAGTCATTCACCCCGCTCTCATGTACCGTGAGATCCTGTATCGAGGAGGTCTGAGCCAATACCGACCCCGTGGTCACCATGGAGGCCAGGGCCAACCCGACGGTCAATGACACTCGCTTGAATTCAGTCTCTATCACATCGACTCTCCATCGGTTTACGGCAGCGGTACTGTCACGCTACGACCACGGTAGTAAAACTCAGCACTGGAACTGCCAATGCTGACGAGTTGCCACTCCCCCTCAGACTCCCGCTCCCCCAGCAATCGAACTTCACCGAGAGCGCTGACAGGACCAGTAGCGATACTTAGGAAACTCCTTCCTCCCCGATACTCCACGCCGGAGATACTGAAAGGCGGTCGTGACGGTGCTGGGGCAGCCGATTGAGCTGTTGATGCTTGACGGGTAGCAGCCCTGTCAGCTTCTGCCTGGGCTTCATCCCTCGCCTGTCGTGCCAGCAGAGTCTGCTGCTCAGCCACTTCAACGGCAGCGTGAGCCTCCGCCAATTCGCTATCCAATTGCTCAGAGAATGCTGCCAGGCGTATCTCAATCTGAGAGGTGAGCTGATCGACTCGCTGCTCCAGGTCCTCCAGGCGTTCCGCCACTCCGCTCAAACCTTCCAGGCTCTCGCGCAAGCCTGCGTCACCAACATCCAGACGCTCGAGACGTTCTTCATAACCCTCAACATGCGCCACGCGCTCCTCAAGGAGCAGAATGTCTGATCGCGTTCCTGCCAGTCCCATATTCAGGTTATTGAGGAATTCATCATCACCGCCTCCAGTCCTTCCGAATAGGGCAACGAGAATGAGCGCCCCCCCCATAAGGACAACGCATCCCAGTCCGGCTTTCACTGACAGAGGCATCGAGAAGGGCTTGCCACTACGCTTGGAGACCGTTTCCTGGTGGTCAGCAGGCTCTGCTTTGATCGGTGCCTCAGATGCCACCTCATCAGGGCCACTCATTGCTCATCTCCTCTGCCCGCCTCTACCTCACCAGAAGAGGGATAAACCAGATCCCAGGATTCGACGGTACGAACGTCACGTTGCTGGTAGCAGACGCTACGCCGCACTGGATCCACTTCCAGTTCCCACGCCTCACCAGCCAATACCTGCAGCGCCTCACGCAACGGCATAGGCCCTAGTGCATAATGGGTTGCTGGTAATGGACTGTTAAACAACAATCGTTGGTCATTCTCTTGACCTGAACAGAGTGAAAAGCCGGTATTCTGCAGCGTGTAACGCATCCCATCCCCAACGGTGGACGCAATACTGGGAGGGATGCGGACATGAATCGTTTGTTCCAGCAAGTGACGCTGGCCCAATGGCGCACGCGTGGTTACCAACTGGTAACGCCCAGTTCGCAACACTTCAACGGGAATCAGATCCTGGTTATAGACATCAGGGTCGACAATGCCGGTACGCGGCGGGTTTGGCCCCGTGATGACACGGTACTCATTGCGTACCAACTCCGGCTCAGGCGTAATCTCCAGCGGAGTTGCCGCATCGTACGTCTTGGTCTCGGCGGTGGATTGTGTTTGCTGATGGGCACAACCAGCCAGCAACGCAACCGCCACACCAGCGGTTAAAATGCGAAAAGAATGCGGGATGGAAAATGGTGAGAGGGGATGCATCATGTTGGCCTCGTGATGACACAGAACAGAATCTGTCACACGGTGCCGCTAGCGGAGAAAGGGGTCGAGAAGGAATGTTAAAAGGAAGAAAAGGAGTTTATTGACTGCCACTGCCGGGGCGCTCTCACAGAGCCCCCCGGACGGGATTATGATAATCACGAAGCATCCAGGAACGATTAACTACCTGCCGGTGGGTAGTTCAGTAAAGCGTGCCACAATGCGTGCTATTCCATACATGTCCCTCATCGCCATGCTGAAACAACGTACACCCGATCCAATGGTGGCGTCACGATCGACAAATCGCCGAGTTCGGCGACGATGCGCGGCTTCTCCCCGCACAAAAGGAACCCGTTGGTTAAGCGGCGGGCACCGCCAGTGTGAAGCCAAGACAGACCGGCCAGCAAGCTATCCCCACCCCAGGAGATAGTTTGCTGGCCAGACTGAAAATTAGCGAAGAGTGGTCAACACACCAGGTTGACCTATGACAAATGAACCACAAATCCCCTCAACAGTGCAAAGTGGTGGCCAAAGATCTGGCAGCGGGGACGCCTCCTTGCATGCGGTTTGGGAGACTTCGGGACCATGAGTGACAGAGCACTCAAAGGGCGTTACTGATGACCGACAGTAACCAACGGGGTTCGCCACTATTATGGCACCTCAGTCACACCGGTCAACATTTCCACAACCCGTTTCCTATTTGTTATCCAAATTGGCTGTCTATGGCTCCTGTAATAGAGCAATGGTACCCATTGGGATGAACATCCTTAATGGGTTCGAGGGAAGTGATTGAAAGCCAAACCCCTCGTACAGTTGCTGCCGTCGTGCCATAGCCTCTGAATTACCGCATTCCAAAATATCAAGCAGCACCACGGCTGTTCCTACTCGCATAGATGATAGATAAGCCCCTTTGAGCGCATCAGCAAGTAACAAACTCCCCAATCCTTGGCCTTGAGAACTCTTCGTAACTCCCATCATGCCAATGAACGCAGCAGGGATATTACCGCCTGGCAGAGCATACCGTCGGTAGCGATTGGAAAGACTCCCATAGTCAATGCTGTGAGCATTAATTGAATAGAACCCCAGAATTTCATTAGGGTCATGCTGGAGGTTCGCTATGACGAATACTCGCGAAGTCCCTCCTTTCATTAGCTTATTAGCTGTCTTATGTAGGAAGTTATCAACTTGCTCGACCCCAGACGAAAAAGCCGCTCGATCATGTCTATCCATGTCGAGCGGCTCAATGACAATATTGGCTTCCATCAAGGCTTCACCACCGTCTCCTGGTGGCGAGAAAAAGCCGCACGTAGTTTGTTGGTCGGAGCAGGAGGATTCTCCATAGCATCAAAAAAAGCCAGGTGATCCTCGCGTGTAAGCCGAGTCACTTCATGTGACTGTATGGTGGTCATGGCGCGCTCGTACGCTGCTGAGAGCGCAAATGCCGACATATCTTCGCCACGTAATGCCGCAGCTCGCTCTATGGCCTGCTTAATACGCGGTGTCGTGCGGAAACCAAAACGCTCAGTATTACGTTCCCGCGCTATGTCATCAGGACTCAGTAGAGTCAACATGTTAGCCTCCTATTAAATTTCTCTTCTTTCAAAATCAAATTGTACGCCAGACAGACGTACAATACAAAGTATGATAATTAGCTCCCCTTATTACGTTTTCTATTTTTTCCAATATCTATAGTCCCCTTACACTCGGGATGGCGGCTACATCCCCAAAAGGGTCCATTACCACCCTTACGCTTGCGCATTGGAGAACCACACAACGGGCACTTCTTGGATGGCTGTTGCGGTAGCACCATCGTCACGCCTGACGCATGCTGTACCAGCTTTCCGATCAGTGCTTCCTGACGCTCCATGAACGTCTGAAGTCTCAAGCGCCCCGTTGCCACTTCGTCCAGCGACTGCTCCCACAGTGCCGTCATCCCAGGGGCGGTCAGCAGCTCCGGCAAGGCACCGATCAACTGCTGTCCTGTCAGCGTCGACACCAGAGCACGCTTCTGCTTCTTCAGGAAACCACGTCTCAGCAGCGTCTCGATAATCCCGGCCCGAGTGGCCTCGGTACCGATACCTGCCGACTCCCTGAGCCGGGCTTTCAGCGTTTCGTTGGTTTCGAAGCGGGCAATATTCTTCATCCCTGCAATCAACGTACCTTCGGTGAAGGGCTTGGGGGGCGTCGTCTGCCTGGTCAACACATCAATGGAGCGCACCGGGCATACCTCCGCCTGAGACAGTGGTGGTAACACTTGGTTATCCTGACCTTTCTGGTTCTCCTCGTCGTCATCATCTTTGGCCGCACGGGGGAACAACGCCTTCCAACCCTCGACCTTCACCTGCCGACCGCTGGCCACAAAGTCCTCGCCCTCAAGCTTTACGACTACATCTGTCTGATCATACTCATGCTGAGGCAGAAACTGGGCAAGGTAGTGGCGCCGGATCAGGTCGTAGAGATTGCGCTCCGGCTCGCTCATGCGCGAGATGTCACATTGGGAGGTCGTGGGAATGATCCCGTGGTGAGCCGTGATTTTGCTATCGTTCCAAACGCGGCTCTTGCGCGTCAGAACCAGTTGCTCACGAAGCGGAGATAGTGTCGGATCCGATTGCAGAAGCGCCGTCACGACCACCTCAGTTTCGTCCAGCATCGACTCAGGCAGGTAACGGCAGTCCGTCCTGGGGTAGGTGGTGGCCTTATGGCTCTCATACAGGGCTTGGGCAATGTCCAGCACCTGCTGTGCCCCATACCCGTAGCGCCGGGAACCCTCCTGCTGCAGTGTCGCCAAGTCCATCACCAACGGCGGCGCTTCCTTCTTGCGTACCGTCTCCAGTTGCGTGATGCGGCCCTGGCCGCCAGAGGCACGCTGCCGCAGCGTGTGCGCGGCTGCCTGGTTGATGCAGCGCCCTGCTTCATCAAGCAGAGATTCATCCCGAGGCTTCCACCGGGCGGAGAACACGCCACCGGCTGCCTGAAATTGGGCCAGAACCACCCAGAATGGTTTTGGCACGAAATTAGCGATTTCCATGTCGCGATCCACGACCAACCGTAATGTCGGTGTCTGTACCCGGCCCACTGACAGCACCCCATCATACCCCTGCTGTTTCGCAATCAGGGTATAGGCCCTGGTCATGTTCATCCCCACCAGCCAATCAGCACGGCTGCGCCCGAGACCGGCCAGATAGAGGGGATAGGTCGAGGCACCAGGACGAATGTCAGCCAGGGCTTTGCGGATCGACGTATCATCCAGCGCCGAGATCCACAACCGTGTCACACCACCCTGGAAGCCACAGTAATCCAGAATTTCACGGGCAATGGTCTCTCCCTCGCGATCCGCATCGGTGGCCACCACTACCTCTGCGGCCTCTTTAAGCAACTTACGAATCACCCCAAACTGCTTACGCCCCTCTTTTTTGACTTCCATCTTCCACTCAGCGGGCACGATAGGCAGTGTCTCTAACGCCCAACGCTTGTAAGCAGGATCATAAGCATCTGGCTGCGCCTGTTCGAGCAAATGCCCGAAGCCCCAGGTGACGATAGTGCCCTTGCCACGCAAACAGCCTTCACCTTTCTGGTTTGCCCCCAGGACACCGGCAATATCTCTCGCTTGAGAGGGTTTTTCACAGAGAAATAGCTTCACGACTGTCTCCCATATCGTTATGGGAAACAGGTTCCATCGTTCGGTGGTGGTGAGGAAGGGTAAACCGTAACGGTCGATTAAAGGATTATCCTGCCTTTCGGGATACCATCGGTGAGCCAGAGTGGCTGTGCCACACACCATAAGAAGTGCTCACCAATCAGGCACTCTCTTACTGAGTTAGGGGTTAGGGAATGCCTGGGCATGTGCTTTTCCTCGACCTGTTGGGATTTTACGCCAGCCAGTGGCCGAGGATTTCGCTCGCTATCTCGACCAGCCTCATATCTCGGTTTTTCTTGGCATGTTCCGGCGAAAGGTTTAACAGCCGTTCAAAAAAACCGTACTCAAAAACGATGTCTTCTTCATAGAATGACTCGACATCAATTTCCCGATCCCAACGCACTGAGACCGACATTTTCATCGTTTCGTATACCTGCCCTTCCTCGGACTTGACTGTGTCATGACCCACGAAGCATACAGCGATATCAAAATGGCGGCGCTTCCTAGCATCCGGCCTGGCCAGTAGCCGATGGTTATCATCAAAAGTCGCATTCGGGACATGGGCCAAGATCGCAGAACGCATTGCCTCATTCTTGATCACCTGCCCATAAAGTCCAGTTGAGTCCGACATGTAGGCAAAGATCCATGGAACATTGCGCAGTGTTGCCCCCATGTACAAATGCCCACGCTCTCCGTCATAGGATCGCAGCATGTGGCGTAATGCCCGCTGAGAAAACTTAATCCCGGTTTGTCGCCGCAGGATATACTCAACTCGATCAAACTGATCAACCAGAAGTTCAAGAACCTTGCGTGGCACACCTTCAAAACGCTGCTTGCGGTCTAACTTATTGTGCTTACGAGGTTTGAAGTACGGGCACCCCTCTCTAGCCTCATCATCAATGTTGGCAAGGCCAGGTACAGCATGGGTAGTATGTTTGCCAAAGGGATGCTTCACGCCCGGAGGTAACCGGTACAACCCGATCAACTGGATGGGGCTATCGCAAGCGGGGCACACGGCAAACTGGGACTTTTCGCCACTGGCTCGCTCACGATACCACGGCGACTTCGACTGCGTTTCACGCTCAAAACGTGATCTTTCGATCAACTTGGCCGTCTGGTGTGCTGGCCTCAATTTATAGACATCCAAACGCCTATCCTCTACTCACGTCTGATTTTCTTCATCTTCTCCTTCATAAGAGGTTTTCTCAAGCTCATGCAAGCTGAGGTGATAGCGGCTTGCCACCTGCCACCACCAAGCGGACTCCAGCGGAGGAACAGCACCATTTTCCTCGGCAAACCTCAAGCATTGCAACAGTGTGCTCAGGCTCA
Organism: Vreelandella olivaria; assembly: GCF_023507745.1. Lineage (GTDB taxonomy): Bacteria > Pseudomonadota > Gammaproteobacteria > Pseudomonadales > Halomonadaceae > Vreelandella > Vreelandella olivaria_A. The sequence goes on along the minus strand of NZ_JALPZO010000126.1, from coordinate 5,008 downwards.
TGGAGAAGTCATGGTGCTTATCGCGCAAGGCGAAGACCACATCACTCCCGCAACAATCGCTGTTGACCTGGTCGCCGCCAGGCTGGCTCTGTACAGCACGGTTATTGAGAATCTCATCGTGGTTCATGGTGACTCCGGTCACGAATAGGGTGTCGCCAGATGCTCCTTTGGGGCAGCCAAGCCACGCACCATGAAATGTTAAACGCAGTGTCAGGTATTTATGGTCGCTTCAGCTCGCCACATCATCCCATCCCGATCTTCTCGGCCACTGCCAAAGCGTCACCGAAACGGAATAGCATCTGCTTTCTCACCCCAGGCCAATCACCCAATCCCCTGCGTCCCCTCATACTCGCGATATCCTAGCCGTACTCTCTCGCGGGCATTCAGTTCATGGATCCAATCCTTGAGCTCATACACAGACTTCTGTGCCAGCAGATCAAAAGTAGGATGGGAGCGATCCACGCTCTCCACACGCAATGTCCCCAACCCCAGTAATCGCTGTCCCAGTGAACGGTAAGCCGTCAGGTCACGAATCCTCACCAATTCAATCTGATCCCGCTGACGATTCAAAATCCCACGGGTATAGCGAAGTCGTTGGGTGGTGAACTCATATTCGCTCGTCTTCAATTCCACTAGACGGTAAAGCGGCTGTACCAGGCAGAAACCCCAGACGATTCCCAGCAACCACAAAAACCACGTATCGTTTGGGAACCGATTACCGATCATCTCAGCCATAAGGCTCGCAACCCACGCCACCTCACCGTAGAACTGGAGCAGAATCCAGGTGATGACCACGGCCACCACCAGGTAAAAAGCTGCTATAGGGATCACAGCACGAGCTGACGGCTTGAGTACCCGCAGTGTCGATTCTTCAGCTGCCCACTTAACGTTAGTGTGGGGTCCTCTACGATCCTGACTATGTCCCATAGACAAACCTCTGTTTACCGCAATACCGCATCGAATCGCTGCTCAAGTGCATCCTGCATCTCATCGGCGTTATAAGTGAGTGTGCCACTTGGTGAAAACTCAACATTGATGCGCGATCCACTGCCATCTCGCTCAATCTGAGCCCTGAGCACGATGCTGTGTTCGACACCATTGATTACCTGACGCTCATAGTCACTCAATCGATAGAACGATCCTGGATTGGCTTCGTGGTGATACGCACCATCCCTCTGCTGAAACCCATCACTCATACTGTCACTGAAATCCACAGGGGCACGAAAGCGAAATCCAGAACGGAGCCGCGCATAGGCAGTATCAATATCCACTCCCGACGCAATACGGAAACTGCCACGCCCATCGCCGGTAACACTCGTGGTCACCTGCTGGGCTTCACCAACCGTTATATCCTGTTCATCGAAGATCGGGATTTCATCTGGATTGTAGTTGACCGGCTCTCCGGTGATCGGATTATTAATGCATGTCAAACAACGACCTTGCGAGTAAACATGGTCTGTCGTTGTGCACCCAGCCAGGGTAGCGACGACCACCCCTGTCCCTACCACGGCCAACAGTTTAGAACGGGAGTCCATCATCACCTCCATCCTGCATGCCTGCTTGTTGAGGGGCTTGCTGCTGTACTGGTGGCTGGTAAGCCTGCTGAGGGTGAGGCGGTGTCTGTACTTGCTCCTGACCCTGACCACCCTCCATCACCACTTGGCTCACCCGAAATGGCAGAATACCGACACGATCACCCATCACCTTCATTGCCGTTTGCGTTTCCCCATCCTTCTCCCATGTTTCCTGGACCATCCGTTCAAACACTATGACACGCTGCCCACGCTGGTACAGCGACGCCCACTGCTCAACTTGACGGCCCCATAACTCTACGTTGGCCCAAAAGCCACCACGGTCGACCATGCCGTCATCGCCAGGCACCAGGTTGTCGAAACGAACATTGAGGCGCAAGACCCCACGCGGAGCCTGATTACCGTTGCCGGGGAACATCCGGCAGGTAGGATCAGAACCAATATTCCCTTCACCAAAGAAACGTGTGCTCATGATTGGCAGCTCCATGCGGTGTATGTACTGCCACTATTCCGGTGAGTCGGAAAAATGTCTGTGAGAAATATTAAGACTGATGCTAAGGGGTTTTCATGGCGGCGAATTCAGCTTGCCTCCATCATCGTCAGCTATCGTTGCAAGCCCTCCAGCATCACGCACAGAATGAAACAGTTTAAGCAGACCCAGCTCCTCATCGGTAAGCACCGCACCAGACCCCAAACGTCTATCCCCGGTCAGAATGTAGTGAACATCGGCTCCAAGTTTCGCCATGACAGATAAAGCTTTAACGTTGACGGGTAAGCGCCCCGTTTCCATACGGCTCCAATGTTCTTGCCGGATACCAGAAGCCATTGCTAACGTCATCTGAGTTTTCTTCAAGCGTATGCGTTCCTGTTTAAACCTTTCGGAGATATGCACTTTCGCTACCCCACACTTGACATAAGATGACACGGAAGGCATATCTTATGCCTTTGCTTCATATGAAGGGCCGCTTATGGGAACAAAACAGGAACTTCGCCACGCTAGGAGAAAGGAGCGGCTGTTCTCTCTTGCTGCCGCCATTACCGCTACGTTAATGGCTCTCGTGCTATTCAAGGGCATGATCCTCCTCTCAGAAGGTCGTGGATATTACATTCCAGAAAGGGCTTGGTACCCAAACACTTTGCTTGGAAATTTTAATTACTATTTCGAAATGATCCCTTCAATTGGCCTCCCACTTGTACCATCGGTATCAAATATTTTCTCAGGTATCCTGATTGCTGTTCTCTTAGGGCTGTTTGCCTTCTTTGCCAGAAGGCACGCGAAGGAAAAGCACAAGATTGCTGCGATCATAAAGGGGGTCAAAGACTCAGACGCTGAGTACTATAAAAAAATGCGAGACAAAGAAAGATAAACCCTGCTCCTTCGCTCACTCAGAGTTTCTCCCCCTGGTAAAGAAGCCAGCCTTAAACAACATGAGAGTTGCTATAGTGATGCAGGCTAACGCAATCATGTTCGTCATCTTTGCCACATCGCTCATATCCTTAATATGCTCACCGAGCATTTCGTAACCTCTCAGTTCCCCCACCACACTGAGATAAGCTTTTACTGTCCAGAACCAAACCAAAGGATAAATGCTTCCAACAAGGGCAATCATGGCAATCAAGGTACGAGCCATAATAAAAACGCAGTCAAAAAACCGATGGGCCTCCTTCTTCATATGAACCTTCTCCTCGCAAATTATACTGCCACTATTCCGGTGAGTCGGAAAAATGTCTGTGAGAAATATTAAGACTGATGCTAAGGGGTTTTCATGGCGGCGAATTCAGCTTGCCTCCATCATCGTCAGCTATTGTTGCAAGCCCTCCAGCATCACGCACAGAATGAAACAGTTTAAGCAGACCCAGCTCCTCATCGGTAAGTATAAGTCTCTAAACGCCTCTCCCGCTCCACGTCGCCCAGGCTATGGGTTCCAACTTCACCGCGCGCCACCTCCTTAAAACACAGTCACGGTAACAATTGCTCATTGATTGCACTATGCTAAAATGCAATCATGGAAAGCAAAGTAGAGGAATGAAAGCAATGCCATCTATTACTGTCAGAAACGTACCAGACGAGGTACACCGCGCCTTGAGGGTGCTGGCTGCCCAGCATGGGCGCAGCGCCGAAGCGGAAATCCGCGACATACTGGCAAACGCGGTGAAACCACAGGGTCGCAAGCAATTGGGGACGCTGCTGGCGGAGATTGGCCGCTGTGCCAGGTTGTCAGATGAAGATTTTACGATCATCGAGCAGGTGCGCGACAAAACCCCTGCTAAGCCGATGACGTTTGAATGATCATTCTGGATACCAATGTCATTTCGGAGCCTTTGCGTCAGGCCCCCGAAAGTCGGGTGATTGACTGGATCGACGCGCAGGCGCTTGAAACGCTGTATCTGTCAGCGATTACCGTGGCCGAGCTGCGTTTCGGGATGGCTTCACTGCCAGCCGGTAAACGCCGGGACAGGCTGCAAGAAAGCTTGGAAAAGCAGATATTGCCGCTGTTCGCTGGGCGGGTGCTTCCGTTCGATATGTCGGCATCACAAGCCTATAGCGAGTTGATGGCGAAGGCCCGGGCGACGGGCTTGGCAATTGGCACCGCCGATGGATATATCGCAGCGATAGCCGCCGCCAACAGCATGATGGTTGCCACGCGAGACGTCAGCTCCTTTGAAGCGGCAGGCGTAGACGTAATTAACCCTTGGGAATCCTAACCGTTCCCCAGGACAATGACCCGATGCAAAGGGGGTTTTAGCTTCCTCAATACTCACGTATCAATAACTGCTCTGATTGCTCAAGCTGCTTGAGCGCGTTACGAAGATTGCGCAGTGTCTGATTCACCATCCCCGCCCTTGCATTAAACAGCAGTCGCTTCTGTTCGATATCAAACAGCCGTTGCCGCATCGGTTCTGAGAGACCACCTTCCAGCATCGTGGCTTCAAAGAGTGCATCCCCCATTTTCTTGAGCCCCTTGTCACGCCAGCGCAGGTAATGGGTGCGCCGACCTTGATCGCCGTGCCGTTTGATGGCAATGCCAATGGAGTACAACCAGGGATTGTATTGATGCTCGAAGTCGACAGCCTCCTGGTTCATGGCATCCGACTCTGCCATCAATTCATCCCTCAACCTCAGGATTCCCCCCTTACCCTTATAAAAGGGTTTTAAAAGGCCCTTTGCGTAGGGATTTGGTGGAACATCGCCATTGTTATGTAGTGGAAAATCGTCGTGCGCCTGCATCGCAATTGCCATCATGTTGGTCATCCCAGTGTGGTTCTATGCTCGGTTCAGTTGCTGCAGTTCCCCTGCCCCTACCCACCTGCTTTTATTAATTAAGTCAGCCTGTCTGCGCTTTATTCATCCTAAGTAAACTCTATGGCAGTGCCATAGCTCATCTACCTGATCGCTGTGAGCACATTCCTAAGTAAACTCTATGGCAGTGCCATAGCTCATCTACCTGATCGCTGTGAGCACATTCCTAAGTAAA
>NZ_JALPZO010000125.1 GCF_023507745.1 Vreelandella olivaria | reverse complement strand
AAGTTGGCGAATTACGGCCACTTGGCCGCGTCATGAAGGGGCTTAGAGCGGGGTAAGTTGCTTTTTAAGAGCAAAAGGCCGTCTTCAACAAGCTTTAGCTGGACGCCCAAGTGGCTAAATGCCGATATTAAGATGACTCAGCCAGATGACCGGCTGGGTACATGAATAAGGACAACAGGCGGTGGAAACGGCTCGAAATCGGGTTTTTCTACAGCCCCGTTAGATTTCACAAGGGGAGTTTGGTGGAACAATTTAAGTACAAATACGACGACCTGTTCAACCCGGTTCTTCAGGCGTTGCATAAGCTAGGTGGTTCTGGAACAAACAGTGAGATTGAAGAGCAGGTAATCCTGATCCTCAATTTGTCTGATCTTGAAGTCGAAGATATCCATCGGGGCAACACGACAAAGCTTGCCTATCGGCTTGCTTGGGCACGCAACTATCTAAAGCGCCTTGGGCTTCTCGAAAATTCGGGGCGGGCAATCTGGGCTTTGACGGCTCAGGGTCAAAAAACGACCTCGATTGACCAGAAAGAGGCAAAGAAAGTTGTAAAGGAACTATCCGGCGTAAAGAAGCCCAGCGAATCTCCAAAAGAGATAGTTGAAGAATCAGAGGAACTTGAGGAATTATCCTGGGAAGAGGAACTCATCGAGATTCTTAAATCCATCGAGCCAGATGTCTTTGAACGGTTGAGCCAGAGGCTGTTGCGAGAGCTTGGATTCATAAACGTCGAAGTTACCGGAAAGTCTGGCGACGGAGGCATCGATGGTGTTGGAGTCATTAAAATCGGCGGTGTTCTTTCGTTCCATGTCGTATTTCAATGCAAGCGTTACACTGGCTCGGTTTCATCAGGCGCCATCCGAGACTTTCGCGGCGCGATGATTGGTAGGGCCGATAAAGGCTTGTTCATTACAACTGGAACGTTTACTCGGGATGCGAGACAGGAAGCGCAGCGAGATGGTGCTCCGCCTATTGATCTCATTGACGGCAACGCGTTTGCAGAACACCTGAAAGATCTACGCCTAGGTGTAATAGTCGAGCTTCGAGAAGAAGTCACGATCAGGCGTGGGTGGTTTGATGAAATCTAACAAGCGGCTGTTATCGCCCCTTCGGGGCTGGGACGGCCTTTCCGCCGTTTCGCGGCTACAAGTCCGCCCTAAAGCCGGGCGTTAAGTGTCCCAGGAGTGATTGATGAAAGGTGAGTGTCTCTGTGGAGAGGTGAAGTTCGAAATCGAAGGGGAGCTGCCGAATCTCTACCAATGTCATTGCTCTATGTGTCGCAAATCCACCGGATCTTCAGCGAATGCTGCTATCTTTGTTAAAGAGGGTAATTTCCACTGGGTTTCTGGCCAGCCTAAAATCAGCACTTTTCAGAAGCCAACCGGATATCGGAGTGATTTTTGTTCTGTCTGTGGTAGTCCGGTACCCAATAAACTGAGAGATACTGATTTTATATGGATCCCAGCGGGTTTGCTTAATGGTGTGATTACATCACAAATATCTGTTCATCTTCATCTGACTTCATCGGCTTCTTGGGAGTCAGAATTAGATAACTGTGTTCGGTTAGATGCTGGTCCTGATAGTTTAGAATCACTTAACCAAGCATTGCAGCGGACAAGCCGCTGAATGCGGCGTTAGACCTTGGATCAAGTATCATGAGAATCCGAAGCGAGCTGCCCTCAGATACTGTCGCCGTTGAAGCTGTCACTGTCGCGGCCTTCAAAAATGCTGCCCACACCGACCATACGGAACAGTTCATTGTTCGAGAGTTGCGCAACGCTGGTGTGCTATCTGCGTCCCTTGTTGCGGAGGACGGTGGCTCAGTCATTGGGCATGTCGCTGTATCTCCCGTCACCATCTCAAATGGCGCTGCCGGGTGGTATGGACTCGGGCCAATCTCCGTCGAGCCGGAACGACAAGGTACTGGCATTGGCACGCAACTCATGCAGGCTGCGCTCAATGAGTTGCGTTCAAGCGGCGCCTCCGGATGTGTTGTGCTGGGAGAGCCCGGCTACTACTCCCGCTTCGGCTTCGTCGCAGAACCAAGACTGGTGCTGCCCGGTGTGCCGCCGGAGTACTTTCAAGCCATATCTTTCAACGGTTCACTGCCCGCTGGCACGGTTTCCTACCATGACGCATTCGCAACCAAGGTCTAACAATTCATTCAAGCCGACGCCGCTTCGCGGCGCGGCTTAACTCAAGCGTTAGAACTTAGGCCACGGTGCGTCTGTCGTAGAACTGTCATATTAGCGTCAGAGGTTTGACGTTGGGATTCAGCGTGATTTGTTGCATCGTAGTGATGCTCTATGAGCATTATCATGTAGGTCACATTCGATGAAGATCAATTCAGCACTGGTACTGGAGCATAGGCTAAAGCGGTCCTTATCACAGGACGAGTTTTCGATTATTTCCGGTTTGAGTATTAGAACTATACAGCGCATCGAAAAAGACGGTATGGCTTCATTACAATCCAAGAAGGCGATAGCTGCAGCGCTGGAAATTGATATCCGTGACCTCGACTACGAGGAATCTACCAAAATGAAGAAATATGAGTACAAAACCATTGAAATGCCTTTCAAATTTGGCATCTTCAAACAAAAAACGCCCGATGTTGAGAATCTGCTCAACGCTGAAGGTGCTCAAGGTTGGCGACTGCATCAAGTAGTACTCCCGGCGTCGTCGAATTTCGGGCAAACGGATAAAATGGTAGTTATCTTTGAGAGAGAAATAGAGGAGTTCTAACACCTATGAGCCTTCTGGCTGTCAATAGGCCGCAGTGTTTTTATTGGCCGCGTAAGCGGCCAATCCCAAGTCCCTGTGCCAGTGATCCTACTTCATCTGTCATCGTTGGCTGTGAATGGCTTACAGCAAACACCTATTGAGGCTCTCTTAGTGTGACCGTTAATCACTGCCAAACCGGGTTGCTCCTTGCAGGTGGGGCTGGGGCACTACGCCTACATGGATGTAGGCGGTAGAGCGATGCAGGACGCCAAAGCCGAGACATTCATCGGTTAACCAGCATCTGTCCTATTCAAACAGCGGGTTACTTTACAGTCCCAGTTAGTTTCAGGTTCAGCGCCGGTGTAAGCTCACTCGCTCAGGGTATTGGTGCACGCCAGCAGGATGGATAATCAAAGCGACGGGCTTCGAGTTGGGTGTAGAAGCCGGGGTTAGGTCTGAATAACCAGTCAGCAGACACCCAGTTTCAGCACACTCCATGATGATCCAGTTAGACGTCGATCATCATCCTGCTGCGTGACTAACTCGTTAAAAAGCGTTGTTCATCAAATACCTTTTCGTGCTTTAACATGAAATAGACCGCATGCCCCAGCTTGTGGGCCAGAGCCGATAAAGCTTTGGCTTTACCCATGCGTTTCTGGAAGCGTTGCAACAGCTTTTGTGCATCTGGATTGCCGCGCAGATAAAGCACCGCAGCCTCAGAAAAAGCCCACTTCAGATGGGCATTACCAATCTTGTTGCCCTGGGTGCCATAGGTCTTACCGGCTGATTCGGCTTTGCACTTGATCAGTCGGGAATAGGAGGCAAACTTCTGGACAGAGTCAAAACGTCGAATATCACCCACTTCATACAGAATGGTGAGGGCTAGAATACGGCCAACGCCGGGAATGGTGGTTAAGTAAGTGGTAGTAGGTCGGCTGATGCTTTTTGGCCTGCTTTTCCAATAGCCATTCCACCTGGCTTAGTTCCCGGTGGTAGCACTCTAAAACGGCCATCTCAAGATCGATATTGCGCTGAACGAGCGGGTCATCAAAGGTTCTGCCCAATTGTTCTCTGGCACTGACATTTTTCAAATTGACTTTGTTGGGTGGCAGGTTGTACTGACTCGTTGTGTTGACAACATGAGCTTTGAGATCAGCGCCGTGGCGAACGAGCCCCGTTCGGCGGCGAAGCAGGTCACGGGTAGCTCGCATGCTGCGTGGGTAGGCATAAGCGAGGGGAAAATTACCGCTTCGAATAAGCGCCGCAATTTTGTAAGAATCCACGCGATCATTCTTAGTTTTACCGCCATGAATGGCCTTCATATAAAGGGCATGACCAAGAATGAAAGCAATGCCCTGGTCTTCACAGAAATCAGCGATCCAGTACCAGCAGTGCATGCATTCGGCACCGATGACCAGATCGTCCAGGTAAGGTTCGATCAGATGAAGCGGAGGTTCTGGTTTGGCTGGAATCTCTTTATGCAGAAGGGTTTCGCCCTGCTGAACCAGGATGCAGACATACAACAGGCTACGGGCATGCAGATCAATGCCACAGTAGTGACGATGAGTGCTATTGTAAAAATTCATTGAGTCTTCTCCTGTTAGGTTTGGTCGCCTTTTCAGCTTAGCCAAACAGGCTGAGCTGGGGGAGAAGGCTCAATGAGTATCAAAGCGCTGCTGTCGGACAAATTTTCCTCTGCGCTCCAAATTTGCCGCAGAGCGCGGCATGCTGACCACTCCTCATCTGTTTCCTCGATCCTACCAAAACTTAGGTGTCAGAGGGGTTTTTATACAGCCTCAACAAGGCGCAACACTCGCTCCCTTGGTCGCTGGGACGCCAACCCGCATGACGGCTTGTCGCCCGTGTGCTATGCGTTAAATTGCTTTGCGAGTCACTTGTGACTACAATGTATTACATTGTTTTTTTTGGGAGGTGGTCGTCATGAGTGTTACTACAGTTCGCTTACAAGCTGAGGTTGAGGACCAGTTGGAAGCCATTGCGAGCAGGCTTCATCGGAGCAAAGGATGGGTGATCAACCAAGCCTTGTCGGAATACATTGATAAGCAGCAATTAGAGGAGCTTCGCTGGAAACAAACCTTGGATGCGATGGAATCAGCTGCCCAAGGGAAAGTGGTTGATGCGAGTGAAGTACACGATTGGTTAAGCAGTTGGGGTACTAAAACAGAGCAGGATGCGCCGAGGTCTGGTAAGTGAAGTTAGTTTATACCGATGAGGCAATCGAAGATTTAAAACGTTTGCGGGAGTTTTTAGCAGTTCATAATCCAACCGCAGCTAGCAGAATAGCGGCAGAATTGATCGCAAAAATCGAGATGCTACCAGAGTTCCCAAGGATGGGCACGCCAGCTCAGATGGCACCTATACCCGATGTCATCCGTGATATGGTTTTTGGCAAATACGTCGTTCGTTATTCTCTCCATACCAATACAGTTATTATTCTTCGGGTATGGCATGGGCTTGAAAACGAGCGATAGCAATTTAACAAGGCCAAGCGCGGCAACGGCTTTTTCGTTCAAGCTGGACGTGTCGGTTTTCCATCCCAGGTACCGCAACGATGCGACCGGTTGGCTGGCCTATGATTCGGCCATCTTGCTAAAGATCATCCTGTTTGCTTACTCCAAAGGCATCACCTCCAGCCGTGAGATGCAGTGGTGCTGCGATACCGTTCCCCACTTCACCACACTGGCAAGCTTCGTCAGTCGTCATGCCGATGAGATTGAAGCGCTGTTCATCAAACACCTTCTCGTTTTTTAACATGAAGGAAACAGCACGCTCCAGCTCTGATAAGTGTGACTCCCGTATGCTCCTGGCAGGTGCGGGTACTGCCGCATTTATTATACGGTCTATAAAGATTGCAATTCCCACCTGGGATCAGGTGTCGATTCAAAGCTTAAAAGTGGGGCGGCCAATGCACTAATATTGGGCGGAAGAATAAATGTATGGTCAATCTCTAAAACCTATCTAACTGTAAGATAAAAATAAAATATGAGTTGGCCTTTATTTTGCTGAAACAGGGCCTGCTGACTACTGTTATAAAAACTAAGAGAAGGTGGTGGGAATGGGAAATATTCATGCGCTGAGTGATGCTCATTACTCAACCACGAGTGTTGATACCTGCCAGCGTTTTGAATTTTGGCATGACGCGGTAATAGCTCATTGCATCACAGCGGATAGCAGGGCGAATACAGCCAATAGCTTTCATGGGGAATTGGACGTGCGCAGTATGGGGCTGCTGGATATTTGCACCATGTCGTCGTCAGAGCATTTTTGGAGCCGGACCTCAAAGCACTTGCGCAGCAGCCCGGACGATGACCTTTGGCTTGGTTTTTTACAGGGAGGTTTTGGCCAGTTGGAGCAGGGCGGCAGAAACGCTAATTTATCAGCGAATAGTTTGTTTCTTTATGACGCGGGGCAGAGCTTTAAATTTAGCATAGGTGGCCAGTCCAATCATTTGATTCGAATCCCCCGTCACCTGTTGAACAGCCGAGTGGAAGGCGTAGAGCATTGTACGGCTATTGTGCTCAATGATAGTCGGCCAGGGGTCATTCCATTACGCGAAATGCTGCGTCAGGTCGTCCATAGTTCTGTATTCCTTCAAGATGATGAACGTTCTGGTAGATGTTCACAAACTATCCTCGATCTCCTGGCGCTGAGTATTGAAATACAGGATCTGGGCACAAAGCACGCTGAATGTGACCTATACGCCAAAATTATGAATTTCATTCGCCGCAACCTTGCCGATCATCAACTGAGCCTCAAGAGTCTTGCGGAGGCCCACCACGTCTCAACCCGCACGGTGACCCGGGCCTTCGCCCGGCATCAGAAATCTCCAATGTCGGTCGTTTGGCATGAACGCCTTGCTGCCAGCAGAAATGCACTTGAACGAGGGCATGTAAAGAGCGTGTCACAGGTTGCACTGGACTATGGGTTCTCGGATTTTTCCCATTTCAGCCATGCATTCCGAAATGAATATGGTACCTCCCCACAATCTCTACTGCGTGGGAGAAAAGTAGATAAACGCTAGTCGCTAGTCCTGCCTAATCCCCACTTCTTCGATAAGCCCAGTCAAGAAAAGCAGCGTTTTTTAAAGTGTTGCTGGTGATTCTTTCAAATCGTATTGCTCTAACAAAAAGCGGTATGGCAATTCCTGTCCGACTTCCCTAGTTTCGAATAGCTGACCAGAGTAGGGCTCTCGCCAGGACAGCTCGGGTGATCTTTTTTGCCGCAATACATACGGCGGCAAACAGCTGTCCTTTTCAACCAAGCAACTGTCTATCTGAAGCAAGCACACCCGCCGCGGCAGCCCTAATGTTGATCTCGTTGAGGTTCCCATCCATCGAGAACAAAGAGGCGCAGACGCATGTGAGCACAATATCACCTCCCCATGCTCGAATGCTCCCGGCTGCTGCAACTGCGCGAGTTGGCACCGAAAGATTTTGCCTCCTTCTGTCGAGGTGGATGGGTTGGCGCTCCTTCGCCGCAAGGAACGCCGGGCCTCATTAGAGCACCGTCAATCGAACGTCTGATCTCGAAAAACGACAACCAGGAGCCAACTATGGAATCCGCGATCGACAAGCACCTCAAGTGCCCCCGAACCCTCTCCCGCCGAGTGGCCGACGATTACCAGCCGCCGTTCCCCATGTGGGTCGGGCGCGCCGATGAAAGCCTGCGGCAGGTGGTGATGGCCTACCTCGGTGTGCAATTTCGCGAAGAGCAGCGCGCCGCCGCCCTGCGGGCCATGCGTCACATCGTCGCCAGCTTCGACCGCGCCGATGGCCCGGGCAACCACGACATGACCTACCACGTCGACAACCAGGGCTACGGGAACTTCATCGTCGTCGGCTACTGGCGCGACCCGGCCGCCTACTGCCGCTGGCTGCGTTCGCCGGAGGTGGACGGCTGGTGGTCGTCAGACGCACGCCTGGACGAGGGGCTCGGCTACTTCCGCGAGATCGTCGCGCCGCGCGCCGAGCAGTTCGAGACCCTGTACGCCTTCAAGGAAGACCTGCCCGGCGTGGGCGCCCTCATGGACGGTATCAGTGGCGAGGTAGAGGAGCATGGCTACTGGGGCTCGGCACGCGACCGCTTCCCTATCTCCCAGACCGACTGGATGCAGGCGGGCGGCGAGCTTCAGGTGGTCGCCGGAGATCCTGCCAGGGGCGGCCGGGTCGTAGTACGTGGGCACGACAACATCGCCCTGATCCGCTCCGGGCAGGACTGGGTCGAAGCGGGCGACGAAGAGCGCGCCTTGTATTTCAACGAGATGCTGCCACCCCTGCAGGACGGCATGGATTTCCTGCGCGACCAGGGCCAGGCGTTGGGCTGCTACAGCAATCGCTTCGTGCGCAACATAGACCTGGATGGCAACCTGCTCGACATCGCCTACGACATCGGCTATTGGCGCTCGCTCGACCGACTGGAGCGCTGGGCGGAATCTCACCCCACCCATCTGCGCATCTTCACCACCTTCTTTCGCGTGGCCACGGGCCTGGAAAAGTTGCGGCTCTACCACGAAGTATCGGTTTCAGATGCCAGTAGTCAGCTATTTGAATACATCAACTGCCACCCAAACACCGGGATGATGCGCGACGCTCAGCCCAAGCCGACCTGAAGACAAAACACGTTGTGCTGTTAGCCTGCGCTCCGCCGGGTGGCGGTTGCGGACTCCTTTTGCCCAAAATAAGGACCCCAGACATGAAATTACTGCGCATTCTGTGCCTCTATCCCCTGATGCACGTCGTTTCCGCCCAGGCAATCGAAGTAGCGCCTGGAGACTATGAACAGCTCCCGGCTGGTACCACCCTTGGGATGATCTACTACCAGCACGCCACCACCGATAGTCTGTATACCAACGGGCGTAAAGCCAGCTCCGACTTTAGACTGACCTCCGACATCGGCATCCTGCGCCTGCTGCACGTCTATGAGTTGAGCGACCGGCTCACCGTCGACCCGCAGTTCCTGCTGCCTTTCGGACGTATATCGAGCAGCGGCGACGCATCCCCTCTAGGGGACGCCAACGGCCTCGGCGATCTCATCCTCGCCAGCGCCTTCAGGTACCGTCTCAACGATGCCCGCGATATCGTTGCTCTCACCCCTTACCTCTACGTGCCCACCGGTGATTACGACAACAATAACCCGCTGAACATCGGCGAAAACCGCTGGAAATTCGAACTGCAAACCGCCTACGTCAAACACCTCGGTGAAAAATGGGCAGTCGACATGGTCGCCGACGCCGTCTGGTACGGAGACAACGACGATTACAGCGAATCCTCCCTGAACCTCGAACAGGATCTCTCTTTCGGTGCTCAGTTGATGGGCCGCTACATGCCCACTGCCAGCACCTCCTTCGGCGTCGGTATCGGTCACAACTGGGGTGGAGAAACCAGGATCAACGGCGTACAGCAAGACGATGAGATGGACACCTCCTACATGCGGCTGACGGCCACAACCTTCGTCACCGCCCAAGACCAGCTCCAGGTGCAATTGGGTCGGGACCTCTCGGTTGAACAGGGGACCAGCGAGGATTTCCGCATAAATCTGCGTTATGCACACATTTTCTGATGCGCTGACAGCCCAAGCGCTCGGGCTGTCTTGCTCAACCAACAGGCTGTCCTTCTCAGCCAAGCGGGGCACACTCCGTCTCTCTTACGGTAGTGCCATCCTCCTATTTACATAATTCACTCATTTTTTTGCCAAACGCCTGCCTAACCAGGCCGGCGCGATAACCAGAACAGAGGAAACCCACATGGCCATCGTCCGCCCCACCGCCGAACAACTGCAGGAACTCGCCAGCCGCTTGCATATGCGCCTGACGCCCGAGCAGGCCAGCGAATACCTGCAATTGATGCAGGCCAGCTTTGACGCCTACGACCTGATCGACGACCTGCCCGACGAAATCCCGCCGGTACGCTATCCGCGCCAGGCCGGCTACCGCCCCGAAGGGGCCGAGAATTCCTTCAACGCCTGGTACTACCGCAGCGAGGTGCAGGGTGCCACCGAGGGCAAACTGGCTGGCCGCACCGTCGCCCTCAAGGACAACGTGGCCCTGGCCGGCGTGCCGATGATGAACGGCAGCTCGACCCTCGAAGGCTTCGTCCCCTCCTACGACGCCACCGTGGTCAGCCGCTTGCTGGACGCCGGCGCCACCATCCTCGGCAAGGCCACCTGCGAGCATTTCTGCCTGTCCGGCGGCAGCCACACCTCCGACCCCGCGCCGGTGCACAACCCGCGCCGGCACGGCTACATCGCTGGCGGCTCGTCCTCCGGCAGCGCCGCGCTGGTGGCCGCCGGCGAGGTGGACATGGCCATCGGCGGCGACCAGGGCGGCTCGATCCGCATCCCCTCGGCCTTCTGCGGCACCTACGGCATGAAACCGACCCATGGCCTGGTGCCCTACACCGGCATCATGCCCATCGAGGCCACCGTGGATCACGCCGGGCCGATCACCGCCAACGTTCGTGACAACGCCTTGATGCTGGAAGTCATCGCCGGCGCCGACGGCCTCGACCCGCGCCAGTACGCGCCGCCGGTCGAAGCCTACGGCGAGGCGCTGGGGCGCGGCCTGGACGGCCTGCGTATCGGCATCCTGAGCGAGGGTTTCCAGTTGGCCAACCTGGATCCGCGGGTGGACGACAAGGTGCGCGAGGCCATCGCCCGCCTGGAAAGCCTGGGCGCCGTGGTCGGTGACGTATCGGTAGCGGAGCACAACCTGGCCGGCGCCCTCTGGCAGCCCATCGGTTGCGAGGGCCTGACCGCGCAGATGATGCACGGCAACGGCATGGGCCTGAACTGGAAGGGTCTCTACGACGTGGCCCTGCTGGACAGGCACGCCGGCTGGCGCGACGACGCCGATGCCCTGTCGGCCACCCTCAAGCTGTGCATGTTCGTCGGCCAGTACGGCCTGGAGCGCTACAACGGCCGCTACTACGCCAAGGCGCAGAACCTCGCGCGGCGTGCCCGCGCCGGCTACGACCAGGCCCTGGCCCGCTACGACCTGCTGCTGATGCCGACCGTGCCAATCCTCGCCCAGCCGCTGCCGCAGGCGGACGCCTCGTTGAGCGAATACATCACCCGCGCCTTCGAGATGATCGGCAACACCGCACCGCTGGACATCACCGGGCATCCGGCCATGTCCATCCCCTGCGGCCTGGTGGACGGCCTGCCGGTAGGGCTGATGCTGGTCGGCAGGCATCATGCCGAAAGCACGATCTACCAGGCCGCAGCCGCGTTCGAGGCGGCGGGCGACTGGCAGCACTTCTGAAAAAAACGGGCCCTGCACGGCAGGGCCGCTTTCTCCCGCGACAACCAGCGAGACATCGACAATGAGCCACATACACGATCATAACCACCCCCACGATCACACCGAGCCGCCGGAAGACATCGAACTGCGGGTTAAGGCGCTGGAATCGCTGCTGCTCGAGAAAGGCCTGGTCGATCCCGCGGCGCTTGAGGCGCTGATCGACACCTACGAGCACAAGGTCGGCCCGCGCAACGGCGCCCAGGTGGTGGCCAGGGCCTGGAGCGACCCGCAATACAGGCGCCGGCTGCTGGAGGATGGCACCGCGGCCATCGCCGAGCTGGGTTTTTCCGGCGTGCAGGGCGAGGACATGCGGGTGGTGGAGAACAGCGCGCAGGTGCACAACGTCACGGTATGCACCCTCTGCTCCTGCTATCCCTGGCCGACCCTGGGCCTGCCGCCGGCCTGGTACAAGTCCGCCCCCTACCGCTCGCGCATCGTCATTGATCCGCGCGGCGTGCTGGCCGAATTCGGCCTGACGATCCCCGCGGACAAGGAAGTCCGCGTCTGGGACAGCAGCGCCGAACTGCGCTACCTGGTGCTGCCCGAACGGCCGGCGGGAACCGACGGCTGGAGCGAGGCGCAGTTGGCCGAACTGGTCACCCGCGACTCGATGATCGGCACCGGCCTGCCCAAGGCGCCGGGCGCCGCCGCCTGACCCACTGGAGGAGAAAACCATGAACGGCATACATGATCTGGGCGGCGCCCACGGCCACGGCCCCATCGCCGCCGAAATCGACGAACCCGTCTTCCACCACGATTGGGAGCGCCGGGTCTTCCCCCTGTTCGCCTCGCTCTACGTCGGCGGCTACTTCAACGTCGACGAATTCCGCCACACCATCGAACGCATGGATCCGGCCCACTACCTGCAATCGAGCTACTACGAGCACTGGCTGCACGCCTTCGAGACTATCCTGCTGGAAAAGGGCGTGATCAGCGCCGCCGAACTGCGGGGCACGGCCACGCCGACTGCGTCGGCGCAGCCCGCCACCGTGCTGACCGCGGACATGGTCGAGGCCGTGGTGCTCGGCGGCGCCTCCGCGCGGGCCGCGGAAGACGTGCCCGGCCGCTTCAAGGTGGGCGACCGGGTGCGGACGAAGAACCTCAACCCGGCCACCCACATCCGCCTGCCGCGCTACGCCCGCGACAAGGTCGGCAGCATCGAGATCGTCCACGGTGCGTTTGCCTTCCCCGACAGCATGGCCCACGGCCAGGGCGAACAACCGCAGCAGGTCTACGCCGTGCGCTTCAGCGCCGAGGAACTGTGGGGCGTGGCGGGCCCGGACACGGTCTGCATCGACCTGTGGGACAGCTACCTGGAGGCGGCATGAACACGACCACCCACAACGACTACCAGGCCGTCGGCCTGCCGCTGGACGGCGAAGGCCCGGTGTTCGAGAAGCCCTGGCAGGCCCAGGCATTCTCGCTGATCGTACACCTGCACCAGGCCGGCCTGTTCCCCTGGAAGGACTGGGTACGGGTATTCAGCGAAACGATCAAGGCCGCGCCGGCGCAGCCAGGGGAAAGCGCCAACGACGCCTACTACCGCCAGTGGCTCACGGCTCTGGAAAGCCTAGTGGCCACGCTGGGCCTGACCGCAGGGGACGACATCGCCCGGCGTGCCGGCGAATGGCGTCAGGCCTACCTCAACACGCCCCACGGCCAGCCGGTGCGGCTGCAACATGCGAGCCAGCCGCCGACGCCATGCCACGCCCACGGGCACCCGCCGCGACATGAGCCGGTCGCGGTCAGCCCACGTCTCGCCAATTAGCCACCACTGACTGTCAGCACATGTGATCGTCTACGCGACACTCAAGGAGAATGTTATGCATATCGAACCTGGTTTAGTGGAAGCCGGAAAAATCGCTCTCAGCTACCTCACCGCCGGCGGTGCCGGTGCCTATGGCCTGAAGCTGGTTGCCCAGGCACTGCGCGAGCGCGGACTGCTCTCTCTACTGGCTCGCTGTATGGCGACGACGGCTCTGGTCTTGAGCTTCTTTGAAGTGTTCCCGAACCACCCGGTCGGCGTCTCCGAGGTGCACTTTATCCTCGGCTCGACGCTGTTCCTGCTGTTCGGCGCCGCACCGGCGGCCATTGGCCTGGCCCTGGGCCTGCTGATCCAGGGCCTGTTCTTCGCGCCCTTCGACCTGCCGCAGTACGGCATGAACGTCACCACCTTGCTGGTGCCGCTGTTCGCCGTCGCCGCCCTGGCACGGCGCATCGTCGCGCCGGACACGCCCTACGTCGACCTGAGCTATCGCCAGGCCCTGGCGCTATCCACCACCTACCAGACCGGCATCGTTGCCTGGGTCGCCTTCTGGGCACTCTACGGCGAGGGATTCACGGCGCAGAACGCGCTGTCGATCCTGGCTTTCGGCAGTGCCTACATGGTCGTCGTCATCCTCGAGCCGCTGGTGGATCTGGCCATACTGGCCGGGGCCAAGGCGGCCGGTCGGCTGCGTAACAGCGTGTTGTTTGAGCGCCGTTTGTACCAGGCAGCCTGACGGGAGAGATGCGAGCGCCGGATCGCTAAGGGCTCCGGCGCTATCTCAAATATCTAGCCCGCCGAAATGAAATGGAATGGCTGTCCTGAAACGCGGCTCGCTCCGGTAGCCTTTGGCACGCACCCGAGGAGTCCGAATCTTAGCATTCAGCGCTTCTGCTGATGCGTTTAATGTGCCGCCGAATTTTTCTTTTCTCCCATTGGAATCAATGGGGTAGAGTCAAGTCTGGTGGTCGCATAGCCCCAATCAATGAGCTTTCACGTTTATTGAGGTGATACAGCCTTTCGTATGATCGCTGTTAACCGACTTCTACCACTTTAACCTTCAGTAAGTGTATGCTTGTATCAGTTTTACCCATATTGAAGAAGCCCGTTATGACAGCATCCATAGATAATATATGGCATATGAAGCCGAATGTACCTCTGGCAAAACAACTTGCGAAAAGAGATGTTCCTGCTTTGGTTTATGATGCAGTTAACCTCGAAGGTGTTGCCATGACTTTGCCTGAGGTTCAGACCATCCTGGATGGTATTACGGTAGGTGGCCATCCGTATCAGCGATCAAAATATGGCAATTAACCAGGCAAAAGCGTGGGAGTTTATATTTGGCTTAGTCGATCAGGGTGAGTTTCAATTTGATAAAGAGACGGCATTAAAAATCCATCATATTGCAGGTAAAGAATAAGCGTTAGAGTGGGGCAATTTTCGCTCAGGTTATGTCTCAATAATAGGCTCCGAGTATGAGCCGCTAGCTCCCGATGAATTAGATGCTAAATGGCTTGAAGTTGAACAGCAAGTGTATAGCGAGGATGACATTTATGATCAGGCTATTACTGCCATTTTTGCAAATGGCGCGGGCTCAATTTTTTTGGGATGTGAATAAACGTACAGGTCGCTTTATGATGAATGGCATTTTATTGGCTAATGGCTTTCCCATCATTAATGTCCAGGCCAAACGTCAACAAGAGTTCAATACACTTATGTCAGATTTTTATTCATCCAACGATATGACAGCAATGAATAAATTTTTACGTAGCTGTTTAGACGAAAAAATTATTCGTAACTTCAAGCTGGATCTAAAAATCGGCTAACACCTATGAGCCTTCACTCTGTATAGGCATTAGTTTTTTATTGGCCGCGTCAGCGGCCAACATCAAGCCCCTGGAGCCAGTAATCCTACTTCATCTGTCATCGTTGGCTTACAGCAAACACCTATTGATGCCCTCTGAGCGTGGTGATTCACCACGCTCAGACCGGGTTGCTCCTTGCAGGCTGGCCTTTACCCAAGTTCATTCAGGGCGTTATCCAGCAGTTGCTGCCACTGGTTATGCGTCACCCGCTGGTAGCCACTATCGCCAGTAAAAGCGCTTGAAATGACCACATCGGGAGACAGTGTTTTCAGTATTTGCAGGCTATTGTGTAACTGGGGTCGATTACTGTAGCCATCAATCATGCCTGCTCGCCAGATGCCACCTTTACCCCGGTATAGAGTGTCTCCGGTAAACAGGTAGCTGAGACCCCCCTGGCCTGTAACCTGAAAACAGGTGCTGCCCGGCGTGTGACCGGGGGTGTGAATGATGTTTACGCCATCAAGAGACTGGCCGGAGTCACGGAACAACAGATCCGGTTCGCAGAATTTCGCGGCGTCATTCCGCTCCAGTTCATGGATGCCTAATTGTGCCTTGAAACGCTCTCGGATGGTTTGTAGTGATTGGCCCACTTCGTCCTGATGGCTCAACAGTTGCCTGTTGATGCCACCCAGTTTCTGAATCACCGGCCAGCTACTGCTCTGGCTGGTGTTGTAAAACATGATATTGCCCTGAGGGCGAGTAAACAGATAAGCGTGTGTGGTCAGCCCCGGGGCGGGGTTTTCAACGTCTGTTTCCCATAAGTCCGGTAGTATTTGCTGCATAAGGTTTTCTCCTGCTTGAATGAGTTGGCGGTTTTGTTAACGGTGATGGTTTAGCGTAAAACCTTAAGTTAGCTTGAGGTCAAGTCCCGGAGAGAAGCCTCGTTGAAAACAGCGAAAGGTTCGATAAATATGTCCCTGAATTGAACGGTTTGATCTACGCAGCTTATGATCTCAATAAGGGCACCAACGCCGCAATATCTCTTGCTCCCAACCCGGCAGATACACCTTTTTTGAACAGTGCTCTGGCGGGTTCAAGCAGGCTCGGGTCAATACCTTGTTCGATGCTGCCATCGACTACATTTTGCAGTACTATTGCCATCATGGCGTTGTTTGAATTCGGCTGAAGATTGGGTTCGGTATCTATTTCTTCAGCAATATGGGGCAGCAGGGCTACCATAGCGTGTAATAAGGCCATGATCATTGGAGTTACTTCCCCGGCGGGAACATTCTCACTGTCCAGTAATGCAGCGCCATGCAGGTAGCCGCCAAACATACCGAATATGGCGCTTAGCATGGCCAGGTCAAACAACTGGGCCATTGCCGGGTCCGCACCCACATAAACAGGTTTACCATAGGAATGGCCGTGATTATTAAGTAGAGCCCGGAGTGATGGTTCGCCTCTGGGGATTACCATGATGTGCTGCAGGCGACCCGTAAATCTCAGATCACCAATACCGGGGAGTTTGCAGGCTCAGCCTCGTAGGCTTTATGGAGCAGGTTAATGAACGGACTTGCTTCCTCGATAACAGTGGAAGCAATGGCAGTGACTGGAATACCTGGCGTCCATGAGTTCATCACCGCAGCGCCAGACAGCGATCCGAGGCGTTTTAAGGTGATGGCTTCGTGGCGTTGCGGAATATCCAGACGTTCAAGCTGGCGTTGAATGATGCCCATCATGGTGCCTTTCAACATGTCAGCCTTGGGCCAGATCACCGCTTCTCCATCCCAGAAGACAAGATTCCATATCGTTGCCTCGCTTAGGTATCCACGGTTGTCCACGAAGGCCGCATCATCGAAGCCCTGGCGTATGGCTTGATGCAGGTAATAGGTTTTGCCAGCTTCACCCACATGCTTAATGGTAGCCAGAGGCCGCTCGTGTGCTACAGCGCTCAGTCGTAGAGGGCCTTTGGGTCCATCAGATGGTGCTCCTGTCCGGACAAGTATAGAAGGTTCCACATTCATGCTATTGGCAGTGAACTCTCCACGGTGTGAGAAAATGGTAACGGTCAATGACTGATCTTTTTCCCCTTCATCAACAGCTATTTTGATATGTGACTGCAACTGTTCATCGGAAAGCGCGTTGCCAAAAAATGCTAGCGAGGCTGCTCGTAGGCGCTCTATATGAAGGTCAAGCCCTTTGATTTTTCTGTTGCGCACCTGCATGGCAGTGAAGTGTGCAAACCCGGCAAACGCCAGGGGGCTCAGTTCGGAAAGGGTGGCCGGGTGCCCATTAATATGGGCCTGATAAGTACTGGGTTGGGTCGGCATGGTACGCTCCTGATTGAATTCACCGCATGGAGTAGCTACTCTAAACCCCGACAGCACTGTAAGAGTCAAGAGGAGGGCGAGATGAGGATAGGAGAGCTTTCAAAACGTACGGGCGTGAGCATTCGAATGCTGCGTTACTATGAAACTCAGGGGCTGCTGAAGCCGAAGCGCACCCGTAGCGGGTATCGTGATTACGCGCAGGATGAGGTGCAGACAGTTGAACGGATCAAACTGCTAGGGTCGACAGGTATGACCTTAGCGACAATCCAGCAATTTTTACCCTGTGTGAGAGGGGAGACTCCGGTGCTTGAGCCCTGTGATGAGTTGCGCAATGTTCTACATGAGCAAATCCGCCTGGCTGAACTGAAAGCGCTGAAGCTGGCTAAAAGCCGCGATATTCTAGAGCGCTTCCTGTATGAAATTGAGCAAGAAAGCCCGCTCACAGGCAAGTGACATGTACTCGCAACAGGTAAGAATTGATGACACAAAAATTTATGCCAACTATCAAAACCGGGCGATTGGTACTTCGTCCACTCAAACTCACGGACGCTGAAGCATTGCTGACGATTTTCTCAGATCCAGATGTCATGAAGTACTGGAACACTGCTCCGTGGAACTCTCTTGAGGATGCCATGAGCTTCATTAAGGAAAGCACTGCCGCAATGGATCGACAAGAGTCGATTACCCTTGGCATTATGCTTGAAGCTACCAGTGAGCTGATTGGGAAGTGCATGCTTTTCAGCTATGAATCGGAGTCAAAGCGTGCTGAGATTGGTTTTGGTATCGGCAAGCAATATTGGGGTTATGGCTTTGTTTCTGAGGCGGGGGAAGCGCTTATAAAATACGGCTTTGAGTCATTGGGGCTTCGCCGAATTGAGGCAGAGATTGATCCTGAAAATATTTCATCTGGCAGGGCTTTAGAAAGACTCGGTTTTATTAAAGAGGGCCTGCTGAGACAGCGCTGGGAAATCAATGGTGTAGTTTCTGATTCAGCACTCTATGGTCTCCTGGCAGGTGATCACTTGGCGTAAAAAATTCTCCTAAGCCAATGCGTCACTGACCTTTTTCCCTCAGGTGGTAGAAGTTTTCGTGGACATACGGAGTTATGAGAGAAGAGTCAGGCAAAATGTCCATGACCAAGGTGACGCTGCGGCAAAAAAGCAGTATGTTCAGGGGCTCGTTTACCTTTAAGAGAAGGCCTTGCAAACATCCATCATCATGGCCTATGAACGGTTTCTCATCGCTCTTGTTCTCTGGCGTTGAAATAGACAACCATCCTTAGATGACGATACTCATCAACGATCAACACTTCGTGGGTATACGTATGATGCACGCCTGCTATATCGAGGAGGCTGGTTATTCCTTGATTGTACCCGTCCATATTTGAGGCTTCCCACCAGCGCCTAAAGTCTGGTGATAACTGGCCAAGCTCCTCAATCAATGCTTGCATGACGGGATCGTCAGGGGCGACAGCTAAATCACAACGAAATTGGGCCAGCATACGAGAGGCATCCTGTTGCCAATCGGGGAGGCGCTGGCGCAGGTCAGGAGCGGTAAACACCATCCTTAACAGATTACGTTCAGATGCTTCACGGGTGCTGAACTGGAGTAGCTCATCGGCCTGGGTATTCCAACCAATCACATCCCCGCGCAGGTTCATAACGTAGCTAGGGCGAGAAAGATCATCCATCAGAGACTGGATGCGAGGAGAAAGGATCTGCTCTTGATACGCTTCTACTGGTGGTGCCCGTCGATGTGCCAACAGAAATAAGTGGCAGCACTCGGCATCATCCAACTTGAGGGCACGGGCGACATTAAGTAGGAAGCGTTCGGAGACCTTGATGTCGCGACCCTGCTCGAACCATGTGTACCAAGTCAGCCCCACCCCGGCAAGTGCCGCCACTTCTTCTCGCCTGAGTCCTGGCGTACGCCGACGCCCGCTGGTTGGAAGACCAACGTCAGCTGGTGTCAATTTTCGACGATGCCGAAGCATGAACTCAGTGAGATCACTCTGTGTTCGTTCAAGCCGATGTTGCGCCATGCCATTACCTTTAGTAATAGGATAATTAGCTATATTGTAACCCTATAAGGTGTGTCTGAGAATGCCAACTTCCACTATGGAGTTGGAGGCGATATGTCATACCAATGTGATGTACACACCCTTTTGAGTACTGATACTGGCTCTGAAAGGCCGTATAACAAAGCTGGTATCAAGGAGTGGGCGGGGCTCGCTGTATTGGCACTGCCCACCATGCTGCTAGGGCTCGACGTTACTATTCTCTACCTGGCACTTCCAGCCTTAGCGGTAGAGCTACAGCCGAGCAGTACCCAGGCTCTGTGGATTATGGACGCTTACGGTTTCATGATCGCAGGCTTTCTAATCACTATGGGGACACTGGGCGACCGGATTGGCCGGCGTCGGTTATTGATGATAGGGGCCTTTGCGTTCGCAGTCGCATCGGTGTTTGCGGCCTATGCACCGAACGCCGAATTGTTAATAGTGGCTCGGGCAGCGCTGGGTATTGCTGGTGCAACCCTGATGCCTTCTACGCTGGCTCTGATAAGCAATATGTTTTTAAATCTGCGCCAGCGCGCGCTTGCGATTGGTATCTGGGCGACAATGTTTGCTCTGGGGATGGCCCTGGGGCCAGTGGTCGGCGGGCTGTTGTTGGAACCATTTTGGTGGGGGGCCGCTTTTCTGATTGCCGTGCCCATTGTCATAATATTACTGTTGGCTGCCCCACTACTGCTGCCAGAGTACCGTAACCTACATGCTGGCCGCCTGGACCTTTTAAGTGTTCTGTTGTTGCTGGTGGCTATTTTGCCAAGCATCTATGGCATAAAGGAGTTCTCTAAATCTGGTGTGTCGTCGCTGGTTCTGGTCGCGCTTGCAGCTGGAATAGTGGGAACATTCCTCTTTGTACATCGGCAACAGCAGCTTCACGACCCTCTGCTTGATCTCAAATTATTTGCCAGCAAGACGTTCACGGCTGCGCTTATCATCCTTCTGGTAGGGCTGATTGGTGTGGCGGGAATGATGCTGCTGGTTACCCAGTACCTGCAATTGGTGGCGGGCTACTCACCGCTGGTGGCTGGACTATGGATGGGACCTCCAGCGCTGATGATGGTACTTGCCGGTATACTGGCTCCTCTGTTAGCGCGGCGTATTCGACCAGCATTTGTTATTGCTATTGCCCTTGTGCTGTCAAGCATCGGCTGCGGTTTACTGGCGCAAACCCATACGCAAGCTGTCCAGGTAGCTCAGGTTGTTGTGGGATTTTCGTTGGTTTACCTCGGCTTGGGTACCATTGCTGCACTGGGTACGGACTTGGTGGTAGGGGCTGCGCCACGGGAAAAAGCAGGTTCTGCATCAGCGATGTCGGAGATGGTTCAGGAGTTGGGGGTGGCGCTTGGAGTGGCTCTTCTGGGCAGCCTGGCGACACTGCTGTACCGCGTTCAGATTGCCAATGTGGTTCCTGATGGAGTATCACTAGAGATCTCTAGTGCCCTCGGGGAAAGTTTATGGGCAACCATGGTCATCGCTGAACGAATCCCTCCCGGGTTACTTGAACAGGCTCAGTCTGCGTTTACTCAAGGAATGAATATGGCGGCCACCGTAAGTGGTGTCGTCATTTTGGCACTTGCAGTGACCTCAGTCGTTGCGCTTCGTCATGTGAAATCAATCGGAGCAGATGGGGGGTGAGAAGGGAGATGTGACCGTAAATCCATTAAATCAGACTGGGGCAGTCCGTGTGAACTGCCCAGTTACGGCGTAATCGATTTAATCTTGTCCTGCCAGCTTGGTCGCTAGCAAATCAGCATGTTCAAGCGCATCAGCAACGGATGTTTGGTATCGTTCGTCTCCGAACTCCTGATACTCTGACATGATTTCATAGCATGATTCGACACCCAGGTACTTGCTCAAGGTCTTAATATGTGGCCCAAGATGGTTCATATGCTCACGCTCTCCCCCCGCCCCAAAGCCAAACTCTCCGCATGAGGTCACCAAGACCAGGGTTTTACCTGATAAAAGCGGCTCTATTGGATAATCTCCACGGGCTAAGTCAAAGCTAAATGTTTTGTTGATACGCATCACTTGATCGAACCACGCTTTAAGGGGAGCGGGCATCCCGTAGTTGTACATGGGTGAAGAGATCAGGATGATATTCGCCTGAGTCAGTTCACCAAATAGCTGATCCGATAACGCCAGTTTTCTGTGCTGCTCAGGGCTTTTTCGCTCCTCTGGGGTAAAAACAGCGCCTATCCAGTCCTGGTCAATAAAGTCGGGTGGGTTTAAGCCTACATCACGATAAATATACTCATCTGTGCTTCTATGTGACTGCCATTTATCGACAAATTTTCTGGCAATGCGTTTGGATATTGAGTTGTGGTCAGGATTGGGATTGGACACCCTACGAACACTGGCGTCTATATGAAGTATTGTGTGCATGGTTGCCTCTTCTGGTCGTGATTTAGAAGGGCTATGCTGCCGCTTGGCGAGCACGACAACAAATGAATAAACTGGACTAATAGATGAGTAAAATTTATCTATTAAGGTGTAGGTTTGACGCCAAAACCGAGGAGTACTGATAGTGAATGCTTCATTACAGGCAATCAAGGCATTTGAAGCTGCTGCTCGACTGGGTAGCTTTAAGGAGGCCGCTGAGGAAATGGCGATAACGCCAGCAGGCGTGTCGCATCACATCAGCAACCTTGAGCAGAGGGTGGGGGTACCGCTATTTGCCCGGGCGAACCGAAAAGTTATCTTAACTGCCGAAGGGAAGCTGCTCTCTGAAGCAACAACCTCCGGCCTTCAGAA
This sequence comes from Vreelandella olivaria, assembly GCF_023507745.1. GTDB lineage: Bacteria > Pseudomonadota > Gammaproteobacteria > Pseudomonadales > Halomonadaceae > Vreelandella > Vreelandella olivaria_A. The sequence goes on along the minus strand of NZ_JALPZO010000125.1, from coordinate 24,063 downwards.
AATCCAGGCTGCGCTGGATGATATAAAACTGGATGCATCTCGGATTAATGTGGATACCACGTCATCCTTTGCTGCTTTGGTGTTAATTCCATGGCTATATGACTTCAATCAAACCTATCGAGATATTGACGTTGATATATCAACGGGTGAAGCGGTAACAGCTAAACTCAATGCCCTCTCTATCCGCTTGGGTGATGTAAGTTTGATTGATAAATCGAACTTGTTAAAAAAAGAACGTTTTAACTTATATGGAGCGCCTGATTTTATCCGTTCGATAGGTTCTGATGAGCCAGCAATTGTTTATCTAACCCGGTGGAAGAATAAAAAATTACCTGACTCTCCATGGGCTGATTGGGTAACAGTTAATGAAAACCATGTCCCAAATTTAGAGATAAAATATTTTGATCAAGAGCTTTATGGCGTATATGAGGCGATTGCAGGGAGGGGATTGGTGTTTAGCTCCGAAACTCTGGTTTCTGAGTTCGTAAAAGCTAAAACATTGCAGCCGATAGCGCAACGCGGTGTTGAGTCAGGGCTTTGTTACTATATTCCGACCCAAAGCTGGCAACACAGTATTAAAATGCAGACATTCGTCGATTGGCTTAAAACCAAAATTAACTAAAGAAAGAGGCATATTCCACCAGGACTGCTAAACCAATCCCGATCAGTGCGGTTTAACCGAGAAACTCCGTTCAGTGGCCGATAAAACGGGTAGTCACCACAAGTAAAAGGGTAGCCGTTGCACCTAGGCGGGCAGTGTTGCTGTGCTGGCACCCCGTAGCTGAGTAACATCAGCACGTGGTGGCGCGCCGAACATGCGGCTGTATTCGCGACTGAAGTGGGAAGGGCTTTCATATCCCACTCGATAGCTGGCCGTGGCTGCTTCCAATCCTTCCGTCAACATCAGCCGCCTCGCCTCATGAAGGCGTAACTTCTTTTGATACTGTAAAGGTGACATACGGGTGACTTGTCGGAAGCTATGGTACAGCGTCGACTCACTCATATTGGCCGCTACCGCTAGGTCGCGTATCCGTAGTGGCTGTGCGTAACGCTCTTTGAGGGTATCTATTACTCGCGAAATCCGGTTGGCCTGGGTATCCGCAGCGACAAACCGGCGCATCCGTGGGCCCAGTTCTCCCATTATCGCCCGATAGATAAGCTCCCGGCGGGCTAAAGGCGCGAGTATCTGTATGTCTTCCGGTGAGTCGAGCAGGCTTAACAGCCGGTAGAGCGAGCCTTGCATGTGCACGTCCATGGAGGCAGAGCATAGCCCGCAATCCATCTCGGAACAGATATAGTCAGTGCCCGCCGGTGGCGCTTTATCGCCCAGTTCTATAATTAACTCGGCTACTTCCTGGGGGTCGATAATGACCTTTACCGCCAGGTAGGGCTGTTCGGGAGTGGCATAGTCCACCCTGCCCAGCACTGGCAAGTGGACTGAGTTGGCCATATAGCTGGGGGCCTGGTAGTCGATCTCACGGTCACCCAACTGTACGGTTTTACTGCCCTGGATAACGAAGCATAGGCTTGGCTCATATACGGCAGAACAAAAGCCAGTAGCGGTATCGACGCGAGCCAGTTGCAACCAGGGAATGGCTGTGCCCTGAAGCGCTTCCTGCGGTGTCCAGCGGCGTACTACGTCGCTTAATTGCAGTGGTAGGTTATTGCTGAAATGGGCGACCTGCCCAGGCACAGTATTGATCAACGGCTCTCCTCCCTCTCACTGGCCGCAGTATATGCTTTCGCTCAGCGGAGCATATGCTTTTTCGGTTAGCTCTGCAGAATTAGGCAATCACCTTGCAGAAACCAGCAACTCATGCCGTGTGACACCTCTTCGCTACCATTCGTGGTCACTGAAACAGGATGATCGTTCAGCCAGTACCGTTTTTGGCCTTTCGTTAACCTCGACAGGATTAGGCAATCTTGTTGTAGGAACCCGATACCTCATTGTTCCCGCTCGCCCTATCGTGGGCAACCTCTGGCTGCGTTTAAACGAGTTGAAAAAGCCAACCGCCAACGCGATACGCAGTTTTATAACGGACGCTGCTATCGATTTTCGATAGCCATTGGAGCAAGCAATCATGGGAAGTTTGACGCAAAGAACCTGCTCTGCAAGGAGTTGGGCGATAATCCTATCCCTACTGATCATTACTCTGCTTACTGGATGCGAGGCCAAGAGTGAGCAAGCGATGGTGGCGCCGCCGCCGGAAGTTGATGTGGTGGAAGTGGTGGCTCAGCCAGTGGTTCTTAGCGAGTCATTTACCGGCCGTGTAGAGGCCGCGGAATCGGTTGAATTAAGGTCTCGGGTCAGTGGCTATATCCAGGAGGTGGCGTTCGAGGAGGGAGAGCTGGTGGAGCAGGGGGATCTACTGTTCCAGATCGATCCCCGGCCTTACCAGGCGCGTGTTAGCGTTGCCCAGGCTGAGCTTGCCCAGGCCAGGAGTCAGCAGGCGCAGAGTGCTGGAGAAGCCGAACGCGCTCGGGTGCTGCTGGGGCGCCAGGCTATTTCTCAAGAGGTGCATGACCAGCGTCAGGCGGCTTTGAACAATGCCAGAGCCATGGTGGATGCCGCCCAGGCAGCCCTGGATACTGCGGAGCTTGATCTTGAGTATACCCGCATCACTGCGCCAGTCAGTGGCCGTGCCGGTAGGGCGATGGTGACCCGTGGCAATCTGGCGAGCGCCGATCAGAGCCTGCTGACCACACTGGTGACCATTGACCCAATTCACGTCTATTTCGAGGCAAATGAGCAGGCTGCATTTGCCAGCCAGTCGCTGCTGACTAGCAGGGAGCCAGACGGCCTGAAGATTGAGCTGGGTGGTGATCGGCAGCGGCAGTACACCGGCTTTCTGGATTTTATCGACAACCGCCTTAATCCCAGTACGGGCACCTTGCAGTTTCGGGCAGTGCTCGCCAACCCGGATGGGCGCATTCGACCTGGGGAGTTTGCTCGGGTGGAAATGCCTCTGATCCAACTGGAGCAGGCATTGTTGGTGGATAGAAAGGCGATTATGACTGACCAGGACAGACGCTATGTGTATGTGGTCGATGGCAACAACCTGGCAGTGCGGCGCCAGGTAAACACCGGGCGTCAGGTAGCGGAGTTGACAGTCATCAACGAGGGGCTCGCTGTCGGTGACCGAGTGATCGTCAACGGTGTCCAGAACGTCTTCACGCCGGGCATGGAGGTGAATCCACAGAGCGTGGCTGCAACCCCTGCCGTTGCTACCCAGCCTACCATTGCCGCCAGGGACAACTAGACAGCCATGAATTTCTCCCGTTTCTTCGTGGATCGGCCGATCTTTGCAGCGGTACTATCCATTATTATCCTGGTGGTCGGGTTGATCTCCATCCCTAACCTGCCGATTAGTGAGTACCCGGAAGTGGTGCCGCCCTCTGTTGTCGTCCGTACGGTGTACCCCGGTGCCAACCCTAAAGAGATCGCTGAAACGGTGGCTACCCCGCTGGAGGAAGCCATCAACGGCGTCGAAGACTTGATGTACTTCAAGTCTGTCGCGGGCTCGGATGGTGTCTTGCAGATGACCATCACCTTCCGCCCAGGTACCGATGCCGAGGAGGCGGCAGTACGGGTACAAAACCGTGTCAGCCAGGCTGAGGCCCGACTGCCTGAAGCGGTACGTCGTCAGGGCGTAACCACTCAGAAGCAGTCACCTACCTTCCTGATGGTTGTTCATCTGACGTCTCCTGAGGGTGAATACGACACCCTTTATCTACGTAACTACGTTCGCTTGCATGTCAGCGACCGTCTGGCCCGAATCCAGGGAGTGGGGGATGCGCAAATATTCGGTGGGGGAGACTACGCCATGCGAGCCTGGCTGGATCCAGAGCGCGTGGCTGCCCACGACCTGACTGCCAGTGATGTGGTTAGTGCCATGCGGGAGCAGAATGTACAGGTATCGGCCGGGCAGTTGGGGGCAGAACCTATTGAAAATAGTGACTTTCTGACACTGATCAATGCCCGGGGGCGGTTAGAAACGGTTGAAGAGTTTGGCGATATCGTATTGAAACGCGGCGACAGTGGCGAAATCTTGAGACTGTCGGATGTGGCACGGCTTGAGATGGGAGCTGGTAATTATACTCTCCGGTCGCAGCTGGACAGCCAGAATGCGGTTGCCATAGGTATCTTCCAGGCACCAGGGGCCAATGCGCTGGCTATCCGGGAGCAGGTGATTGCCACAATGGACGAGCTGTCCATGCAGTTCCCTGAAGGCGTTGAGTATGCCGCAGTTTACGACACCACGATTTTTGTCAGCGACTCTATCAAGTCGGTAGTGGCAACACTGCTGGAGGCCGTCCTGTTGGTGGTGTTGGTTGTCACCCTGTTCCTACAGACCTGGCGTGCATCCATTATTCCGTTGCTGGCGGTGCCGGTGTCGGTCATTGGTACCTTCGGGGCACTCTATTTGATGGGATACTCCATCAATACGCTTACTTTGTTTGGCCTCGTACTGGCTATCGGTATCGTGGTAGACGATGCCATTGTCGTTGTGGAAAACGTGGAGCGGAATATAGAAGAGGGACTCAAGCCCCGGGCGGCGGCGCATCAGGCAATGAGGGAGGTATCCGGTCCCATCATCGCTGTTGGCTTGGTGTTGTGTGCAGTATTTATACCCATGGCCTTCCTTTCAGGCGTGACCGGGCAGTTCTACCGGCAGTTCGCGGTGACGATTGCAATCTCCACTGTTATCTCCACCATTAACTCTCTTACTCTGTCGCCGGCACTCGCAGCGATGCTGCTCAAGCCCCATGATGCCCCCAAGGATCGACTGACTAGAGTTATTGATAAACTCTTCGGTTGGGTTTTTCGTCCCTTCAATCGTTTTTTCAATACTAGCTCCGCTAAGTACCAGAAGGGAGTGGCCCGCTCACTAAAACGCCGGGGAGCGGTATTCATGGTCTACGCTTTGCTGCTGCTGGGGACTGGCATGATGTTTAAAATCGTGCCCCCTGGGTTTATTCCGGTTCAGGATAAACAGTACCTGATCGCCGGGGTCATCCTGCCGGAAGGTGCATCGTTGCAAAGAACCGACCAGATGCTGCAGGAGGTAGTGGATATTGCCATGGATGTTGAGGGGGTGGAGCATGCTATCGCCTTTCCGGGCCTTAACGCACTACAGTTCACCAATACATCCAATACAGGGGTGGTCTTTCTCACCCTGAGCCCCTTTGGCGAGCGCAGTCTTGGCGCCCCTGAGATTAACGCCAGAATTAACCAGGGGATTGGTGGTTTGAAGGAGGGGTTTGCATTCTCGTTTATGCCGCCTCCCATTCTTGGCTTGGGCAACGGTTCTGGTTTTCAGCTGTTCATTGAGGATCGCGGTAATCTTGGCTATGGGGCGTTGCAGGAGTCGGTTAACCAGTTCCAGGGGGCGATTGCTCAGACAGCGGGAATGGGGTTCCCGATTAGTAGTTACCAGTCCAACGTGCCTCAGTTGGATGCGGAAGTAGATAGACTGAGAGCCAAGGCTCAGGGAGTCCCGCTGACTGAGCTGTTTGATACTCTACAGACTTATCTTGGCTCGACTTATGTGAATGATTTCAACCGCTTTGGTCGGACGTGGCAGGTAATCGCCCAGGCAGATGCTCCCTTCCGGGCTAATGTTGAAGACATCGCTAGGTTGCGCACCCGTAATGATCAGGGGGAAATGGTACCAATCGGTACGATGGTAGACATCAGGCAAACCTTCGGCCCTGATCCGGTATTACGTTATAACGGTTACCCGGCGGCAGATTTGGCTGGGGAGGTCGATCCAAGGGTACTGTCCTCTGCACAAGCCATGGACGCCATTGATGCTCTGGCGCTGGAGGTGCTGCCGCCGGGCATGGCGTTTGAGTGGACTGATCTGAGCTATCAACAGTCAACTCAGGGTAATGCGGCGCTGATCGTGTTCCCACTGTCGATACTGTTGGTCTTTCTGGTATTGGCCGCACTTTATGAAAGCTGGACACTGCCGCTGGCGGTTATCCTGATTGTGCCCATGTCCATGCTGGCGGCGCTGATTGGTGTTTGGTTTGACGGTGGAGATAACAATGTCTTTGTACAGGTGGGCTTGGTGGTACTGATTGGTTTGGCGTGCAAAAACGCTATTCTGATCGTGGAGTTTGCACGCGAGTTGGAGCATCAGGGGATGAGTGTGGTGGAGGCAGCCCTGGAAGCTTGCCGGTTGCGGCTGAGGCCCATCATCATGACCTCCATTGCTTTCACTGCCGCTGTATTACCGTCTGTGATTGCAACCGGTGCCGGTGCAGAGGTACGGACGGCGCTGGGAACGGCGGTTTTTGCCGGCATGATCGGCGTCACCCTGTTTGGCTTGTTCCTTACGCCAGTGTTCTATGTGGCGCTGCGTAAGCTGTCTGGCCCTATGGCCAGTCATCACAGAGACATCCCGGGCGCCACATCTTACCCAATTGGTGATCATCGCTAGTATCCGTTATCCGACCAGCCCCCATTCAGCGGCATCCGCTATTTGGCTGAAATAGGGGCGGTCACCTTTGATGGTGACACGCTCATCCCTTCGATCTCGGCGCCAATATGGCCGCTTAACGGTGCTGTATGAACGCTGCAGGATTGCCATGGTATACCCTCGTTAATGCATAGTGTTAAGCCACTATCAAAGAGAGTTTTGCTTGCGTTCAAATCACAAAAAACGCTTTCGTTTTTATACTTTGTATTCCCCGCAGGAGTGAATAACTACTTCATGCAGACGATGATAAAGACCGGTAAAAAACTCACTTCTGACTAACCGGTTAGCCCCATAGGGTGGTGCTACTGTCATTTGGATGAGGAGCGCCACGATGAAACGAGTTCTTGCGACTGTTGGTTTGGCCAGTACTTTGCTGGCAGCCTCCATGGTAAGTGCAACACCTGTGGTTGCAGCAGAGCAACTGCGTATTGCTGAGCAGTTCGGCATAACGTATTTGCTGCTTCATGTTGCCCGCGATCAGGCGCTGATTGAGAAGCACGCGGCTGAACGGGGTGTGGACATCGATGTGGAATGGCTGCAGCTATCAGGTGGTGCTGCGGTTAACGATGCGTTGTTATCAGGCAATATCGAGATAGCCGGGGCGGGCGTGGGCCCATTGCTAACGGTATGGGATCGTACACAAGGTAGTCAAAACGTAAAAGGGGTGGCATCGCTGGGAGAATTTCCCAATTTTCTGATTACCAATAACCCTGATATTAAAACTCTGGAGGATATTGGAGACGGTGATCGTATTGCGGTGCCAGCGGTAGGGGTGTCAGTGCAATCACGCTTTTTGCAGAAAGCGGTGGCCGATGCCTTTGGGCAGGATCAGTTTAATCGTTTAGAGGGCAATACCGTCGCGTTGCCCCATCCGGATGCCACGGCAGCATTGATCAGTGGTGGTACTGAAATCAATACGCACTTCTCGGCGATTCCTTTCCAGTATCAGGCGCTGCAGTATGAGGGCGTGCATAAGATCATTGACTCGTATGAAATGTTAGGTGGCCCTGTTTCGCCCACTGTGCTGTATGCCACCGAAGCGTTTCGTGAAGAAAATCCGGAGGTGTATGCCGCTTTCCTGGATGCCTTAGAGGAAGCGAAAGCTTTTATTGAAGCAGAGCCACGTGAAGCGGCCATTATTTATCAACGCATTAGTGGCTCGCAGCTGGATGTCGACTTCCTCGAATCGATTATTACCGACGATCAGGTGAGCTTCTCTCTGGTGCCCCACAATACCTTTCCACTGGCAGAGTTTCTGTTTGAAGTGGGGGCGATTCGCAATGAGCCTACCACCTGGCAGGACTACTTTTTCGAAGATGTGCATGGGTGGGAGGGAAGCTGATGTCGTTAGCACTGCGTAAGCGCCATGTGCTGGGCGGGGCCTCGCTTGACCGCGAGGCCTTCTCTCCCGCTATACCCTCTGCAACAGCATCAATGCCACGGTTGTCGGTAGATAACGTAACGCTTGAATATCGCACTCGCCAGCATGTGGTCAAGGCCACTCAGCAGGTCAGTTTTAATGTGCAGGAAGGGGACCGGTTTGTACTACTCGGGCCTTCCGGGTGTGGCAAGTCCACACTTTTGAAGGCTGTTGCTGGTTTTTTAACACCCGCCGAGGGAAGCATCCGCCTTGATGGGGTAACCATCCAGGGGCCTGGGCCAGACCGTATTGTGGTATTTCAGGAGTTTGACCAGCTTCCACCCTGGAAAACCGTTAAACAGAATGTGATGTTTCCGCTGGTGGCATCGCGCTCCCTGAGCAGAAAAGCGGCGGCCCAGCGCGCGCTGGAAACCCTGGAGAAAGTGGGTTTAAGCCGGTTTGCTGATGCCTATCCTCATACGCTTTCCGGCGGTATGAAGCAGCGAGTGGCCATTGCCCGTGCACTGGCTATGCGGCCCCGTGTATTGCTGATGGATGAGCCTTTTGCGGCTCTGGACGCGTTGACCCGAAGAAAGATGCAGGAGGAGTTACTGGCGCTTTGGGAGCAGGAGGGCTTTACGCTACTGTTTGTAACCCACTCTATCGAAGAAGCTCAGGTGATCGGTAATCGCGTGTTACTGCTTTCACCGCACCCAGGGCGAGTGCGTGCTGAGCTGGGGTGTGCTGAAGATAGTCTGCATAGCCTGGGCAGCGAAGCGACGAAAAGCCGTACTCAAACCATTCATCGGCTGCTGTTCGAAAATGAGGTGGCCGCATGAATACGTTAGCTACCCCTACCGCCGCCGATCAAGTAACGACGAAAGCTGAACAACGCTACAGCTATGTGCAGGAACTCTATTGCCCACGTTGTGATGCTCGCTATTCACACGCTGTATTACAGCAGTTATGGCAGTGCGGTTCGCCACTATTGGTACATTACGATCTGGAGGCACTCAATGCCGCTGCCAGGGAGTTAAGCACGCTGGGCGAGATTGCCAGCAGTGAGCGTGTGGTCGCACTCAATACCGGCGCGGGTATTAAGTATCCCGACAGCCAGGTTTTTAATATCGATGTGCTCGACAAGGAGAGTGCCATCCCGGTAACGGGTTCTGCTGTGGCGTCAGGAGTATCCAATGAGCGTACATGATCTTCGTCAACCCCATGACCAGCGGGTTGACCAATTCTTTGAATTATCCGCCATCGATGCGCGCGAATTGCAGGTGCCCCGCAGCATTGGCCAGCGGCTGTGGGACCAAAGCGCGATTCGGAAAACCGTAATCCTGGTGCTACTTGTGGTGGCCTGGGAAATCGTTGCCCGCTTGCAGAACAACCCGCTACTGCTACCCAGCGCCACGGATACTGTTTATGCGCTTTGGAACGGCCTGGCTTCGGGGGTACTGCTGGCTCGGGTAAGCGCATCGTTAAACGTGTTGCTAAAAGGATTTGCTCTGGGCGCCTTTCTGGCGTTGGCGCTCACCACTCTGGCTGTATCCACCCGCATTGGGCGGGACCTCTTAACCACGCTGACCTCCATGTTCAGCCCTTTACCGGCTATCGCGCTGTTGCCTCTGGCATTGTTGTGGTTTGGCTTGGGAGAGGCCAGTCTGATCTTTGTATTAGTACATTCCGTGCTTTGGGCAATGGCTGTCAATATCCACGCCGGGTTTCAGGGAGTGTCCGAAACGTTGCGTATGGCTGGGCGAAATTATGGCTTACGTGGGCTGCGCTATGTGGCTTTTATCCTGATTCCCGCCGCGCTTCCTGCTTTACTGGCAGGCTTGAAAATTGGTTGGGCTTTCGCCTGGCGCACATTGATTGCTGCTGAGCTAGTGTTCGGTGCTTCCTCGGGAAAGGGCGGGCTTGGCTGGTATATTTTCCAAAATCGTAATGAGCTTTATACCGATAATGTATTTGCGGGGTTGGTAGTGGTCATTGTGATCGGTTTGCTGGTTGAGACTATTGTCTTCAACAGTGTAGAACGCCTCACCGTGAAGCGTTGGGGCATGGTGCGCTAGGTGGTTTGAAGGGAGAGGATCTGATGCCGCTAACACAAGTAACGAACTATCTTAACGAGCGCTTACAGGCGTTTAATCCCCATGCCAGCTTGCGTCATCATGCAGCATTTCATTGGGAGGATGGCCAGATATGGGGGCGGCTTGCCAACCTTATGTTGTACCCGTCTCAGCAGCCCATCTTTTCGCTGGAGCGTCTTGATGTTGCGGCATGGGAAGCCGGAGTCGAAATACGTGATCAGCATGACCGCCCGCACCAGGCGGACTGGCTCTATTTTCTCTCGTGGAACCAGGAGGATGTAGTCTTTTTAGACCGCTTTTTACGGGTTTTGCATGCATTAAATCACTTGGCGCAGCATGGTGCCAGTACCAAGCCGTTAATCGTTGATGTGCATTGGCGACATATTCAGGCGGTAGAGGCTTCCCATGGTAGTGTGTTTGAAAGCCTGCTTACCCAGCTTGGTTTGCATCCTCGCCAGGTGGTGTTGCGGCTTGATGGGCAAGTGGTACTAGGGGAAGCTCATGCCCGTGCGGCAGCTCAAAGTTTTCAAAAACGAGGCTATCCCTTACTGGCTCAGGGTATTCCGCTCGGCGCCTCGGCCAGTGAGTGGCAGCGCTTGCAACAAAGTGGCGTACATTGGGTAACCCCAACCAGTGATACGTTGCCTTTAGCGCGTAAAAGCCGTGAGTACTTTCCCCGCCTTGTGCAGTGGAGTAGAGATGCACAACAGGCGGGCCTGGATGTTTGGTGGCCTGATGTAGACCACCCAGGGGACTTGGGAATTATGACGCAGTTGGAACCTACGTTGGTAAGCGGTCAGCAATTAACGTCATTTGAACTGCCAGCGGCTTCTCGTCTTGGTTAAAACCTGCATTATTACTTTTAATGACTTTTCAAGTAGGCAGTAGTGCTGAGCCTTTACTGATCTTAATGGTGCAATTGATATTTTATTGCACTGTTTTTGTACGCTCGTAATCCTCATGATTTACAGGGTTGGAAAAGCCTGTTTAGCACGCTGAAAAATTATTTCTCTTGACTGAAGCAGTAGAAAGCGATAAGGAATAAAATTCCTGAACAGTGAATAAAGTGGAAATAAATTGCTTATTGATCGTTTTGATTTAAAAATTCTTGAACAGCTTCAGCGTGATGATAGCCTTTCTATTGCACAGCTTGCAGAGGGTATAGGGCTCTCTGTGACGCCTTGTTGGCGGCGAATACAAAGACTGGAAAAAGAAGGGGTCATTGAAAAAAGAATTGCCGTACTGAGCCCAGAGAAGCTGGATCTTGGGCTCACCGTTTTTGTAATGATTAAAACGGATAAGCATAACCAGGCTTGGCTAAATGAATTTCAAGAAACAGTTAAGGCATTTCCTGAAATTATCGAAGTAAATCGCTTGGCCGGTGAGTATGACTACTTGCTCAAGGTTATTACGCGCAATAACCAGTCTTATGACGCCTTTTATAAGAGGCTTATTGCCAGGATAGAGCTTAGTAATGTCACATCGTGCTTTTCAATGGAACAAGTCAAGAAAACTACCGAACTCCCTCTCGGCGAAATCACCTGAAGGGTTAGCGCATCTACAACAGGATGTGATCGGTGAGGGGCGCTTGATTCCCGGGCCCTTTGGTGAGATCCCCTTGCTATATGCCGATTACACCGCGTCGGGAAGAGCGCTGGGGGCGGTTGAGAAAGCTATTCAGGAACAGGTGCTGCCTCTATACGCCAATACCCATACTGAAACATCCTTTACCGGCAAAATGACGACCCGGCTACGGGAAGCGGCTCGTCAGGCCATTGCACAGTCGGTAGGCGCGGATGATGGCTACGCGGTTATCTTTGCTGGTGCGGGGGCAACCGCAGCCATAGATCGTTGCTGCCGTATTCTTGAATTGGCCGGGGGGCAAAGCACTGAAAGGCTGCCTAAACCGGTGGTGTTTGTAGGCCCCTTTGAACACCACTCAAATGATCTGGTTTGGCGTGAATGCGATGTGGATTTGGTACGTATCCCCTTGAGAGAGGATGGCTTACCGGATTTGGACATACTGAAGCAGCAGCTTCAGGTTAATGCTGAGCGCGATATTAAAGTTGTGGCATTTTCTGCGGCTTCCAATGTTACCGGGGTTAAAGCGCCGGTGGCAGAAATAGCCCAGCTGGCACACCGCTATGGAGGAATAGCCCTATTCGACTACGCCGCCAGCGGCCCCTATGTGGCGATCAATGTGGCAGGTAGTGGACAAAATGACCACCTGGATGCGGTCTTTCTTTCCCCCCACAAGTTCGTAGGTGGCCCAGGAAGTTCCGGTGTGCTGGTAATTCGTAAGGCTGTTTGCCGCAGTGCACGGCCATCTGTTGCAGGCGGTGGCACGGTGTCGTACGTAACTGCCGAGCACCATCGATATGTGCAAAATATTGAACGTCGGGAGGAGGCTGGCACGCCTAATATTTTGGGCGATATTCGTGCGGGGCTAGCGTTTCGTATCAAGGACGGCATAGGTGCCGAGGCTATTGAGCAACGTGAGCAGGCATTGGTCTCCATGGCACTGGCCCGGTGGCAGGGGATCGGTAACTTTCGCCTGCTGGGTCCTCAGGATCAGCCGAAGCTGGCTATCTTCTCTTTCAATATCATGGCGGGGGAGAAGGCAATACACCATAACCTGGTGGTCGCCATGTTAAATGACCTGTTTGGTATCCAGGCAAGGGGGGGATGTTCCTGCGCTGGGCCTTATGGCCATGAGCTGCTTGCTATCGATAAAAAGACAGCTGACGCACATGAGACTTTAGTCCAAAAAGGAAGAAGCATATATCGTCCAGGTTGGGTAAGACTCGGATTTAACTTCTTTTTTAGCAATGAGTCGGCTAACTATGTAATATCAGCGGTCGAGTTTATTGCGCGGTATGCCCCGGTATTGATGAAATTTTATTCTGTCGATGAACGTAGTGGTGTTTGGGTCGCCCGATATCCTGATGTACCTGCTCAATCCGGGGAGCCAGTAACGCCATACCTGTTGGATACGCTCTTCACCATGGATGCATCTGTCGGAGCAGCAGATGAGCCCACTGCTACGCTTGATTGTTTTGCCAGGGGGCTTGAGTTGGTCGAGCAGGCGAAAGCCCTTCCTCTGCCCGCCAACTGCCACGCTGAAGACGTTCCCGTTCGTTGGTTCTGGTGGCCCCATGAAGCTGAACAGGCCATGCAGACACAAGTCGAGATGATGCCATGATCCTCACTCCCTCTTTGGCCGGTGCCGGTCTTGAAGCCTTGAATGAACGTGTTAAGTACGACTTAACATGCTTGAATCTGCCACCTGCCAATTGGGTGCCACCACAAGATAGGGGTGATGGCCAACATGTGCATGATGTTGTCATTGTTGGGGGTGGGCAGTGCGGGTTGGTAGCGGCTTTTGCACTGTTGTCCGGTGGTATTTCCAATATTCGTATTTTTGATCGGCATCCGGCGGGAAGAGAAGGGCCGTGGTTAAATTATGCCCGGATGGAAACGCTCCGCTCACCCAAAACATTGCCAGGGCCTAGTTACGGGTTTGCATCGCTGACCTTCCGTGCATGGTACGAAGCGCAGTACGGTGCGGCAGCCTGGGAAGTCCTGGATAAGATTCCACGTCCCACCTGGATGGAATACCTGTGCTGGTACCGGGAGGTGCTTAATCTACCGGTTGAAAACAATGTTCAGGTTGAGCATATAAAACCCGAAGGCGAGCTGCTTAGCCTGGAGCTTTCGGGACCTGGGGCACCCAGTGCACGCATCCTGACACGTAAGCTGATTATGGCGACGGGGCGCGAGGGCACGGGAGCGCCGAAGATTCCTGCCTTTGTCGAAGACCTGCCATCGCACGCATGGGCACATACCGCTGATGATATCGACTTTGCCGCCCTGAAAGGTAAGCGGGTGGTTGTCATTGGCGTAGGGGCTTCGGCCATTGATAACGCTGCCGAGGCCCTGGAACATGGTGCCAACGAAGTGCGTTTTCTGATTCGTCGTCAGCAGATGCCCACCATTAACAAGATGATGGGGATAGGCTCTTTTGGTTTTACCCATGGCTATGCCACCCTGCCTGATGCATGGCGCTGGCGTATCATGCATTACTCTTTTGCTACCCAGACTCCGCCTCCACGAGGCTCAACGCTGCGCGTCAGTCGCCACGACAATGCCTACTTTCATTTTGGCTGTGGCATTGAAGGCGTTCATATGGAAGGGAATGAGATTGTTATCACCACTCAGCAGGGCAAGCAGGTTCGCTGTGATTTTCTGATTCTGGGCACAGGATTTGAAGTTGACCCATTGGCGCGTACCGAGCTGGCCGGATATGCCGATCGTATCCTGCTTTGGCGTGACCGCTACCAGCCGCCCGCCGAGCTTCAACACTCTGAGCTGGGTAACTTCCCCTATGTAGATAGCGATTTTGCATTTCAGGAGCGTGAGCCGGGTACTGCGCCCTGGCTTCGTAACATCCACTGCTTCAACTATGGCGCTTCTGTCAGCCTGGGCAAGGTGAGTGGGGATATCCCAGGCATTAGCGAAGGGGCAAGCTGGCTGGCAGGTGCCATTGCAGCCAGTTTGTACCGTGAAGATATTAAACGCCACTGGCAACGACTGGAAAGCTATGACACGCCAGAACTGCTGGGTGATGAATGGCAAGCTTCCTCCTTGCCGTAGTGAGCTGATGCCACGTTCGGTTTGTATATCAACGTTAAGGAACTGGAATGTCTCATGTACTTGAAATGGCTGCTGGTGTGCCCAGCAGTGGCCCTTTGGCAGATGCCTTACAGATGCGTGGCAAGCTGATGGAGCTGACCCAGGCCTCCTACGAGGCCGCTCTGTTGCCGGAAGATGCAGGTAAATTGCCAACCCACCTGCGCGCTGTGCTGGCATGCCGCATGGCGCGGATTTGCCAGCAAGAAGGTCTGACGCAGCACTATTCCACTCTGCTTGCCGGTTACGGGGATGAGGCTGATCCCCATGATCTGGCTGTGCCGGGCAATACACCACCCGCCGATGACCAGCGTTTAGCGGCAATTGTGGGGTATGTGGATCTTGTTACCCAACGCCCCAGGGACGCCAGCGAAGAGACCATTGATGCACTGCGTGATGCGGGCATGGAGGAGGCGGATATTGTACGTCTTGCCGGGCTGGTGGCCTTTATCAATTATCAGCTGCGTGTTGCGGCGGTACTGAGTGTAATGGGGGAACAGCAATGAGCCGCGTTATTCGTAAATTTACAACGCGAGTCCCCACATGGCGCCCGCATATAACGCCGGTCGATTTTGATCAGGCAACCCCGGCTCAGCGAGAAGCGCTCAAAGAGACTCCATCCAACACCAAGATTTCCGATTATGTATTGGTGCTGGCCCATGATCCCGAGTCGCTGCGCATTCGTACTTCGCTTTTCAACGGCATCATGTATGACAAAGGGGGCCTTTCGCGGGAGGAGCGCGAACTTGGTGCAGTGGCCGCATCGGTGGTTAACCGTTGTATCTATTGCGCTGCTGTTCATGCCCAGCGTTATAACAACCTGACCCATGACGAACGGGTGATGCAGGAAATTTTCTTCAACGGCGAAAGGGCGGATATAGATGCCCGCCAGCGCGCCATTCTGAAGTTTGGGATGCGGCTTTCTGCGTGCCCACCGCAGGTTACCGAAGACGATATTGCCAGTCTGCGCGGAGTAGGGCTGGGTGATCAGGAAATTCTGGATCTTACGCTTTCTACCACACTGTTTGGCTGGGCGAACCGGCTAATGCATACGCTGGGTGAGCCTGTATCCGGCGCTTAGTCAGGCTAAAAAGTTGAGGCTGAAAAAGTCAGTAGAAAAAATGACTGGCAACCCTTTGTTAGTGACAATGTTGACACCTTTCGCTTGTATAAGAGGAATATCCCCATGACAACTCGTACCTTCTCCCGTCTGGTGCTGGTGGCTGCGACCACCATGCTGTTGGCAACCCCTGCCATGGCTGAGACGCTGCGCTTGGGCACTGTAGTGAGTGCACCCCACCCCTGGATTGATGCAGCTGAAACCTTTAAGGCGGAAGTGGAAGCAGCGACCGATGGTCGTATCAATGTACAGATCTTTCCTGGCGGCCAGTTGGGCAACGACCAAACCATGGTGGATGAAATCCGCATTGGTACCACCGATATGATCATTGGCGGGGTGATGAATATCTCGCCGTATATCTCCGATTTTGAAATTTTCAGTCTGAACTATCTGTTCGAAGACATGGGTGAATTCAAGGCGGCGACCTCGCCGGATTCTCCTGTTTTTCAATATTTCGATAATGCCGTTAGCGAGTCCGGCGTTGGGTTGAAGTTGTTGAGCCTGACGGGAGGCGGTACGCGTAACCTGAGTACTAATACGGGGCCGGTGACGCAGCCTTCAGATATGGAAGGTGTCAAAATGCGGGTGACGGGATCACGCCTTGATGCCGAAATGTGGCAGTCGGTAGGTGCGCTAACCACCTCCCTCCCGTGGACCGAAATCTACACTGGCCTGCAAACCGGGGTAGTGGGGGCCTTTGAAAGCACCATCAGCGGTTATTACTCCAGCCGCCTTTATGAAGTGGCGCCTTATCACGCCAAGACCGAACACCAGGTCATGATGAGCCATATCTCAATCAGCGAGAACCGTTTTAGTCGTTTCTCTGCAGAGGATCAGGCCATCATTCTCGAGACTGCTCAGCATGCTGGGACGCTTGGTACAGACAAAGGCGTCGAGTACGACGCTGAGTTCATCCAGGAGTTTGAAGGGTTGGGTGTAACGGTAACGGAGGTCGACAAGCAGGCCTTTATTGATGCCGTGGTACCGCTGCATGATGCCTTCGCTGAAGAGCGTGGTTTAACCGAACTGCTTGAAACGATTCGCAACCTGTAAACCGCAATCCATAACTGCTTTGGCGCCCGACAACCTGCTGTAACGAGGGAGCGTGCGCCAATCAAAAAGGAAGAAAAATGCGGAAAATAAATGATGTGCTTGAATGGCTCCTGACGTTTGTCGCCGGTTTGCTGTTTGCTGCTTTTATCCTGACGGTGTTGTACCAGGTAGTCGCGCGTAACTATCTGAAAATTTCAGTGTCGTGGACCGACGAGGTCGCCATGGCGTGTTTTATCTGGTCTGTCTTTATTGGTGCGGCTGTTGCGCTACGCAGGCGCAAGCACTACGTGGTAGACGCTTTCCCCTCTAACTTTGTCATGACCCAGCGCGTACTGCGTCTTTTCGGTAGCTTGGCGTGCCTGCCGGTGATCTATGTGTTGATTGTGCACGGTAATGTATTGGTGGATATGGGATGGAACCGCCGCTCGGTTGCGCTGGGTACCCCGATGGCTTATGTGTTTGCCGCTATCCCGGTCGCGGGTATCGCCATGTTGTTGTTTTCTATTGAGACTATTCGAGAGGATATCGCCAGGCTGCGTTCCGGCAGGCGAGTTGAGGGTGAAGAGGTCTCTGAATCATGAATCCATTGGTTACATTGATCGGTAGTTTTCTGATTCTTATTGGTCTGAGCGTGCCCATTGCATTTGCGATCGGGTTGGCCTCCATTTTAACGATCATGCAGTTAGGGTTGCCCTTAACATCTGTCGTCAATCAGATGTTTGCCAGCATCAACTCTTTCCCTTTACTGGCCGTGCCTTTCTTCCTACTGCTAGGGCGCCTGATGAATGATGGGGGAATCACCGACCGCCTGCTGCGTTTCGCTGACAGTACCGTAGGGCATATCCGGGGTGGTTTGGGTCATATCAATGTGATGGTCTCTATGATGTTTGCCAGCTTATCCGGCTCTGCGGCGGCCGATACTGCCAGTGTGGGTGCCGTGCTGATACCGGCAATGAAAAAGTCCGGCTATCCCGCACCTTTTGCCGTGGCCCTAACAGCGGCTTCGTCCGTGCTGGGCGGCATTATTCCTCCGTCCATTCTGATGGTTATCTATGGGGCCTTCGGTAACGTATCGGTGGGTGCACTATTTATGGGGGGCGTGTTGCCAGGAATACTTGTTGGCTTTATGCAGATGGGGTATGTCTATTACGTTGCCCGCAGGCATGGTATCAAAGCCACCGGAAAATTCTCTTTTGGCCAAATGGGGCGTACCGCCATTACCGCAGCCCCGCCCATGGTGTTACCGCTGGTTGTGCTGGGGGGAATAACGGCAGGTGTATTTACGGCGACGGAAGCCGCCTCGGTAGCTGTGTTGGTCGGTATGTTGCTGGCATTTGGCTTTTATCGTGCCATTCGCTTCCGGCAGTTGCCGGGCATTTTGGCCGACTCGGTGGTGGCATTTTCGTTGCCTATGTTCGCCGTTGCCTCTGCGGGTATTATGGGGTGGCTGATTTCGTATCTGGGTATTGCCCAGGAAGTTGCCAGTTTCATTCTTACCGTGACGGAATCCCGCGTCGGTATCATGTTGCTAGTGATGTTTTTCATGCTGGTGATTGGTACCGTATTAAGCCCGGTAACCGCAGTGATTATTTTTCTTCCTATTATCCAAGGGCTTTGCATTGCGGCGGATATTAATCAAATCCATATGGCCCTGGTTGTGGTGCTCTCCCTGACGCTCGGGTTGATCACGCCTCCTTATGGCATCTGCTTGCTCATCGCCAGTCAGATTGGCGAAGTCTCTATGCCACGGGCGTTCCTTGCAGTCTTACCACTGATTGCACTGATCATGTCGGTAATCCTGTCCATGATTCTATTCCCCAGCGTATTTCTTTTCCTTCCCCAAATGATGTTTCCAAAAGCGTTTTAATAGCTCATACATTTAAGGGGGGGAACACGTTTACCAGCTCGGCAGATACTCTGCTGAGCTGGTGAAGGAAATACAACTGCCAACCGGGTGATTGTGGTTCTTACTTCATCCGCATTGGCGTGTGCGGCGGCTAAAGGGAGCAGCAGGCTCGCCAGCCAGTAGGTTTTGGCCTGTGGTAGAACAGGAGAGGCTAAGTGTAGCGACATATGGCGTAAGTATTTTTTTGCATCATGACTATCTCACGAGTACTAACGGATGGCCTTGTAGCTGTGGGTGCCTTCCACAAAGGTCCTGTTTAGCGGCGAAACATAAATCACTGTTAAAATCTTTATAGGGGCTTACTAATTCGTGAAAAGAAAATCATTTTTAAATAATTGTGATATTTTCTTTATTTTGGAGATTTATATCAATAATAAATATTATGGTGGTGTTTCGTAACTTGTTATGGTTGAGATGTCTAGCGAAACACCTTCGTGGAATGAGTGTTTTGGCCGCCTTTATTTTTATATTAAGGCGGTTTTTTTACATCAGTGATATGTTATGTGTGGCTATATGATAACTGTTTATAACGGCTGTAGATGATACCAACCCATCATCGCACTAATGCTTTTTTGCGTGGTGATTTTGATGGGATAATCGCTTTTCAGTGCACTAAAATAATGATGCTACATGGTTTTAAAAGAAGTCATCATCATTTTTTAGCATAGGTGTTGTCAGGATTATTCTGAAATACATATCTTATAATGTGATTTGTTTGGCTTATGCTTGTGTCTTTATCCTGTGGGTAATCAAGAGTTGATACCTTATACGGGAAATGACGCGATGAGTTTAGATGTTTTCTGGTTCTTACCTACCTCTGGTGATACGCGTTACTTAGGTAAAGGTGCTGGGCGGCCGCCTAGTAATGCGTATTTGCAACAAATTGCGGTTGTTGCTGAGCACCACGGTTACGATGGCCTGTTAATTCCTACGGGATCAAGCTGCCTGGACCCCTGGGTGGTTGCTTCAAGCTTAGTGCCTGTTACCGAGCGGATTAAATTGTTGGTGGCCCTGCGTACCTCTATTTCAGGGCCAACGGCGTCAGCTCGTCAGGCTGCAACGTTGGATCAAGCTTTAAAGGGGCGGTTATTACTCAATGTCGTGCCGGGAGGTGACGCTGCGGAGTTGGCTGCCGAAGGTGTTCATCTTACCCATGATGAGCGCTATGAGGTTGCTGATGAATTTCTCACGGTATGGCGACGCCTGTTACAGGGGGAAAGCGTCGATTACGAAGGCGAGCACTTTCAGATAAATGGGGCGAAGAACGTTTTTGATCCAGTTCAAAAGCCTTATCCCCCGCTCTATTTTGGCGGTTCCTCACCGGCTGCCCATCAATTGGCCGGTAAGCACGTGGATGCCTATCTCACTTGGGGTGAGCCGCCTGAAGCGGTCACAGAGAAGATTGCCGATGTACGTGCAGAAGCTGCCAGGCATGGCCGAACAGTGAAATTTGGGGTGCGTTTGCACGTGATAGTAAGAGAGACCCGAGAGGAAGCATGGCAGGCGGCCGATAAGCTAATTGCAAACCTGGATGATGAAACCATTCAAAAGGCTCAAGAAAACTTTACCCGTATGGATTCTGTTGGCCAACGGAGAATGGCTGAGCTGCATGGTGGTCGGCGTGACCAGCTTGAAATCAGCCCGGATCTTTGGGCCGGTGTTGGGCTGGTAAGAGGCGGGGCGGGAACAGCCCTGGTAGGAGACCCCGAAACCGTCGCACTGCGCCTGAAGGAGTACGCTGATTTGGGGGTGGAAACGTTTGTGCTTTCCGGCTACCCGCATCTGGAAGAAGCCATTCGTTTTGCCGAGTTGGTGTTCCCCTTGCTACCCGGTAAACAGGCCGTAACCCAGGAAGGGGTGTTTACCGGCGGAGCATTTGATGGGCGTGCTATCGGCTCACCCCAGGTAGCTGCATCGTAATGCTCTTTTTATTTTGCAGCCAAAGGTGGTAACGCTTTGTGCTTAAGGAGGTTGTAATGAGTGTTGTGCTAATCGCAGGAAGCCCTGGAAGGTTATCACGTACGTCAGCGCTAGTAGCGTTTATTGATGCGCAGCTGCGTGAGAAGGGAGTGGAAACACAGGTCTTTAACGTTAATGAATTTGATGGAAATGAAGTCTTTTTTGCTGATTTCTCAGCACCACAAATTATTGATTACCGTGATGCTATTGCCAAGGCGGATGCAGTGGTATTGGCCACTCCTGTCTATCAGGCATCGTTTTCAGGGGCGCTTAAGTTGCTGCTCGATTTAATCCCGGAGCGTGGTTTAAAAGGCAAAGTGGTTTTGCCGTTGGCCAATGGTGGATCAGATAGTCATTTATTGGTGATTGATTATGCCCTGAAGCCTGTTTTGTCGGCGCTGGGAGCCAGTAATGTCCTGAGTGGGGTCTATGTCAACTCCCGGCAAGTCACTCTGGATGGTGACAAGCAGTATCAGGTGGGTGACGAAGCCAGCGCTAGAATCCAGCGCTCTATTGAAGAGTTGTTAGAAGCACTGCCGGATCTGGGTAGCATCAGTGAAGGTGGTTATCGTCGCGTGGCTTACGCCTGATCTTTTCTCGGTTAACTTGGTAAGGGTTCGTATGATCAAGCCATCAGTTTCATCCGCCGTTATCTTCTCAGGATTGATCCTCTTTTCTCCTTCATCGCTATTGGCGGCAGAAGACCCTGAGATACTGCGTATTGGCTACCAGAAGTACGGCACTTTGGTGATACTTAAAGAGCGTCAGGCACTGGAGGAGCGTTTTGCCGAGCGCAATATCAATGTCACCTGGACGGAATTCCCCGCTGGCCCGCAGATGCTGGAAGCATTAAATGTTGGCAGCATTGATTTTGGCACTGTGGGGGAAACCCCACCCGTCTTTGCACAGGCTGCTGGTGCGGATTTGGTATACGTTGCCCATCAGCCCCCGGCCCCCCAGGCGGAAGCCATTTTGGTGCCCGAAGATTCGCCGATCCAAAGCGTTGCAGAACTGGATGGAAAACGGGTGGCCTTGAATCGCGGTTCCAACGTCCACTATTTGTTGGTACGTGCACTGCAGGATGCAGGACTTTCCATACATGACATACGCACGGCTTATTTACCGCCTTCCGATGCCCGTGCGGCCTTTGAGCGTGGCAGTGTCGATGCATGGGTCATTTGGGAGCCCTATCTGGCGGCGGCGGAAGAGGCGTTGGGTGCCCGCATTTTGGCAGATGGCACTGGTTTGGTCAGTAACCACGAGTTTTATATTGCAGCAGGGCCATTGGCGGGGCAATACCCCCATGTCGTGGAAGAGATCATTGAAGCGCTGCAGGACCTTGACCGCTGGGCAGAGGATAATCTGCGTGAGGTGGCTGAGCTGCTTGGGCCCTCCATCGGCCTCGACCCTGATGTGGTCTATGTGGCGGCGAACCGCGCCAGCTATGGTGCTCAGTTCCTCTCTGATGAGGTGATTGCACAACAGCAGGACATCGCTGATACCTTTTTCGAGCTGGGGTTGATACCCACCACGCTGGATATTCCTTCCGTGGTATGGCAACCGAGTAATGAATAACGCACTGTTCCAACCCAGGGTCGTGAAGCCCCAATGGGCGTGTGTGTATTGCCTTTTGACGGCTCCTTTTTGGGTTTCTTCATTAATTACATGGGTAAGAAGTGGTGGCGGCCTTGGCTGGCTTTGCAGGTAATAAGCGCGAAGGGTGATCCTCTGATGCAGGTGATGCTATTTTTAGTGTGTTGTTAAACTGATGAGGCCTATGCCAGGATGAACGAAAAACCACAGGATGAGTCGTCGCCATGGCCGTTGGAAAAGGTGGTGGCAGAGCTGCGTCAGGTCAGGCACGAATGGCGTGAGCGGCAGGGCCGGGAGCCTGACCTGGGTACGCGGGAGTTACCAGCACACCGCCAGATTCATGAAGTCATTGATGCTCTCTGCGGTATTTTATTTCCCATGCGCCTGGGGCCTTCCGACCTTAAAAAAGAAAGCGAAGATTACTTTGTGGGGCATCAGCTTGGGCATGCCCTGAATATTCTGGCTGCCCAGGTACGCTTGGAGCTGGGGTGTCAGCAGCCCCGTTTAACACACTCTCTTCAGGTGCAGAAGGCAAATGATATTGTGCGTCGTTTCGCCAGTACGCTTCCTGAACTGCGAAGGCAACTGGATCAGGACGTGATTGCGGCCTACCGCGGTGATCCAGCGGCTACCTCGGTAGATGAAGTTCTGCTTTGCTATCCGGGCCTGCTGGCGATCATGCATCATCGCATAGCTAATGTATTCTATTCAGATGGCTTAAGGATCATCGCGCGGATCATCGCTGAAAAGGCGCACGCGGCCACCGGTATTGATATCCATCCCGGTGCCACGATTGGGCAGCACTTCTTCATTGATCATGGCACGGGTGTTGTCATTGGAGAGACGGCAGTGATTGGTGAACGGGTGCGCTTATACCAGGCGGTTACACTGGGCGCGGTCAGGTTTGATGAAGATGAAGAGGGTGCACTCACTAAAGGGGAACCCAGGCATCCTATTGTAGAAGACGATGTAGTGATTTACGCCGGGGCGACCATTCTTGGCCGTATTACCATCGGTCAAGGCGCCGTTATTGGCGGTAATGTCTGGCTAACGCGCAGTGTGCCGCCCGGTAGCCGGATCACCCAAGCCGTATTGCGGCAGTCGATAGATCCGGCAGGCTGAGTAGCTGCACTATCTGGCGGTATTTCTCCCTCCCTGGGCCAGCAACTTAATGCGGTTGCTGGCCCAGGGGTCAGTTTATGTCAGGTGGCAATAAAGCTGCCTACCCCTTCGTCGCAGTGCGGCTGATACAGGTTGCTGCTTGGATAACGGTGCTGCGCCCCGGTGTGGTAGTCAGGCAGCCGGTCGCCGTTGCCAAACAACTTGTGACGCAAGCTGCCTTGCTGATAACTGGTTTTGTAGACACCGCGGTTTTGCAGTTCGGGTACGATGAAATTCGCAATATCCTCAAAACTTTCAGGCGTTACCGTGCGCGAGATATTGAAGCCGTCGATACCCACGTCGGTAATCCAGGACTCAAGTTCATCAGCGATATAGGCGGGGTCTCCCACCAGTGTGGGGTAGCGGCTGCCTAGGCGCTGTCTGAAAACTAGCGGTGCTCGACCATACGGCGTTAAAAATCGGCTCGTGTGCGAGTCCGATCAAAGTACTCATTTACAGTATGTAAACTCCGTCTTTTCACCGATTTTTTCCTTGTCTGGCCTTCGCTCACTGACTCTTCAGACAAAGCCTTGTGTCTCTCCGGGCTTGTTGATTAGCTACCAGCAGGCCCTGGCATCAGGGTGAGCATCCACAAAGCCTGAGGCGTCACAGCCTGGAACCTAGATTATGCCCCCTGATGCCCT
>NZ_JALPZO010000124.1 GCF_023507745.1 Vreelandella olivaria | reverse complement strand
TCTCATATCAGCCAGCCTCAATATGCTGTTTGGGTATACAGCATTTTCTGCTGCATGTACTAGGCTGATAGTGGGTCTCGCTCGCTATCGCGCAAATAACAATGTATATACGCCCGGCTGCATAACCTCAATAAACGTGACGGCACATTCATTGGGGTTTTGTAGCCACCCCATTTGACTCTACCCCATTGATTCTTCTAGTGGCAAAGCCAATTTTGGCAGTATATCCAAAATTCACGTGCCCGCTCGCTTGCTGATCTAATCATACTCTATTCATAAATTTGGCTTAGGTCACGCCCCTTTGCAGAAAACTTTTTGCTGTCCATAGGGCAAGGCATGGGCGGCTGCGCTGCCTTCGCGGGTGCCTTTTGACTCGTTCCTCGCCAAGCGTTACGCCGCGCTACAAGTGTGCAATCGTTTGATTTTACGGGGCTTATAGTGCGTGGTAAGTGAGGCATGCTCGCAATAGTGGCCTGGCACTCTATTAGGCTGGATTGTTTATGCGGCGGGTTCTTCGCGCGCTAGAACGCCCTCCCACAAGTTAGTGCTGGGGATGCGGGAGGTGCTGCGTGCTTAGGCTTTAAGGACGTAGCGCAGGGTTTCCACTACCTGATTGGTGGTGGTGCACCAGGCTTGGGCTTGGGCATCGACTTCTTTCAGCGGGTGAACGATATCTTCGCTATGTAGCGTGATGTAGGGTTTGGCCAGGGCGGCACAGTAGCCCGCATCGAAGGCGGCATTCCACTGTTTGTACTTGTCGCCAAAGCGCACTACCACCAAATCCGCTTGTTCAATCAGCGTGCGGGTGCGGATAGCGTTGACCTTGGATGACTGATGGTCGCGCCAGAACTGGTTGCTCTGCTCGCCCAGGTGATCGCCTGCGGCATCAGAGGCGTCGTGGTCCGTGACCGGGGCGGTGAACACAATATCCAGCCCGGCGGCGTCGGCACCTCGCTGAATTTCTTCGCGCCAGTCGGTGTGAATCTCGCCTGAAAGGTAAACGTAAAAGCTCATGGCAGCTCCTTATGGTCGTTGGATTATGTATGAAGGCTTATTTTATGGAAAAACCTTCCACATTCATACCATGCGCACAACTACAGCAATGGGCG
This sequence comes from Vreelandella olivaria, assembly GCF_023507745.1. Taxonomy (GTDB): domain Bacteria; phylum Pseudomonadota; class Gammaproteobacteria; order Pseudomonadales; family Halomonadaceae; genus Vreelandella; species Vreelandella olivaria_A. Next base: position 44,809 of record NZ_JALPZO010000124.1, on the reverse strand, counting down.
CTTAGCCAACAGATAAATATCCATTATCCAGCCATGCGCTTCGCGAAGCGCAGCTCGTTGCTCAATAATCTCCGCGCCCACCTCACCTAACCAGCCTTTCATCAAACACTGCTTTTCCATCCCGAGATATGCGCCCCACCAGATATAGGTATCTTCTGATGGGAGAGTGGTAAAGGCCCCGCCGCTATCCAGCATAACCGCAACGGTGGCAGCATCGCTTGGCCAGCCCCGCTCCCGCAAGCGACGTCCGGTAGTGATTTGAACCGGTTCTGCAAGCGCATTGAGAGGAATTTGGTGCTCGGCGGTAAGCACTTGCAGGCTGGTAATCCCAGGCACTACCTGCACCTTAACCGGGCGGCCGCTATGCCTAAGGCGTTGGACGATACGTAGACTGCTGTCGTAGAGAGAGGGGTCGCCCCAAATCAGCATGCCCACCTTCCCACCATTGGGAAGCTGCTGATCCATTAACTGCGCCCACACCTCGGCAATCTTGGTATGCCAGTCATCCACTGCGCTCAGGTAGTGGCTGCGGTTATCACGTCTGGGTAGATCAAACTCGACTATTTTAGCACTGGCAGGTTGCTCCAGGAGTTGATCGCACAGCAACCGCCGCAGATCAATCAAATCAGATTTGGCTTCACCTTTGCGGGGCAGCAGGATGAGATCGGCATGGTTAAGAGCGCGTACTGCGGCCAGGGTGATATGGCCTGGGTTGCCGGTACCAATTCCAATTAACGACAGCGTGATCATAGGCGACTCTTTTCACCATCGGCTCTGTTCGCAAACGGAGAATCAGCAGACTGCGGACGAAACCGCCGGTCATACCCAACGGCGTAAAGGCTGCTTTCCTGGAAATCTTCCGCTTCTAATACAGGTCCTACCAGAATCAGCGCGGTGCGCTGCATGGTGTCATCCACCAGCACTTCGATTGTGGCTAGCCGTCCGCGCACCACCCGTTCATCCGGCCAACTGGCTCGCCATACGATGGCGACCGGACACTCTCCGCCGTAGTAAGGCGTTAAGTTTTCGACCACCAGGGAAAGATTATGGATAGAAAGGTGAATGGCCAGCGTTGTACCCGTACGGGCAAAGTTAGCCAGGGTTTCTGCACTGGGCATAGCGCTGGCCCGTCCTGGTGTCCGGGTTAGCACCACCGACTGGGCCACGCCAGGTAGCGTCAACTCTTGGCCCAGGGTGGCTGCAGCTGCCGCAAACGCTGGCACACCAGGGGTAATGCTATAGGGGATATCCAGCTCGCGCAGTCGGCGCAGCTGCTCGCCCATGGCGGACCACAGCGATAAATCCCCCGAGTGCAGCCTGGCTACATCCTGCCCGTTAGTATGGGCACATTGTATTTCATGAATAATTTCATCCAGCGATAAGGGCGCGGTGTTTATTACCCTCGCACCAGTTGGGCAGTGGTCAAGTATCTGTTCAGGCACCAATGAACCAGCATAGAGGCATACCGGGCAACTGGCGATCAGGTCGCGCCCCCTCAGCGTAAGAAGGTCCGGCGCCCCCGGCCCGGCACCAATAAAATGAACCGTCATCCACACACTCCTGTTGCCGCAATCTGTGCCACCGCTACGGTGGCCTTTCGATCCGCCGATATTATCCGTGGTCCAAGCAGCTCGGCATGGTTGCCTGCTGCCAAGAGTGCAACAGCTTCCGCCACGCTGCCGGTGCCTTTGGTGCTCAGGCTGTAGGCAGATTGGGTGAGCGTCGCAACACTTGGCAGCTCGGTATCCTTCACAACCACCACCTGTAGGTTGCGAAGTTGCCCTAACGCTTCCACCAAAGGGCGCATGGAGTGGCTAACGGCAAGCCGCTCTATAGCGCCATAGTGTGCATCTAGCTGATCAAGCACTTGCTCAAGCGAAGCGACAGACGCCCCTCGACAAAACCCAAAACCTGCCACTTTCATCGAATCACACTCCACTGCACAATCGGATAACTGGCCTTCCAGCCACGCCGCTGGCCGATGGGCACAGCGTTTGCCAGCTCAAAGCGCAGCAACTCCCCGCCCACTTGCTGGTGCCAGTGTGCCAGCAGCGCCTCGGACTCCAGCGTGACGGCATTCGCCACTATGCGCACGCCAGCGGGCAGGCGTTGCCATAAATATTCCAGCAGTTCTTGGGAAAGCCCACCGCCGATAAAGACCGCATCAGGTAGTGGAGCATCATTAAGTATCTCCGGTACGTTGCCTACGTTCACATCAAGCCAATCAACCCCCAGGCTGGCGGCATTACTTAGCGCCCGCGCGGCGCGTTCGTGGTGTTGTTCAAAACCAACAGCCTGGTTATCCGAATGGGCCAGCAACCACTCGATGGCGACCGAGCCTGAGCCGATGCCGATATCCCATAGCCGCTCGCCAGGGCTGGGGGCTAAAGTTGCCATCGTGATGGCCCGAATGGGGCGCTTGGTAATTTGGCCATCATGCTCAAAGAGCGCATCGGGAAGGCCATTCGACACTGGCAAGGCCGGCCCCGCCCCTGCTACCTGAAGCCCTACCGCCACCGGGTGCGCTATATGCGCTGGCATTACTGCATCCGCACGCATATGGCGAATGCGCTCATTCTCCCCGCCTAACGACTCAAGCACGGTAAACTGGGAATCCGCAAACCCTAAACGAACGACAAGTGCCGCAAGCTCAGCCACTGCCTCACCATCTCTTACCAGTACCAGTAAATGCCTGCCTTTATGCAGATATGGCCGAATGCGGGTCAGCGGCTTGGCGTGCAAGCCAAGACAGGTGCAGCGCTCCAGCGGCCAGCCAAGCCGGGCTGCCGCCAGGCTAAAGGTGGAAGGTAATGGCAGCGCCTGCCACTCGCCTGAGTCAACATACCGAGCCAGAATGCTGCCAGCCCCAAACCAGAAAGGGTCGTTTGAGACCAGCATAACCACCCGACGGCCTCGCTGGCTCAATAGTGCGGGTATGCCATCAGCAAAGGGTACGGGCCACTCGTGTATCTCGGCATCAAGTGGCGGCAAAAGCCGCAGGTGGCGGCGTGCTCCAAAAATCACCTCGGCGTTAGCCAGCCGCTGGTGGCTTGCCGCCGTCATCCCCTTTATGCCACTCTCTCCCCAACCCACTAATGTTAGCCAGGGAACCTTGTTAACCTCAGCCATGATCAAAGTCCTGATTCTCGGGGGAACCACCGAAGCCAGCTCCCTGGCCAGTGCCTTCGCCCAGCTCCGCATTCCCGCTATCTTTAGCTATGCGGGGCGCGTCAATAAGCCTAAAACCCAGCCATTGCCGACACGCATTGGCGGCTTTGGTGGTGCTGCCGGGCTTGGTGCATTTTTAGCCCAGGAGCGTATCACGCATATTGTCGATGCCACGCATCCGTTCGCTGCGCAAATTAGCCGTAATGCGCTTGCTGCAACAGCGCAGAGCAACGTCGCCTTAATCACGCTTACCCGCCCCGCCTGGCGGCCTGAACTGAATGATAATTGGCACTGTGTTGCCAGTATTGAGGAGGCCGTCAACAGCTTAACAGGCCAACCACAACGGGTATTTTTAGCGATTGGCCGTATGCACCTGCACGCCTTTTCGACACACCCCCAGCACCACTATGTGCTCCGGTTAGTGGACCCGCCTGATGCCCCACCACCCCTTGCCCACTTTACAACCATCATTGATAGAGGCCCGTTTACACCGGAAGGCGACCTGGCTCTGTTCAAGGGCCAGCGTATCGAGCGGCTAGTGTGTAAAAACGCTGGGGGGAGTGGTGCGTCTTCAAAACTGGAAGCTGCGCGCACTCTCGGCATACCGGTGGTCATGATCGAACGCCCTACCTTGCCATCCCGTTACCATGTTCACAGCGTTGATGAAGTGCTTGCCTGGCTTCACCACGCCCCGCTTGATGGACTAACCAGCGTTACCTAAGAGGCGCGTGTCCGTTTTCAGCTGACCACTGAACGAGGTGTGTATACCAGCGGCCCCGCCTCTCTCTCGATCAGTCGTGTACTTTGAGAACCCACGATCACCAGTGTGCGCATATCCGCCATTTCCGGCTCTGCCTCTGCTAACGTCGTCACGCGGATCGTTTCTTCCGGAGTGGAAACTGCCCTGGCAAAAATCATCAGCCGTCCCGGCTCACATACATCGCGCAGCACATCGAGGGTGCGCCCAAAGCCGCTGGGTCGCGCCTTGGAACGTGGGTTATAAAATGCCATGGCAAAATCGGCCTCCGCCGCCAGACGCAGCCGCTTTTCGATCACTTGCCAGGGTTTAAGATTATCGGACAGATTAATGCAGCAGAAATCATGCCCTAGCGGAGCGCCTGCCCGAGCACTGGCGGCTAACATGGCAGAAATTCCCGGCAACACCTGGATCTCCAGGTCACACCAACGCGCATCACCCGCCTCCAACGCTTCAAACACAGCCGAGGCCATAGCAAAAACCCCAGGGTCCCCAGAGGAAACCACCACCACTCGGTGCCCTGCCAGGGCTAACTGCAAGGCGTGTTCAGCCCGGTGGATCTCTTCGCGGTTATCCGAGCGATGGCGCACCAGCCCTGGCCGAGCAGCCACCCGATTAACATAGGGGATATAGCCAACCACATCGGTGGCGTTTGCAAGCGCGGCTGACACCTCGGGGGTGATCATGGTGTCCGCACCGGGTCCCAGGCCGACAATTTTTAACCAGCCACTCATGGGCGCCTCCCGTTGCCGTGAATCAGTAGAATAGAGAAGTAGGGAACACTTTCACCCACTTCACACAGTGGCCGCACCCGTTGTTGAGTCATGGCAGCGTACTCAATCAGCCACGCCTCGCCCTCTCTGCCAGTCTGGGCCAGCGCACGGCGCAACTTGTTTAAATTACGGCCAATCTTCATGACCACCAGCGCATCGGTCTGGGCAATATGGGCAGCCAGTGTCTGCTCGGATAGCGTGCCCACCAGCACGGTCATGATATCGTCGCCCCAGGTAATCGGCAGGCCAGTCGCTGTCCAGGCAGCCGACATACCGGTAATCCCCGGTACCACTGAAACCGGCACTCGGGTTAATAGCCGCGTATAAAGATGCATAAAAGAGCCATAAAAGAAGGGGTCGCCTTCACACAGCACCACTACATCGCACCCTGCATTCGCCATCTCGATCAGTTGCGCAACGCTCTGCTCATAGAAAACGGAGAGCTGTGCATTGTAATGTGGGTCATCAACTGGAATTTCGGTGGTAATGGGATACTCCATGGGCAGTTCGATGACATCAGTGGCTATCAAGCCCTCAACGATACTGCGGGCATGCCCCACACGGCCTTTTTTACGAAAATAGGCGATATGTGTGGCCTGCCGAACAAGCCGGTCGGCCCTGACACTCATTAAATCCTGGCTGCCCGGCCCCAGGCCGACACCATAAATGGTCCCCTGAGTCATTCCACACGATCCGCCATGGCGTTAATGGCTGCTACCGTGACCGCGCTGCCTCCCAAACGGCCACGAACGATACAGCTGGGTATGTGATGGTTTTCCCACAGTGCTTCTTTGGATTCAGCGGCCCCCACAAAGCCTACAGGGCAGCCGATGATAGCGGCCGGGCGCGGACAGCCGGGCTCTTCCAGCATATTGAGCAGGTAAAACAGAGCAGTGGGTGCATTACCAATAGCAACGACCGCTCCCTCAAGATAGGGCCGCCATAACGCTAGCGCTGCCGCCGAGCGGGTATTGCCCATCTCTTGAGCCAGGCCAGGAACGCTCTCATCGTGCAGTGTGCAGATCACCTGGTTATTGGCGGGCAAGCGCTTGCGGGTAATGCCTTCCGAGACCATTCGCGCATCACACAGAACAGGTGCCCCTTGCTCTAACGCTGCCCGCGCCCGGCTCACCACATCCCCTTGAAAATGGATATGTGCCGCCAGTTCAACTAGGCCAGCGGCGTGAATCATACGCACTGCCACCGGTTCCTCTTCAGGAGAGAAGCGGCTTAGCTCAGCTTCGCGGCGAATAATCGCAAAAGATTCCCGGTAGATTGCCGGGCCGCTGGTTTCATAGCGATAGGTCACCCAAACTCTCCAAATAGGCAAGCACCTTAGCTTCGCTAAGGCCCGTCTGAACGGGTGTGCTGCTGACACAGCCGTTGACGATAAGATTAAATGTTCCTGAATGGCCGACCAAACACACCGCTGAGGGGCTCTGGCGGGCACATCCTTTAGCACACCCGGATATATGCACGGTATTTTCAATCAGACCACTCATGCGCTCGGCCAGTGGCTGGGTTGCAACACTGGCCTGTGCACAGTAAGGGGCTCCAGGACACACATCCATCAACAAGCGTTTATCCTGATCATCACTGATTAACCCGTTAACTGATGGCGAGTCAGCGCCTTTCACCAGCAAGCGCCGCCATGGCGTTACCCGCATGTGGGTAACAGCGTTAGATGCCACTGCGGCACGCCATGCGGCAGCGGGCGCGCGGCCAAAAGGTAAGCCATACACCATGCCTGACTCATGTTTTCCAAGCGCCAGTCGGGGTCCAGCTGGAGCAGGAGACTTGATGGCGGGCGCCCACTCGGGAAGAGGTTCCCTGTGCCGCCGCATCCGACCGGCCTCCCTTCCTCCGCTTGCTACAAACCAGTGTGTGAGGCGTATAAGCTGTTCAACGGCGGCCTCGGGTGAGCTAACCGGCGTGCCTGCATCGTACCCCTCGGTACGCACCAGCAAATCGCCCTCCCTCGACCGCTCTATACGAAAATCGGCAGCGGCATCACCAAGTACCGGTGCATCGCCGGTATCAATGGCGATACCCACTTTAGCGGGCATAGAGGCAATTTCTTTCCCTCTTGCTTGCACTAAGCGGGCAAGCGTATGAGTCTGGTCGCCCACTTGCCAGTCGGGAACATACATACATTGCGGCTGGCGTTCCGCCTCTGGGTTGGCATCAACCAGGGCACTTTCCACCAGAAAAGCCATTAAATCAGGCCAGCTACTTTCCGAGCTACCCCGCAACTGAATATTGGCCCGGCTGGTCAGCTCTATCAAACCATTGCCATAGGTATCCGCAGCATCGCACATTGCCAACACCTGGGCGCGAGACAGCTCCCCCAGTGGCGGGCGCACACGCACCAACAACCCATCCCCGGTTGCCATGGGCCGCCATGCCCCAGGGCACCAGCCTTTGATATGTGGGCGCTCAGGCATGGCTTGCAACCTCCTTGGCTTCATCAATGTCCAGCAACAGCTCTTGCAATGTTTGCCTCTGCTCACCAGGGTGTTGCCACATCCCGCGTTGAGCCGCTTCCAGCAACCGTTCGACCATCTCCTCCAGCGCTGCCGGGTTATGTTCACGGAGAAACTGCTGGTTGGCTCTATCCAACACCAACGCTTCGCTTACCTGGGCGTACTGGTAGTCGGCGACCAGGTCAGTGGTGGCGTCGTAGGCGAACAGGTAGTCCACCGTGGCTGCCATCTCGAAGGCGCCTTTATAGCCATGTTCACGCATGGCGTTAATCCATTTAGGGTTAAGCACTCGCGAACGAATCACCCTGGCCAGCTCTTCTTTCAGCGTGCGAATTCTGGGCGCAGCCGGATTGGCGTGGTCGGCATGATAAAGGCTGGGTGTGTGCCCGCTCAATGAGCGGCTGGCATTGGCCATGCCGCCCTGAAAGGCGTAGTAACTGTTAGCGTCGAGAATATCGTGCTCGCGGTTATCCTGGTTTTGCATCACGGCATCCAGCGCTTTGAGCTGTTGCTCAAATGCGCCGCGGGCGGCAGTCCCCGATTCATCAAACTGCCCGTAAGCGTAGCCACCAGCGCCCAGATAGGCTTCTGCCAAATCATCGGCAGACTCCCAGGTACGATTTTCAATTAGCCGATTCACACCGGAGCCATACTCCCCCGGCTTACTGCCAAAAATACGATAGCGCGCCTGCTGGGCGGCCTGCATGGGCGTAACACCCTGTGCTTCCAGGGCATGTTGCCGGGCTAATACTGCCGTGCGGATAGTGTTGCTATCACCCGGTTCGGCATATTCGGCAACCGCCTGCACCGCGGCATCAAACAAGCGGATAACATTGGGAAAGGCATCGCGGAAGAACCCAGAAACACGCAAGGTGACATCGACCCTGGGGCGGTTAAGCAACATGGAGGGAATCACTTCAAAATCGATCACCCGTTGGGAACCCAGCGACCATCGCGGGCGAACCCCCATCAGAGCAAAAGCCTGGGCAATGTCGTCACCACCGGTACGCATGGTGGCGGTGCCCCATATGGATAACCCCAACCTGCGTGGGAAATCACCGTTATCCTGCAGGTAGCGTTCAATAAATGCCTGGGCCGACTTCTCCCCCAACGCCCAGGCTGCGGGGGATGGAATTGAGCGGTTGTCTACGCTAAAGAAATTGCGCCCGGTGGGTAGCGTATCCAGTCGCCCCCGGCTGGGGGCACCACTGGGGCCAGGGGGAACAAATTTTCCCTCAAGCCCATCCAGTAGCGACTGAATCTCCATCTTCACGCCACGCTGCATGGCAACCCAGAGGTGCTCACGGGCATAACGCAGTTGCGCTGCGGTGGCGGGATAACCGACTGTCAACTCATCCAAGCTACCCGGAGCCAGCACGTACTCCGCCACTAATTGCTGAGCCAGCAACTCCAGGCGTTCGCGGGTATCAGCGGCGGTTCGCCAATGGCTATCCAGCTGTTTTACCAATACAGGCGGCTTTGGGCCTTGCCACATTTCACTCCCCGCTGCCAGCGGGTCAAAGGCAGGCTGCTTAGCATCCCAACCTGACAAACCAAGGTCGCAGGCAAGGTTATGTAGCAGGCCACGTTGGGCGATGGCTTCTCCCCTGGGCAGCCTTAATAGCGCCACCAGTGTACCCGCCAGCTTCTCCTGAACTGGCAAGGTGCCCAGCACATGCAGGCCATGGCGTATTTGCGACTCTTTAATATCGCAAAGGTAGGTATCCAGCTCGTTAAGAATCTCGGCATCATCGCGGCAGCCATCCGGCTTATTGCCAACTTTCTGAGCAAGTTCCTGATCAATCCCCGTTTGCCGCAGGTGATCTAAAATCTGCTGGCGAATCAGCGACTCTCGCCGTGGGTCCATATCCAGTGCTTGATAATACTCATCAGTGAGGGCTTCAAGCTCTGCCATGGGGCCATAAAGCTCAGCACGCGCCAGAGGCGGCATCAGGTGGTCAATAATCACGGCATGGCTTCTGCGCTTGGCCTGGGCACCTTCACCGGGATCATTGACGATAAACGGGTAGAAATGCGGCATTGGCCCAAGTGCAATATCCGGCCAGCAGTTGGCGCTTAAGGCGGTGCTTTTACCCGGCAGCCACTCCAAATTACCGTGCTTGCCTACGTGAATAATGGCATCCACCTGATAATGTTCCCGTAGCCAGAGATAAAACGCCAGATAACTATGGGGTGGTGCCAACTCCATATCGTGATAGGACTGGGAGAGGTCATCAATGAAATCCCGTTCAGGCTGAATACCCACAAAGGTTTCGCCCAAACGAATGCCAGCAATCATCAGCCGCCCGTGGCGGCACTTGGGGTCTTCCGTGGGTGCTCCCCAGCGAGTCCATACGGTTTCCTGGAGCGCGACGGGTAAGGTTCTAAACCAGACAAGATACTCATCAACACTGATGCTCTGCCAGCAGCCTCGCTGATCCAGGCTGGCGTGGTCGTTGGTTATCGTCCCTTGCAGCAATCGAATCAGCTCATCGCCGCTGGCTGGCAAATCCGTTAGCGGGTAATGCGCATCCGCCAGTGCATTTAAAATATGCAGGGTGGAGGCGGGGGTATCCAGCCCTACCCCATTACCAATACGCCCATCACGGTTGGGGTAGTTTGCCATTACCAACGCAATACGCTTATCGGTATTCGGTTTTAGGCGCAAATCGCAAAACCGCCGGGCCAGCTTGGCCACAAAGGTAGCGCGCTCTGGGTACAGGGTGTGATGCGTTACGGAGAGCTGACAGCGGGCGTTATAGTGAGCTTCAGCTTTAAACCCGATCGCACGGGTAATGATGCGCCCATCCATTTCAGGTAGTACCACCTGCATCGCCACATCCCGGCTATGTAGCCCGGCGGCCATCGTCTGCCAATCCTCGGCTGTACTACTGGCAAGAATGGCCTGCAGCACTACGGGGCGGCCTACAAACAGGCTATCGGGCAGATCGTCGCCCATGGCATCCAGCCCGTCAGCATTGTGGTTCACAGCAAAACTGGTGGTATTTACCACAAGTACCGCACCGGTTTGCTCAATCAGATGATTGATAAACGCAATACAGGGGCCCTCTTTCAAAGACGCTACGGCCACGGCTAACGGCTCAAGGCCCTGGGCTTTGAGCGCTGCCATCATGCCATCCGGCACCGCCGTATTACCGCCCTGGAGGTGACTGCGATAGAAAAGCAGCAGGCAAACCGGGCGACCAGCTACGCGCTGCGCCTGCCACTCATTTAAACTGGCCGCGTGCCGACCGGCTTGAGGGGCATATATCACCGCTGATGGGATGATTTTTGGTTCCAGCCACTGGCCATCCAGTGCCAGACACTCACTGCCGACAAAGCGCAATAGCTGCTCGGCATTATTGACACCGCCTTCTCTAAGGTAGCGCCACACTCGGTAGGCTGATTCATAGGGGATACTGGAGCTATTCAGCAGGGCATCGTCCGGCGCATCGCAACCAGGGACTATAATCAACTGGCGCCCTGCTTTGGCTTCTTGCCAGGCCAGCAAACGTTCATAGCCGTACTGCCAGTAGCCCGAGCCCCCCAATAGCGAAACAATCACTAACCGGGCTTTTTCAAGCACCCGATCGTCGTAAAGATCGAAGGCTGCGGGCTTAACAAGGTTCATCCAGTTCGCCAGCCGAACCGAAGGAAACCCCTCCCCCAGTCGATCAGCCGCCTGTGCCAGTGCCGATAAATTACTATCGGCGGCGGACATAATGATGATATCGGCAGGGCTTTGTTGCAGGTCGATAATGCCTTCATCATCAACAAAGCCTCCTGGCTTGGCGGCGAACAGGTGCATTAGGCGCTTACCATACGCGCTGCTTCGGCCAACGCTCGATGGAGTTCATCACGGTTAAGTGCTTTACCAATAATCACCAGTTGGGTTTGGCGTGGCTCATCCTGACCCCACAGGCGGTCAAAATAGCCATCCAGACGCTCGCCCACTGCCTGAATTACCCGTCGCATCGGCTTGCCGGGAATCGCGGCAAACCCCTTGGCGCGATAAATCTCATTGGTTTTCAGTAGGTGCTGCAGCGTGGCAGACAGTACATCACCATCAACTTCGCCTAGCGTAATGACGCAGGAGTCGAAGTGATCGTGCGCATGGTCATGATGCGCACCTTCTGCATGATGGCGGTCATGGTGATTGGCAATCTGGTCGATATGCTCTTCACTGGCGGCCCCAATGCCCATTAATGCTTCAAGCTGTGCACTATCTGTTGTAAGGGTCTGATCAATAAACAGCGTTTTAACAGACTCGGGTACCCGTGCTTGTACAAGTGCTTCAACACGCTTCCTGTCTTCCGCACTCAGTAAATCCGTTTTGCTGACCAGCACCAGATCCGCGGCACTGAGTTGATCATCAAGCAGCTCGCGCAGGCTGGGGTCGTGGTCCAGGCTCTCATCCGCCTGGCGCTGCGCTTCCACTTTCTTAACATCGCTGGCAAAACGGCCAGCCGCCACGGCAGGGCCATCAATCACGGTGATAATCGCATCCACCGTGCAGTGCTGGCGGACTTCAGGCCAGTTAAACGCCTGCACCAGTGGTTTGGGCAGCGCCAATCCACTGGTTTCGATCAAAATGTGGTCAATATCGTTACGCCGCGCAACCAGTTTCTTCATAACCGGCAGAAATTCCTCTTCCACCGTGCAACAGATACAGCCATTCGCCAGTTCGTAAATACTGCCGTCTTCGCCGGACGCCACTTGCTCGCCCTCGTCGCAGTCCAGCGCGCAGCTGCGCAGCAGGCTCGAATCAATATCCTGCTCGCCAAACTCATTCACGATGATGGCAATGCGCTTGCCGGTGACCTGGCGCAGAATATTGGCCAGTAGCGTTGTTTTACCACTGCCCAGAAAACCAGTAACAACCGTGGCGGGAATCTTGTTTAGCTGCATGAGCGAGCTTCCTGACGATCGATGTGTTGCGGTGCCGCTGCAAAGCCTGTGAACAGGCGCGCCACAGCAACAGGATTATTGGGAAAGAAAAAGTGCAGGTAAGACGCGGTTAGCTGACGGTGACGATAGATCGCCTCCCCCGGCGCCGAGTGGCGCTGGCGGCGCCCATGTGCAATAGGCTCGGGTGTTCCCTCGGCCATGGAGCGGTGGTGGGCATGGCCCCGTAGGGCGCCCTCCGGTAGTTCCGCGGTTTGCATTCCCTGGCAGCCTCGCCTGCCGCGCATCGCGCCGCGCCCGGTTAACAGGCCGAGCATTGGGTGAGTCGCGCCAGCGTAATCGGTCAATGTTTCCAGGCAATAGAGCATGCCGCCACACTCAGCGAGTATGGGTTTGTCCGCTGCAAAGAAATCCTGAATACTGCCGCGCATCGCGGTGTTCTCCGCTAAGGTGGGTGCATGCAGTTCTGGATAACCGCCGGGCAACCATAGGGCATCGCAAGGAGGCAGGCAGTTATCCGTCAGCGGCGAGAAAAAGCGCAGCACCGCACCCATTTGCTCCAGCAGGTCCAGGTTGGCTTGGTATATAAAGCTAAACGCGGCATCTTTTGCCACACCAATGGTTTTACCAGCCAGCAAGGGCTGCGCTACTGTGGCCTCTTCCTCGGCGGCCATAAAGGTAACCGGGGGTAGTGCAAAGACCCTTTCAGCCAGACCATCCACTTCTAGCACCTGGGCTGCGGCTTCAAAGCGAGTTTCCAACTCCTCACGAATCTCTTCTGCCTGCACCAGCCCCAAATGGCGCTCGGGTAGCGCCAGCTCCGCATCGCGCGGCACTGTTGCCAGCAGCGGAATTGACTCGGGAAGTGCGGCTTCAATTAATTCCCGATGACGCTGGGAAGCGCAGGCATTGGCGATCATTCCGGCAATGTGAATATCATCCCGAAAGCTTGCAAGACCTGACACCAGCGCAGCGGCAGTTTGAGCCATCCCTTTCACATCCATCACGATGACCAGCGGCAAGCCGAACAGAGCCGCCAGATCAGCGCTGGAGGGTTCGCCATCGAACAGGCCCATGGCACCCTCAACCAAAATGATATCCGCACTCTCCGCTGCCTGATAAAAACGCTGGCGGCAGTAGGCCTCACCGGCCATCCATAGGTCCAGTTGATCCACCGGCTGCCCAGACGCCTGGGCCAGCACCTGGGGGTCCAGGTAATCAGGTCCGGTTTTAAATACCCGTACGACCTTGCCCTGATTACGCAACAGGCGCGCCAACGCGGCGGTTATGGTGGTTTTGCCCTGGCCCGAAGCGGGTGCGGCGACAAATAACGCCTGACAACGGGCACTTGGTTGATGCGTACTCATCAGTACTCGATCCCCGCCTGGGCTTTGACGCCTTGACGAAATGCATGGCGCTCATCCTGTACCGTACTGATGGTATCTGCGATGTCCTGAAGTGGCTGCGCCATGGTGCGGCCAGTAATAATGACGCTTTGATGGGCTGGACGCTGGTTAAGTGCTGCAACAATAGGTGCCGTATCCAAATAACCGTATTTGAACATGTAGCTCATTTCGTCCAGCACGATCAAGTCATAGGCAGGGTTTTCCAATAACCCACGGGCAATGCTCCAGGCAGCTTCAGCAGCCTCAATATCCCGTTCGCGATCCTGGGTTTCCCAGGTAAAGCCCTGCCCCATAATGTGCCAGTCGAGTTGGGGATGATCGCGGAAGAAAAGGTACTCCCCGGTTTCACGTCGCCCCTTAATAAACTGGATCACTGCGCACTTCTGGCCATGCCCGAGCGAGCGCACCATGGTACCGAAAGCAGAGCTGCTTTTTCCCTTGCCGTTACCTTTAAGCAGAATCAGCACACCCCGCTCTTCGGTAGCGCGGCTGATGCGCTCATCCACCACCTCCTTTTTGCGCTGCATACGGCTGAGGTGTTTGCTATCGCTCATACTGACTCCTGAGTAGGCAGTGCCCAGTACACGGCACCCAACTGCTGGGCAAGGCGCGCGCCCTGACCACATTTAACGAAAGAGCGCTCGGTATCTACCACGACACAGTCGCCCAACGGCGGTAAGTCGGTAACAGATTCACGGGTTCTTCCATCGGTAATTAAGTAGGTACGAATATGTAGGCCCGGTTCACGGCGCTGCCATTGGCGAATAAGCTGCCCAGCTTTGGCGACCGCTGCGCGGATGGGGGTACCGCCCCCTCCCTTCGCAGTATTCAACCTGGCCTGAAGACTTTTCGGAGCACGCTGACGAGGCAACACAGGCGTTATCGTCTCATTGCCAAAGCTCAACACTGCTATCTGCTCCCGGGCACCATAAGCATGACGGGTCAATCTGTCGACCCAGCCCTTGGCCACGCCCAGCAGGCGTTTACCCAGCGTCGAACCGGAGGTATCCAGTAGTACCAGATGGACCACGGGCTGGCTGGTGCGCGATTGACGATAGCGTAGCCGCCGCCAGGGCCACTGGCCGCGATTATCGATCAAGGTGCCATGCCAGTCAGGCCGAGATGCGTAAAAAGAGCGCCCTTTTGCCTGCCCGACCCCAAGCCCTTTACGCGCGCCTCCAGCCGAGTGCGTGGATTTAGACATAACCGGGCGGGGCAGCGATGGTAGAGTCAGTGGTTGGCTATCCAGCATATTCTGCGCCACCGGGGGCATAGCCCCCCACTGCCCCTGTTCACCTGAGCGCCCTTGCATTTCTCCTGGAGGCGTCTGCGGACCAGTGTTTTGCCCCGAAGGTGGAGGTGATGTCGGCGGTGAGGAAGGCGGTGGCATTGATTCAGAAGGCACGGTACGGCGATGAGCCAATACCCACGGCTCAACGGTATCGACATCTTCCTGTCTGACCGAATCCCCCCCACGCCAGGCGGCATGCGCTTGAGCGGCGCGGTGCCAGGTAACATCGGCACGCATGCCTTCAACACCGGCGGCGTCGCAGCGGGTGGCGATGGTGTCATACACCCAGGGGTTGGTCGTTATCGATGCCAGTGTCTGCTGCGCACGCTGCAGACGTTGAGTGAGGGCCTCCTGGGCAGATGCGAACTGAGCACGATAGGCCTTGGGGTCACGATCCAGGGCATCGCGCTGCTGGGCGATCGCGATGCGCTCTGCAATGCTAGCCCGGTCAGCTTGCTCGATACACAGCCCAAAACGGTCCAGCAGTTGGGGGCGCAGTTCACCTTCATCGGGGTTCATGGTGCCAATCAAACTGAAACGTGCTGGGTGGGAGTGGCTGATGCCATCGCGTTCCACAATGTTCACCCCACTGGCAGCCACATCCAAAAGCAGGTCAACCAACAGATCGGGCAGCAGATTCACTTCATCCACATAAAGCACCCCGCCATGGGCCTTGGCGAGCAACCCTTCATGGAAGGTTGCTTCACGATCAGCCAATACCTTTTGCAGATCCAGGCTGCCTAACAACCGATCTTCACTGGCCCCAAGGGGTAAGGTGATAAAGGGTGGCTTACGGTGGTTGTTATCGTTGGGCAATATGGCTGCCAACGCCCGTGCCAACGTGGATTTCGCACTACCACGCGGCCCGCTGATCAGTACCCCACCGATGCGTGGGTTAATGGCGTTAAGCAATAACGCTGTTTTCAGCGCATCCTGGCCGACAATACCCAAGAAGGGAAATTCTGTCACGGCGATCTCCATCCATCGAGACTGGGCTGCTACAGCACGCCATAAAACGTAACAATAACAAATTTTTGCGTACAGTGGTGCTAGGGCATCTCAGTAAGTAAATACAATCAAACATGCGCTTTCTATTGTTCACCTTATGCTGGCAACCTAGAATACCGCGCGTCGGTGTTCCTTCGGGAACCTAATAGAGAATCCGCCGTGGCTGATTAGCCGCGAAACGGAACTGCCCCCGCAACTGTAGGCGGTTAGCGACGCTCAACAATGCCACTGGACACTCTGTCTGGGAAGGCGAGCTAGCAATGACCCGTCAGTCAGGAGACCTGCCGACACTTGTTAATTAATCGAGCGGAGCTGCGCAGCCACTATTGCCGTGTAGGCGACTTTCATTGTATCGCTGCCTGGGCGCTCCGCTCATCATGCACGGGAGTGTACATGATGTTGAGATTGACCATGGCAATCGCCGCAAGTGTCACTGCTCTTTGGCAGACGGCTCACGCCTCCACCGAATACCCCCTAACGCTTTCGAGTTGCGGACACGAAATCACCTTGGAACAGGCTCCTGAAAGCGTTGTCAGTATCGGGCAGGCACCTACTGAAATGCTGTATATGCTGGGCCTTGCTGACAACATTGCCGGTACTGCGTTGTGGATCAGCCCAGTGCTGGAAGAGTTTGCCGACATAGATGCCGGGGTGGAGCGACTTTCAGATAATGCCCCCAGCTATGAAAGTGTGGTCACTAAAGAGCCTGATCTGGTGGTGTCCGCCTATGAGTGGATGATTGGACCCTCAGGCATGGTAGGCACTTTTGAGATGTTTGAGGACGCAGGCATCCCTGTTTGGACCCTCCCTACAGATTGCGTTGGGAAAGATAACAGCCAAAGCATGGACGGTAGCCGCACCACTCTCTTCGACACCGAACTGCTCTACGAAAGCATCGCAACGCTGGCTGCCATCTTTGGCATCGCCGAGCACGGCGGTGACGTTATCGCTGAGCTCCGGGCCCGTGAAGATGCTGCGATAGCCAGGGCTGAGCATCTCGATTTACCCAGCGATCTCAGTGGTGTTTTCTGGTACTCCTCGGCCGATCTCAGCATTGACCCTTATGTAGCGGGCGCCAATAGCGTACCGAGCTGGATGATGGCTGAGCTGGGCATACGTAACGTGGTGACCTCGGAAGAGGAGTGGCCCACCGTTGGCTGGGAAACTATCGCCCGAAGCAACCCCACTTTTATTGCTGCTGCCAGTATGGATCGTCGCCGCTTTCCCGCTGACGATATTGCGGTTAAGCGAGAATTCCTTTACTTCGATCCTGTTACCAGTACGACCGAGGCCGTGCAGAATAATCGCATTATTGAAATCGACGCACATGCGATGGACCCGTCGATTCGCGCGATCCTTGCACTGGAAACACTCGCCGACAAACTCACTGAATTCAATCTTTCAGAATGATACCTGCGGCTAGGCCAGCACTAACCAGAGCCTCCTGGCTATGTATCGCACCCCTGGTGCTACTGGCAGCATTGCTGTTTGGTACCGCTGTTGGTGAAACACAGATACCGTTTTCGACAGTGATTGACGTATTGAGCACTCAACTTGGGCTGAGCGACCGCCATATCAGCACTGTGGATGAAGCCGTTATCTGGCACTACCGGATGGCAAGGGCAGTGGTCGCAGCCTGCTGTGGGGCAGGTCTTGCGTTGTCGGGGCTGGTACTGCAGGCACTGCTGCGCAATGCCCTGGCCGATCCCTATCTGCTGGGAATTTCCGCAGGGGCCTCCACCGGAGTCGTCATGGTCACAGTGGCGGGCATCGGTGCCGGGGTTATTTCCATGTCAGTTGGGGCGTTTACCGGCGCCCTGACCGCCTTTGCCTTCGTCGCAATGCTTGCCTATATGTCGGGCGGGACAGGGGTAAGAAGCGCAGGTGTGCTGATTCTGGCCGGGATTGCCGGCGCCCAGCTCTTCAATGCGCTTACGGCGTTTATCATCGCGCAATCCGCTAGTGCTGAGCAGGCCCGCGGCATTATGTTCTGGCTATTGGGCAGCCTTTCGGGAGTGCGCTGGCCAGATGCATGGCTGGCAATGCCTATTGCGGGGCTCGCGGTAGGCATGGCCTGCTGGCATGTTCGTACGCTCGATGCATTTACCTTCGGCACTGAAAGCGCTGCTGTGCTGGGTATCAACCTACGCTGGACCAAAATCCTGCTCATCAGCACCACTGCGCTGGTAACGGCGATAATGGTATCCATCACTGGAGCTATTGGCTTTGTAGGCCTTGTGGTACCCCATGCATGCAGGTTGATAGTAGGCGTACGCCACCGCCAACTGGTACCTGCCACAGCCCTGATGGGGGCTGTTTTTCTGATTGTCTCGGACGTTGTCTCACGGATTATCATTCCCGGACAGGTCGTGCCCATTGGCGTTATTACCGCCTTGGTGGGTGCTCCCGCTTTTGCACTCATCATGGTGCGGGGGCGTCGGCGATGAACGATATCTCAATCCTCGATGCCCAGGGTATCGCCTGGGCAGTGAAGGGTCATACCATTATCAGTGATATTGATATCTGCCTTCGGGAAGGCGAGACCCTTGGTTTGATCGGCCCCAACGGTTCGGGAAAATCAACATTACTACGCATTATGGCTGGCCTGCTCAAACCCACTAGCGGCAACATTTGCCTCAAAGGCCAACCGATGCAGCGAATGGCCCGGCGCCAGATTGCCCGGCTGGTCACACTGGTTTCTCAACAGGCCGAGACCGAAGACCGCATCACCGTGCGCGATGCGGTAGAGCTGGGGCGCACACCCTGGCTGACCGCACTCAATCCGTGGGGCGCCAACGATGAGGCAGCCGTCACCCAGGCACTTCAGGCGGTCAATATGGAAGCGATGAGTACGCGGGAATGGAGCACTCTTTCAGGCGGTGAGCGGCAGCGTGTGCACATCGCCCGCGCCCATGCGCAATCGCCTGAATTACTGCTCCTGGACGAGCCAACCAATCACCTCGATATCCACCATCAGCTAGCCATTCTCGACCTTGTGAAAACACTACCGGTTACGGCCGTGATTGCACTTCACGATATACACCACGCATTACGCTGCGACCGCATACTGGTGCTGAAAGCGGGTAAAAAGGTGGCCCTGGGTCCACCTGCCAACACTCTAACCAGCGACCTTATGCGTCACGTATTCTCCGTCGATGCTCGCATGGTTCCCGACCCCGCCGGAGGCGCCTCGCTTATTTCCTTCCAACGGATTCACTCAACATGAAGCGACTGTTCCGACTTGCCACACTGCTTTGCCTGTTACCGCTGGCTGCAATGGCCGAGACCCACACCGTCGAGATGCTTAATCGCGACGATACGGGGCCGATGCCCTTTGCGCCTGGCTATCTGGTGATTCAACCGGGAGATACCGTCAAGTTTTTGGCTACACATCCGGGTCATAATGCCGCCTCTATTGGTGAGATGATTCCTGAAGGCGGTGAGGCATTTGTCGGTAATATTAATGAAGAAATAGAGGTGACACTGCACGCAGAAGGCATCTGGGGCATTAAGTGCTCTCCGCACTACACCATGGGGATGGTGATGCTCATTCAGGTTGGCGACACGGCCGCAACCGAAGATGATCTGCCGGACTCTCTCCCACCCGCCGCACGGCAGCGCTTGCTGGATATTCTGGAGCAACGCCCAGATAACGGCTGATACCACCACAGGTAGCGGCTTAACGTGATAAATCACTTAAACTGCTTATCTGCGCCTGGCTTATCTGGCCAACATGACTACTGAATCGGCACAAACACCGGCGCCCCCTCCACCTCTACCGTAGCCAGACGCTGTTGGTAGAGCCGCTCTAAAGCCCTGGGCACCAGCATAGTATCACGCTCCCCCCAACAGGCCTCTCCGTTGGGGTACAGCAGCAGAACATGGTCACACCAGCGTGCAGCCAGGTTAAGGTCATGCAGGCACATCATCACCGCGTTGCCCTCGGCAGCCTGCCGTGCCATCAGCGCCATGACAGCACTTTGGTGATGCAGGTCCAGATGATTGGTGGGTTCATCGGCCAGCCAAATCTCAGGGGCCTGAGTCAATACAGTGGCCACCGCAACCCGTTGGCGCTCCCCGCCTGATAGTGTGCTCACCAAGCGATCACGCAGGTGCAACACGTCCAGCTTCTCAAGGGCTGCTTCGGCACGGGCATAATCGTCGGCCCCTTCCATCTGCCACATTGAAAGATAGGGGTGACGCCCTATCAGGGCGGTTTCCAGCACAGTGGCGGGGAAACCATCCAGGCGCTCCTGAAACACCAGTCCCAGCGTGCGGGCGATGTGGCGCCTGCGCATCGCCTCAATGCTATGCCCCGCCAATAACACTTGTCCTGAACGCGGTGCATTCAGCCCTGCCAGAGTGTGAAGCAAAGTGGTTTTACCCGCGCCATTGGGGCCAAGAACCCCCCACACCTGCCCAGGTTCGATAGTTAAATTCAGTGGCGTACCGCCACTACGGCCAGGCACATTGATGATGAGGTCTTGAGTGACAAGGCTGCTCATCAGTGACTCCGGTAGAGTAGAAAAAGGAACGTTGGTACGCCCAGTAACGCGGTAATCACTCCTACCGGTAGCTGTTCAGGCGCAATCATTGTACGCGCAAGCGTATCAGCCAATACCAGTAACGTGCCCCCCGCCAACGCACATGCCGGTAAAATCAAACGCTGATCATTGCCCAACAGCAAACGCAGCATATGGGGCACTACCAGCCCTACAAACCCTATACTGCCTGCGGTGGTCACAGCGGCGGCCGTTAGCAGGCTCGCTGTCACATAAATGCCCCACTCCAAAGGGCGAACATCAACCCCCAGTGCAGCAGCCTGTTGTGGGCCCCGGGCCAATACATTCAGGCTACGTCCCAGGGGTATCAGCACCATACAGGTAGCTAATAACAGCAGTAGCGGTGGCCAGGGGGTACGGGAATAGGAGAGATCCCCCATTAACCAATACAGCATGCCTGGTAAGCGCTCGGCAGGGCTGAGTGCCAGCATCAGGGTAATGACCGCTCCCCAACCCGCGGCCACGACCACGCCGGTCAAGAGCAGGCGCGAAGGGGTCCAGCCGCCTCGGCCATGGGCTAACCCGAATACGAGAAAGGTGGAAAGCAGTGCGCCTGCAAAAGCAGAGCCAGAAATGAGTACACCACCCAGCCCTGTCAGCATCGCCGCTAGAGCACCGATGGAAGCACCGCCGGAAAGGCCCAACACATAGGGGTCAGCAAGCGGGTTACGCAACAGCACCTGCATTAATGCGCCAGCAACCGCCAGCAGCCCACCCACGGCGAAGGCGGAAAACGCTCGGGGCAGGCGTAAATCAAGCACCAGTGTCCGCGCCAGTGCATCCCCCCTGCCCTGTACCACTTCCCATAACTGGGCAAGCGACAGCTGCGCACTGCCTACCGCCAGGGAAAACAGCATGGCGGCGGCGGCAATGAATGCCAGCAGACTCAGGGGTTGCCACAGGCGTATCGTCATTAGCCAGCCCTGCGTTGCTGGCGGACTTGTTCCAGCTTTTCGCATAGTAACCGGGCACCCTCCAATAACCGTGGTGTAGGGCGCTGAATCAATGAGGGGGGCACAAAGTAGAGGTTATTTTCTTCCACAGCGGCCAGATGGGTATATTGCTCCCAGTGAGTCAACCAATGGCGGTTCTCCTCCCCCATGCCACCGGCAATAATCACATCGGGGTTGGCTGCCAATACGGCTTCATCGTCCAGCCTGGGTACCAGACGAGGTTGGTCAGCAAAGACGTTATCACCACCACATAGCCGGACAACCTGACCAATCAGGTGCTCGCCATTGACACTCATCAATGGCTCATCCCAGACCTGATAAAACGTGCGTACCGGTGCATGATCACCATAACGGGCAGTCAGATCGGCCATTCCTTCCCTGAACCCATCCGCCACGCTCTGACCTGCTACCTCCGTCCCTGCTAAGCGTGCCAAGCGCTCGATGGTATGGGCAACGCCGTCCACCGTACGTGGTTCAATATAGAAAATCGGCATACCCAGGGCTTCCAGCGTTTCAAGCTGCTCAGCCGGGTTGCCTGTTACCCAGCCAATCACCAAATCTGGCGCTAACCCTACCAGGGTTTCCAAATCGATACGGGTATGGCTACCGACAGACGTAACCTCCCTGGCTTCCGGCGGGTAGTCACTAAAGGACACCACGGCAACGACCTGATTACCCGCGCCCGCTGCGTAGGTTAATTCCGTTGCCCCAGGTGACAAAGTGGCAATGCGCCTTGCGGGATCATGCAGGCAAACCTCTCGATCCAGGTCATCAATGGCACAGCGCGCGGGGTCATCATATGCGAATAACGGGTCCGCAAGCCCGCTGACCGCAAGAGCCAGCAATAACGCAGGGCCCAAGGCCCTGCACGCTTTGCCAGGTTTATTGGCCAAAGTGAACACTCAGGAACCCTGCCCGGCCTGCGTTGATATAGTCCGCACCATCAAAGGAGCGTGTTGTGATGTAGTCCTGATCCAGCACATTTTCCAGCGTTAGCCGGGCGCTCCATAGCGGAGCAAATTGCCAGCCCGCACGCAGATTAACCAGCCCATAGCCACTCAGGCGATCCTGATTTTGCGCGTCACGGTAGCGGTGGTTCTGTGCAACCCATGACCCACCCAACGACCATTCGCCTATCTCACGGTCCGCATCCAAACGAATACTTTGGGAGGCACGGTTCTGTAGGCGGTTGCCCGTCTGGCGATTTTCCGGGTCTGTGTAAGTAAGTGCGGCCGCCAAGGTCCAGCCATCGAGTTGAAGGCCACCAGCCAGTTCTGCACCACGAATTCGGCTTTCAGGAACATTGGATTGCAGTTGCCCCTGACCAGCGATCAGGTTATCAATATCGGTTTGATAAAGGGCGGCATCCCAGAACCAGTTGGCATATTGGCCACGTACGCCAACCTCAACGGTTTCAGAGGTTTCGGATTCAAGGTCCGGGTTTCCAAAGCCGGGGTAATAAAGCTGGTTATAGGTCGGCGCATTAAAAGCGGTGCCGTAGTTTGCGCGCAGTGTATGGCGGCCATCCAGCTCATAACCTACCCCAACACTGCCGGTAACTTCCTTGCCGTAGGCTTCATTGTCATCAAAACGAAGACTGGCCTGCAGAGTAACCGGCGAGAAGTCTAATAGCGCCTGAGAAAAAACAGCCGTATTACTGCGACTGGTCTCATCGTACTCGACCGTACTGCTTACCTTATCTTCGCTATATTCGGCCCCCGCGATAATTTCGTGCACGCCAGCGGTGAAGATATTCTCCCAACGAGCGGTTTGTACTTTGGTATCAAATACCGAATCACCCAAACTGCCAAAGTCATCACTTTCATCGCGGGATTCACTAAGCGTTAAACGGCTACGCCAGTTCTCCATGACGGGCACTTCACCGTAAATACCGGCGACCTGCTGCACGAAATCGTTTTCTCCACCATCATATTCATTATTACCGCGAGCACGCAGTGCCAATACCCCCACCTTGGTACCACTTTCAAACGTATGTGCAATCCGTACCAATGCAGAGGTATTGTCATACCCTTTATCGTCCCCATCACGACGAATGGGTTGGCCGTCCGTCGAGAAGTGGCTACCCGCAAAGCTATAGCTTGTGCCACCTTCACGACCGTTAATACCAGCACTTACCCGTTGCGTATTGAACGAGCCACCTCCTACGGAAATACGTGGTTGTGGCCCTTCCTCGCTCCCCTGTGGTGTAAACAGCTGAATGACCCCACCCATGGCATCTGCGCCATAGAGGCTGCCACGAGGCCCACGCACAATCTCAGCGCGGTTAAACATCCGAGGGTCCAGATACGACCACGCCGCACCACCGCTGGTGGCAGAGCGAAGGCGGATACCGTCTATCAGCAGTACGTTCTGGGAACTGCCTGTTCCACGTATAAAGACGCTGCTATTTTTACCAAAGCTACCATTACTGGAAACATCAACACCCGGCTGACCACGAAAAAGGTCGGTGATACTGACCGGGTCATGGCGTCGCAGGGCAGCTTCATCCAGCACCGTGACGGATGAAAGACTTTCATCAGCGGTACGCGGTGCAAGTGCTGCCGTAACAACCACGGGGTTCAATGTTTCGCTTGCAGGGGCCATACTGTTTTGATCTGCCGTTTGAGCCTGCACCGCCATGGGCAGTGCTGCCATGGCAAACGCTGCCAGCCTGGCAGTAGTCGGTAGGTTGGTCATGAAAGGATCCCTTGCTCGCTGTGCTCACCCGCACAGCGTGTTTTTTTGACCGAGCAGAGGGAAATAAAGAAGGGAGGTAAGTAAGGCTGCCCAGACGGCTACCTGTATCACCCCTGAGTACGCCCTCCGCGTCCCGGCATGGTGTGGTTCCATGGAACCGTCACTCCTGGGCCGGTCTCCGGGCTGACGAGCGAAAGGCAGTGTGTAGGGCAAAACACTTACTGGGCCTTTCTGAACGACCACCTTCCCATGCCTGAGCACAGTGGCGTTTTATAGCCGTTCTTCTCTCGATCACCGTTGCGGGGGCAGCGTCGGAATCACGCAGAGCGTTCACCAACTTCCCGTTTCATTGGCGGCTTGTTCACCACCAACACCTAAGAGTGTGCGTAAACTAGCAACTTGCTGTAGCAGGGTCAATGATACTGCTCAGAGAGAGTGTGTAATGCCTTAACCAGGCCATGGCGTACATACCATACCTGCTCGGCCCGAGCCGCGGCATCCTGGCTAAACCAGCCGTTCAAATCACGCAAGCGGCGCTGTTCGCGTTCAATGGGTACAATTCCTCGACTAATGTCGCTGACAATAATCACCAGCACCACATTGTGGCGTTCGGCAGCGCACTGTAGCGCTGCCATGTCGTCCCGCCATTGAGCCCGACACTCATCACTACTCATGTCTGCATCCACCTCCGCTGTCAGCCACTCGAGTACATCGTGGAGTACCAGGGGGGTGTTAGGCAGCATATGGTTAATGCATTCTCGAAGCCGTTGGCCGGGAACCAGTTGCCACCAGACTGCATCAAAAAACCGGGCTCTGACTACATCTCGCTTACCTGCGCAGGCACCGCCGATGAATAGTTGCACTGCCACTCTCCTTTGCTGTGCCCACCTGTTTGATAGGCGAGTTTCCAACGTCTTCCCTGAGCCTGTTGCACCGTGCCATCCCAAAAATCGATGGTTTCAAAACGACGGCGCAATTCACGGATAACACCACCATGAGTCACTGCCAGCACTTTCTGATAACCGCCCTGCCGTGCCTCATAAGCAACATCCAGAAGCCATGCCTCTAACCGTTCCCGCAATTGAGCGGCTGACTCACCACCAGGGATTTGTAGCTCACCGACGCTATCCACCCAGGCGCGGTAAAGAGGGAGCGTTTTCAATTCATCGTAAACTTTGCCTTCGTAATCGCCAAAATCCAGCTCCCTAAGGCGAGGTTCCAGGTGTACCGGGATATCGGGCCGAGCAGCCTGCGTCCAGGCCAGCGTCTGTTGGCAACGCTTTAAGTCGCTGGAATAAATGACGTCAAAACATTCACCAGCCAATGCTTCCCGCAGGGTTAAAAGTCCGTTTTCGGCATTGGGAAACAGTAATGGAATATCACGCTGACCCTGGTAACGGCGCTCTACATTCCAGGCAGTGATACCATGGCGAACTGCCACCAACTCCACATTAAGATCAGCAGCCAAAGCTCTTCTCCTTCAATAATGGCACCCACCATATCGCCATTGATACCGTGAAACAGCCGCAGCAGCACTGCCCGTACCAACCAGATAAAAAGCATCGTCGCGGCCAGCCAGCCTAGCAGGCCAGGAAAAAACACAGCTACCGGTAGCAGTGGCACCAGCGCATAAAACAGATCCGGCGGAGCGAGTGACTGCTGCCAACTCCACGCTAACCCTTTGGGGTGGGCACAAGGCGTAAGAACGAGTAGCACTACCCCAGCCCAGCGGCCTAAAGCGGGTATCACTAGCAACCACCATAGTGGTGCCTGGTAGTGCAATAATGCCCACAATAAAACACCTTTCCAGGCCAGCAAAAACAGCACCGCAAGAATGCCAAAACTGCCTACCTGGGGGTCTTTCATTATTTCCCAACGCCGTGCTAAGGGCTGATTACTGCCCAGCGCATCGGCAAGATCCATGATGCCATCAAGATGCAAGCCGCCGGACACGGCCACCCACAGGCTGAGCAACAGCATGGCAGCAATGGGAGCAGGTGTCCCAAGTGTCACCAGGAACACTGCAGCAAGGGCCAGCACACCGCCTATCAGCAGGCCCACCAGGGGGTAGGCACGCACCGCCCAGCGCCGGGTAGCAGGTGTCCAGGGGCATAAGATAGAAACCGGCAAACGGGTTAAAAACTGTAACGCCAGTAAAGTACCGAAAAGCGCATTTTTCACACTGGTTTTCCATCCAACTTCCACTCAATGGCGTGCCCTGCCACCACTTCGAGTACTGAGTCGGCCTTCACCGCCAGCCAGCGATGCAAACACTGTAAAAACGCAACATAACGTCTGGTTTCCGGGTTTGGGGGCAATATATCTTCATTCAGATCATTAGAGACAATGACTAAATGAAGACCACGGGAATGGGCATCCTCCAGGCTGCGCTTAAATAACGCCAACCCTTCTGCTTCGCTTAACTCGGCACTATAGAGCACCTGGCTGGCCCAAAGGGTAAGGCAATCAAGCAGTACGGCCTGGCCATCAGGCACTTGGGTAATCGCGTGATCCAGCGCAACCGGGGCTTCCAGGGTGATCCATTGAGTATCACGACAGGCTTTATGCCGCTCAACCCGTTCAGCCATTTCCGCGTCAAACACAGTGGCCGTCGCAATGTAGTAACAGGTAGTGTCTTTTGCTGCCTCAAGCACATGCTGCTCAGCCAATCCACTTTTACCAGAGCGTACACCACCGCTAACAAAGACAATCATTGAGCACCTTTAACAACCGGTTATTGGCATCTTTGTCCCTCAGCGCCAGCCGCAACCAGGCGCCCTCCAGCCCGGTAAAACTGTAGGTATGCCGGGTCAACATACCGCGGCACAACAAGCGCTCAAAAAGCAGTGCACTTGAAATACCATTACGTTGCTGCACACCTCCAGGGCGTACCAAAAAGAAACAGGTGTGGCTTGGCACCACCTCCAACCCGAGCGCCAAAAGCTCTCGATTCATTCGGGGCTGTTCGCTGGTAAGCCACTGACGCGTTTTTTCTGCAAAGGCATTATCAGCCAATAGTGAGGGCACCAACTCAGCGGCGAGGTGATTCACACTCCACGGTGGCTGGTAAACCGCAAGCCGATTAATCATTGTGGCAGACGCCATCACGTAGCCCAAGCGTATGCCGGGAAGGGTATAAAACTTGGTCATCGAGCGCAGCAGAATCAGGTGCGGGTATTGGGCCAGTAATGGGGTCAGTGCCTCCTCATCCAGTGACAAATCAATAAAGGCTTCATCAACCACCACATGGGTACCAGCCGGCTGAGTATGGGCGAGCAGCGTCTTAATGGTATCGAGTGAAATAAGCGTACCCGTAGGATTATTTGGGCGGCACACGAACACGACATCCACACACGCCGCTTGCTCCAGTAAGGTGGCGGGCTCACAGGTAAAATACGGAGCCTGTAGTGGGTATGATGTTATTTCCAGACGGTGGGCACTACAGGCCCTGGCATACTCGCCAAAACTGGGGGTCAGTATCAGTGCCTGCCCCCCTGCATGTAGCGCAGCAGCAAGAAAAATGGCCTCTGCTCCACCATTGGTAAGCAGCACTTGCTCGGGCTGGACACCATTTTGGGCGGCAATTGCCTCCCTTGCAGGCGCATAGTCAGGTGCGGGGTAGCGGCTCAGTCCAGCAATACGCTCTTGCAGCACACCAGCCACCCATGGCGGTGGCCCGTTCGGGTTCAAGTTGGCGCTAACATCTTCATAACCATGATCAGTGGGTAATCCAAAACGTTGCAGTAATGCGGTGCCCTGACCACCGTGGCTTGGCCAACCCATGGCATCAGAGGATTGGGACTCTAGGGTCATATAACTCCCCTACTCGTTATTGTGACTATCCCCATAAACACACATGCCATCAGCAGGAAAAACAGCAGCCAAGCCCCGTGCATTAAGCGAATAGCCCTATCGATATGCACCACCTTAAGGGGTTCCCGTGGGCTACCCAATGTAGCGCGATGGGAAACGGTGCCTTGATAAACGTTTGTGCCACCTAACTGCACACCCAGTAAATTAGCCACCATGGCTTCTGGCCAGCCAGCATTGGGACTGGGGTGGCGTGGCGCCTGCTGGCACGTTTTCGTTAGCGCTCCCTGCCAACGAAAACGTGCCTGGTGAATACAATTAAGCGCTATCCCCGCCCCCCATAAGCAGAGTGCCGTTAGCCTTGCCGGTAGCCAGTTGGCGATATCATCCAGCTTTGCCGAAGCATAGCCAAAATCATTAAAACGGGAGTTGCGGTGGCCTACCATGGAGTCAAGTGTATTGATCGCTTTATAGGCCAGAGCCAGCGGAGCACCACCCAGCAGCGCAAAAAACAGCGGCGCGGTAATACCATCCACACTATTTTCAGCGATGGTTTCTACCGCACCTCGGGTAATCTCTGCCTCATCCAGCTGCTCAGTATCCCGCCCCACCACCATGGAGAGCGCTCTGCGAGCGGCAGGAAAGTCCCCCTGGGCAAGCGGCACGGCAATCGCACGCCCTGCCTCAGCCAGGCCTTTAATAGCCAGTGCGGTAGCCAGCAGCCATAGTTCCGCCATCAACCCCAGCCAGGGGTGTAGCCAGGTTAGTAACGCCAGCCCCCACCACGCGACAGCAAAGGTGCCCAATACAGTGGTAGTGGTGAGCATAAATCCAGACAGTCGGCGACGCTGTTGAGAACCCTGGTTCCAGCGTTTTTCCAGCGTACTGATAGCGTGACCGATCATCACCACTGGATGAGGCAGCGAACGCGGGTCTCCCACGACTAAGTCGATAACAATAGCCACCGCCACCATGCATAAGGCGGTGGTTAAATAATCACTTAGCCACATCATAGCGTGGTGTTATCACTAACGCCCGCGTCGGCAAAGGTGGCCATTTCACGGAGCATTGCCGATGCTGCCTGAAGTAACGGAAATGCCAGTGCCGCACCGCTCCCTTCGCCAAGACGCATCCCCAGTGCCAATAGCGGCTTGGCCTTCAATGCGTGTAGTGCAGTGGCATGGCCCAGCTCCTCAGAGCGGTGGCTGAAAATCAGGTAGCCGCGTACCGCCGGGCATAATCTGCAGGCGGCCAACGCCGCCACCGTAGCAATAAAACCATCCACGATGGCAGGTAAACGATGTGCCGCTGACGCCAGGTAAGCGCCGGTCATCGCCGCGATTTCAAGTCCACCCAACTTTGCCAGCACCTCCAGGGGAGCGTCGGCATCCGCTTTTCGATTTTGCAGGGCGCGCTCAATAACCGCGACTTTATGCGCTTGCTGTGCACTGCTGATCCCGGTACCTGCGCCTACCACTTGCGCCACCGGCACACCGGTAAATACCGCCAGCATGGCGCTACTGGCAGTGGTATTGGCAATCCCCATTTCGCCGACAATCATGCATCTTGCCCCAGCTTGACTGGCCCGCTCCACAGCCGCCACACCTACGCCGATGGCAGCGAGGGCTTCGTCGGCATGCATCGCGTCATCCACCACCATATTGGCTGTCCCCGCACGCACGCTGGCAAGGGTGACACCTGGGGTCGTTAAGGCAGACACCATTCCAACATCCACCACCTCAACCCGGGCATCTATCTGGCGGGAAAACACATTGATGGCAGCGCCGCCATTGGCGAAATTAGCGACCATTTGTGCCGTTACTGCCTGAGGAAAGGCAGAAACCCCCTCTTCAGCCACGCCATGATCAGCAGCAAACACCACCACCTGGGGCGGCATAACACGGGGGCTGGTGTTACCGCTAATCGCGCCAAGCTGAATGGCCAGCGCCTCCAACTCTCCCAGACTACCCGGTGGTTTGGTCAACGTATCCAGATAGGCACGGACGCGTTCACCGGCATCCTGGTTAATAGGCTGTATGTGCTTAATAATGGGGTGCATAGCGGCTCCATGGTAGCAAAACGGAAAAACAGAAACCGTTTAAGAGCGCAGAATAGTAACAAAACCAACGCCCTGGGTAGCCCCTTTATGCTGCTATTGCTGGCTCACTGCCGCATGGGGCTCTTCATCCGCTTGCCACCCGCCGCCCAGGGCTTTAAACAGTGTGGCTGCAGCGGCGAGCTGCTCTCTCCTGACGTCGGTCTGCTCCAACCGTGCAGCCAGCAAATTGCGCTCGGCGTCCAGCCGCTCAAGCTGGCTGATCTGCCCCTGGTCATACATTAAAACCGCGATGTCCCGGGTGCGCTCTATCGCCTCTATCTGCTCATCCACTGCCGCTGCCCGCTGGGAGATAAAGTCATAACTGAACAGAGCGTCACGCACCTCGTTAAAGGCGGTCAAAACCGTCAGGCGATACTGCGCTTCGGCCTGTTCGACCAGGGCTTCAGCGCTCTCCACACCAGCTCGGGTACGGCCAAAATCAAAGATTGGGCCCATAACAGAGGCCCCAAGCCCCCACGTTCTGGCAACATCGCTGAATAGGTCACCGCTACTGGCGGCAGCGGTGCCAATAAACGTACTCAGGTTAAGTGAGGGAAGGCGGCGGGCTTCAGCTACTCCCACCTGGGCCGTCGCGGCAATCAGAGCGGCCTCCGCCGAGCGGATATCAGGCCGACGCTGCAATAATTCCGAGGGCATCACCTGGGGAATTTTTTCGGGTTGGGCAATATCAGCAAGCTGGGTGCTTCCGGTATCAAGCGCGCTTATAAGCTCGTTGGGCGACATACCCACTAAAACGCCCAGTGCGCCACGCAGCGACTCAACCTGCTGCGCCAGTGCTGGAAGCTCTGTCCGCAGCCCTTGCCACTCCGCTTCGGCCTGCCTGACTTCCAGCTCACTGATATCGCCATGGTCAAAGCGCAGGCGCTGTAAGCGATACGTCTCCTCATAAGAGGCCAGCGTTTCTTCTAACAGCTGCTGCTGAGCCTCCGCACTTTTGAGATTGAAATAGGTGGTGACTACATCGCCAATCACTCCAATCTCGGCGGCATCCTTGGCAAACTGGCTTTCCTGAAAAGCTGCCAGGGCAGCTTCGCGCTCATTGGCCAGACGCCCCCACAAATCCAGCTCATACTCCAGGCTGGCAGCCAGAGAGTATTGATTGTTAGTGGATGTCAGCAAGTCCTGGATAGGTTCAAAATCGATGGGCAGCGCCGCACCGGGCGTACGCTCGCGGGTGGCCTCAGCCTGATATCCAACGGTTGGAAACTGCTCCGCTTCTGCAAATCCCAGTTGCGCCCGAGCCTCTTGGATACGCGCTAACTGTATCATTAACTCAAGATTTTCCTGGGCTGCGCGCTCCACTAACTGATTCAGGGCCGGGTCGTTAAACTGGCGCCACCAATGACGCCAGGCATCCCGATCCTGCTGACTCAAATTAATATGTTCGGGCCACGTTTCGGGCAACGCAATATCCGGCGACTGGTACTCAGGCCCCACCGCGCAACCACTTAATAGCAGGGCCAAAGCGATGCCGGTACAGCAGCGCTTTTGATAACGCATCCCCTGAGCCGTTCTTTGAAAAGCCTTTTGTACAGCCCTTTGCATCATCCCTTGCACACGCGCCTTCCTCAAAATTCAATCATTATTGATGGAGATAAAAAATGAAACGACTGTTCGAACTTGGTAAGAGTACCTATTATAGTGGGTGGTTTAAACAGCGTTATCGGGCGAAGGGCAATATATCAGCGTACCTACACTCACAAATGGAACAATAAACCTGCTGGGAGGCAATGAATGAGGTCTCAATTCTCATGGATCGTGTTAACTATAACGGCACTACTGCTCATCGGTTGCGCTGATGATACAGCCCCCCAGGCCCCACCGACCCAAGTCGTTAAGCTATTTGAAACCGGACAGCAGGACATTTTCCCCAGCCGCCGTTTTGTGGGTCGAGTTGATGCGCTGAGCACGGTGAACCTGGCCTTCCAGGTAGGTGGGCGCATTCAAACATTTCCTGCCGTACAGGGGGCGACGATACCC
This sequence comes from Vreelandella olivaria, assembly GCF_023507745.1. Classification (GTDB taxonomy): domain Bacteria; phylum Pseudomonadota; class Gammaproteobacteria; order Pseudomonadales; family Halomonadaceae; genus Vreelandella; species Vreelandella olivaria_A. Next base: position 12,897 of record NZ_JALPZO010000124.1, on the reverse strand, counting down.
CGTGGCGAGATGATTGCGCAACTGGACCAAACCGATTACGCCCTGCGGGTACGCAGTGCAGAAGCAGAAGTCGAGCAGGCGCGCCGTCACCTTAACCGGCAACGCAACCTCTACGCCCATAACGCGGTGTCTGAATCCGTACTGGATGCAGCCCGCACCGATGCCGAACTGGCCGAGACCCAACTGGAAAGTGCCCGACAAGAACTTGCCTATACCACCATGCAGGCTCCTTTTGATGCCCTGGTAACGCGACGGTTAGTTGAAAACCATACTACCGTACCACCCAATACCGAGGTGATTCGCGTCCAGGATATTTCCGAGTTGCGCATTCGCATCAATGTGCCAGAGTCGTTGATGCAACACCTGGAGGGCGATCGTGCATTCAATGTAGAAGCGGAAATTGCCACCCTGCCAGGCGAGCGTATTCCACTCACCTACCGTGAGCATGTTACCGAGCCAGATGAGGTGGCCCAAACCTATCAGGTTGAGTTTGCCCCTGCTGCTGACGCCCCCTTCATTGCCCTACCGGGAACGACAGCCACTGTCTTCATCGAGCTGGAAGATGCCGTGACCTCTTCCGTGGTAATGATCCCCTCCAGCGCCCTGGACCACACGGAAAACGGCGGCTTCAGGGTCTGGGTATATGACGAGGAAACCAGCACCGTCTCCCCCCAACAGGTAACGGTGGGTGAGACAAGTGATGATCACGTGATGATTATCACGGGCCTCCAGCCCGGTGTGTCTATTGCGACAGCAGGCGTGCATCTGCTTCGCGATGGCATGAACGTTAAACCGTTCGACACAGCGCTATAGGAGGCTCCATGAATATCGCAAAGCTGTCGATTGAACGGCCTTTAAACACTTGGCTAATTATTATCGTATGCTTCTTCGGGGGTATTTGGGGTTTCAACGCCGTAGGCAAGCTCGAAGACCCCGCCTTCACCATACCCAATGCCATTATTAATACCCCATACCCTGGTGCCACCGCGACTGAAGTCGAGGATGAGGTAACCGAGCGACTTGAGCGTGCTATCCAGGAAATGGAGCAAATCGATATTATTGAGTCGAAATCACTGCCTGGACGTTCAGAAATCCAGGTGGAAGTACACTCAAATTATCGCAGCAGTGAACTACCGCAAATTTGGGATGAACTGCGCAATAAGGTTAATGACGCTCAGGGCGACCTGCCCGAGGGAGTGCTTGGCTCCCAGGTGAACGATGATTTTGGGGAAGTATACGGTTTGTTCTATGCCGTCACAGCGGAAGGCTTCAGCACCCGTGAAATTCGTGATGTCTCCACCTTTTTGCAACGTGAACTACTTGCCGTCCCTGGTGTTGCACGAGTAACTACCGCTGGTGAGCGTGAAGAAACCATCTATATCGATATTTCCAACGAACGCTTAACCACGCTCGGCATTCCGATCGACCAGGTCATCAACACCATTCAAACGGAAAACGCCGTTGAAGATGCAGGCAGCCTGCGTGTCGGCGACCGTCAGGTTCGTTTAGTGGCACGCAGCGATATTGACAGCACCGCACTGATTGAAGCCATTCGCATTGGCCGCCCCGGCACAACAGAACAGGTGTCACTGGTGGATATTGCGGATATCTACCGCCAGCCTAGCGAATTGCCCAATCAACTTATCCGCTATAACGGCCAGGCCGCGTTTACTATCGGCATCGCAGGGAATGCCCGCGAGAATATTATTGAAATCGGCGAAGCTGTCGAGGCGCGCCTTGATGAGTTGAGGCACAGAATTCCCCTGGGTATTGAGCTGCACCCAGTCTACGAGCAACACCATGTGGTGAACGATGCCATCAACGACTTCCTGCTTAACCTGCTGATGTCCGTTGCCATCGTGATTGGTGTGCTCTGCTTGGCAATGGGCTGGCGGGTTGGCCTGGTGGTAGGCAGCACTCTACTGCTGACAGTGATGGGCACCCTGCTGTTCATGGGCCTGCTGGGCATTGATATGGAGCGCGTTTCGTTAGGTGCACTGATTATTGCCATGGGAATGCTGGTAGATAACGCCATCGTTGTCGCTGAAGGCATGGTGACCAATATCAAGCGTGGTAGAGGTGCCAAAGAGGCAGCCAGCGCTGCCGCCAAGCGCACCCAACTGCCACTGTTAGGCGCGACGGTTATTGGCATTATGGCCTTTGCGGGTATTGGGCTTTCGGATGACGTTACCGGTGAGTTCCTCTACTCCCTGTTTATGGTGATTCTGGTTTCACTGATGCTGAGCTGGCTGCTGGCCATTACGGTCACCCCTCTGTTTGGCTACTACCTGCTACGCAAACAGGAAACGGACCAGAATAGCAACCAGGACGATACGGCAAATAACGGTGCACAAGATGCACAAAAGGAGGAGCCAAGTAAACGCGACTTATACGGAGGTGTATTTTACCGGGTCTATCGTCGACTGCTTCTGCTGGCACTGCGTCTGCGCATATTGACCGTCTCTGCACTGGTAGTGATAACAGCGGTATGCATGTGGGCTTTCACGCTTCTTCCCCAGTCCTTCTTTCCTGACTCAAACACACCACTGTTTTTTGTTAACGTTGAGCTGCCGCAAGGCACCGATATTCGTGCAACGGCAGCCACTGCTGAGGAGATTGAGGGGTATATCCTGGAACAGGAGGGAGTCGTTTCCGTTGCCAGTTTTATCGGCCAGGGCGCCACCCGCTTTATGCTGACGTACGCACCAGAGCAACCCAACACCGCCTATGTTCAGTTCATTGTACGCACGGAAGACCTGGATGCGATCCCCTCCCTTGATCGCCAGTTTTACCACGAGTTGAACGACGCCTTCCCCAGTGCCCAGGTGCGTACCCAACGGCTTCAGTTTGGCCCTGGGAACGGCGCTAATATAGAAGCACGTTTTCAAGGCCCTTCACCCACCGTCTTACGTGAACTGGCTGCCGAGGCCCAGCAGCGCATGGATGCCAACCCCTATTTGATCGATCAACGCCAGGACTGGCGCCAGCAGGAACTGATCGTGGCACCGCGCATTAATGAAGAGCGCGCGCGTATAGCCGGGGTAAGCCGCGAAGATATCACCCAAACCTTACAGTTTGCGTCATCAGGCATACGTGCAGGAACTTACCGGGAGGGGGAACACCTGCTGCCCATCGTCGCCCGCCCCCCCGCAGATGAGCGTGATGATGTTGCCCTACTTAAAGACCGTAATGTATGGAGTGGAGCCCAGCAGCGTTTTGTTCCGATTAGCCAGGTAGTGACTGAGTTCGAGCTGCAGAGCGAGGAATCGTTAATACAACGCCGTAACCGAGTACGAACATTAACGGTGGGCGCGGACCCTGCGGAAGGCTACACCGCGGCCCAAGCCTTCGATGCCATTCGCCAGGAGATTGAATCCATTCCCCTGCCACCGGGTTATCAGTTGGAGTGGGGAGGTGAGCGTGAAGAATCGGGGGATGCACAGGAGGCATTAGCGCAACAGCTACCGATTAGCTTTCTGATCATGCTGCTCACCTCCATTCTGCTCTTCGGAAAGCTGAAGCAACCGCTTATCATCTGGCTGGTGGTGCCTATGTCAGTATGTGGCGTGGTGATTGGCCTGTTAGTAACGGGTTTGCCCTTCTCCTTTACGGCCCTGCTGGGAATGCTTAGCCTGTCAGGCATGTTAATGAAAAATGCCATCGTGCTGGTCGACGAGATAGACGGGCAAATCAAAGCAGGAAAAGCGCGCTTTTCAGCGCTGGTTGATGCCAGCGTTAGCCGTTTACGGCCGGTGTTTCTTGCTGCTGGAACCACCATCCTGGGAATGTTACCGCTACTGACAGATGCCTTTTTCAACAATATGGCGGTTACCATCATGGGTGGCCTGGCATTTGCCTCATTGTTAACGCTCATTGCAGTGCCTACGCTATACGCCATGTTGTTCAGTATTAAACGTAAAGAAGTCGAAGAGTAAGCATCAACACGGCTACCCCTGTAAGGCTGGTTTGCGGGGTAGCCGTGATTAGCTTTTCAGACCAACCACCATGGTAATAAAACTACAAAAATGGTTTTTATTGCCGTAAAGTCTCTTAAATCGAAGCCCAAAAATGTAAAATAACTACAATATTAATTACCGTTTCTATCATGCAGAGGTCTCTATGCCGAGCTCAACACCTGTTACCCTCAATGCGACCGTTGCCGCGGTTACTCAACGCATTCGTGAGCGCTCTGCTGAGCGACGCGCTCTTTATGAGCGCCGCATGGCCGACCAGCATAAACGTGGCGTGCACCGGGCCGAGCTCTCCTGCGGTAATCTGGCCCACGGCTTTGCCGCCTGTAACCCCCAGGAAAAAGACGCTCTCAAGCTAATGAACAGCGCCAACCTGGGAATTATTTCCTCCTACAACGACATGTTGTCGGCCCATCAGCCATTTGAAACTTTTCCGGAAACCATTAAAGCCGCCGCACGCGCCATGGGGTCTACCGCTCAGTTTGCCGGCGGTGTGCCCGCTATGTGTGATGGTGTTACCCAAGGCCAGCCGGGAATGGAACTTTCGCTGTTTTCCCGGGATGTCATCGCTATGGCCACTGCCGTAGGCCTATCCCACAACATGTTTGATGCGGCCCTCTATCTGGGCGTATGCGATAAAATCGTCCCTGGCTTGTTCATTGGTGCGGCGCGGTTTGGCCACCTGCCTGCGATGTTTGTGCCGGCGGGCCCTATGCCAAGCGGCCTGCCAAACAAGGAAAAAGCGCGTATTCGCCAACTATATGCGGAGGGCAAAGTGGGCCGTGAAGAGCTGCTGCAGGCAGAGTCTGACTCCTATCACAGCCCAGGTACCTGCACCTTCTATGGCACCGCGAACTCCAACCAACTGATGATGGAGGTGATGGGCCTGCACCTGCCAGGGACGTCATTTGTTAACCCTGGTAGCGAAATGCGCGAAGCCCTGACCCGCTACGCCACCGAACAAGCCATTCGCAATACCGAGGCTGGCGGCGAGTATCGTCCGTTCTATCAGCAGATCGACGAACGCGCCATTGTCAACGCGGTGGTCGGCCTGCTCGCGTCTGGCGGCTCAACCAACCATACGATGCACCTGATTGCCATGGCCGCCGCTGCAGGCATTACTCTGAACTGGGATGACTTTACTGACCTTTCTGCGGTAACGCCCAGCCTGATGAAGGTTTACCCCAATGGTCAGGCAGACATTAACCACTTCCAGGCGGCGGGCGGCATGAGCTACCTGTTTCGCGAGTTGTTGGGGGCTGGCCTGCTACATGGGGATATTTCGACCGTTTTCGGCACCGACCTGACGACCTACACTCAAGAACCTTTCCTTGAAGATGGCAAAGTGGTTTGGCGTGAAGGCCCCGAACAGAGCCTGGATGAAGACGTACTACGCCCGGTTGCCACCCCGTTCGCCCCCACCGGTGGTCTTACCGTGATGAAGGGCAATCTTGGCCGTGGTGTGATTAAAGTCTCTGCCGTTGCCGACGAGCACCGGGTGGTTGAAGCACCGGTGAAGATCTTTGAAGATCAAAACGAGATGAAGGCCGCTTTCGAATCCGGTGACCTGGACCGGGATGTGATCGTCGTGGTGCGCTTTCAAGGGCCGAAAGCCAATGGCATGCCGGAACTCCATAAGCTGACCCCCTTCCTTGGCGTACTACAGGATCGCGGCTTCAAAGTGGCGCTGGTGACTGACGGACGCATGTCCGGCGCTTCCGGCAAAGTACCTGCCTCAATCCACATGAGCCCGGAAGCACTGGATGGCGGTCCGTTAGCGAAGCTACGGGATGGAGATGTTGTACGCCTGGATGCCAACACGGGCACACTGGAAGCCAAAGTGGATGCCGCCACCTGGGCCAAGCGCGAACTGGCCGTGGCCAACCTGGATCACTATCACGTTGGCCTGGGCCGCGAGCTGTTTGGAGGCTTCCGTCATCTCGCTATGCGCGGAGAAGAAGGCGCTGGCGTATTGGGTGGTTTTGAAGCCGACGACCTGGCGCGTCAAGAAGGTCATATCCTCCAAGAGGATGCCTGAGGCAGCAGGCACCTCATTGGCGAGGTGCCGCAAAGCAGGATGACTGAAGAGATATAATTAGCTCTCCCAGACGGCCAGATGGCGAACGTAGCGTCCCCGGATGGGGGCACAGCGCCCCCGCCCAGGTACTTGGGCCAGGGCTACTTGAGACCGCTTATCTACTTTGTCAGCAGTCTCGGCTTATTAGTTCTACGACTACCCTAGTGATGAAAACGCTCGGCTGCCTGACGCGCCAGCTCACGAATACCATCCCAGTCTTCCGCATCCACCAACGCTTTGGGCGTAAGCCAGGAGCCGCCCACACACATGACATTGGGCAGAGAGAGGTAGGATTCGGCATTCTCCACAGTAATCCCCCCCGTGGGGCAAAAACGCGCTTCAGGAATGGGTGCACCAAACGCTTTGATTGCCTTCGCGCCGCCACTGGATTCCGCGGGGAAGAACTTAAAGCGGCGGTAACCATACTGCCAACCGGTCATTAACTCAGAAATAGTCGAAACACCAGGGAGCATAGGCACCGGACTCTCCACCCCATAACGGTACAATGCATCAGTCGCCCCAGGTGTTACCACGAAGTCTGCCCCCACCTGCTCCGCCTGACGGTACTGGGCCGGCGTCAGCACAGTACCCACGCCTATGCTGGCACCGGTCAACGCTTCACGCATACGTTTGATAGCATCCAGCGCACAGTCGGTGCGTAAGGTAACTTCCAACACGGTTAAGCCACCCTCCACCAGCGAACGACCCAGCGGCACAGCATCCTCAATGCGCTCAATGGTAATCACCGGGATCACCTCGGCCTTGAGACAAATACTGTCTAGCTCGGCGGTACGCGTTGAGGGTAGCTGTTTTTCAATGGTCATCTGTCATCTCCAAGCAATTTTTATTGGCGAAGGTCTGCCACTCAGGGCGCCCAGTAGATCGCCAATGGGCAAGATAAGAATGCGCGTATGGGCAATTGGCGAACATCGTCACCCGTCATGGCATTGGCCAAAACAGCGCGCTTATCGTCGCCGGTGATATGTAAAAAGTGGCGATGCGCCTGATGCAGGCGATCCGCCGAAAACGTAATGCGCGGCTGGGGCTGGCTTGGGGTACGCACTGCCACCAGCGGTTCATCGGTCGCCAGCGCCAGGCCTAGCTCCTGGCTATCGGGGAATAAAGAAGCAGTATGACCATCCCCCCCCATTCCCAGGATCACCGCACTGGCGGGCCATCCAAGACCTGCCGTTCGCCGGGCTACTTCATCAACCCCTTCTTCCGGTGTTTCAGCATCAGAGGTTAGCGGTACAAAGTTGGCCTCAGCCGCAGCGCCTTGGAGCAGGTGTTCACGTACCAGCCTGGCATTGCTGTCACTGCTTTGCTCACTCACCCAGCGCTCATCGGCCAGCGTGATATCAATACACCCCCAAGGTAATGGCTTAGCCGCCAGTGCCTTAAAAAAGGGAACAGGTGTTGAGCCTCCCGATACAACCAGTAAAGCGCGCTCCTGATGATCCAGATCGCTGGCTAATGCCTGGAATACCGCTTCGGCCAGTTGGTCTGCCAGCTGTTGTCGTGCTGCGCTCATCTCAGTAGTCCTCGTACCAGCTGCGGCCATCCTGGGTAATCATGGCAATGGAAGCTACCGGACCCCAGGAGCCTGCCGGGTAACGTCGCGGCGGCGTTTCACGCGCTTGCCAGCCATCAATCAGTTGATCGCACCAACGCCATGCGTGCTCTACTTCATCGCGGCGTACGAACAGGTACTGCTGGCCTTTCATCACTTCCAGCAACAGCCGCTCGTAAGCATCCGGGATACGTGATTTGGGGAAGGCGCTGTTGAAATCCAGGTGCAGCGGACCAGGACGCAGACGCATGCCTTTATCCAGGCCACTATCTTTGGTAAGCACCTGCAGTGCGATTCCCTCTTCCGGCTGCAAACGAATAATCAGCTTGTTGGAAGCAATGCCACGCTGATCAGGGTCGAAGATATAGTGCGCCTGCTGACGAAAATGGATAACGATTTGCGATAGCTTTTCCGGCATGCGTTTACCGGTGCGCAAATAGAAAGGCACGCCCGCCCAGCGCCAGTTGGAAACCTCGGTTTTCATTGCCACAAAGGTTTCGGTCTGGCTTTGCGTGTTGGCGCCCTCCTCTTCCAGATAGCCCGGCACAGCTTGACCATCACTTGTTCCCGCAATGTACTGACCGCGAACCACGTCGCGCCCAAGCGCTTCACCAGTGAAAGGCTTTAACGCCTTTAGCACTTTTACCTTTTCATCCCGGATAGCATCAGCATCAAGGTTTGATGGCGGGTCCATAGCAATCAGACAGAGCAACTGGAGCAAGTGGTTCTGCACCATATCGCGGAGCTGGCCAGCTTCATCAAAGTAACCCCAGCGCCCTTCAATGCCGACTTTTTCCGCGACCGTGATTTCCACGTAGGAAATATGGTTCTGATTCCACTGGGTACCAAACAAAGGGTTGGCAAAGCGCAACGCTATCAGGTTCTGTACCGTCTCTTTACCCAGGTAGTGATCGATACGATAAATGCGGGATTCAGGGAATACAGCACCAATGGCATCATTGATCTGTTTCGAGGACACCAGATCATAGCCAATGGGCTTTTCCACCACGACCCTGGTATCGTCATCAAGGCTGCCACTGGCATCCAGGTTATGGCAAATATCGCCATAAATACGCGCAGCGACCGACAGATAAACCACCATTGGGCGCCTGGAGTCCTCGCGCCATTGGCGAATAGCGTCATAACCGTCCAGGGTAGTAAAGTCGAGCCTGAGATAATTCAGCCGGTTCAGAAAGCGCTCAAGACTCTCATCATCATGTTCATCAGGCTTAAGACGCTTGTGCAGCGCCCCTTTCACCAGTTGCCGAAACGCAGCGGTGTCATGATCCTGTCGCGCCAGCCCCATGATGCGGGTGCTTTCCGGCATCAAACCTTCACGGTCCAGGTGATATAGCGCAGGAAACAGCTTGCGCAGAGCAAGGTCGCCAAGCGCTCCAAAAAGCGCTAAATCAATGGCATGGCTCGGGTCACCCAGAGGGGCACGTTGGGAAGCATTGGGCTGGCTCATCATTGCTCCTATTTATCGTTAGGTAACCCATCTAATGTAGTTAGATTACCTAAAATCTACCTCACAATGGGCACTATGCGCAATTATTCGTGTAATTTTACTACAAAAACATTAACCACTTCTCTTGGCAGACGTTTATAGCGTAGCGGCTGGGCTACACGATTGTAATGCCAACAGCTTAGGATAAACCGAATATCCGTATCAGATTTCTACTGCTCGGCCAATAAATGCTATCGGCCCGGTAGGCAGGCCGGTGGCCGAGCCTGTTTCGTCTTCAATCGTTAGCTCAAACAGCTGGTTATCTTCAAGGGGCGGTAACTCATCCAGGCGCATGCGGACTGGCTGGCCTGACTCTACCAAACCCAGCGAGACGGGTGCCTGCCAATCATCAGCTTTTGTCCAGAATTCCAGCGCCTTGCCCTCAGGCGCTTCAAAGGTACCCAATGGAATCAACTCAATTTCCTGGCGGTTGGCTGCCTGCACCACCCACCAGGCTGACTGGGTTTGCGGGGCAAGCAACACCACCATGTACTCCGGTGTCGCAGGCTCACTAGACACATTGGTTAACATCACACCCATGGCAAGCGCAGCTGCCATCCCCAGCCCCGCAGCACCACGCCATGCACCAAAGGACGACGTTTTGTCAAACTACTGGCTGGAGGCACTGCCTTAACTGGCCGTGCCTTTAGGCTACGTTCAATACGTGGCCACAAATAGTCGGAGGGCGTCACAGGGTCAACAATGGCGGTATAGGGAAAGAAGCGTTCTTCCCAGTCGGACATAGCCTTTTGGAGCCTGATATCCGTTGCTAAACGTGCTTCAAACGCTTCTCGCTCTGCAAGGGGCAGCGTACCCAGCACATACTCCCCCGCCAACGCATGAAGATCATCATATTCATCAGGACGTGTCATGCCATACACTCCCGTAGGCGAAGCAGGCTACGCATTATCCAGGCTTTAACCGTGCCCAGAGGCGCGCCTGTATGCGCTGCAATTTCCGTATGGCTAAGCCATCCACATAGGCGTGCAGCAGGCAATTACACCGTTCGGCTTCAAGCTGCCGCAAACACTCATCCATGCGCTGACCAGTTTGCCAGTCGGATGCCTCTTCCACGCGGGATGCGTGCTGGAATGTTTCATCGTGCTCAAATTCATCAGGTTCGTTCATATCCACATTGACGATGCGGTCGCGTTGGCGAATAGCATTCAGCGCCAGGTGGCGTGCAATGCTCAACGTCCAGGTACGTGCAGAGCCTTTAGCCGGATCAAAGCTGCCCACGCGCTGCCAGATATTCAGGCAGGATCGTGGACAATGTCTTCGGCCATACCTTTGTCTTTAACGATCCTGACAACGACCCCAAGCAGCTTGGGAGCCTCTTGCCGGTATAGTAGATGCAAGGCATCCTGGTCGCCACGTGCGCAGCGATTCAGCGCGGCAGCATGATCAAACTCATCAATTAGGTTAGAAACATCAATGTCAGACACGCCTTAGCTCCCTGGTCACGCGCCGATATCTATCGCCGCACTTGTCCTGACAGCATAGCGGCTGGGAACCCGTGATACGAGTTCCCAGCTTTACTGAGATTAGTTAGCTGTCCAGAAGATATAGTCAGCTTGATATGTGACTACGGCGGTAGCACCTTCGTTATCAGCACCACAGGCAGCATCAGGCGCAACACCACCCTGGGTGTCTAAGCGCTGAATGTAACTAACGCCTGTCATCGCGCCCTCACCTTCCGCAGGATGCGCTTCTACCAACTGAAGGGGAATATTGCCATCGCCATTGGGTGCTGTGGCCAACTCAGTCGCAGTGACTTTAGAACCATCCAGGGCTTCCCAGGTAGCGGGAGGACCATATGTAGCTGCCTACTTGAGTGCCATCATGATCATTCAGCGCTGCACTTGGGCCTTTAAATACCCAGCCTAAATCGCCGTCGTCGTTTACTTCATACATGTAAGTAATAGTACCTATGCCTACGGTTTCGAGCGCCACTGAGTTGCCGTCCGGCACCTGGACTTCCGCTGGCGTTTCGGCCAAAGCGGCATGACTGAAGGATGCGATCAAAGTAGCAGCTAACGTAGTACGCGTTAGATGAGGGATGGCCATTTCAGTCTCCTTGAGGGTTGTGATCAACCACCGCAACAGGTGGCTGTATAGGGGATACACATGGGGAGACGTTTTGGATGCATCTTTTATTAAAAATAATTTAAACGGACAATTCAGCGACTGAATTTTCGGCACCACTGCAAAAAACCGTGGTACGTGAACTTGCCCCCTCAAAAGTTGGACAGTTTGAGTCAAGGGTTGAAGGCCAGAGTCTGAAGGCTCAATAGTCTGATTATCAGGGCTGCACCCCACCGGGGCGAGTTTGAACCTCGTTGGTGTGAAAGCGCTTAGACAAACCAATAATATCTATCTCGACCAATGGCCCCTCTGGCTTTATCGGCGTTCCTAGAGCAGCCATCGTGACGAGGCTAATACTATACTCTCCATTCCTTTCTGGCTCAGACCAAGCTATCGTCTTTAGTGGCGAAAAGTCACTATCATATTCAAAGTCACTAAGACCAGCTTCAGTGAGGCCGTTCTTCATTGCGCGCGTCTCAACGGCTGTCAAGAACTCTGACCTGCCGACTCCTAACAGTGTTGCTTCTTGGCTATCCACCATAGTGAATAGCCCACATGATCGTTCGTCCCAAACAACAGAATATCGCGTCGAGAAAAAATGCTTTAGCGTAGTTTCTTCGGGCGAAAACGTGTCGAAATGTTCGATTGCTTCTGGAGTGGCGGGGAATGTCGGTAATGAAACAAAAGGCTCCTCGCCATCTCTAAGAAATGACAGACATTCTAAAAATATGATGTCCAGTACTAGATCGTCATTTTTTTAAATGTCATGTAGCGTTCTATCACTCCTTTGAACACCTGTCTCTGTACTATTGGTGGCACATCCGCCCAGGATCAACATGCTGACTAACATTATACTAAGGAAAAAATGTCTCACCTTCTTCATCTCTGGTGAAGATGTTTTGAAATCAAATGCCACACGAGTCAACTGTCTTTTAATCAAACCATTTTCTCCTGTAAATCACTTGATAATTCATGAAGTTTTTGCTGATCAATATGAGACGATTGGATGCTTTGTACATTCGTCTACTTCTTGGAACTTCCCTGAAGCATTCAGCATACCAACGACGCTATACTGAGCCTTCACGGTTGTACCTTGGCGCTGCTGGAAGCGCTGATAATCTCGCCGCCATGGTCGGTCTTGCAGCCCAGGTAAGCCGTGGGTCTGCCATCGGTGGTGGAACTGCTTGCCCCTTCAATAATGGTAGCGCCGCAGCCAGCCTTGTCGCCCACCCGAGCCACCGGCTGGCCCTCTACCTGAGAAGGCGAACCGGAGACGATTTCGGTGGTGCCGTGGCCGGGAATCGGACAGCGATGCAGGTCTCCTTTGCGGGCAACAGGCTTCATCGACAGATTTCCCATTGGCCATCACGGCGGATAAAGTAGAGCCTTACAAAACTTGCTTGGTACTCTTGGTCAGCGTGGCCAAATGCGATGGGCACATTCACTCCTTCAGTTGTTAGCCATGCCACACGATTACCTGCCGCGAGATTCAATGTCATCGGCTCTTCGGGGAAAGGGTCTAGCGTAAAGGCCTGCGGGTTATCGAAGAACATATCAAAGCCTGCCCGCTGACGCACATAGGCTTCGGATTCGCCAGACGCCAGAGCCAGCTCTGCAATCATGGTGGATGAGGCATTCATCAACGCATCGTTATTTTTTGCTTCAAACAGAGCATACAGCCGACGAT
>NZ_JALPZO010000123.1 GCF_023507745.1 Vreelandella olivaria | reverse complement strand
ACCAAAAGACCGACAGCTTCTTCGGCACGAGCTTCTACACGCTGGATGTCTCGGGCCAGCATCCGCTGATCACAAGAAAAGTCGTGCAGTTGAATAACGACTATATCCATCAGGTCATTGATGTGTACCACGTCTGACTTGATGTGAGAGGAGATTTAATTATGAGCTATACCATTGTCCTCAACTTTGAGGACGGCGTGACCCGTTTTATAGGCTGTAAAGAAGGGGAAACCGTTCTCGACGCCGCCTACCGGCAAAGAGTTAACCTGCCGATGGACTGCTCTGATGGCGTATGTGGCACCTGTAAAGGGCACTGTGAACAGGGCGAGTTCGATATGGGAGACGAGTATCTGGAGGAGGCGCTCTCTGACGAAGAAGTCGCTGAAGGACAGGTGTTGACTTGTCAGATGGTGCCCTCATCGGACTGCGTTATCCAAGTACCAGTGGCGTCCACGCTGTGTAAGACACAGGTGGGTAAGGTTGAAGGCACGGTAGCGGCGGTCGAGCAACTCTCTGAAGATAGCATTGAGCTGGTCGTTGACCTGGATGATGAAGAGGGGCTTGCCTTTTTGCCCGGGCAGTACATCCATATTGATGTACCTGGCACCGAGTTACACCGCTCTTATTCATTCAGTTCGCAACCAGGTGATAAACGGGCCACCTTCTTGATCCGTAATATTTCCACTGGGGTAATGAGTGGCTATTTAACCGAGCGCGCTGCGGTGGGTGACAAGCTCACGTTAACCGGCCCGCTGGGCAGCTTCTATCTACGCGCGGTGACACGCCCGATACTGATGCTGGCGGGGGGCACGGGGCTGGCTCCGTTCCTCTCCATGTTAGAGCAAATGGCCGAGAAGGGCTGTGACGCACCGGTTCATATGATTTATGGCGTCAATAAAGATGATCACCTGGTCAAAACGGATGCGTTGGATGCCTTTGTTGAGAAGCTTCCTAACTTCACCTACGCCACTGTCGTGGTCGACGAAGCGAGTGAACACCCGCGCAAAGGGTATGTGACCCATCATATGAATGCCGAGGTGATGCATGATGGTGATGTCGATGTTTACCTGTGTGGCCCACCTCCGATGGTTGATGCCGTACTGAAGTACTTCGACGCTGAAGGAATCGAGCCCCAGAGTTTCCACTACGAGAAGTTCACCCCTAATCAGGTGGGAGAGCCCGCATGAGCGATCAACGTTTTGGCGGCTCTCGCTTTCAGGACCGGGTAATGGTGGTGACTGGGGCTGCTCAAGGTATTGGGCAGCGGGTTGCCGAGCGTGCCGCTGCTGAAGGTGCGCGTTTGGTATTGGTGGATCGTGCTGATGAACTCCACGAGGTGGCCGCTGGGCTACGCAAGCAGTGTAGCGAAGTGATCGCGGTACAGGCGGACCTGGAAACGTGGGAAGGCGCCGAGCAAGTGGTGCAGGCGGCGCTCGATCAATTTGGGCGTATCGATATTTTGGTCAACAACGTAGGTGGCGCAATTAACTTCAAGCCGTTTACCGAGTTTACCGAAAAGCAAATTTCAGCAGAGATCAATCGTTCGTTGATGCCCACACTATGGTGTTGTCGTGCGGTACTGCCGACCATGGTGGCACAGGGTAGCGGTGTTATCGTCAATGTCTCTTCAGCAGCAACGCGGGGCATTCATCGCATTCCTTACTCGGCAGCGAAGGGTGGGGTCAATGCGCTGACCGCGTCGCTGGCGTTTGAGGTTGCTGAGCATGGTATCCGGGTCGTCGCAACAGCGCCAGGAGGGACCGAAGCTCCGTCCAGGCGTATTTCGCGAGGAACACCAGAGCCTACTAACGAGACGGAAAAAGCATGGTTTCAAGCGCATATTGATCAGACCAAGCAGAGCTGTTTGATGAACCGTTATGGCACGCTAGACGAAATGGTCGCTCCTATTCTGTTCCTGGCTTCCGACGAGGCCAGTTACATCACCGGCAGTGTATTGCCTGTGGCGGGCGGAGATCTCGGCTAGTCACCATTGGCTGCTTAACAGTGGATGAGACATAGATAATTCTAATGAAAAGCTAACGCGTTAACTTAATAACTCTAAGCACAATAATCCCCTGGAGAAAACCGTGAAACATATCGAGAAGGGTGTCAGCCTAAGGCATGCGCCCCGGGATTTCCTGCGAGACCTCAATGTTGATAATGCCAGTACAGGTCTGGTCGCAGGCATCTTAGGGCTCAGCGTGGGGGTCGTACATATCAGTGCGGGCACATCCGCCGGACTCGACTCTTCCTTTATCATGATTTGGGTGATCAGCTACCTGATGATCAACGGCCTGTTTGGGCTTTTTATGCCGGCGTATTACCGATTGCCACTGCCCATGGCCAACTCAATCCCCGGTGCGTTGATGTTTGCAGCGGTCATTCCTGTGATCGGCCTGGAAGCTGCGTTAGGCGCGAGTCTGATTGCTGGGGCCATTACTTTGGTTGCTGGCTTGACGGGCGTAATGGGGATCGTGATGCGGCTAATACCGATGCCGATTGTCATGGGGATGGTTGGCGGTATGCTGCTTAGTTTCGGCCTCAACATGGTGAAACCGTTGGAGAGCGCTATTGTGCCAGCCTCCATCATGATTCTGGCGTTCTTTATTTCTGCACGACTGTTTCGCAAAATTCCGCCCTTGATTGTGTCGATGTTAGCCGGGATTCTGTACCTAATCGCAACCGGCGTTGATCTATCCGGCATTGAGGCGACAATCCGTTTCCCCGAGTTCATTGTCCCGCAATTCACGTTGGGAGCCTTCCTGACTTACGGCTTACCCCTTGCCATTATTCTGGTGGGGATGGAGACGCCGGCGGGCGTCGGCCTGGTGAAAGGGATGGGGTATAAAGAAGTACCGGCTAATGCAATCACCGCAGTGGGTGGTGTAGGCACCATGGTGTCGGCGTTCTTCAATCTACACAGCACCTGCATTGCGGCGCCGATGACGGGCGTGTGTGCATCGCCAGAGGCGGGAAGCCACGACAAGCGTTGGGTAGCAGCGGTGATTGCTGGTGCTATCTTTATCGTTGCCGCGCCTTTCTACGGCTATGTGGTCAGCCTGCTGGAGGCAACACCACGCTACTTTATTGCCATTGTCGCCGGGTTGGCACTTATGCGTGTGATTACCTCTTCCATGGCTATCGCCTTTGCTGGCAAGAAACATGAAATAGGTGCGTTGTTCGCTTTTCTAATCGCCGCATCCGGTATCCAGATTCTCGGCATTGGCGCCACATTTTGGGCATTGGTATTGGGCGTTGTTGTCTCGGCAATCTTTGAAACGAAGGACTTCGAGTTTATCTTTTCCCGCGTGGCTACCGGGAAGAGCAACTAACCCGAAACACCCGTCATTTTTACTAGTTATCCTCCTTGGCCCGTATCTGTTTATGCAGTACGGGCCTTTTTTATAACGGCACTAATAAAAATATCGAGAGTGGAATTCTTGTAGAAGAAAGGGGTAAGGGCGTTAAGGGCTTTGTAAACGAGTAGTCCACTGTTAAATTAAGTGCGTTTTTATGATGTGAGCTTGACGGATATTTTATTTGTCTATTAAAGGAATGTTCCTGTTATAGTTCTGAGAGGGTACACTGAATAACCTGGGTGAGCCATTGTTGTGCAACCGTGTCTTCAAGCTGATTTTCCCAGTAAACCCCGACTTCAAACGTTGGTAGATCTAAAGGGATATCCATCACTCTTGTGTTGCCGTTTTGGGCGAACATTCCTGCAACCCGGCTGGGAAGGCAAGCAATCACTTCACTGTCGGAAATAATGCTAGGCAGCACAGAAAAGTGAGGAATCGTTAGTGATACGTGACGAGTAATTTTTAACTTTTTTAAAATATCTTCAACAATCGAATGCCCGGTCGTTCTGGATACACTGACATGGTGTTCATTGATAAATTGGTCTAATGTTAACGTTTTTCCAATTCTTGGGTGATTTGAACAGACAAGACAGGCATAGAATTCTTCGAAAATAGATAGCGAGCTGACTTTTCCTTTTAGAAAAGTTAAGTTCCCGACGGCCGCATCAATCCGTCCTTTTACTAACCAGTCCTCAACCTGGTTGACTTCTAAGGGAATTACCTCGATAGAAATGTTGGGTGCCAAAGTGCGAAATTTTTTCATTAAAATGGGAAGGAGAAATACCTCGCCTAAATCTGATAACGCAATTCTGAACGTCCTTTGAGAAACTAAAGGGTTGAACTCTCGAGTTGATGCTATCGCTAATTCTATATTCATCAAAGAACTGCGGAAGGTTTCATAAAGCTTATCAGCTGAAAAGGTGGGCTGCATGCCATCTCGTGTGCGATGAAATAAAGGGTCATTCAAGAGAGAGCGAAGTCGTGATAAGGCATAGCTAATTGATGGTTGTGTTAGATGAACCCTTTTTGCGGCACCGCTAACGCTGCCCGTTTCGTAGATGGCCAAAAAAACCTTAATAAGATTCAAGTCGATTTTTTGGCTCATCATGGTAGCGCTCCAGGATATAAATGGCATCTATATAAAGTAGCAAAAAGTATTTATTTGTTCAAATTGATGGCTGGTGATATGTTGGAATTAAATAAAACAAATGAGATATATTTCAGTGGAAAATACAACTTATACAACTGTAAAAGATTCTGTTTATCAAATTCTTAGAGGGGCAGGTGTTAATAAGGTATTTGGTAACCCTGGCTCTAATGAGCTTAATTTTCTCAAGGATTTTCCAGATGACTTTGAATACATTTTGTGCCTGCATGAGGGCGTCGCGATAGGTATGGCTGAAGGATATGCTCAGGCTACAGGGTTACCGGGGTTCGTTAACCTTCATGCTGCGGCAGGTACTGGAAATGCTATGGGGGCTTTAAGCAACTCCGTGAATTCACATGCCCCGCTAGTGGTGACTGCTGGCCAACAGGCACGGACGATGGTTTATTCCGATCCATTACTGAAGAATTCAAATGCAGTCGTGTTACCAATGCCACTGGTGAAGGATAGCTACGAACCACTTAGTGCCCAAGAGGTACCCCATGCCATTAGCCGTGCACTTCATATAGCTATGTCCCCTGCCAAGGGGCCGGTCTATGTGTCTATTCCTTATGAT
Source organism: Vreelandella olivaria (assembly GCF_023507745.1). Lineage (GTDB taxonomy): Bacteria > Pseudomonadota > Gammaproteobacteria > Pseudomonadales > Halomonadaceae > Vreelandella > Vreelandella olivaria_A. The sequence continues at coordinate 207,675 of NZ_JALPZO010000123.1, read as the reverse complement.
GATTGGGACCAGCCCATTGCTCATGATGCACTGCACTTAGCAACACGCAACGTTGTCCATTTTGGAGCTCCTTCCCTGAACGAGCTCCAGCCACTGCTAGTAGCGCTCGCAAAAGCTTCCAGCCCAGTGTTGGTGTTGGGGCCTGAAGTTGATGCGTTGCGCTGCAACAGCAAAGCGGCACTACTCGCTGATAAACTGCATGCCCCCGTGTGGGTAGCACCATCAGCTCCCCGATGTCCGTTCCCGACCAATCATCACTGTTTCGCAGGCATTCTCCCTGCTGGTGAGGCAAGCCTTGCACAAAAACTGCATGGGCATGACCTGATTTTAGTGCTAGGCGGGCCGGTATTTCGTTATCATCAGAATGATCCGGGTGCTCTTTTACCGGAAAATGCGCAGCTGCTCTTGGTGACAGGGGATGCCCAGGAGGCAGCCAGATCTCCCGTTGGCGATGCCATTGTAGCTAATGTCGATACTGTCCTTTCCTGTCTTATAGAGCGTATAACGGATCGGAAAGGCGATTGTCCTGATTTTCGCAAGCCTATTCAGCGCCTTGAGATTGATCACAGTCAACTTGAGCCCAGTGCTATATTCGACATTGTCGATGCTATCGCGCCACGCAATACGGTTTATTTAAATGAAGCTACCTCTACGATCGCTACATTATGGGAAAGAGTGGGCATGGAGGAGCCGGGCAGCTACTATTTCGCCGCTGCCGGAGGGCTTGGGTTTGCTATGCCAGCAGCTCTCGGTGTAAAGCTGGCTGATCCGACGCGCCCTGTCGTTGCTTTTATAGGTGATGGTTCCGCCCACTACAGCATAACGTCGCTATGGACGGCGGCACGTTATCAGATTCCCGTCGTTTTCATCATTATTAATAACAGCGGCTACGGTGCGTTGAAGTGGTTTAGCCATCAGTTCAAGATCCAAAATGTGCCGGGTATTGAAATAGACGGCATCGATTTCATTCAATTATCAGAAGGTTATGGTATTGCGGCGCATAGGGTTTCTACTCGCGCAGAATTCTCCCAGGTGTTCGATAACGCTATTGCTGAACATGCGCCTGTACTCATCGAAGCTAGGATTGAGAGAGTTTAAGGATGTCGCGCTTAAATAAAATCTACAATATAAAAGGCATGCGTCGGGCGGCGAGGGCTCGACTTCCCAAGGTTGTTTTTGACTATCTTGAGGGGGGAGCCGAAGATGAATACGATCTAATTGAAAATAATATCAGCTATGATCGGTGGAAATTCAAGCCACGCCGATTAATCGACCTTACAGTGGTCGATCCATCAACGGAAGTTCTAGGTAGTGCAGCTTCGTTTCCCTGCGTAGTCGCCCCTACAGGCCTGAATTCATTATTTTGGCCAAACGGTGATATAGCCTTAGCTCGCGCTGCCGCCCGCGTGGGTATTCCCTTTGTCCTGTCGACGGCTTCCAATGACTCGCTTGAAACTGTCGCCGCGCAAACGGACGGAGAGCGGTGGTTTCAGCTTTATGTAATCGAAAAGACGTTAGCCAGAAGTTTGATTAAGCGCGCGAAAAGTTTAAATTACAGCAAGCTGATTATTACGACAGATGTTGTATTTAACGGTAAGCGAGAAAGAGATTTAAAGAATGGCTTTGGCTTACCCATGCGCTACAACCTAAAGACGATTTTAGATGGTATCACCCATCCTGCCTGGACGATGGACTACTTAAAAAATGGTACTCCTAAACTTGGTAATTTAGCCAATGAGGAGCTTTCTCCCGAAGCACGGGCAGCGTTACTGCGTCGTTCTATGGATGCTGGTTTTACCTGGAATGATTTAGCGATGATCCGAGAGTTGTGGCCCGGCCAGATCATTTTAAAGGGCATATTGCATCAGGATGATATTGATAAATGTCAGCAGTACGGCATTGATGGCGTCGTTCTTTCAAATCATGGGGGACGGCAGCTAGATACAACGATAAGTCCTGTGAAGGCACTTGCAAAAATAAGTTCGCAAACTCCTGAAGGACGTATTTTAGTGGATGGGGGGATTCGACGTGGACGAGATATTGCCAAAGCGAAAGCGCTGGGGGCGTCCTCAGTATTAATTGGGCGTGCCGCTCTTTACGGTCTCGCTACAGCAGGTGAGGAAGGAGCTTATAAAGCGCTGACTATTCTCAAGGAGGAGTTTGAAGGATGTATGAAGCAACTGGGGTGCTCAACAGTGAATGAGCTAACCAGAGATTTAGTTGAACACGCCTCACAACAATAAAACAGTAGGAGTAATGATTGATGAAAATTGTAGATGTCAAAGCGACAGCCGTTAATGTACCGGCAGAGTTTTCCTCCTGTGGAAAAACGAAAAAAGCCACGTTGGGTATCTGTGTGGTGGAGGTAACTACAGATGATGGTCTGGTAGGTGTAGGTATGACGGCTATTACGGAAGAAGAAGTCGTCGCATTTACCATCAACAATATTATTGCCCCCGCAATAACCGATGAAGATCCCCTCTGTACGGATAGAGTCTGGAATAACTTATATTGGTTGCTGACGCCACGTGGCCAATCAGGTTATGCCTGCCACGCAATAGCGGCTGTGGACATTGCGCTATGGGATATCAAGGGGCAGGCGCTAGGCCAGCCAATCTGGAAGTTATTAGGAGGCGCCCGCGACAAAGTTTCCACCTATGCGACCATCGGTTTCGACTTTTTTGATAACGATCAGTTGGCGGAGGTGGCAAAAACCTGGCAGGCAAAAGGGTTTAACAAGTTTAAAATGGTTGTGGGCCACAATGCACTTAAACGCCGTGACGAGCCTAGACCGGTACTCGAAGCTGTTCGTAACGATATCAGCCGAGTCCAAACCCTCAGAGAAACGATAGGCGAAGAGGCTGAAATTTTCATTGATGCCAACTGTAACCTTGACCCTTACCACGCTGCTTGGTTGGCTGAGCGTGTTGAAGACTATGACATCTCTTTCTTTGAAGAGCCTTTAATAGGTAATGATCCGCAGCAACTAAACCAGCTGCGTTCTCGAACCCGCATTCCATTAGCAGGCGGCCAGAATGAAGGACAGTCCTCAAAATTCAAGCAACTGTTGCTCAACAACTCCCTGGATATTCTGCAGCCCAATGTCGCCATCAGTGGGGGCTATACCCAGTGCGCAAAAATCGCGGGTATGGCAGAAGCGTTTAACACTGGCATAGACAATGGAGGCGCGTGGCCTTTCCATAATCTGCATCTGCATGCAGGTGTAAGAAATGGTGGCATGGTCGAATACCATATCTTTGCCGTCAAATGCCTTGAGCAAATTTTCAATGGATTACCAAAGCCGGAGAGTGGCTTCCTGCACGCTCCCAGTGAGCCAGGTATTGGATTTACATTAAACCAGGATGCATTAAAAGAACTTGCCAAGATGCCAACTTCACGAGGCATGGGTAAGTAATCATCAAACGCTAGCTTCACACTGCATATGACTCAATAACAATAGGAAAAGCATTATGAAGACTTTTATGACTGCTCTTTTAACATCGGTGGCGATGACAACCGCCTCCACAGGATTTGCAGCGGAAAGTTATCCGACCCAGCCCATCAGGCTGATCGTCCCTTTTGGTGCGGGTGGTGGAACCGATGGTTTGGCCCGCGCTATTCAGCTATCTGTTAATAACAATAATCTACTCCCGGAGCCCATTGTGGTGGTTAATGCCCCAGGGGCGGGTGGTGCTGTAGGGACGCGACAGTTGCTCGCCTCGGACCCTGACGGCTATACCATTTTGCAGATACACCAGGAAATGTTCGCCGCATCTGCCATTGAACGTGTTGACTATACGCCAGAAGATTTTGAACCCATCATACAAGTCAGCGAAGCCTGTATGTTTGTTGCTGTTAAAGAGGATTCTCCCTATACCAATCTAGATGCGATGATCAGTGATATTAAGGAGAATCCCGGTGATTTCCGTCAGGCGGATGATATTGGCGGAGCTACCCACTTTCCTTCCGTGCAACTGATGAATGCCGCAGGTGCTCAGTGGCCGATTGTTCCAGTTGGTGCAACGTCAGCTAGGTTTACCTCATTACAAGGTGGCTTTACACAGCTAGCGTTGCTTTCCCCCCTATGGTTAGAACGAGCGGCGGGACAAATAAAGCCTCTCGCGGTACTAGGGGACGAGCGTTATGACTTTGCACCGGATGTGCCAACGGCCAAAGAGCAGGGTTATGATGTAACAGCTTGTTTAAATAGACGATATTGGGCGCCTTCCGGCACTCCGCAAGAACATATTGACGTGTTGGCGGATACTATTGAGGCAGCAGCCAACAGCGAAGAAGTGCAGAACTATCTCTCAGAATCCGGTGAAGTATTGAAGATTGTCAGAGGTGAAGAATTACGTGACCTTATTGACGGGGAGTACACTTCATTTGTTGAAGTAGCAGACATCGTTAAAGGTAGTTTATCCAACTAACTAATAATAAATGATAAGTTAGGGCAGGTTTTCACCTGCCTTCACTTGACGATATAACCTCCTGGAGAGCCCAATGACAACTATATTCAGGCTCAGGTATGAAATTAGTTTTTTAATCTTATCTCTGACGATAGGTTTGTTAATCTTAATTAGCTCGAGAGGGCTTCCTGAACCCACGTATGAGCCCATGGGGGCCGCTGCTTTTCCAAGTGCTATAGCCACTATTACTGTATTTCTTGTCGTTTTAAAGTTGTTGCGTATTTTTTTTGCTAATAAATCTCATTTATACGCTGAGGAGAATGATCAAAGTCAATTAAGATTCTTCAAGTCTTTATGCATGTTGCTTATTTTTATTGCCTTTGTCGTCTTGGTTTATTTTTTTGATGTTAGATTTTGGGTCAGTACTTTTTTATTTATGCTGTTGGCTATGGTGTTTATTAGAAAACCTAGTGGCATGAGAGGGTTGTTAATTCAGTGCATGACTTTAATAGGTTTCTCATTGGTATTAGATTATGTCGTAACTAATATCCTGTATTTCAATTTTTAATATTATTTTAATAGGCGATAATTATGATTGGCGCATATCTTGAAGTCTTTTCGCTATCCGGAGTCATGTGGGTGCTTATCGGCACTGTGGTGGGGATACTGATTGGCTCGATACCAGGTTTATCCGGTGCGATGGTGATCGCGCTTACACTGCCGATGACGTATTACATGCAAGCAACAGATGCTCTTATACTGCTGGTTGCTATGTACATTGGCTCCACAACAGGTGGTTTAATCAGCGCTACCTTGATGCGAATGCCAGGCACTGAGTCGGCCATCATGACAACACTAGATGGCTTTCCTATGGCGCAACGAGGCGAACCAGCACGTGCTCTAGGACTTGGTGTTATTGCTTCTTTTCTAGGTGGCATGTTCGCATGGCTGGTGTTAACGACGTTATCGCCACTGCTTTCGACTCTGGCGGTACGGTTCGGCCCCTATGAAATTTTTGCCATGACCGTGGTGGCTCTTACACTCATTGCTGCTATTTCCAAAGGAAGTTTCCTGAACGGACTTCTTGCTGCGGCGCTTGGTGCTTTGTTTGCGTTACCTGGCATTGACCCTATCTCCGGGTCGCTAAGGCTAACATTTGGTATCGCAGAGTTAGACAATGGTTTTAACCTGTTGCCCGTTATGTTGGGTCTTTTAGTGTTGGGTCAGGTAATGCTCGATAGTGGTACGAAAAATGAAAGAGCTGTCCAGAAAGCCAACAGCTCTAATAAAGTCACCTTTAGTGCCAAAGACTTTAAAGAAAACCGTTGGAACTTTGTCAGATCTTCTGTGATCGGTACCTGGATTGGCATTCTTCCAGGTATTGGGGGAACGACGGCCTCAATTGCTTCCTATTCCGTTGCTAAAGGGTTTTCAAAGAACTCCTCAAAGTTCGGCAGTGGTTGCAGTGAAGGTATTGTCGCCGCTGAGTCCGCTAATAATGCTGGAACCGTGGGGTCTCTGGTGCCACTGATTACCCTGGGAATACCTGGTTCAGTAGTTACCGCTATTCTTTTAGGGGCGATGGTAATGCATAATTTGAATCCCGGCCCTCTCTTATTTGTTCAAAATCCGGGAGTCGCCTATACCATTATTGCAGGTGTACTGTCAGCCAACATTATTATGTTAGTGGTTATGTGGTTTGCTACACCATTGATTGCTCGCATGATGTATGTTGACAAGGCTTGGCTGTTACCGCCCATTATTATTTTCTGCTTTATCGGCGCATACTCCGTATCCGGCCGATTTTTTGACGTGATCGCGATGAGCGGCTTTGCTTGTTTAGGCTATATCATGGCGCGCGCAAAAGTTCCGCTTGGTCCATTTATCATTGCCTTTATTCTGACGCCGATGGCGGAAGAGAATCTACGTAGCGGGTTAGTTGTATATGGCAGTAGTTATTTACCTCTGCTGACGCGACCAATACCACTGTTTTTCATCGTTATCTCTATTGTGACAGCAGTATGGGCAGTCTGGTCTGAAATTTCTCAAACTCGAAAAATAAAACTCTAGTTTATCGCGCAGAGACGCTAAAAGGAGAAACTACAATGAATAAGTTCTTTTGCACGAAAACGTTCAGTAACAAGATCTACCTCAATAACTGGCGTGAATCCACTGGTGGCATCAGTGAAGTGGTTGAGCCCGCAACAGGTAATGTTTTAGCTAAGATTGCGCTAGGAAGTGGTGATGACATTTGCTCAGCCGTTACGGAAGCAAAGAAGCAGCAATCCCATTGGGCTGACCTACCGTTTGATCAGCGAGGTAAGATTTTACGCCGGGCCGCAGAGCTGATTCTCCAACACAGGGATACGTTTATCGAGTGGAATATTCGCGAGTGTGGCTCTATTGCGCCTAAAGCTGAAGCTGAGCTTCATGCTACCCATGAGCAACTAAACATGGCGGCTGCCATGACGATGCAGCCTGATGGGATGACCTTACCCTCTACAATCCCTGGGCGACGTAACACCTGTCGGCGTGTTCCATTAGGTGTTGTCGGTGTTATCACACCTTGGAATTTTCCGCTGCTGCTAGCCATGCGTTCAGTGGCACCGGCGCTAGCAGTGGGCAACAGCGTCGTCTTAAAACCGGATACGCAGAGTGCGATAACAGGAGGTTTACTTATCGCTCGGCTTTTCGAAGAGGCAGGGCTACCTGCTGGCGTTCTGCATGTTCTACCTGGTGGCGCTGAAGCTGGTGAAGCGTTAGTGGAGCATCCACTGACGGCCATGATTTCCTTCACCGGTTCGACCAGCGTAGGCAAAAAGATAGGCAGAACATGTGGAGAGTTACTTAAAAAGTCAGCCTTGGAACTGGGGGGGAATAATGCATTCATCGTGCTTGGTGATGCAGATATTGAAGCGGCATCCTCCCATGGTGCTTGGGGGGCCTATCTCCATCAGGGGCAAATCTGCATGCAGTCTGGTAGGCATTTCGTTCACGAGAGCGTTGCAGAGGAGTATATCCTCCGCTTAACTGAACGTGCAGAGCGTCTTAGAATAGCGGATCCATACCTTGGTGCTTCAGATATTGGACCGTTAATTAACGCTAGCCAGCTTGAAAAAATTAATAGGATTATCGCGTCGTCCGTAGACGCCGGTGCTAAGGTAGTCACCGGTGGTCATAGCCATGGCCAGTTTTTCCGGCCCACTGTACTAAGTAATGTTCATATCAACATGCCTGCTTGCCAGCAGGAGTTATTTGGCCCGGTAGCGCCAGTGATCACGTTTTCTAGTGAGGATGAACTGGTAGACATGATTGCAGCTTCACCCTACGGGCTGGCAGCGGCTATTCACTCACGCTCCATTGGTCGCGCTATGAGACTTGCTGAGAGGATCCCCGCAGGCATGATTCATATCAATGACCAAACTGTTAATAATGAGTTTCATGTTCCTTTTGGTGGTTTCGGAGATTCAGGGAACTCAGGACGGTTTGGAGGTCCTTCTAACCTAGAAGAATTTACGCAGTCCCAATGGGTTAGCGTGATGGACACCCCGGTTACCTATCCTTTCTAGAGACACGCTGCTTTTTCAAAATGACCACAAATGCTTAATTAATAGGTTTGTGGTCTTATTCTTGTAATCTTCTACAAGAGATGTTGTGAAAAATATAGCTACTGTCGCTAGCCTTAAGCTTTCTACCTCATTCGCAGTAGAGATGGGTGTTGCGGTGTTGGCGGGAGTAAATCGCGCGTAACCTAAATGGATTGAGGAAGACCTGCTATACGGGACCCTGACGGTTGAGGGCTATTCGTCGTTAAAGCATGGCGTTACCATCAGGTCAGCGTAAGCGACGCAGTGTCGCTATGTACTGTGATCAGCCATCAGGAGAGTAACGATGTATATCGCGATGAACCGTTTTCGGATTGCCCCTGGCCGTGAAGAGGATTTTTTAGCGGTGTGGCGTAACCGTGATTCCCACCTGGATGAAGTGCCGGGCTTCAAACAGTTCCAAATGCTGCAGGGCGAAAGTCAGGAAGACCATACTGTGTTCATTTCCCATAGTGTCTGGGAATCAGAAGAGGCGTTCCGCGCTTGGACCAGGTCAGACGCGTTCCGTAAGGCGCATGCCAATGCCAAATCGCCGGAAGGTATTTACCTCGGGCCGCCCAAGTTTGAAGGCTATGAGGTGGTGCTATAAATGATTGAACCTATCATCATTGGTTGAGAAAACGAGCGGTCATTTATGCTGTATCAAACCGGTATTTTTTTATGCGCTAAGTAATATGGGGGGAGTATACCCCCCATCTATCATCGAAAGGCTTAACCTGGTTTACATCCGGCTCAAATAAGCCATATTTCCTATAGAATTTACCCATAGCCGCAATGGCTGGTACTCGCAATAGTGAAGGTTATTTGCGTCATTTCGAGGCTGGCGCATTATGCTGGAAGCTCCTGCCTGGGGATTCTTGCAGCTGTTGAGATACAGTATATTTGTATGTTCCTCCTCTGGGTAATACAAAGCGCCAACGCTAGAACCGATCGAATCGATAGGGGCTAGGATCAACGATTGGGTTTTCGTTCAAAATAATATCTGCGGCTAGCTGCCCCGCCGCAGGCCCTGTTCCAAAGCCATGACCGGAAAATCCAGTCGCAACCGTAAGCCCAGGAATCGTTTGGATATGATCAATGACTGGCGTGGAGTCCGGTGTTACATCGATTAAACCTGCCCATGATTCTTCTATTTCGGCGTTTTTAAATATTGGCCAGGCGTTAATCGTGTTATGCATGGCATCCTTTAGCAGGCCATGATTTACTTTTGGTTCCTGCACACGGGTGTGTTCGAAAGGTGTGTGTTTATCCCCATGCCAGCGGCGAACAGTTTTCAAGTCCCTAAAGAACTCTTTACCAAAAGAGATGTTCAGCGCATCACGACCAACACAGAGCTGCTGGGTAAATTTCATACCGATTTTTAAGTGATCCAGCGTAAGCGGTGCGTCAACTTTTCCGCGCTGCATAATGATGAACCCACCCTCTTGATGCTTGCGAAAAGAGAAGTCTGGCCCGCCAACAGCGATATCAGTGGGGCCTTCGATGGGCTTGGTTCGCAGCACAGAGGCGACCACGGGGAGCGTGGGTAAGGACACCCCATGATTGCCCAGAAAACGGCGCGACCAGGCGCCACCCGCGAGGAGAGCCTGGTCGCACTGAATTTCTCCACGCTCTGTGACGACACCACTGACATTACCAGCAGCCGTAGTAAGCATTCGTACAGCGCACCCTTGAACCAAAGTAGCACCCTTTTCTATAGCGGCCTTAGCCATGGCACTGGTCGCAAGAGCTGGCTCCCCGCGCCCATCGGAAGGGGTATAAATTCCACCCTTCCAATCGGCTTTGCCACCGGGCACCAATTTGTCTATTGCTTGTGGGCTCAAGAGCTTGGAATCTAGTTCCAGCGCGCCTACAGACTTAAGCCAGCTTTCGTGCAGTGCCATTTGTTCGGCGGTCTTCGCTAAGAACATAATGCCCGCTTGCTTATAGCCCACATCATCACCAATGCGCCCGGGCATGTGGTCCCACAGGGTGTCGGCTGCAATCGCCAACGGGACATCATTCGCATGGCGGCTGGTCTTACGTATCCAGCCCAAGTTGCGTGAAGATTGTTCTCCAGCGATGTGGCCTTTTTCGAGTAGTACCACTGGGATGTTGCGCTCGGCCAAAGTTAACGCCGCAGAAATGCCGATGATGCCGCCGCCAATGATGACGACCGAGGTAGACTTGGGTAACTCGTCTCGCGTTGTAATGGGAATGAGTGTTTTCGTCATAGCAAGACTCCTAAATAGCGACCAGCGACGGATATCGGCTCGGCACACTGCTTGTTACGTAAGGTTGATCTCTTCCACCGTTGCCTTGGAGGCGCCACGGTAGGCAGTGACTTCAAGCTCCACTTTGTAGTCAGTAGAGCCAAGCGGTGGACACGTGACCGTAGTGGCGGGGTTGGCCCCCCGAAACTTAGTACCGATAAACTCCATAACCGCAGCAGTATCTTGTGGGTTTTGGATAAATACGCGAGACATCACCACGTCCTGAAGAGAGGCATCGACACTGGCCAGCGCATGCTCAATATTGCTGAACACTTGCTCGGCCTGCTCAATCACATCGTCTGGCATTACTTTTGTCTGCGGATTACGTCCCGCTGTATTTGAAACAAATATCCAGTTCTCTAAAGCGACCAAACGGGAATAACTGGCTATCTCCTCATACGGAGAGCCTGTTTTTACTTTTACAATGCTGTTCATGGCGTTGTCCTGAACTGAGAGGAATAGCGGCCAAGAAATAGGCCGCGAATATAGGCTGGTTAACGGAGAGTGGGCGTTTCCCAAAGGTTCAACTTCACACCAATCCCTTGTTCAAGGGCGTTGTGGTAAACTTTGGTTGCCCACGCCACGTCCTCAGTTGGCAAACCGCCCACTGACAACACAATGATTTCGTCATCATTTTTACGACCTGGCGCATCACCTGCCGCAATAGCACCCAGGTCTTCGAGCTGTTCTTTGATTATCAGACCTTCGTCGATCATGTCCATAAAACGACAGCCTATGATGGGGATGTACCTATGGGCGGGCTTTGGTGCTTCTTCATGCCAGGCTTCGTATAAACCGATGTTGTCCAGCACTTTACGAACGTCGTTTTTCTCCAGTTCCTCATCAAATCGACAGTAGGCTGGCATGGAGATGAATGCGCCAGGTTTTACCCACTCCCGCTTTATAATGGGGTAAGTGGACACATCACCGGTTTCACCCGAGTTGCAGTAGGTCACAATATCCGCGTCACAGACCACGTCTTCGAGGGAATCGACGACGTGAACATTGATGATTTGTGGGAAGGTTTGGTTTACCCAGGTAAGAAAACTATCAAGGCTTTCCTGGCCACGACCTTTTACCTTAAGAGTGTCGATATCAGGACATGCTGCCATAAAGGCTGCTATAGAGGTTTTACCCATAACACCCGGCCCAAGAAGGCCAATCACTTTAGAATCTTTTCGAGCAAGATAACGCGCGCCTACCCCAGGTACTGCTCCCGTTCGATAAGCAGATAGCAAGTTTGCCGACATATGTGCCAGGGGAGCACCGGTCTCCACATCGTTGAGCGTAAACATCAAGATCGAACGTGGCAGGCCTTTCTCGCGGTTCGCGATGTTGGAGCCATACCACTTTACGCCGCAGGTTTGGTAGTTACCGCCTAGGTAGGCGGGCATTGCCATTAGACGACGGTCCGAAGTGTGGCGAGGCATGGTTGGAATAACTGGGTTTTCTGGGAAAGTTATCATTGCACCGTGGGAGTCATTGTTTGGCCCTGCCATGCGATAGTCGCCTCTATGTAGCAACACAAACATTTCTTCCATGCTGTCTACACAGCGCGGCATGTCGGTTACGCCCGCTTTGATCATGTCGGGCTCGGAAAGATAAATAAAATCGATTTTGCTATTCTCTGACATGGCAATCACCCTATTGGTCTTGGACGGTTTTTCTCGTCTATCCACGGTATACAACCGTCATCATGCAGGCTGATAACCGCCTGCAACTGCTCTCACTATGGGCTCGATGTTTTTCAACAGGCGTTTTCAAAATAGGGAGATAGGTACTGGGCGTATTGTATTTTTGCGACAAGACTAAAAGTCTTTAGCAGCCGCTGAAACTGGTATCTTTCTTGCTGGCTGACAGGTATCTGCTCTTTTCCATCAGGTACCATCATGCTCAACGGAGCTGTTGTCAGTTGTCTAAAGGGGATTCGTTCAAAACAACCATGGCTGGTTCTAACCGCTGCACAGAAGTTTTCTGTTGCTGGCTCAAACAACCCTGCCATTTCGCATTTTTACAGCTTCGAAAAAAGCCCATCGGCCCAAGCAACGATGGCTATTCCGGATGGCTGTATAGACATTCTTTTTGATTGCGATGCGAGTAGCCCAAAGGCGGAAGTATTTGGGACACCGATGGTGGCTATTGATATACACTTGGAGTGCCAGCATCGTTACTTTGGTGTGCGCTTTGCGTCGAGCATTATCCCAAATTGTTTGAAGCTATCTGCAGAAGAGCTGGTTGAGCATCAGTTCAGCCTGCAGGAAGTTATTCCTCATACAGATCAACTGTTTGAAGCAGTAGTAGAGGAGGCAGACTTCGCTGCTCAAGTCGCTTCATTTCAGCAATTTTTCGAAAACAAACAAGCTCGCCAACTGTCACCTTTAACCCAAGCCATCGTACGCTTCACGGGTGAGCGGCAAGGCAATGTTCGTATTGACGAATTAGCCGAATTAACAGGCTACTCTACGCGGACTATTCAGCGTCAATTTCGAGCGGATATGGGCATGTCCCCGAAAGCATTTGGGCGTATTATCCGCTGTCAGTCGGCTGTCTATATCATTAATCATCGCAATCAAGTGACCTTCTCCGATATGGCGTTTGAGCTAGGGTTTAGCGATCAGCCCCACTTTTTAAAGGAGTTCAAAAAGCTGGTCAGCGCGACGCCTATGTCGTACCAACACTGTGTTAGGCAGCAAACCTATCTTGATAGAATTCAGTCTTTTTGAACCAATAGAGTCCATTGCCTTATGAAAATGCCTCTAAAATGTGCATTGAAGTGGGCGGTTTAAAACAGTGCCAAACCAATGGACAGCAGCACACTGTAAAGCAGTGTTGAGATGGCCGTTTTCTTTAGCATGCCGGTCAGGGTGGCGCCGTCATGGGTACGGTTCAATGCTCTGGCAGCATCAATCAGTGGCTTGGCCACCAGTAGACAGCCCCACCCCGCTAGAGGGGCTGGCAGCACCACCAGATAGATCAGGGTGAGCAGCAGTGCCAGCCCCAGTAATGACCAGTGGTATCTGATCGCGTTGGCGCGGCCCAGCCGCACTGCCAGGGTGATCTTGCCATTGCGAGCGTCGCTTTCAATATCCCGTACGTTATTGACATTAAGTACGGCGGTTGCCAGCAGCCCACATGACACAGCGGGTAGAAACGGCAGCCCGCTTAACTGCTGTGTGTGCAGGTAGTAGGTGCCTATGACACCGAGTAACCCGAAAAACAGAAAGACGGCAATATCCCCTAACCCCCGATAACCATAAGGTGTACCCCCCAGCCCAACGGTATAGGTCACCGCGGCCAATAAAGAGGCAGCGCCAAGTAGCAGGAAGGTGAGAATGTGTCCCCATTGATTGCCAAAGGCGGTCAGCAGCAATAACAACCCAAACAGCGCAGCCGCTATTGCTGTTATTACCATGCCTTTACGCATGGCCCCAGGGCTAAGTAGGCCTGAAGAGACTGCCCGAACAGGACCTATGCGTGCGTGATCGTCAGCCCCCGTAGCTGCATCACCGTAATCGTTGGCCAGATTCGAAAGTATCTGGAGTGCGATGGCGGTTAATAGCGCCAGCAACAGCACTGCGGGATTGAATGCCTGGGCGTTCGCCGCAAGGCCGGTTCCCAGCAGAATCGACGCACACGCCAGTGGCAAGGTACGGGGGCGAGCTGCTAACAGCCAGGCATGGGATTGGCGTTGCTTGACGAATTGTTCCATTACATCAATATCCTGTTGATTACACGTGGTAAATGTAGGGTAAGTAGCAGACAACATAAAACATGCAAATATGTATAATTAAGTGCTAAAAAGTAGACCTGAGTCAAAAAATTTATCATCGCCCTACTACACACTTCGATCCCCCTGACACCAGGAGTTTACGTGATGATTGGAAACTTATTTAGACAAAACAAATATGCAGCGGTAGTGTGGTTACTCCTCCGGCTCTATTTAGGCATTACCTGGCTGACGTTAGGTATTGGTAAGGTAACCGGCGGGTTCAATGCGGAGGGTTTTTTGAGCAATGCGGTGGCGAACCCGGTGATGCGGGAAGGGAGCATGGTATACCCTAACTATGTGGCCTTTCTGGAAAGCTTCGCCTTGCCCTATGCGGATGTGATTAATGTGGTTATCCCGCTAGGAGAAATTCTGGTTGGTCTTGGTTTGATCGTTGGCGTACTGACCTCCTTTGCTGCCTTTTTTGCCATTGTGATGAACATGTCCTTTTTGATGGCGGGTACGGTGTCCACTAATCCGTGGATGATTGCGCTGACCTTCTTTTTGCTGGTTGCAGGCGCTAATGCTGGCCGCTTTGGCGGAGATCGTTGGGTTCTACCTTATATTAAGCAGAAACTACGACGCTTTTGATTATTGTGACGCGCCATCGTAGATACGGTTGGCTGATAGGCGAATTATGCAATCCATCGACCCTGTTGGGGGGCTCAAGCATCAGCTTGATACACTTAGTGAAACGTCCAGAAAGGGGTTTATTCGCTTAACAACCTCCTGCCAGGTTGATTGTCTGCTGGGTTGGCTGAGTGGGCAAACTGTGTTCCCTCGCTTCTATTGGCAAGCGCGTGACAGCAGGGGGGGCGATTATGCTGCGTTGGGAGCGGTTAAAGCGTTTGATTCGCTAACGGCGCTGCATACTGATATTGCCGCGTTATCTGGTTATGGCGGTGAACAGCCGGACTACGTGGGGGGCATGGCATTTGATGCCTCTGCGCCAGGATGGCAGCACTTTGGCGGCTGCCATTTTTTCCTGCCACGGATAGAGCTTAGGCGTCACCAGGAGGAGGTGTTATTCACACTCAACCTGCGTTTTGATGACCGCTGCCCCGATACAGAAATAGCCCAGGCCCGCGCCTGTTTAAACGCGCTGCTGGAAGAACAGTCGTTACCTTACTTGTCACCCCATAGTTATCAGCGTGAAGACAGCCCTTCAAAGTCGTCGTGGGCGGCGTGGGTGGCCAAGGTCACGCATCCCGACCACCTGTGTCATACACCCAAGGTGGTGCTTTCCCGGGAGACGCGTCTGACAACACCGGAGACGCCAAGCCCCTGGGCGCTATTATCGCGCTGGCAGGCAGGCGCTGTTGACTGCTTCCATTTTGGTATCCAGTTGACGTCGCAAGAGGCGTTTATTGGCTGTCCGCCGGAGCAGCTCTATCGGCGGGAAGGTCAGCACCTGATGACCGAAGCGTTGGCAGGAACGACGCGCCGTGTGCATGATGCCCTGCAAGATGAAAGACTTGCTGCTGAGTTGCTGGCAGATACGAAAAACACCTTGGAGAATCAGTGTGTCTACCAGCATATCCTGACGCAGCTTGAACCGCTTGCCCACCATGCCCACCTGGGCGAGGCGCATATTGTTAAGCTGCGCTCTGTGCAGCATATCCGCCGCTTGATTCATGCTGAGCTACAGGATGGTGTTACCGATCAGCAGTTGTTGGAAACCTTGCCTCCTACACCTGCGGTAGGCGGTGTGCCCCGTGCTGCGGCGATGGACTTTATTCGCCAGCACGAGCGCCATCAACGGGGCTGGTATGCTGGTGTGGTTGGCCGGATTAGTCAGGCAAGCAGTGATTTGGCCGTCGCCATACGCTGTGCTCATATCACTCCTGGGGTGATGTGCCTTTATGCCGGTGCAGGCATCGTGGCTGGCTCCCGGCCTGACGAAGAGTGGCATGAACTGGATGCCAAAATCGCTGATATTATGTCGCTGTTAGGGATGGGATAACGTAAATGACGGCACCAGCGTCGAATGATTTTGCGCTACATCATGCCACCTTTAATCATGTGTGGGCGGCATTAATGCTGGAAGAGTTCTACCGCCTGGGGCTGCGTGATGTAGTGCTGGCGCCAGGGTCTCGCTCATCCCCTTTGACCATGGCGGCCAGTGAGCATGCCGGGCTACGTTGCCACTGTCACTTTGATGAGCGGGGGCTGGGGTTTATGGCGCTCGGCATTGCGCGGGGAAGCCAACGTCCGGTTGCTATCATCACCACCTCAGGCACTGCTGTTGCGAACCTCTATCCAGCGGTTGTGGAAGCCAACCTGCTGGGCGTACCACTGTTGATACTCTCTGCTGATCGTCCTCGGGAGTTGCTGGATAACGGCAGTAATCAGGCCATCGACCAGCGGGATATCTTTGCGCGTCATACCGTTTTACATCACGATCTGCCGCCTCCCGGTCCTGAGATGAAAGCTGCATTCCTGCTCAGTACTATTGATCAGGCGGTCATGCAGCAGCGTCGTACCCCTGGGCCTGTGCATTTTAATTGCCGTTATCGCGAGCCTCTTTATCCCACTGGCGAGGAGGTCGATGCTACCCGCTATCTCGCTCCTCTGGGGAGCTGGTTGGCCGGTTTAACGCCATGGAGCGACTGGTTTCCGGGCGCTGCCAAACCCGCCTATCAGGCTGCGTGGGATGAGTTTACCCAACAGCGTGGCATTATCATTGTAGGATGCATGGATGACCCGCATCAGGCCCAGCGGGTCGTTGAGCTATCCCAGTGGTTGGGTTGGCCGTTGTTGGCGGATCTACAGAGTCAGGTGAGGTTCGACCCCCACAGTCTTATCCATGTGGATCTGGCGCTACAGGATGCATGCGTTACCAAAGAGTTAGCGCGGGCAGCGGTGCTGCTGCAGTTTGGCGGGAGGTTGATTTCCAAACGGCTGACCCGGTTTATTGCCCAGCATCCGTGGCAGGATGTCTGGTTTGTTGATCCATTGCCTCATCGTCTTGATCCTGATTACTGCATTAAACGCCGACTGACATGCCAGCCAGCCGATTTTATTGATGCTCACCCGCTCCGTGGTGAACAGATGCCCTGGCATCGACTCCCGCACCTTCTGGGCCGAACGGGTAAGTTGGTCGAAGAGCGGTGTGCTGCGTTCTCTGAGTTGGGGGTATGCCACCAGCTATCACAGCTAGCCGAAGGGCAATTGTTCGTGGGTAATAGCATGCCAGCCAGGCTGATGAATATGCTGGGAAAACACCGCTCAGCCCCGTTACAGGTGTTTGCCAATCGTGGTGCCTCCGGTATTGATGGTCTGATCGCGACTGCCTATGGCATCAGCTGCACCAGCCCACAGCCCACGACTATCGTGCTGGGAGACACCAGCGCACTGCATGACCTTAATAGCCTGGCGTTGTTAAAGCAGGCTACTCAACCTCTGGTGGTCGTCATTCTGAATAATGATGGTGGCAGTATTTTTCATATGCTGCCGGTACCTGAAGAGGGGGAGTTGCTGGAGCGCTATTTCCGCCAGCCTCATGGGCTGAGCTTCGAACATGCGGCCATGCTGTTTGGGCTTGATTATAAAGCACCCGACTCCCTGGAGGGGTTCGTTGAGGCTTATGCCCATGCCTTACAGGCGGACGTTACGCTGATAGAGATTAAAGTGCCCCACCAACAGGTTGCTGACGATCTTGCCGCATTAGGGGCGGAGCTGAGCAGGAACTGTGATGATGAGTGGTAAGCGCGAACAGAAGCCGCCTACCTTAGTCATGCTGCATGGTTTGCTGGGTGATCGAGACGACTGGCTGGAAGTGATCGAAGGCCTGGAAGGTGTGCACTGTCTGGCACTGGACTTGCCTGGGCACGGCCAGAACCAGCAAGTGCAGGTAGACTCTTTCGAGGCGTTTCATCACTGGCTTAATGAGGTATTGGCGAATGACGGCGTGACTCGCTACTGCCTGTTGGGTTACTCCCTGGGCGGGCGCCTGGCACTTTACCATGCCAGCCGGAACCCCGAAGGCCTTGAAGCGCTCTGGCTGGAGAGCGCCCATCCAGGGCTACCCGTCGGCGAGCGAGCGGCACGTATCGGCCATGATGACCGATGGGCAACCCGCTTCGAACAGGAGCCGCTGGCTAGTGTGCTGCGTGAATGGTATCAGCAGCCTGTCTTTGCCGACCTGACCGAAGCCCAGCGTGCCCGACAGATTCAGCGTCGTCTGGAGAATGATGGGCCTGCTGTTGCAAAGATGCTGCGGGCAACGTCCTTGGGCTGTCAGCCGTCGCAATGGCAATGGTTAGCAAGTGCATCGTTACCGGTGTGCTACTTGTCAGGCCAACGGGATGCCAAGTTTAGTGCCCTGGCATCCCGTTTGGCTGCTGTGGCCCCCCGCTTACGGCATATCACGTTGACGGGAGGGCACAACCTTCATTCTGAGCATCCAAAGACCATTTCGCAGCAGCTCAACGCTTGGTATGACCCCTTTTAAGAACCATTAGTAAAATAGCATTAGCCACGGAAGACCAATGACTAGCCAAGCCACCAGGAAGATGAGTCCGAAAATTGCCCCAAGGCGCCAGAAGAGCGCGCTGGGCAGGTAGCCGCTGCCGTAGTACACCGGGCTTGGCCCTGTGCCGTAAGGAGTGAGAATGCCCATAAAGCCGAGCGTGGGCAGCAGTAGCAGCACAAACAGCTGCATATCCAGGCCAGGGATGCCCGAAGCCGCCGCCAAAATAACAGGCAGCAGGGCGGTAACGTGCGCTGTAATACTGGCAAAAAAGTAGTGCAGGGCGTAGAACAGCACGGTCAGCGCTACCATGGCGACTGTTGGGTTAAAGTGGCTTATCTGTCCGCCCACTACATTGCCGAACCAACTGACGAAACCCACCTGACTCAGCCCGCCTGCCAGCGCTACCAGGGTGGCAAACCATACAAAGGTATTCCAGGCGGCATGGTTATTGAGAATATCGTCCCACGTTACAATGCCCGTTAGCAGCATGCCGCAGATCACTACCAGCCCGACCAGCGAGGCGGAAATAATACCGCCACCAAAAATCCACAGTAGTAGAGCGGTGACCACCATAAACACCAGCAGTATCTCGTTGCGTGTGGGCACACCCAGCTGTTTCAACTCGTCCCGGGCCCAGTCGGAGATTTCGTGGCCAGCCTTTACTTCCGGTGCGCATAGCCAGTAGCACAGCAGCGGAACCAGAAGCAGCAGCAGAATGCCCACCGGTGCTACCGCCATAAACCACTGCCCCCAGTTGATGGTAATACCGGTTGCACTCTCGGTGAGAGCGATTGCCAGCAGGTTAGGTGCCAGAGCGGTTAGAAATAGCGAACTGGTCACGCAGGTAGAGGCCAGCGCTGTCCACATTAAAAAGCTACCCATACGCTTCATGCTGGGGTCGTTGGGGTGGGAATCATAAAGCGGAGGCAGGTTGCGAATCACCGGGTAGATTGTACCCGCACTGCGCGCTGTGTTGGATGGCGTAAAGGGGGCAAGAATGGTATCCGAGATCATCACTGCATAGCCCAGTGTCAGGGTACGTTTGCCCATGGCATGCACCAGCCATAACGAGATTCTCCGCCCCAGGCCGGTTTTCTCGTACCCCAGGGCGAACATAAAGGCGCCGAAGATTAGCCACACTGTCGAGTTGGTAAATCCCGAGACTGCCCATGAAAACGCTTGACTGGCAGGGTTAAACCCCTCTGCCGCCAACTGCTCGGGAGAAAAAAGTACCCAACGGGAGAGTAGTGCTACCAGGGTGACGCCAACCAATCCGACGACGGCACCGGGTAAGGGCTCAAGAATTAAACCTACGACACAGCCGAGAAAAATAGCGAAGAAGTACCAGGCGTGTGGTGCGACCCCCGCGGGTGTGGGTATCAACGCAACGATAATCGTGATGACTAACGGCGCTAACAGCTTCCAGCGCGGTGAGGATTGAGCATTGTTGTTCATGCTACACCTCTCTTATTTGCTAAGCTGATTTTTGTTACTCGGTGGACAGAGTCCTGCCAAGCGGTGGGTAGTGGCTAATTTGAAGAGTAAGTCGTGTGCCACTAGGGTAAAAGCAATACCAGCCCAATTTTCCCTTTTCTTGATATGTATCAATAGACCTTTGGACTAATGCGTAGGGGTGGCTGCGGGTGTGGTAAGTTCAACTATAAAAGACACGATGCCACAAGAGTGTCGTGAGTAACGCCATCCGGCCAGCCTGAGGGAAGGAGCTTGTCATGCAGCAGCGAGATTTTGATATCGTCATTGTGGGCGGCGGGGGAGCGGGCTTGCGCGCTGCTATTGGTGCTGCCGAACAGGCCAGGGAGCAAAATACACCTCAACGTATTGCGCTGCTGTCCAAGGTTTACCCCATGCGCTCCCATACGGTGGCAGCCGAAGGGGGGGCGGCCGCTGTCACCAGCGCTGAGGATACCCATCAGGCACACTTTGATGACACAGTATCCGGTGGCGACTGGCTGGTTGAGCAGGGCGTGGTGGATTATTTCGTGCATCATGCCTACCAGGAACTGGTGCAGATGGAGCGCTGGGGGTGCCCCTGGAGCCGTAAGGAGGATGGTCAGGTGCAGGTGCGCCGCTTCGGGGGAATGAAAACCGCCCGGACATGGTTTGCCGCCGACAAAACTGGCTTCCATATGCTGCACACCCTGTTTCAAACCTCGCTGAAATATCCTGAAATTGAGCGCTTTGACGAGTACTTTGTGCTTGATCTGGCCGTTCATGAGGGCGCTGTGATCGGGGTGATTGCACTCCAGGTGGCGACGGGAGAACTGACACTGCTGCGCGCCAAGGCCGTGGTGATGGCGACCGGGGGCGCCGGGCGGCTGTTTCGCTTTAATACCAATGCGGGCATCGTGACCGGTGATGGCATGGCCATGGCCTACCGCCATGGCGTGGCGCTGCGGGACATGGAGTTCGTTCAATACCACCCCACTGGGTTGCCCGGCTCCGGCATTTTGATTACCGAAGCGTGTCGCGGTGAGGGAGGTATTCTCTTAAATAAGGATGGCTATCGTTATCTGCAGGATTACGGCCTGGGGCCGGAAACCCCGCTTGGCAAGCCGGAAAACAAATACATGGAGCTAGGGCCACGCGATAAACTTTCCCAGGCATTCTGGCAGGAACAGCAGGCTGGTCGCACCGGCAAGTTTGGGGATAGC
Organism: Vreelandella olivaria; assembly: GCF_023507745.1. Taxonomy (GTDB): domain Bacteria; phylum Pseudomonadota; class Gammaproteobacteria; order Pseudomonadales; family Halomonadaceae; genus Vreelandella; species Vreelandella olivaria_A. The sequence goes on along the minus strand of NZ_JALPZO010000123.1, from coordinate 186,497 downwards.
GACGTGGTCTACCTTGATCTGCGCCACTTGGGTGAGACCTACATTCTTGAGCGCCTGCCATTTATCTGTGAGCTGGCCAAATCCTATATCAATGTTGATCCGGTAAAAGAGCCGATCCCCATCCGACCGGCGGTACACTACACCATGGGTGGGATTGAAACCGATCCTCAATGTGAAACGTCTATTGCCGGGCTTTATGCCGCAGGAGAGTGTGCCTCGGTGGGCCTGCATGGTGCCAACCGGCTGGGCTCTAACTCGCTGACTGAGCTGCTGGTATTTGGCCGCCTGGCTGGCGAGCAGGCCAGCCAGCGGGCAGCGCAAACGGAGTGGGCTGATAGTCGTCTGCTGGAGGCTCAGGCCGACCTTCAACAAGCCGCACTGGCACGCCTGTGTGATGGTGAGGGCAGTAGTGAGTCCTGGGTGGACCTTAAGCACGCCATGGTGCAGGCCATGGAGAGCGGTTGTGGTATTTACCGTACCGAAGAGAGCATGCAGCAGGCGCTGAACACGATTCGCCAGTTACGGGCTCGTTTCAATAACATTCGTGTCAACGATACAAGCAAGGTATTCAATACCGAGCTGCTGGAATGCATTGAGTTGGGGTATGGCCTGGATATTGCCGAGGCTTCGTGCCTGGGGGCGCTGGAACGCCGTGAATCCCGTGGTGCCCATCAGCGCCTGGATGAAGGTTTACAAGTTCGGGATGACGTCAACTACCTTAAGCACAGCCAGGTTTTCTATCGGGGGGATGCTCATGCCGAGCTGCGCTGGCAGGACGTTGATACCCGTTTCTCTGCACCGGCTGAACGGGTTTATGGTGATGCGGCCAAGGGGGGCAAGGCATGAGTACTGACCATCTCCAAACTAATCATTTCCAAACCAAGCACATTAGCGTCAAGCGCTACCTGCCAGACAGCAGCGCCGAGCCATATTGGCAGCAGTATGAGCTGCCGGTTGATGACAGCACCTCGTTGCTGGATGCCCTTAACCATATTAAAGAGCAGCTTGATAGCACGCTGAGCTACCGCTGGTCCTGCCGCATGGCCATTTGTGGCTCCTGCGGTGTGATGGTCAATGGCATTCCCAAGCTGGGCTGTAAAACCTTTCTGCGTGATTACGAGGGCGAGATTCGTATTGAGCCGCTATCCCACTTCCCCGTGCAGCGGGATCTGGTGGTGGATATGGAGATATTCCTTGAACACCTGGCAGCGGTTAAGCCCTACCTGATCGACGATAACCCGGTCAAACCCTATGACCCGAAAGCCCCGGAGACCTATCAGCAGTCCCCCGAGCAGCTTGCCCGCTACAAGCAGTTCGCCAACTGCATTAATTGCGGGCTTTGCTACTCGGCCTGCCCGCAGTTTGGGCTCAACCCTGAGTTTCTTGGCCCTGCCGCATTAACGCTGGCGCACCGTTACAACCTGGATAGCCGCGACCATGGCACAAAACAGCGGATGACCGAGCTGAATCGCCATGAGGGGGTCTGGAGCTGTACCTTTGTTGGCTTTTGTTCAAAGGTGTGCCCAAAACACGTAGACCCGGCGGCGGCGGTTAATCAGAGCAAAGTGGAGTCCGCCAAGCATACGCTGATTGCACTTTTCAAAGGGTAGGAGAGAGGATCATGGATAAATCGACATTACAACGCCTACCGCCGCTAAAACGTACCTGGTGGCTTAAACATCGTTTTTTTAAGCTCTATATGGTGCGCGAGGCCACGGTACTGCCGTTGGTATTTTTCATCCTTTGCCTACTGGCTGGTATGATCTCCCTGCTTCAGGGCCCAGATAGCTGGCAGGGGTGGGTAGCCTTTATGGGGGCGCCCATTGTGCTCTTGCTGAATCTGTTGGCGTTAATAGCCAGCCTGTTCCATGCGGCCACCTTCTTCGTGTTATTTCCACGGGTAATGCCGCTACGCATTGCGGGGCGCAGCTTGCCTGATCAGGCAATTGTCGCTGGGCAGTGGGCCGGAGTGCTGGTGGTAGCGCTGCTGTTTCTCTGGTTATTTGGGAGGGCATGAACGTGAACAAACCAAGCGTGAGTCAACACGATGCGCACCGTCGGCAAGCCTATGATGAACCCCTCTGGTGGGGGCTGTTTAGTGCTGGTGGGGTCTGCTTTGCGGTGATTATGCCCGCTGTTATTCTATTTATTGCTGTGTTACTGCCCCTTGGCCTGCTGCCCGCTGAAGCGCTGAGCTATGAGCGGGCATCGGGATTACTGTTTAGTATTCCCGGCTTGCTGTTTATTGGTGCGGCGGTCTGCTTACCGCTGTTCCATGCTGCTCATCGCCTACGCCACGGCCTGTTTGACCTGAGCCTGGGCAACGATACCCTTAATAAAAAGGTGATGTATGGCCTGGCAGCACTACTGAGCCTTTTGGCGCTGGGCATGGTAGTGGCGGGTATGCTGAATTAGATAACCTGCTGTATAGCAGACGCCCCTGACAGAAAAAGAGATTGGCATGATCAACGGACTCACTGAAACGGAACTCTACGCTTCTATCGAGTGGCAGGATCACTCAAGTGGTTATCAGGATATTTTGTATCACACATCGAGAGAGGGGATTGCACGCATCACCATCAACCGTCCTGAGGTACGTAATGCATTTCGTCCTCGGACGGTGAGCGAGATGATCCAGGCGCTTGGCCGGGCTCGTCATGATAGTGCCATTGGCGCCATTCTATTGACGGGAGCGGGTGACAAGGCCTTCTGTTCCGGCGGTGACCAGCGCATTCGCGGCGACTATGGTGGCTATCGGGATGATGAAGGCACTCATCATCTGAATGTTTTGGATTTCCAGCGTGATATTCGCACCTGCCCCAAACCGGTGGTCGCTATGGTGGCGGGATACGCAATTGGTGGCGGTCACGTGCTGCATATGATGTGTGATCTGACCATTGCCGCCGATAACGCTGTCTTTGGGCAGACAGGTCCCAAGGTAGGCTCCTTCGATGGTGGGTACGGCGCCTCCTATATGGCACGTATCGTAGGCCAGAAAAAGGCCCGTGAAATCTGGTTCCTGTGCCGTCAATACAGCGCCGCCCAGGCGCTGGAGATGGGGCTGGTGAATCATGTGGTTCCTATAGCGGAGCTGGAAAAAGAGAGTGTTCGTTGGTGCCGGGAAATGCTCCAGCATAGCCCAATGGCGTTACGCTGTTTGAAAGCCGCATTGAACGCCGATTGCGATGGTCAGGCCGGGTTGCAGGAGCTGGCGGGTAATGCCACCATGCTCTATTACATGACCGAAGAGGGCCAGGAAGGGCGTAACGCCTTTAACGAGAAACGTCGTCCGGACTTTTCACGCTACCCGCGTAATCCTTAATGACGCTGGCGCTTTACCGTTACTCCTTGCCGTTGCGCCAGCCACTGTCGTTTAAAGGGCATCGGCTGACACACCGCCGGGGCCTGTTGGTATCCATCAACGCTCAGTGGGGGGAGATTGCGCCTCTGCCGGGCTTTTCCCTTGAAACCCTGGCGGAGGCGGAGGCCGAAAGTCTGGCATGCCTTATGGCCTTGGAGCGGGGCGAAAAAAGAACGCCAACACTTCCCTCAGTGCAGTTTGGCTTTGACTGTGCGCAGTACCGATGGCCAACCAGCTTCCCTGTTCCCTTCACACCCTATCCACTGCTCCAGGGCGCCCCTCTGGAGCTTATGGATGCTCTGGACAGTATCGTGGCTGGCTGGGGGGCTGCTCCGCCGTTGCGTCTCAAACTGAAGGTGGCGCGCTATAGCGCAGAGGATGAGCTGGCGCTGATTACCCGTTTAGCGCTGCGGTTACCCGCCGTTAAGCTGATTCTGGATGCCAACGGCGGCTGGAGCCGTGACGAGGCACAGCGCTTTTGTCAGCGCCTCCCCCTTGAGCAAATTGATTACCTGGAAGAGCCCTGTGCTGACTTTACAGACTCCATCGCCGTTGCAGAGGCCACTGGAGTGAATATTGCCCTGGATGAAACGTTATCGCGTGGTGTGGATTGGCCGCATCATCCAGGTATTGCTGCTCTGGTGATCAAGCCAACACTGATAGGCGCTTTTAGCACTTGCGAGGCGTTGATTCACCGAGCCATGGAAAATGACTTGCGTGTCGTGCTTTCATCGAGTTTCGAGTCTGATCTGGGCTTGGGGCTGCTTGCCCGGCTGAACAGTGAGTGGGCGCCCAATGAGCCGCCGGGTCTGGATACGGGGCACTGGCTTACCGAGCGCGTTACCACTGCCATGGGGGACGTGATAACCGATAGCCTGCGCTGTCTCTATCGAGTCCCGGAGCCATAGCAAGGAGAGTTTCGCGTGATGCAAACCTGCCCCATCCACTACTGGGCTAAAGAGGCCCCTGAGCATATTGCGATAGAGGCTGGCTCGGTGCGTCTTGGTTATCGAACGCTCGATCGTCGTGTGGCTTCTTTGGTACAGCAATTGGCCCGTGAAGGCTTCGTACCCGGTGACCGCTTGATGGTGCCTGCCAAAGGGGCGCTGCACTCCTTGCTGCTGGCATGGGCCTGCTTGCGGGCGGGTATCATCTTTTGCCCACTTAATCCCGCTTTTCCTGTTGCTCAGCAGCAGGCGCTGGCTAAGCGTCTGCTGGTTGCCCGCGTTTGCCAGCCGGAGAGCGGTCTACGTTACTCCTCTGACCTGACACCTATCACCCTCGACTTTTGGGCGGAAGCCGATGTCGGTGAGCCCCCAGTGCTTGATGGCAGCCAACGGTGTAACACCATTTTTACTTCCGGCTCCAGCGGCACACCCAAGGCGGTGCTACACCGTGTGGCGAATCACTTGGCTTCTGCGCGCGGTTCGGCATCGTTTATCCCCGTTGATCATGAGAGTGGCTGGTTGCTGTCGCTACCGTTGTTTCATATTGGGGGCTATGCGATTCCGTTTCGCGTTTTCCTTGCCGGGGGGCGGGTTATTCTTGATGACGCCCCCCACTCGCTTTCTGACCGCCTGTCACAACAGTCGATTACTCACCTGTCGCTGGTGCCCACGCAGCTTTGGCGACTGCTGCGCGCAGGCTTTCACCCCCAGCGCTCTCAATTGCGGGAATTGCTGTTAGGTGGGGCGGCGATTCCTGCTCCGTTAGTGGCTGAGATGACACACCTTGGGCTGACGCCGAAGGTCAGCTATGGGTTATCCGAAATGTCCAGCCAGGTGTGCACCGGAGTACCTTCTGCGCCAGGCGTTGTGGGCAGGCCACTGCCGGGCCGGGAGGTGAGGGTGGTGGAGGGGGAAATTCAACTACGTGGGGAGACACTGTTTTGCGGCTATCTGGATAACGGTGCACTTGATCCTGCTGTGAACGATGAGGGCTGGTTTGCCACCCGCGATAAAGGGCATTTCAATGCCGATGGGGAACTGGTGGTTGAAGGCCGGCTTGATAATCGCTTTATTTCCGGGGGAGAGAATATCCAGCCGGAAAGCATCGAGCAGCGGTTAGTCAACTATCCTGGCGTGGCTCAGGCGCTGGTGGTGCCAGTGCCGCATCCTGAATGGGGAGAGCGCCCGGTCGCTTTTATTGATAAGCAGGCAGATAGCGTGACCACCCAGGCGTTGGAGGCCTGGGTGCGCGAGGCATTGCCCGGCTTTATGGTGCCTAATGCCTGGCTGCCCTGGCCTGCTGATGTGGGGTTTAAGCCTTCCCGCAAGCAGTTTGCTGAGTTGGCGCTACGGCAGATCAACCCACAGTAGCTCACGCATATGGCGGTGCCACTCTCGGTGGTGTTAACGGCGGTAAACAGCGCTCCAGCAGGTGGGCTGCATGCAATACCTTGAGATCCTGGTATTTACCTGCCACCAGATGCAGACCTACCGGTAAACCCTGGTCGTCCAGGCCACAGGGAAGTGAAGCAGCGGGCTGCTGGGTAAGGTTGAACGGGTAACTAAAGGGTGTCCAGTCCATCCAGTCCCTGTAGGGGCCTTCTGGCGGTACGTTATGGCCCGCCTTAAAGGGAGCGATAGGCATGGTAGGGGTAACCAGCAGGTCGTAGCGTTTATGAAACGCTGCCATATGGGCGGTCAGTTCGCTACGTTCACGCCGGGCGGCAAGATAAGCAGAAAGCGACACATCCTGCCCACGCCGGGCGATATCCAGGAACCCAGGGTCAAGCTGTGAACATTGCTGCTCATCAAGCCGTTCAAGGGCCTGGGTTGCGCCTGCAAACCAGAGGGTATTAAAGGTCTTGAGTGGATCGCTGAATCCAGGGTCGATACGCTCAACCGTTGCCCCCAGGGCTTCTAAATGGGCAATGGCCTGCTCTACCTGCTGGGCTATATCCGGCGCGACCTCTACATAGCCAAGGTTGGCGCTAAAGGCAATACGCCAACCGTGAAGATTGCTGGGTGGCGGGGTTAGCCAGTCGGGGGCGCGAGGGCTTCCCGAGTAGCCATCCCGGGCATCGGGCTGTGCTATCACGCTTAACATTAAAGCGCTGTCAGCGGCAGTACGGGTCATAGGCCCCAGGTGGGAGAGTGTGCTCATGGCACTGGCTGGCCATTGCGGCACCCAGCCAAAAGTTGGTTTGATACCAAAGGTACCGGTAAAGCTGCACGGGATGCGAATGGAGCCGCCCGCATCGCTGCCCTGGTGAAGCAACCCAAGGTTAAGAGCAGCCGCTGCACCCGCACCACCAGATGATCCGCCTGGGGTGAGATCAGTGTTCCAGGGGTTGCGGGTAATACCATGTAAGGGGTTATCAGTGACGCCTTTCCAGCCAAATTCCGGAGAGGTGGTTTTGCCGATCACGATAGCCCCGGCATTGCGCAAATGGCGAGTGATCGGGGCATCCAATTCCCAGGGGCCGTCAGACGAGGTAGTGGTTGACCCCATGCGTGTCGGCAGGCCTTGGGTCAGCGTCAAATCCTTAATCGTGACCGGTACACCATCCAGCGGCCCGCAGGGGGCTCCTGCCTGCCAGCGCCGTGCGGATTCGGCCGCCAGACGACGGGCGTCATCATTTACGCAGGTAAAGGCATTGATGGCAGGGTTATCACGTGCAATGCGCACCAGGCAGTCATCAATGAGCGCCTCCGGCGAAAGAGAACCCTCGCTGAAACCGGTTAATGCCCCAACGGCAGTCAGTGTTTCGAAGGAATCCGCCATGATTATTCGCCAGCCTCTATACCTGCGGCATTCAGCATCGCGTGCAGCAGTACGTTACAGCCTGCGTGAACGTGCTCAGGGGTAGCGCTCTCGGCTTCGTTGTGGCTAATGCCATCCTTGCAGGGAATAAAGATCATCGCCGCTGGGGCGACACGGCCAATGAAAATAGCGTCGTGCCCGGCACCACTAATGATATCCATATGGGAGAGCTTGAGCTTCTCCGCTCCCTGACGTACCGCTGAGACACAGGACTCATCAAAGAACTCGGGAGCGAAATCCGCTGTCGGGGTCAGCGTGTACTCCAGCCCATGGCGCTGGCAAATCTCTTCAATGGAGGTAGCTACGGCCTGGCTCATTGCGGTGAGCGCTTGCGGTTCCCAGTGGCGCATATCCAGGGTCATTTTTACCTGCCCGGGAATCACGTTACGCGAACCGGGGTGCAGCGCCATGTAACCTACTGTACCGCGCCCGTGGGGCTGGTGTTCATTGGCAATACGGTTGAGTGCCTGGGTGACTTCTGCCGCGCCCATCATCGCATCGCGGCGCAGGTGCATCGGGGTAGGGCCTGCATGGGCTTCCAGCCCTGTCAGCGTTAAGTCATACCATTTCTGGCCAAGCGCGCCGATGACGACGCCAATGGTGGTGTTGGTATCTTCAAGAATGGGGCCTTGCTCAATGTGGGGCTCGAAATAGGCCTTGATCTCGCTGGAAGAGACGTTATCGCTGCCGCGATAGTGAATGGCATCCAGGGCATCGCTTACCGACACTCCATCAGCGTCGGTGCGGGTCATCATGGCATCAAATTCAAGCTCGCCGGTAAATACCCCGGAACCCATCATGCAAGGAGCAAAACGGCAGCCCTCTTCATTGGTCCAGGCCACTACTTCGATGGGCGCCCGGGTGGTGATGTTATGCTGGTTAAGGGTGCGAATGACTTCCAGGCCTGAAAGCACACCGAAACAACCATCGTATTTCCCCCCGGTCGGCTGGCTATCCAGGTGACTGCCCGCCATCACGGCTTTAGCGCCTGGGTCGCTGCCTTCCCTGCGGGCAAAGATATTACCGATTTTATCAATGCGGATGGTGCAGCCCTCGGCACGGCACCACTGAATAAACAGGTCTCGTCCCTGGCGGTCCAGGTCGGTGAGTGCCTGTCGGTTAACACCCCCTTTAGCGGTAGCGCCGATTTTGGCCAGCTCCATGAGCGATTGCCACAAGCGGTCACCATCAGTGCGTAGGTCGGCAGTGGCGGTGTTTGGCGTAACGTAAGTATTCATATGGATGTCCTCGCGGGGTAAAGCGGCGGGCCATTAAGGCGCTGCATTTTCCGATAGTAGGTCGTGTAATTTGGAACGGTGGTTATGGCCGGAAAGTGAGTCACTGCTGATCAACATTTGTGCCGCCATTTCGGCTTCCAGAGCGCTCATGTGATGCTCTGCATCCTGCATATGCTCGGCCATAATCCGCCGAACTCGTTGGGTATCCTCAGTCCGGTAGGCTTCCACCAATTGCCGGTGGTAGTCCTGATTCGCGTGGTCAAACTGCTTGCGCTCAGGGACATAGGCTTTTTTGATCACCACCAGGTCGCGCAGCATGTCGTTTAAAAACTGGCACATAAATGCCAGGAGAGGGTTAGGGCAAGCGCGGGCCAAGAGCTGGTGAAACTCAAGCTCCAAAAAGCGCTGGCGCCGATGGTCTTCTTCGCCGCCGCAACATGAACAGGCGGCTATATTGGCTTCAAGCTGCTGAAAATCTGCCTCCGTTAGCCTGCCAACCACCGATACGGCCAACTCGACTTCCAGCAGCTTGCGTAGCTGATAGACCTGCCTGCCATCCAACTGTTGGAAATGCAGGAAGTTGCGTAGCATGCGGCTGGCAGGTTCCATCCCTGGTTGATTGATCACCGCCCCGCCCTTGGGGCCGGTTTTCAGGGTAATAAGCCCCTCAACCTCAAGAATCTTAAGCGCTTCCCGAACGGTCGCTTTAGCGCTGCCGTAAAGCTCCATCAAGGCTTTCTCATTCGGCAAACGATCCCCTTCCCCAAGCGACTCAGATGCAATCCAGCGCTTAATATCATCGCTGATCAGTTCGGCGAGCTTGGGGCGGCGCCTGGAGGTGGGTACCGAGGCTTGAACCATCAGCACACTCCTTTATTGATAGTTAACGTTACTGGTGGCTGGCTGGGAGTATGCTGGCAAACGTTCCGGATGGTACTCAGCATCGTAGTCGTAGCGCGCCTGGGTAAAACGCTCCACAACTGAGGTATCGCGACGATGCAGTACATAGCTAAGGCCAATAAACAGCACGGCATTGAGCAGCAGCCCCCAGATACCCGCATGGAAGCCCAGAGGGGCACTCAGCGGACCAAAGGTCATCAGCAGAACGCAGGCGATACCACCCCAGAGACCGGCAAGCGCAGCGCTAGGGTGAGCTTTTTTCCAGGTAATGGCACCAATAGTAGGGATAATCAGCTGAGCAGTACCTGCCAGGGCAGCAATACCAATAGTTACCAGTACGCCAGGCACGGTGAGGGCCATGATGTAGGCGGCCAGGGAGAACCCAACCAATGAAAGACGGCCAATATAAACGATGCGCGCCTGACTGGCCTCACGGTTGATGTAGCGCTTGTAAATATCCATCGTCACCACGGTGGAAACCGCATGAATCTGTGAGTTAGCCGTGGACATGGCGGCCGCAGCACCTGCAGCCATTATGAGCGAGGCCAGTAGGTAAGGCGCATAATTCATCAGCATGATGGGCAGGATTTGGTCCGGATTCCCCACGTTGGGCTCCAACAAGACGCCAGAGTAGCCGGAAAGCACCGAACCCACATAGGCGAAAGCGGCCAGTCCCAGCAAGAAGGGCATCAGGTTAAAGAGCTTGCCGCTTTTAACCGAATACATCCGCAGCCAGATCTGTGGGCCCATAAAGGCGCCAATGGCGGTAATGGCAAACAGCGAGAACCACATGGGATAACCCATATTGCCATTAGGCCCAGGCAGGGTGAGGTGATCGGGAGAGGTTTGCTGTAACTGGCTGAACAGGGCCGCTGGGCCACCCACGTGGCTGGAAATGTAGTAGCCTGCGTACATCATGCCGAAAAACAGCAGCGCGCCGTAGATCACATCGGTCCAGGCGATGGCCCGAATACCACCAATCCAAACATAGATAATAATAATGAAGTAGAACAGTAGCGCAGCCAGCCAGAAGGGGATTAGACCGCCCGAGGCGACCTCGATGAGATAAGCACCGCCCGTTAACTGAATCTGCAAATAAGGGACGGTGAAGATAAGGGTAATCGCCGCAACGGTGATGCGTAGTGCTTCACTGTTATAAAAGTCGCCAATTAAATCAGATGGAGTTAAATAATTGAAACGTTTACCTAAAAACCACACCCGTTTGCCAATCCAGTAATACATAAAGCCAAACAGCAGGTTCCAGGCAAGCGCCGTTAAATAGACGGGGCCGCTGGTATAAAACGTTGCGTTAGAGCCTAAAAATGCAAACGCACTCCACCAGGTTGCCGCGACAGTGAAAAACACCGCAATGCTACCCATGGCGCGGCCCTGAACGAAAAAGTCTTCACTGGTTTCTTGGGACTGACGGGCGGATAGTACCCCTACGAGTAAGGGGATAACCATAAATGCCGTGATAATCAATAAACTGCCGGTCATGCTGAACTCCTTGTCCGGTTACTGAGCGGTGGGGCGCTTAGTGGGACTGCCCCAGTTGGTTAAATACGCCACTAAAAAAAGCGCGGTTAACGCAAACCACCAGAACAGGTTCCAGAGGAAAAAGAATGGCATGCCAAACAGCATCGGTTCTATTTGGTTGGCCCACATAATGATGGGGCTTTCCAGCATAAAGAAGCAAAATAGGATGCCAGCGTAAAGCGCTAGCTTACGGGGAGTTAAGTACGTCAACATCGGTTAAACCCTTTAATTTAAAAGATTATTAACTACGTGGCGCCTTATCGGCGATCAAATGGCCGAATGGGGCGATGCTGGGCGTGGTCCGTTTTTTTGTTGTATTTATTCGTATAAATATAATGATTAGATCTTTTTATAACCCCCGTCAAGCCGCCCGCAATAGGAAAGCCCCCCTGTTACGTATAGATTCTCTAACGTGAACAAAAGAAAAGTGTAATTTTACATACCTGCCCCGTAGCGCATGCTGAGGCTATGCCTCATAGCGATGGAGCTGGACACTATGTTTGGAATAAAAAGCAAAACACCCCCGCAAGCATCTGAGCGCTCTGCCAACGAGCGTGCATCGAATACCCCGCTTAACCAGCATTACTGGATGCCGTTTAGTGCAAATCGTGACTTCCGCGCCAATCCACGTGTTATTGCGGGAGCGGAAGGGCGTTACTACATCGATGACCAGGGCAGGAAGTTGTTCGATTCACTGTCCGGGTTGTGGACGTGTGGCGCGGGCCATAATCGCGAAGAGATTCAAAACGCCGTAGCTGCCCAGTTAGGGACGCTGGATTTTGCGCCCGGCTTTCAGATCGGGCATCCACTGGCATTTAAGCTGGCAGAAAAGGTGGCAAGCCTGACCCCCGCAGGCCTGGACCATGTGTTTTTCACCAATTCGGGATCAGAGTCGGCAGACACCGCCGTCAAGATGGCCAAAGCGTACTGGCGGCTAAAAGGTAAGCCCGAGAAAACGCGTATGATTGGTCGCGCCAAGGGGTATCACGGCGTCAATATCGGTGGAACCAGTTTGGGAGGCATCGGTGGCAACCGGAAGCACTATGGTCAACTGATGGATGTGACGCATTTGCCGCATACCCTTCAGGCAGGCCACGCCTATACCCGCGGTCAGGCGGAAACCGGCGCTGAACTTGCTGATGCACTGCTGGACCAAATTGCCTTGCACGATGCATCGACCATTGCGGCGGTGATTGTGGAGCCGATGTCTGGCTCTGCTGGCGTGATCGTGCCACCTAAGGGTTACCTGGAGCGCCTACGCGAGCTCTGTACCGCCCACGATATTCTGTTGATTTTCGATGAAGTGATCACCGCCTTTGGGCGCTGTGGCGCGACAACAGGCGCCGAATCCTTTGGTGTTACACCGGATATCATGAACGTGGCGAAGCAGATCACCAACGGTGCCGTGCCCATGGGGGCGGTGATTGCTTCCAGCGAGATTTTTGACACCTTTATGCATGCTGGTGGCCCTCAGCACGCCATCGAGTTTTCCCACGGCTATACCTACAGTGCCCACCCTGTGGCCTGTGCGGCTGGCTTGGCGGCGCTTGACATGCTGGAGCGTGAAAACTTCCCTGCCCAGGTTCGTGAGATTGCCCCTGCCTTTGAGCAAAAATTACATGCGCTTAAAGGCGCTAATCACATTATCGATATCCGTAACTATGGTTTGGCTGGCGCTATCCAACTGGCCCCCCGCGATGGTGACCCAACCATTCGCCCGCGTGATGCTCACTTAGCCCTGTGGGAAGCAGGCTTTTATGTGCGCTATGGCGGCGACACGCTGCAGTTTGGCCCTCCGTTTGGTACCACTGAGGCTGAACTGGAGCGTTTGTTTGACGCCGTGGCGACGACCCTGGATTCACTGGCATAACCTATGACGGAGCGTTTAAAGATGAGTGTTGTTTCCCATCTGATTAATGGTGAGCTGATTGAGAGCCAGCGTACCCTGGAGGTGACTAACCCCTCTACCGGTCAAGTGATTCGCCAGGTGGCGGATGCCAGTGCTGCCGATGTAGAGCGTGCCATCACCGCCGCCCAGGCGGCATTTCCTGCCTGGCGGGATACACCGCCCGCCAAGCGCGCTCAAGTCATGTATCGCTTCAAGCAGCTATTGGAAGAGCACGCTGATCGTCTCGTGCAACTGGTCAGTGAAGAGCATGGCAAAACCGTTGAAGACGCCATGGGCGAGCTTAAACGTGGCATCGAAAACGTTGAATACGCCTGCGGTGTACCGGAGCTGCTAAAAGGGGAGTACTCCCATAACGTAGGGCCAGGCATTGATGCCTGGTCCAACTTCCAGCCCTTAGGCGTGGTGGCGGGCATTACCCCGTTTAATTTCCCAGCCATGGTGCCGCTGTGGATGTATCCCATGGCAATTGCCTGTGGTAACACCTTTATCCTTAAGCCCTCAGAAAAAGATCCCTCAGCAGCCATGGCCGTGGCCGAATTGCTTCAAGAGGCGGGACTGCCCAAGGGTGTGATGAATGTGATTCACGGTGGCCGCGAAGCCGTGGAAACACTGCTGGATGCCAAGGCCGTCAAAGCCATTTCATTTGTGGGTTCGACGCCGATTGCCGAGGCAATTTACGCCCGTGGCAGTGCTGCGGGTAAACGTGTTCAGGCGTTGGGTGGTGCGAAGAACCATGCTGTGGTGCTGCCGGACGCCGATTTGGAAAACGCGGCCAACACCTTGATGGGCGCAGCTTATGGCAGTTGCGGAGAGCGCTGTATGGCGATCTCCGTTGCTGTCTGTGTGGGAGATAAAACGGCGGACCGTCTGGTCGAAACACTGCTACCCAAAATCGCAGAGCTAAAAGTAGGTCCTGGTACCGACAAGGGACTGGATATGGGGCCGCTGGTCACCGCAGAGCACCGCGATAAAGTGCTCGGCTATATCGAAGAGGGTATTCACGCCGGTGCCAAGCTGGTTGCTGATGGCCGCAGTCTGAAAGTGGCTGGCCATGAAGAGGGGTACTTCATTGGCGGCTGCCTGTTCGACAACGTCACGGCTGATATGCGTATTTACCAGGAAGAGATCTTCGGGCCAGTGCTCTGTGTGGTAAGGGTGGGTAGTTTAGACGACGCCATGCAACTGATTAACGACCACGAATATGGTAACGGCACTTGCCTGTTTACCCGTGATGGTGAAGCCGCTCGCCGCTTTACCGATGGTATCGAAGTAGGCATGGTGGGCGTCAATGTTCCGCTGCCAGTGCCGGTGGCTTACCACAGCTTTGGCGGCTGGAAGCGCTCACTGTTTGGCGATCTCCATGCTTATGGGCCCGATTCGGTACGCTTCTATACCCGCCGTAAAGCGGTTTCCCAGCGCTGGCCATCAGTGAGTGAAGCGACCAGCGCCGAGTTCTCATTCCCTACGAACCAACGTTGACGTTGTGCGCTAACTGCGCCATCTTCACTGCACCATCAGGAGCTCTCCTGGTGGTGCTTTTTTGTGCAGCACGGTCACGGTTGTCATGATTGGCTGCTCAGTGCATAAACGTCATAAAGGAAGTCGGCAGCGTGGCGAGAACACAGGACGAAATTCGGCAAACCAACGTCAAAAAAATTCTTCAGGCAGCAGAGCAGCTATTTGCTGAAAAAGGGTATGCCGGGGCCTCCATGGGAGAGATTGCCCAGCTGGCTGACTTACCAAAATCCAACGTGCACTACTATTTTTCCACTAAAAAAGTGCTCTATCAGGAGGTGCTGCTGGCCTTGTTGGATCTCTGGAAACAGGATGCGCTGTGCTTTGAGCTCTACGATGACCCCCGAGTGGTCCTTGCCACTTATATCCGTGCCAAGATGAACCACTCCCGCTATCGTGCCCATGGCTCTAAAATATGGGCGGCAGAGGTCATGCAGGGTGCCCCAATTCTAAAAGAACGCCTGCGTGACAACCTTTACGAATGGGCCAAGCTGAAAGAGTCCAAAATCCGCGAATGGGTGGACACCGGCCAGATCAACCCCGTTGAGCCTTCCTACCTGCTTTATATGATTTGGGCATCCACCCAGCACTATGCCGACTTTGACTATCAAATTTACCTGTTAAACGACGACAAACCCCTTGATGACCTACAGTTCGAGAAAGCCGTGCAGTCGGTCACTTCGGTGATTTTGAGAGGGATTGGGCTGACGGCTTAATCGAGTAAAGATGACTTGAAGGCGTCTACTTATAGATCAAATGATCGCTCGCCAACGATTAGATGCCTGGGATCGTCAGGGGCGCAAGATTTTTACACTGCGAGATCTCGCCAAGCTGTTCCATGAGGATAGCCCGAAAACACTCCAAGGGGGCGTGAACCGACTTCGTCGTCATGGGGTGCTTGAATGTGTTGCGCGGGGTATCTATCACTATGCGCTATCTCGATCTCCAGACGCTTATCGGCTGGAGCGTATTGCTCGTGCCATGCGCCGGGGGGGAATACAACTACGTGTCCCATGAGAGTGTACTATCTGAATATGGTGCCATCTCACAGATTCCGGTTGAGCGACTGACCATTATGACGACCGGCCGAAAGGGAGTCTACCGCAAGCCTTATGGCACCATTGAGTATACTCACACGCGGCGCCCAGTCTCCGAGCTGATGGCCCGCATGAAGGATATTGGTCGCCCCCTCAAAATTGCGACACCTGAAGCCGCCTGGGCTGACCTTAAACGTGTAGGAAGAAATACCCACCTAGTTGATATCGAGGTATTGAATGAACCGGATTGAGCCTGGGGATTATGAATAAGTACTTAGCTGTTGTCATTTTTAGAGTTTAGATGATAGAAATATCATGTTCTGTTGCTGTTAAAGCAGTCTTTTATGAAGTTGATAAAAGCTCTAAGCTGACTGGTTATATATTTTGACTGAGCGTATTGTGCAATAATTTCCCCCTGATATTTTCCACCCACATGCCAATCCTGCAAAAGCTCTACAACCTCATTTGATACTAAGTGAGAGGATATAACAAAGTCTGGAAATATAGATATCCCCATGCCTCTTATTACAGCTTCTCTTCTTATTTCGCTGTGATTGGCTGTCAGTGTGCCTTTTACATTCACAGGGACTGACTGGTGACCTTTTGTAAAACTCCATACTCTGTCACGAGGACTCTCTCCAAGGCATAAACAGTTATAGCTTAAGAGGTCTTCAGGATGGCTAGGCCTGCCAAATGATTCTATGTAATTTGGGCTGGAGCATAATATGAGTCGGCAACGGCCTAAATGCCTGGAAATAAGCCCTTCAATTGGGTTTTCTGTGATGTGTATAAATACATCCACTTCATCTCCAATTGGGTCTACTAGATGATCGGTGACCTTGAGTTGGAATGATACTTTGGGGTTTTGCTTAGTGAACTCTAGAATCATAGGCATCAAGACTTGTTTAGATAGCGCTTTTGGTGCAGCTACTCTTAAAGATCCTGATACATCAATTTTATCAGATTGGGCAGCGGAGACTGCCATTTGTGCCGACTCCAACATATTCCGGCAGAGTAGGAATACCTCTTGACCTATAGGCGTTAAACGCATTTGCCTAGTTGTTCTCTCTAAGAGCTTTTCTTCTAACGAATATTCAAGTCGCATGATAGAGCGGCTGATAGAAGAGGGAGCTACTCCAAGTATTTTGGCAGTTTTTGAAAAGCTGCCAGACTCAACTGCTTTTACGAATACTGCCATCTCAGCCAGCAACGGGAGTAGTTTATTCGTGTCCACAGCGCAATTGTCCTTTGCATTTCACCGGTCTTGTTGTTTTCAACCTACTTATAGATAATTATTTTGTCAATAGATGATATTTGGGGATGGAGTTTGTTTGGTTGCTAGTTATCTGAAAATCAATACTGTTAAATTGTATTTTCGGTTAAGGAGTTGTGTAATGGGTAAGATTGCGAGTGCATCAAATAAAATAGGATATAAGATTCCACTGACAGAAATAATGTTATTAATGGTGGCTATTTTTTGGGGGACGAGTTATGGATTAACAAAAGATGCATTGGTTTATACAAGTGTCTTGATTTTTGTAGCGATTCGATTTTCTATTACATTTTTATGCATGCTGCCAGTAGTTATTAGAGACTTCCGTCGTGGCTTAAATAAAGATTGGAAGGTTGCTGTTCCTACAGGGGCTATACTCGCGGCAATTTTTTTTTGCGAAGTTTATGGTGTGTTTCATACTTCGGCCTCTAAAGCGGCTTTTCTTATCAGCTTGTCAGTCATCTTGACTGCTTTCGCCGAACTAATTATTAACAAGAGACGAATAACGAATGCGTTGTTAATGATGACATTGGTAAGTGTGTTAGGCGTACTTTTGCTAACTAGCTCAGAGGGGGCCGCTCTAGCATTAAATAAAGGAGACTATTTTATTTTAATGGCAGCGCTTCTGCGGGCATTGATGGTTACATTTACGAAGCGTGTTGCGGAAGGGAAGGTAATAACGACATCCACCTTAACTGCAATTCAGTCGTTGGTGGTTGTATCTATCTCACTGTTTTTAGCATTTGTTTTTCAACCTTTATCAGAAATTTCGATGCCTACTTCGATAGGTTTTTGGCTGATAATGGCGTATCTGGTAATATTTTGTACTCTTTTTGCTTTCTATATACAAAATTATGCGGTGCGCAAGACGTCTCCTACGAGAGTATCTCTGTTAATGGGGAGTGAACCTTTGTTCGGGGCTATATTTGCGATTATATGGCTAAATGAATCCCTCTCTGCATTACAGATGATGGGGGGGGATTGATTTTTGTCAGCGTAGTCATTACATCCTTAAGGAAAGAAGATGTAGCTGCATAGCTACTGTTGATCACATAAAGCCGATTACACCCGTTGCCGTAAACGCAAAATAGATACGCCCAATCCGATAAACGCACTGGGCCAATTATGCGATTCATTCTCTTAACTCGTAGTGTTCTACGGGAGCTTAACCCCTATCCACCGCTACCTGTTCAGCAATCAAACACAGCAGCTCATACATAAGGGTGGCACCAAGCAGGGCCGTGTTACCACTAGGGTCGAACGGCGGGGAGACTTCCACCACGTCGGCGCCGATGAGCGGTAGGCCACGAAAGCCGCGTACCAGTTGCAGTGCTTGCAGGCTGGTGAGGCCCCCCACTTCAGGTGTACCGGTACCAGGGGCGAAGGCGGGGTCGATGCTATCGATATCGAACGAGAGATAAACTGGGCCGTTGCCGACAACGCGGCGCGCCTCGGCGATCACTGCCTCAATTCCCAATGTATCCACTTCCTCCATAAATATCACCCGCATACCCATGGCATCGGAATAGTCCCACCCTTGGGTGGTGTTCTGGGCGCCGCGAATGCCAATTTGTACCGTGCGTTTGGGATCAATCAGGTCATGCTCACAGGCGAGCCGGAAGGGGCCGCCATGATGAAACTTCGAGCCCTGAAACTCATCCCAGGTGTCGGTATGCGCATCAATGTGAATCAACCCCACTGGGCCTTGGGCCGCTAAGCCGCGCAGGATAGGGTAGGTGATTGAGTGGTCGCCACCGGCACTGAGCGGAATAACGCCTGCTTGCTGAATAGCACGGTAATGGGCGGCAATATCGTTGGAGACCTGCTCAAGGTCGTAAATCGATGAAAAGCGTACATCGCCGATGTCAGCAATGCGGGCCTGTGCAAACGGATCTAGCCGGGTAACGTGGTGCAGGCTGCGCATCATGCTCGACTGGTTGCGAATTTCCCTGGGGCCGTGGCGGGTACCTGGGCGATTGCTGACGCCGCCATCAAAAGGAATGCCGACCAGA
Organism: Vreelandella olivaria; assembly: GCF_023507745.1. Classification (GTDB taxonomy): domain Bacteria; phylum Pseudomonadota; class Gammaproteobacteria; order Pseudomonadales; family Halomonadaceae; genus Vreelandella; species Vreelandella olivaria_A. The sequence goes on along the minus strand of NZ_JALPZO010000123.1, from coordinate 167,948 downwards.
GCAATATCAAGCTCCTCTAGCGAGTCGGCTAGCGGTGAACGCAAGAAGCTGGCGATTTCTCGATAGCGTGGCTCCTGGCGTGGTAGGTAACTTTCCCTGGTGGCACTATTGCGGCGGGTGCCGTCGGTACCGTTAGTCATTTCGTTCTCCTTATTGGGCTAGGCTCGCTAGGCTGGCGGCCAGTAGTTGGGTGCCCACCACGGCATTAGCGAGTTCGATATGCTCATCCGGGTGGTGGCTAAGGCCATCGCGACAGGGCACAAACAGCATCGCCGTTGGGCAGTGTTTAGCGAGATGAATGGCATCGTGAAAGGCGCCCGATACTAATCGCGGTGCAGTAAGACCCAGCTCGTTGGCGGTACCATCAAGCAGGGTAGTGAGCGTTGCGGGAAACGCTACCGGCTCGACTCGTGAGAGTGGTATCAGCGTTGCGTGACAACCTGCCCAGGATCGTTGGGTGAGTTTACTGAAGGTGGCTTCCAGATTTTTTAGTGTGGCCGCTTCGGGGTGACGCAAATCGATACTAAAGGTGACCTGATCTGGAATCGTATTTACCGAACCGGGGCTGACGGTAAACTTGCCGATGGTAAAACGCACACGATCTTCGCTATCACGGGTGGCTTCCCGTAGCGCCGTTGCCAGCGCACAGGCGCCTTCCAGTGCATCGCGGCGCATGGCACGCGGGGTGGTACCCGCGTGGTTGGCGCTTCCCGATACGGTGACTTCAAACCAGCTAACGCCTTGAATACCTTCCACCACGCCGACTGACACACCGTCGCGCTCCAGAATGGGGCCTTGCTCAATATGTAGTTCCAGAAAGGCGTGCATGGGGGTTGCCAATGGGCGGCGAGGCACCCCCGCAGCATCAAGTTCAGCCAGACAAGTATCCAAGGCACTGCCCAGGCTGATGCCGTCGCTGTCTTCAACCTGGCGGGTTTCATCCAGGCTGCGTACGTCGCAAAAGACCGCTGAGCCTGAGGTGCCGGGTGAGAAGCGGGCGCCCTCTTCATTGGTCCAACTCACCAGCGATAGCGAGCGACGAGGAGTAAAGCCAGCCTGTTTAAGCGCACGTAGGGCTTCAAGCCCTGCCAGCACGCCCAGCGCACCATCGTACTTGCCACCCGTCGGCTGGCTATCCAGATGACTACCAGTCACCACGGGGGAGAGCCTGGGGTCGCTGCCGGGAACGTCAAGAAACACATTGCCGATGGCATCAACACTCGCTTTGGCACCCAGCGTGCTGGCTTGTTCGATCAGCCATAGTCGCGCTCGAACGTCATTGTTATCCAGTGCCAGGCGCGTCACACCGCCATCCGTGCGACCACCGAACCTAGCGACCGTTGCCAAGTCGTTCTCCAGGCGCTGTGGGTTGACCGCCGTGGCGATAGCGCTCAGGTTTATAGTAGTGGAGTTGTCTGGGTGATTAGCGTGGCTCTGCATCAGGCGCTCCTTGTCTGGCTTTATGCGTAAACTTCGAAATGTACTTCGACAGGTACGCAATCAGCGCCATTGATAGGAATGATGTCTTGCGGGCAGGCGGACATGGCCACAATACAGTCCATTTCGGCGCGTAGCTCCACATAGTCACCGGGTTTGGAAACCGGTGGGCACCAGTCAACCTTCATCTGCGCATCAACGGGGATATTCATCCATAGATTAAACGGCTGTGGCACTTCAGGTGCTTTAGAGCCAATGGCCTGCATGGCCAAACGCAGGTTATCAGCGCAGCTATCATGATAGCCCTCGACACCCAACGTCATATAGCGGAACAGGTCGCAGGCTGCCATCAGCGTATCGTGAATGCCTGGTGAGGTGTCAGCGGTAAGCGTCATAATCGGGCGGCGGCGATTACTCATCAGCGGGTCGCCTACTTGCGGAATCAGCCCGCTCAACCACGCACGGCCATGCTCCCAGGACATAAACTCGTTGGGGTTATCGGTACTAAACGCCCAGGTATCGCACACCTGGGTGCCATGGGTATTGATAATACGGACCGTCTGGCCCGCTTTTAAGCGTACCGCACGGCCACCACGGGCGGGGATTGCGTAGCGCGCGCCCAGTACCGGAGTTCCATCGGGAGAGATGGGATTTTCTAGCGTGTGATTGTGGCCGCAGGGCTCGCTGTTGCTGCGCGGCAGTTGCTCAATGCGCGCGTGATCAAAGCGTGGATCAGAATTCATGGGATTCTCCAGGTATCGTCATCATGTGGGGTGGCCGAACTAGTCGATATGGCGCTCGCGCCAGGTATTCAGAAATTGTTGGAGCCGCTCGCTTTTGGGGTGGCGAAACAGCGTCGCGGGTGGGCTGCTCTCCACCACGCTGCCCTGATCCATAAAAATCACTCGGTCAGCGACTTTGGCGGCAAAGCCCATTTCGTGGGTGACGATCACCATGGTCATGCCATCGGCGGCCAGCTTCTTCATTACATCCAGCACTTCGCCCACCAGTTCAGGGTCCAGCGCTGAGGTGGGCTCGTCGAAGAACATCACCCTGGGCCGCATGGCGAGTGCCCTGGCAATGGCGACCCGCTGCTTTTGGCCACCGGAAAGGCTCTCGGGGAAGTGGCCGGCACGCTCAGCAAGGCCGACCTGTTCCAGCATGGCCATGCCTTCCGCTTCGGCGTCCCCGCGGGAGAGTCCATTAACCAGGCGTAGCGCTTCAGTCACATTCTCCAGGGCCGTGCGGTGGGGCCATAAATGAAAGTGCTGGAACACCATGCCGACGGGGGCGCGCACTTCATCCACGCGCTTTTCGCTGGTGCGAACGCGTTTGCCACTACGGTCTTCATAGCCCAGCAACTTCCCGTTGATATAGACACTGCCGTGGTCGTACGGCTCCAAAAAGGCCAGGCAGCGTAGCAGGGTCGATTTGCCTGAACCGGAGGGGCCAATCACGCAGACCACCTCGGAAGGCGCAAGGCTGAAGTCGATGTTGGTCAGCACTTCCAGGTCGCCAAACTGCTTACTGATGCCATGCGCCTCGACGATCGCCTTTTGCTTGGCCGTTGGTGGCGGTGAGAGTGTGTCAGCCATTGGCATGGGGTTATCCTTATTGAGTGACATGGCGCGGTTGACGATCGGCCAGGCGCTTCTCCAGCGCATAGCCGCCGCGGGCAACCAGTTCAATCATCAGCCAGTAGAGTAGAGCGACCGCTAGATATGGCTCGATGACGTGGAAGGTTTGATTAACGATCGTCGTGGCATTTTTGGTTAGGTCGTCCACTGAGATAATCGAAATCAGCGCAGACTCTTTCACCAGAATAATCAACTGGTTGGTACCTGGTGGTACGATCAGCCGCGCCATTTGTGGAATCTGGACGCGTGTTAGCGTGTGCCAGGGTGAGATGCCAAGCATCCGGGCCGCTTCAAGCTGGCCTTTCGGAATCGACTTGAAACCGCCGCGGTAAATTTCCGCAAAGTAACCCGCGCCATACAGGCCAATACCTGTGACACCGGCAATCTCGGCATCCAGTCGCAAACCGATACTGGGGCCGCCGTAATAGAGTAAAAACAGCAGAATCAGCAAAGGCGTGCCGCGGCAAATTTCCACATAGCAGGCCACCGGGTAGCCAAAAAGGCGTGGGTTGGCCAGCCGCAGCGCCGCCAGGGCCAACCCCAACGAAAGCGCCAGTAAACAGCCCAGAAAGCAGATCCACAGCGTGTTCCACAACCCTTGCAGAATTAAGCCGCGCGCTTCCCATAGCAGGGCAATATCAAACATGGCAGACACTCCCCTATTCGGTGGCTAAGCCGCCGGTCATACGGCGTTCCAAGTAAGCGCTGATACGGGCCAGCACGAGATTGACGGCTAGATAAAGCAGCGCGGCAGCCAAATACGTTTCCAGCGGTTGAAAGGTGCGTGAGGCGATTTGTTCGCTAACGCGCATTAGTTCGGTGACCGCGATCACCGAAATCAGCGATGAATTCTTGAGGATGGTGATGATCTCGTTGGTCAATGGCGGCAGCGTCAGGCGAAACACCTGGGGCATAATGATGCGCCTGCGGGTTTGCCAGGCGGAGATACCCGCCATACGTGCTGCTTCTATTTGCCCAGCGGGGATATGGCTGATGCCACTGCGGAAGATTTCTGCCTGGAACGCTGCGGTGTTTAGCGTGAGGGCCAAGATAGCCGCTGAAATAGGCGCTATCTCAATGCCAATTTCGGGTAGCAGATAGTAGACCAGCAGCAGTTGCAGCAGGATGGGGGTGCCACGCCAAAAGCTGCGGTAAAGCCCGCAAGGCCAGCGCACCAGGTGGTATTGGCTGGTTAACCCAAAGGCCAGCAGAACACCTAATACCAATCCCAGTGCGATGGCGGAAAGCGAGACCACCAGGGTGGTGGTCAAGCCCTTCAGCAGCACAGGATAGTGGTTGAGTAGAATCTCAAACATGCGGCACCCGCAAAGAGAAATGAGTCGATGTTATGAACCTGGCGCCGATTTACTCGGCCACGGGCAGCTCTAAAGGCAGATCCATGGGGCCGCCGAACCATTTTTCCTGCAGCTCAGTCAGCGTACCGTCTTCATTAAGGCGCTGAATTTGCTCATCCATAAAGGCATTTAGCGATGCGCTCTCTTCGTCATCACGCCCTGCCCAGGTGAAGTAAACAGGGTCGCCAAAGGTGCCGACCACTGCAAACACATCCGGGCGGGTGCGCTCCGCTTCGAGCAGGTTGGGGAGGCTGTTGACCACCACATCGACACGACCGGTTCCAAGCTCGGCGTAGGCTTCGTCAACACCGGTATAGGTGCGAATGTTGGCAACCGGCGTACCCGCTTCTTCGAGCTGGGCGGCCAAGGCTTCCAGCGCCTCCAATTGTGCGGAACCCGCTTGCGCTGCGGCCACTTTGCCGGCGATATCCTCAGGCGAACTGATATTCTCTTCGCCTGCGCGTTTTAAAATCGCCATGGTGGCATCTGCAATCGGCGCGCTTAAGTGATAGCGCTGCATGCGTTCAGGGGTGGCGGTGACTGAAGTGATCACGTAATCAAAACGCTCGCGCTCCAGCCCTGGCAGAATGCCTTGCCAGGGGAGATCCATGCGGATCAATTCGACGCCCTCAAGCTTGCTCATGATGTGTTCCATGATATCGGCGGAGTAGCCGACAATTTCGCCATCTTCAATGTATTCAAATGGGGCGAAACGTGCTTCGGTGCCAACAGTGAAGGTGCCATCGGAGCGGATGTCGTCAAGCAAATCGCTGTGGGCGGTAGTGGTGAAGCAAATGCCAAGTAGGAGGCCAGCGGTAACAGTAGAGATACGTTGCATGGGGATACTCCTCGGGTGGTGATACCTGGCTCAGCGGCGAAGACCTGCTGAGTAAGAACTCCTTGAGTTAAGCAGGAGTTATGCAACAATAAAATTGTTATCTTTCGATGTTCATACCCGTTTTTTTGATGTTTTGTGCACTAACTTAGAGCATGCCGATGAAACTTTCTGCCGCTGACCTGAAAAGCTTGTCTGTGTTTCTTGCTGTGACGGAGCACCGTGGGTTTGCGGGTGCGCAAACGGCGCTTCACATGAGCCAATCCGCTGTGAGCTTCCACATCCGGGCGCTCGAAGAGCGAGTGGGGTTTACTGTATGTCACCGGGGGCGGCAGGGGTTTGAGCTGACGGAGCGTGGCCGCATTGTCTATGAGCGTGCCAAGGTGTTGTTATCATCCGTGGATGACTTTGATAGCGAGATGAGCGAGCTGCGTAGCTCCGTTTACGGCACGCTGCGTTTAGGTGTGGTGGATAACACGATTATGGATGTGGATCTCGACCTGCAGGGCGTGATTGGAGAGTTCCTGCGTAAGAACCCGAAAGCACGACTTAACATTACCGTCGGTAGCCCTGATCGCTTGATCGGTGAGATCGCTAGTGGTGAAGTGCAGCTAGGTATCTTGCCGGAAACCGCGCAAATGGAGGGCTTGCAGCATCGGCAGGTCTACACCGAGGTACATGGGATCTATTGCGCAAAACGGCATCCGTTATTTGCACGCGATAGCGCCAGGTTAACGGTAGAAGAGGTCATCAATCACCCCTTTGTCGTGCGCCCCTATGCCAACCTGCAAGAGCTTAAAAGTTTCCCCAATGCGCAGGTGGGTGCCCACGCTTCCAATATGGAAGCCCAGGCGTTATTAATTCTAAGCGGTCACTTTATCGGCAACTTACCCCATTACTACGCCAACCATTGGGTAGCGCGGGGAGAGCTCAAAGCGCTACTGCCTGATCAAGTTGAAATCGCCTCGCCATTTTGTGTTGTTACCCGGGCCGGGCGGCGTCCCTCGCTCATCGTGCGCACCTTTATCCAGGAACTGGTGGCTCGGCTTTGGCAGCAGTCGCATCTGGTTGAGGCGTATAAAGGGGATGAGTTGTTTAAAACCTCACCGACGCCTGCAGGCTGACTTCCAGTGGGTCGCCCACCACCACGCGTGTGCTGCTGCCTGAAGGGGGCAGCATTGCTGCGCCGCCTTGTATCGTTACCCATGCAGGACGACACCTGCATGACACTAAAAGGACGCCTCAGGCGATTCGTAAGGAGGAGCCAACAGCTCCAACTCATGGGGTGACTTTTTATGCAAAGTGGGTTCCTGTCCCAATCGCTCGGCCATAAAACTGATAAAAGCACTAAGCTTCGGCGGCAGGTACCGAGTCGGTGGATAAAGCACCCAGGCCTCACCACAATAATAGCTGGTCTTGAACTCCCATTCCGGAAGTACTTGTACGATATGTCTCTGCTGCAACGCATGGCGAGCGGTGAAGTACGGCAAGCTGCCAATGCCAAGGTGTTGCAATACCGCATCCAGCCTTGCTCCAGTGTGATTGACCGCATAGCGGCCATGCACATTGACGCTCACGTTCTTGCCGTTGCGCTGGAATTTCCAGCGGGAATCACCAGGCTCCTCGCCCAGAAAAATGCAATTGTGAACTTTCAGATCATGCGGATGCGCTGGTGTGCCGTGACGCTCGAGATAGTCCGGCGTCGCACAAAGCATATGGTCGATGTCAATGAGTTTTCTTCCCATAAGACCCGGTGAAGGACGATCAGTAATGCGGATCGCCAGATCCACCTGATCATCAATCAAATCCACATAGTTGTCCTTGAGCTGCAACTGAACGTTGATTCTGGGATAACGCGTCAGGAAGTCAGGAAGGTGGGGGTGGATGACGAAACGTCCTACCGCCTTCGGCACACTGACGCGTATTAGACCTTGTGGTTCTGGGTCGAACTGCCCGGAAACGGCCATCACGGCTTGCGCTGCGCTCACCATATCGACGCAACGTCTATGAACCTCATGCCCGCTTTCGCTCAACCGCAGTTTGCGGGTCGTGCGCTGGAGCAGCCGGGTACCCAACGCCTTCTCCAGGCGGGCAACCGAGCGGCTGATTGCCGAGGGTGTTGCGCCCAACTGGCGTGCCGTTTCTGAAAAGCTGCCGGTTTCGACGACCTTGACGAAGACCGCCATTTCGCCCAACAGGGTGACCATCTTATTTGTGCTCATGAGGCAAAAACTATTTGAATTTACGCTGGATTATCGCAGCCGCTCTTTATCAATACAATTGATAATTAATGATAGAGGAACCGAACCATGACGCGAAAATTGTATTGGGAAGGCGGCATAACGGAATCCGAAGTTGAAGTTCTATATTGCGAGAAATTGGCTGATGGCGGGTATGGCGTGCGATTGAATGCAACTCCCTTTCACCCGCAGGGAGGTGGGCAACCCGCAGACGTGGGCTGGATCGATGACGCGGATGTCTTCGCTGTGGAAATAGTGGACGGGAATATTATCCATTACACCCGTCAGAAGGTTGGCCCTGGCTCAGCTTTCGCCAGGGTGAATGCCGAACAGCGCCAGCGTCATTCCAAGCTGCATTCGGCTGGACATCTAATTGGTCACGCACTTGAAGCGTTCGCTTGGCGGCCCGTCAAGGCACACCACTGGCCCGGAGAGGCGCGAGTGACCTTTAAACCTGCTGGCGATGCTCAGGCCGTAGATGTGGAAACGGCACAAAACCTTTGTGAAGACCTGATCGCCCGCAACCTCCCTTGCAAGATCAAGGTACACGAAAAGCAATTCCGCCAGGTCGGCTTCGGTGAACTAAAACCCTATGGATGTGGCGGAACTCACGTCGTTGAAACGGCGGATTTGCAAGGCCTACAGATATTGTCAGCGCACCTGAGGAAAGGCCAGTTAATCGTTAAGTACGACATTCAATGATCTAGCCATGATCCCGCTGCTTATTTCGGCGACGTCACAGGAGCCAATAAACGTTGCCTGCCATCCGGTAAGTGGCTGCAAAGATAATTAACAGGGGAAGTATGTTGATCGAACTGGATGATTTAAAACAGGGGGCGGTCGAGAGGCTGGCGCGTGAAGAAGTTCTGGCGGTTCGTGTACGTCACTTTATTGACAAGGACATTGCCGCCAGGCTTTCCGAGCAGATCATGGAGCGCGGGCTTCAAAAATACTTGAATGCACCCAGTATTGGCCGGATTGGGATGGCCTTTTACGAAGCAGAGAACCAGCCGCCGCTCATCGCTAATTATTTCGAGAGTGTTTTCGACAACATCAATGAACTGAGGAAGCGCTGCGCACCTTATGTATCCCCTATCGATTTGCTCAGGTGTGTATTGGACGAACTATGGTCGGCAGGTGCTCAGCTCCAAACGCTATATGGTCGAAAGATGTATGTCGGATTGTCGCGTGCTGTTAAGCCAGGCGTCACTTTCCTGGCTCATCACGATATCTTCGCCAAAGACGCACCCAACAGTTTCCAGGCTTGTAGCTTACAGGCGCAAATGGCTGCAAACGTCTACCTATCCATGCCCGACGAGGGTGGCACGCTGCAGATATGGGATCAGCAGCTGTCTGCAGAGGCTTTCGACAAGATGCGAGGTGACAGTTATGGCATTGATCCAACGCTTCTGGGAGCGGCCACTTTGGAGGTATGCCCAGAGGCCGGAGACCTGATCCTGTTCAACTCACGCAAGATGCACGCCGTAACACCGGGCTCCGAAGGGGTGCGACTCAGCCTGTCTTGTTTCGTGGGTTATCGCGGCCCAGCGACCCCGCTCTCCTTTTGGAGTTGATATGACACCGGATTATCTGGGGGAATTTCTTGCCCTGGCCGCCATACACTTTCTTGCAGTCGTGGCGCCGGGGCCGGATTTCGCCGTCACGATTCGCCAGAGCGTGCTCTATGGGAGGCGTCTAGGCATCGCTACGGCGGTCGGCATTGGGGCCGGTATCTCGGTGCATGTGATCTATACCTTGCTGGGGGTCGGCGCGTTGATGCACACAACCCCCTGGTTACTGAGTGCGGCCGAGTTGGTGGGCGGAGCCTACCTGTTATATCTCGGCGTCACGTTCATCCGGCAGGCAGGTAAGCACACAGCCGGGCTGGCGCTGGATGCTGGAGCCGAGACAGGGGCAAGGAGTTTTCACCAGTCGTTCGCGCTGGGGTTTCTGACCAATGCGACCAACCCCAAGGCGACGCTGTTTTTCCTGGCCGTGTTCACGACTGTGGTCAGTGATTCGACGCCATTGCGCATTCAAATGCTTTATGGCGGTTGGATGTGCCTAGTCAATGCCGGTTGGTTCGTGTTGGTCAGCTTGGTGTTCACCAGCCTGCCTGTTCGCGAGCGTTTTCTGCGTATTGGTCACTGGTTCGAGCGGTTGATGGGAGTAATGCTCATCGCCTTTTCGATGCGTTTGTTATGGGGGGTCGGAGGAATGATGTTCACCTTTTCAAAATGAGAAAGCGCTTAAATCTTGTGCAGAGAATAACTGTTAACTCATAAAAAAAGAGATAGACAATGATTAGAGAAAGTCTTTTGAAGGATGGGTATTCCCGCTTTTCTGTGAACCACGCTTTCAGTGAAAAAGACGTTGCTTTTCTTCACAGAGAATTTAGGACACTAGAGCCAGATCCTTATGCGCCGACTAGTGTTCAACGATTCAGGCGATATGGAAATGGAGTGATCGTTCCATGGCGGGGCTGCGCTGGGGTGGATTGGATGCCCGTGGTAATTGATTCGCGAGGACACGGAATGTCTGGCAATAATCCTGAGCATGAGAACATACGCTACTTTTATGCATTGAGCGACATCATTAAGTCCACTGAGTTATTGACAGAACTTGTCATTAAAGATTTTAAAAATACTTTCTGGTCTGAGAGGGACTTGATATCTCAATATATTTCGGCGTGCATTTCGTCAGAATAGTATCTTCTTCGATCAACAATCGCGGCATAAGCTCGCCTAACTGTTTCCATCAAGATGGCGAACCTTTTACATTTGCTCATCTGGTTAGTCGGTCAAAAAGCACGAATGGCGGGGTGAACTATATAGGTTCTACCCACGTGAGAAACCTGACGCTGAATGAAGTTGCTGAAGAAGATATCTGTGCGAAGTTTGAACTACGCGAATTCATGGATAGCTTTGCTGTTCATGACCCACGGGTATCTCATTACGTATCACCAATAGTTAAATCTGAAGTTGATGCAGAAGATGCCGATAGGTGCATGATACTTATTGATTTCTCACCGATGATTCAAAAAATATGAAAATACTTTTTTCTCTGCTACCGATTCTGATTGCGCTACTTGCGGGGTATGCGATTGGAAGACTACTTCCCACCCAGTTCCGTAAGCCACTTCTACATTCGATAGCACCTTTAGTTTGGGTGCTTCTATTCCTTATTGGATTCGAATTTGGTGAGGTGATTTTGTCGGCAAGCTCGATAGGCATTGTGATGAAGGCCGCGTTGGTTTTTGCAGTCTGCACCACGGTGTTTCCATGCCTGCTCATTCTCATGCTTAAAAGCAGTCGGCAAAGCCTCCCTGCCAAAGCGCGTCAGCCATTCAGACTGAGCTATATCTGGCCGCCGCTTAAAGAGTGCCTCATCGCTCTGGTGATGGTTGGGCTGGGCGGTGTGCTTTACCTTCTACAGGAGCGCATTTTAGGGGGGGCGCTGGCGCTTCCGTCAAGCGGTGCCATGCTACTGCTGCTAATTCTTCTGGTCGGTATCGACCTAACACACGTCAAACTTAATGTGCAGTGGTTATCGTGGTCGATATTGGCCGTTCCCCTATTTGTTGTTCTGGGCTCCTTAGTCGGTGGTGCTATGGCTGCCTGGATTACTGGTGAAAGCTTACGGGTCTCCTTAGCCCTTGCCAGTGGTTTCGGTTGGTTTACGCTTTCTAGCGTCATGATCGGTGATGCGCTTGGGCAAGTGTATGGAACGATGGCCCTCATGACAGACCTGCTTCGTGAACTGCTTGCTATTATGGTGCTCTACGCCTTGGGACGGCATCAGCCGCAGGTTGGTATTGGCAGCGCCGGGGCAACTGCACTGGACTCTACGTTGCCGATTATCAAGCAGGCCTGTTCGCCTGATGCGGTGCCATTGGCTCTGGTTAGCGGGTTATTGTTGACGTTGCTGGCACCGGTGTTTATTACCATCATGATGCCAGGGACTTGAAAAAAGCCTTAAAATCGTTGCTTGGTTTAAAGTAGCTGGTGGTTCAGCTTCGAAGCTTGCGTAGGCCAGAATTTACCAGGGCTAACTGTGAATGCACGTAGCAGCAAACAATTCCCCCGTTTTATTTGACCGTTTTGGGGAGCCTTGATATCGCCCTGTTGCTAGCCGTCCGGCTTTGGCAGCAGTCGCATCTGGTTGAGGCGTATAAAGGGGATGAGTTGCTATCGATGGGTAAAATGACAACACCACCCCAGTAAAGGCGTACTACTCGGATAAGCCGCACGGGGCGGCTTACGTTTTGTCAAAACCGAACCGACGCCTGCAGGCTGACTTCCAGCGGGTCGCCCACCACTACGCGTGTACTGCCGCCGCTTGAGGGGTAGTAAGTGGTGTCGAACAGATTCTTGGCGTTAAGCTGTAGGTGGAGGTTGTCGCCCAGCCAAGGTGTATCCCAGCCGATAAACGCATCTGCGACGGTATAAGCATCCAACTGGAAGCTGTTGGCAGCATCGCCTTCACGTTCGCCCACGTAGCGTACTCCACCGCCCAGGCGCCAGTTACCCAGCTCAGGCGCGGTCGTTAGGTCGTGAGCCAGATAGAGGCTTGCGGTATGCCGTGCGGCGTTGCTTAGCCGGTTGCCCTGAGTGCCCTCGGTATCTTTTAGCACCTCGGTGTCGGTATAGGCATAAGCGCCCAGTAGCGATAGCTGTTCGGTTAGCTGGCCGGAAACCGTTAGTTCAATGCCTTGGGAGCCAGCTTCGCCCACTGTGCGAGTAACGCCGTTATCAGATACGGCAACATTCTCTTTGCGGATATCAAATAGCGCAATGGCTAACGAAAACTGATCGTTCCATAAGTGTTTTAGACCAATTTCGCTGCCCATACTGTGCTCAGGGTCCAGCGCTTGGCCGGTATCGCTATCGGCACCATTGGGCACAAACGCTTCGCTGTAGCTGGCGTATATGGATGTCTCTGGAGTCAGGCGATGCAGCAAACTGATAGAAGGCAAGAAAATGTCGTCGCTGATATCGGTTTCAGTGATGAAGTCCTCACCACGGCCACCGAACTGTTCATAGTGGGTGTAACGCCCGCCTAGCCCCAATGTCCAGCGATCGTTGAAGTGCCAACGGTCATTCAAGTAGATGCCGGTGGTATTGATCTCATCTAAACGCTGGCTAAGCGAGCGGTTAAGGCTATCGCTATCCAGATTAAGGCCCCCATAGCTAATGTCGTATATATTCTGATCAGTCACGGCAGTGCCACGATACACCTCGGCCAGATAATCCCTCTGGCGTTCATGATCAATCCCCACCGTCAGATCGTGCCGCATGCCTGCCAGGGTGGTGGTGCCCGTGGTGTCCCAGGCGGTGTATTGTACGCGACGGTCAAAGCCGTGGTTGGCATCGGCGCGGCGCGTGAGTGCGCCGGTTGACTCATTGACTCGCATCACGCGGGGCTGGCCGTCGCTGTATTGGCGACGGTTCCAGCCGTAGGTAAGCCGTGTCGACCAGTCAGCATTGATATCCTGTTCCCACCAGGCGGTGACCGCTTCGTCGTGACCAAATACTCTTGACCAGGGCTCATCAAGGCGCTGCTTGCGGGATATGTTGGCGGGTTCGCTATCGATAATGACCGTGCCGCGATCCAAGTCCAGGTCATAATCGCGATACTCATAGGAGATCTGTGCGCGACTGTCGCTGCCTTCCCAGCGCAAGGAAGGGGCGATAATGGTTCGCCGGTCATTACCAAAGCTGCGCCAGGAGGCTTCATCTTCATGATGGACGATAAACCGGAATGCCAGGCCGGTATCAGCAATCGGCCCGGTGACATCAACCGTGGCATTACCGCCGCCAAATGAAGAAGATTCGGCGTTTATCTGTCGTTGCCATTCATATTCAGGGCGCTTGGTTACCAGGTTAATCACCCCGCCGGGGTCTTGCTGGCCTTGAAATAGCGATGCTGGCCCTTTAAGTACTTCGACTCGATCCACCGTCGCCATTGAGAAGGTGCCACGTGGTTGGCGTATGCCGTCGATCAGAATTGAGCCATCGCTATTGCTGCCAAAGCCGCGTTTGATAAAGCCATCTTCGGTGCCTCCCATATTGTTACCTTCGGTCACTCCTGCGACCATTGTCATGGCCTCGCTAAGGCTATTGATATTATGGTCGGCCATCACCTGGGCGGTGATCGACTCCACGGTGCGGGCTTCTTCCAAAAATGATACCGGCCGTTTGTTAGCCAGGCTGGAGCGCTGAACCCGATAGCTTTGCGGGGCCACGTCGGTGAGGCGGTCTGAAGTGACCACCAGTGTCTCTTCGGTAATAGGGCTCTCGCTTGCCTGTTGAGCATAGACGCTGGGCAAGTAAGCGAGAGCCAACAGCGGTGAGAACAGGGCGATGGTCAGTGGGCGGGTCATGGGCATTGCGTATCCTTGTGTGGGTGGCAGGAGGATGCAGAAAGCGCAATAAAAAAGCGTTTATCGGCGGGTGTCGGGCAAAGAGCTACCAGGCAACGTCGCCGTGATCTCACCCCAGAATTGACCCTCGCGACTTAGCGAGAGTGTGGTGGGCAGTAGCGCGTCAAAGGTGGCTGCTGGGTCGAGATCATGGAAGCGCTCGGGGTAGAGCCATTGGGCAATCTGCTCAAGCGCCACGATAGAAAAAGGGCCCTGGTGAAATTCGTGCCACAGGGCATAAAACCGGCCATTCTGAATGGCGTTCAGATGCGTCCAGCCGGGGAGCGATTGGCTTAGGTGTCGTAAGTCCTGGTCAATGTCATGGTCGCTAATGCCCAGCCCTGCGCGCAGGCCATCACCCGCTGACCACTGACCTGCGGTGTTGATGATAACGTCGGGTGGGTAACTCAATACCCACTCGTTGCTGAGGGTTGCCGACGCGCCAGGGGCTAATACGTTGGCAACATTATTGCCACCCGCCCGCGCAACCAGATCGGCAAGTCCATTTCTGAGATTGGTACGGCAACAATCAACCTTAACGCCTGGTGCAACATTGATCAGAACGGTGGGTGGGTCTGTTACTGGTTCGTCGCCAGGATCTGCCAGGCCCTGGTCGATTCGCGCCAAGTGCTGCTCAATCAGGGTAATCATATCGCTGGCGCGGGGCACTGCATTTAAGGCCTCTCCCAGCAGGGCAAGGCTTTTAGGTGTGTTTTCCAATGGGTGGCGGTTAAAGTCGATATACAGGTAGGCAATGTCCAACTCGTCAAATAGCCGTGCCAGTGGGGAGCCTTCAATACTGCCAACGCGTGAAAGATCAAACAGCACCACGTCTGGAGCCAGATTAAGCAGTGCTTCGCTATCGAGCTGGGACGTCGGTGCTTGGGAAAGGGTGGGCAACTGGGCAAGCGCAGGCCACTGGGTGGTAAAGCGTTGGGCCATGGCCGGGTCGAAAACAGCCAGTGGATAGGCCCAGCCAGCCAAACGCATAACCGGGTCATCAAGCAGGCTGGCCAGTGCATAAAGCTGGCGCGGCTGGGTAAGAAACAGCCGAGCTGGCGGGGCAGTAAGCGTCACCTGACGTCCGGCGAGGTCGGTAAGTTGTTTAGGATAGTCCGCCTGTGAGTCGGCTGCCCAGCAGGAGGCAGCGCTAAATAAACCCACCAGGCACAATAGGCAAAAAACCATGCGGTGCATGTCGTTATCCTAAACTGAGGTCGCTAAATTGAGTTCAAAGGGGTTCGCTAACACGATCGCTTAGTACCACCGGCCGTCCCAGCGAGCACCGTTCGACCCGCGACTCCACTCCGTAAGCAGCGTGCAGCACTTCTGGGGTAATCACCTTGTGGGAATCACCTGCGGCCAACAGGCCACCGTTACCAAACAGCAGCACCTGGTCGCAGAAGCGCAGGGCGAGATTGATATCGTGAATAGCCATCAGGCACACCGCCCGGCGTTCGGCGATGACGGCGCGAACAGTATTGATCAGCGCCAACTGCCAGCGTAAATCCAGCGCGCTAGTGGGTTCATCCAGCAGTAATAGCGCGGGCTGGCGGGCAATCGCTTGGGCCAGGCCGACCATCTGGCGCTGACCGCCGGAGAGTTCGCTTAACGGGCGCAGAGCTAATGGGCGAATGGCTAACGCATCAAAAACACGCTCGATTAACGCTTCTATCTCTGCACGGCTTAAATCGGGGCGTACGGCACGACAGGCGCTAAGTACCGCTTCGTAGGCGACTAATGTGGTGGCCTGGGGGAGTGTCTGTGGTAAATAACCCACATGACGCATTCTTGCCGTGCCGCTTAGCGTGGTTAGGTCAATATCGTTAAGCTGCATGCGTCCGCTGGCAGGTTGCAGGCCGGCGATGGCCTTTAACAAGGTTGATTTACCCACCGCATTAGGCCCCAGCACCGCGACCAGCGAACCGGGTGGCAGCGTGGGAAGGCTTAGCTGCTCGAAGACACGCCGCTTACGATAGCGGGTCGTAAAGTTGCTGAGCGTAAAGCCTGCACTCATCGCGCTCGCCCCTGCATCATGATCAATGCCATAAAGAAGGGAATGCCCACCAGTGAGGTCACCAGTCCCACCGGTAGCACCAACCCATCGACCAGTGTTTTACTGACGATAGAGGCAAGCGAAAGCACCAGCGCCCCGGCCAGAGCGCTACCCGGTAAGTAAAAGCGGTGATCTTCACCCAGCGCCAGGCGCGCCATATGTGGGCCAACCAAGCCAATAAAGCCAATGGTGCCCACAAATGCGACGGCGGCAGCGGCCAGTAGACTCACCCGTAGCAGTGATATCAGTCTCAAGCGCTCAACCGCAATCCCGAAGCTACGCGCGTGTTCATCACCCGAGCGCAGTGCCGTCATCGCCCAGGCGCTGCGTAACGAGAAAGGCAGGCAGGCGATTAGCACTGCCGCCACGATGGCTACGGTCTCCCAGGATGCACGGGACAGGCTGCCCATGGTCCAGAACACCAATTGCTGTAAGGCATCCGGGCTGGCAACCAGCTGCAATAGTGCGACCAGCGCGTTCAACACAAAGACCAGCGCAATACCAAACAGCACGATAATTTCGCGGCTGGCCCCATAAAGGCGTGACAGCGCATTGATGGTCAGCATAGAGGCCGCCGCAAACACAAACGCCATCAATGCGGTGGCGTAGTGGGCATTCAAGCCAAACAGGGTGAGATTGAAGACAATGACCAGCGATGCCCCGAGCGTGGCCGCCGCGCCAACACCCAGGGTAAATGGGCTGGCCAGCGGGTTATTCAGTACCGTTTGCATTTCCGCACCCGCCAGGCCTAGGGTGGCGCCTACCAGCACGGCCATGAGTGCCGCAGGCATACGGATCTCCCAGACAATAACCCGCCGAATAGGGCTTTGCGACGGGGCATCAACAATCAGCGTGATCAGTTCACTAAGTGAGATAGACGCTGGGCCGCTGGCGATATCGGTGAGCAGCGACAATAACAACGCGATGGCTAAGCCGACGATAATCAGCAAACGGGTTACGATAAAACGCCGATAGGTAGATGCCAAAGGCACCGCAGGCGATGAATAGGCGGGCATCGTAATAGTGATTCCAGGTGGTAACCCATAAATGGCGGGCTTGGTCTTATTTGCTACTAAGACTCATTCGTGTTTTTATTATTATTCTTTGGTAGTAGGCTTGTCAACTGCTGAAAAGGCCCAAAAAATGGCTAGCTGCCCGCGCTTTGGCGGGCACTTATTTTCAGTCTTTTGGTGTATGCTCCAGGTAAAACTCTCCCTTACCCACTACAACAGCGTTGCCACCTACACTCACATAGCCAGACTTAATCTCTCCATTGGCGGCGGTGTAAATAACGCTCGGTCGGCCCATTTCAACGCCCTGGTGGATCTTAACTTGCAAGGCATCCGGCTGAAGTGATGCTAAATAGCCGGTTAATGCCGCTGCAGCGCTGCCGGTAGCGGGGTCTTCACAAATACTGGCGTGCATACAGAACATACGGCTTCGAATAACCAGTGTTGAATTGTTTGGTTGCTCCTTCACATACAGGTATACCTGTTCTGCGCTGCTGGATATAACGGCGCTCGCCCAACTGGCGGATGAAATCTCTACGCTCTCTAACGTTGCCGCATCGGCTAGCTCAATCAGATGGAAGGGGAGTCCACAGGAGGCCACCATGGGGGAGCTGACAACCTGACGTTTTTCCAGCCCGAGCAATGTTGCTGCGGTGGTACGATCAATCGTACTCTCCATCACTTTGACAGGTTGGGCGGTAGTAAACGTTGCCTTTCTTCGATCATAGCCAACCGCTAGCTCACCGATGGGCAGCTGCAGTACCAGGCCATGCTCACGGTTGACCAGGTTTAATTCCGCAAGCAAATGTGCGGTGCCTACCGTGGGGTGACCTGCAAAAGGCAGTTCATGGATAGGCGTAAAAATTCGCATTGGATAGTGGTTCGACCCAATGGGGGCGCCCAGAAACACTGTTTCGGCCAGATTTAGCTCATTGGCCATCGCCTGCATGGTACTGGTTGCCAGTTCGCTGGCATCTAGAAATACCGCGAGTGGGTTGCCTGTAAAAGGCCGGTCAGTAAAGACATCTAACAAGTGATACTCAGTGGTTTTCATATGGCCCACCATCCACAGGTGTATGCTTCCAAAATGCCTTTTGGCCCTCTGCTGTCGCCTGTTCGCGGCTGATGCCGATATCCTCTAACAGCCGGTCATTCAGGGCTAATAACTGACGTCGGCTACGGCGGTAGTGACCATAGGCGCAAAGTTGATAGCGCAGTCTATAGCGGAGCTGGGTGAGGCTGAAGCGTGGCATGGCGGCTCTCCTTGAGTGCGAGGTTCCTCACCAGATTACTGAGAACGGCTTGTATGATACAGATATAGAGTTTTATATTTTCA
This sequence comes from Vreelandella olivaria, assembly GCF_023507745.1. GTDB lineage: Bacteria > Pseudomonadota > Gammaproteobacteria > Pseudomonadales > Halomonadaceae > Vreelandella > Vreelandella olivaria_A. The sequence continues at coordinate 149,621 of NZ_JALPZO010000123.1, read as the reverse complement.
AGATACAGAAGAGGTGTTTTATCCCTCTGTATGGGCTATAAATAGCTATCTGTATTGTTCTTGGGTGGAAGGGGAAAGATTGTGACGCGCTATGAAGAGGTGGCTAATGTATTGCAGGAGCGCATCGAACACGGCATCTACCGTGTGGGTGACCGTTTGCCCTCTATTCGTGCCGTTTGCAAAGAGCTGAATGTCAGCATTTCCACTGCTCAGGAAGCCTACCGGCAGCTAATGGATGTGGCGTTGATCGAGTCGCGACCCAAGTCAGGCTATTTCGTATTGCCGAGCAGGGTGCCATCAGTACTGCCCTCGATCTCCCGTCCCGCCCAGCGGCCACTGGATATCTCCCAGTGGGATCAGGTGCTGGAACTTGTTGCCACCCAGCGTGATGACCAGCGGCTACTGCTGGGCCGTGGTGTCCCGAACCTGGATTATGAAACACTGCGACCGCTGTCGAAAATCCTGGCTGGCCTGCATCGCAGTAATGATCTGCACGGGTTTAATTACGATAAGCTGAGCGGCAGTCCTGAACTTCGTCAGCAGGTGGCGCGGTTAGCGGTTGCGTCTGGCTGTTTACTGCATCCCGACGACATCATGATCACCACCGGCTGCCAGGAGGCACTAGCCATTTCACTGCGTACGCTAACCCAGCCCGGCGACGTCGTGGCCGTTGATTCACCCAGCTTCTATGGCACCATGCAGATCCTCAAGGCCAATGGTTTAAAAGCGCTGGAAATACCCACTGACCCACAAACCGGTATCAGCCTGGAAGCACTGGAGTTGGCGCTTGAGCAGTGGCCGGTTCGTGCCATCCAGATCACGCCCACCTATAACAACCCCCTGGGCTACACCATGCCTGAGGCGCGCAAGCGGGCACTGTTTCAACTCGCCCAACGCTTCGATGTGGCTATTATCGAAGATGACATCTATGGCGATCTTGCCTATACCAGCCCAAGGCCACGCACGGTGAAATCCTTTGACGATGATGGGCGCGTCATGTTGTGCAGCGGGTTTTCCAAAACACTGGGACCTGGGTTACGGGTGGGTTGGCTGGCACCAGGTCGCTACCGTGACCAGGCGCTACATATGAAGTATGTATCCACCGGTGCTTCGGCGACGTTGCCGCAGTTAGCGGTGGCAGAGTTTGTGGCCAGAGGGCACTATGATCGGCACCTACGCTATGCCACCCGTCAGTATCAACGCCAGCGGGATATTATGATCAGCTGGGTACAGCGTTACTTCCCCAAGGGCGCGGGTATCAGCTACCCCCAAGGTGGTTTTTTGCTATGGGTGGAGCTACCCGCTGCGGTTGACTGTGTGCGCCTTAACACACGGTTGGCGCAGCATGCCATTCATGTAGCCCCAGGGTCGCTGTTTTCAGCTTCGGGCAAGTTTCGCCAATGCCTGCGGCTGAACTATGCGTTTACGTTAACCCCTGTGATCGAAGCGGCCGTGAGGACAGTGGGTGAGCTTGCCGTGGAGATGGTGGAAGAGGCCCAGCAGCATGAGGCGAGTATATAGGGTGATAAGAAATAGATGATTGGCACGCTACCTTAATTGGTTATGTAGCGGCCAACTAATCTTTTTTTCAGATAGGTTTCGATATTCTGAGGGAGGTATCTGCTCGGATTTTAAGCTTTGTAACAGTCACTCCATCGTGCATTATTCCAGCAGGTACCACGGCGGCTCATGCTTTGTTTTATTCGATAGCACTAGAGCCTTTGATACTGACTTTCTCCTGAATCCGTTGCGGTTCTCGGGTTAAAACTTTCCCCTTAGGCATGACTCCCTGACGCTTGTCCGTAATCTGTGAGGCTAGCGTAGAAGAATACTTTAACTAACGCTCTGTGAGGTGAAATCCTAAGCAAGAGTATATATCCCTGGTTAAAGACTAACGGGTAGCATTTATTATTAAACGCAGGCGAAAAGTATGTCTCTTCCTGACCATCAGCCACCTCTCTTATGATGGCAATATTACCACCTACGTTGGTGTCTGGTTTTACTTATCAACTATATTACCTCCCTGCTATATTCTGTGCGCGCTTCACGAAAGCTGGCTGGTTCCAGACAGCTTATTCAGCAAGTGCTATGGTGACGAGTTATCGAGAAAATCGATGTTCCTCTGGAGTAAAGAGGCGGTGGTGTCACTGGGAGTTATCTAGCCTGGTAAGAATGAATTTGTTGAGAGCTTAAACGGTAAGTTCCGAAACGAATGCCTAAGCCGTCACTGGTTTAGAGCAAGGGATGATGCGAGAGCTGCATAATACAGTAAGAAGATGAAGGTTGAATACTATAGGACAGGTTTATATATGACCTAGGGTATGGTTTTTCTAACCCTAAGGATTAGAAAGGTTTTTGTTGCGAAATTCTTACGTGCGTAGATAATTAATCTGAATGCTAGGGCTGGTGTGTGATTTTAGGTGGATAATGTTTTAGTTGGCTTAATTTTCTCTTTTTTATTGAGATGTGTGGTTATTTTTAATAATTTAAATTCGCTAGTTGTATGCACTTAAAAGAAATATTAGGAGGGGTTGATTATGGTTGATGGTGCTAAAAACGAAAATGTGGTGGAGTGCCCAGGTTGTATCATTGAGAAAAGAATTCAGATGTATAGTGATATGGAAATTGAGGAGTATGCCACTAAATTTAAAAGTATGAGATTTGTTAGTATTCCCAATTTTTTGGGGCCAGAAATGCTTGATGCAATTCGTAATGAATGTGAGTACATCACAGAGTATCATGGAAAAAATAAAAACCTACTAATAAAGAGCACCGGCGATACTCCGCAGCAAATGAGAACTGTCGGACAGCACATACTATCTAGAAAAAGCACCTTTATTCCCAAAATTTATTCATCTGGTGAACTTTGTAATTTTATTAGCAGGCTCGCTGGAGAGGAGGTTTTTCGTGCTCCTTGGGCACCTGAGGAGTACGTGCTTTCAAACCTCTATCGCAATGGTGATACACATGGTTGGCATATAGTTAAGCCTTATTATGCCCGTATCTGCTGTAGCCCAACGCCACAGAATGCCTCTTTCTTCTACTGAGCTTTATGGTGGACTGAGGCTTTATTCGTCCATGTTCCAACTCGCTTATTTATTGTGGTTGGAGATACGGTTCAGCACGATCTACATCATGTTGCTCCTGGTTGTGACTGGCCAAATTCAGCTCAGGAACGCCTGAAATATAAAGCTAAAGCGCCCGAGCGCTTTACTGAAGTATGGGGTGGCTACTTGGTTCATCTAAAAGAATGTAACTTGAAGGGGAAACCTTATGACATCAAAAATCAATATTCAACTGGAGGTTGAAGGTTCCTCCAGTTCCCTACTCATCGGTGTAACTGCGGGCATTTTCGCGGCAATCATCTGGGGGCTGTGGCCTGTACTAACCCGCTTTGGCGTAACCAGTAACTTTACCGCTCAAGAAATTGTAGCAGTGCGCTTTGTCTTCGCTGGTCTTATGCTTTTGCCTTATTATTTTCGCAAGCGGGTTTGGCAACGTATATCACCAATAAAGTCATTCATAATAGCTTCAGGGGCAGGGGCGATATACGTTTACGTTTCCGCACTTGGACTGCAATATGTACCTGCGGGTCATCTGGGAGTCGTGGAGACCGGTACTATGCTGATACTCAGTGCGCTTGGTGGTTACCTCTTCCTTAATGAGAGAAAAACCTACGTACAGGTTATGGGGTATTGCTTGATCTTCGGCGGTTTGGCTCTCGTGAACTGGCAAAGTCTCGCCATCAACGCGACCCCTGAGATACTCCTCGGTGATCTATATCTTGTCTTGGGTGGCGTACTCTGGGCTTCTTACACAATTTTGACTAAAAAATGGGGCCTAGTCTCCTGGGATGCGGTGGCAGCAGTATCTGTCTGGTCATTACTGACTTGGGTACCTCTAATCATCTTGTTTGGCGACTTCCATCTGGATGTGGAAGAAGCGGGGGCTTGGCTAGTGCAGGGGGTAGGACAGGGAATTATCACCGCAGTATTGGGGCTTTGGCTTTATTCCGTGGCCGTAGAGAAACTAGGCGCCTCACGTGGCTCTCTCTTTGGTGCGCTGGTTCCGGCATTCGCCATGATTGGTGGGCTTCTCTTCCTCTTAGAAGTTCCCACCTCTTACGAAATCATCGGTGTGTTTTTGACCACACTCGGTATCCTGGTTTCCATTCGTAGGTGACTTTAATATGACACATACTATCGCTGTTATTGATAAAACTGGTCGTGGTCACGCGATATGCCAGACATTGATCTCAACCAGCCCAGATGATGTGAGCATACATTATATTCCTGGTACCGCAGGTGTTTTTAAGAGCGTATTCGTGCGGAGATCCTTGATCCACTACGTGCAGTACTCAAGTCCCGAGGCATCGTGTTTAATGGGGCGATATATCTAGGGCTGCGTGTCGATGCCAGTGGCAAGCCTCATCTGATCGAAATAAATGCAAGGATGGGTGACTCGGAATCAGAAGTCATCTTTCCCCGTGTTAAAGAGGATTTATCTGCTGTCTTTACATTAATTGCAGAGGGGGGAAGTGATATTCGAAAGATTGAAACCTGTTCACGAGCGAGTCTTGCTATCAGTCTCGTTACAGGCGTTGAAAGCAACAGCAATGATCCAGCCAAGTGCTGGCCTACTACAATGAGTTTTTTGCCTCAGAAAATTGATTTCGACCCCACAAAGCTCAAAGGCTCAGCCCAAGTATTCTGGGCTAATGTCACAACCAGTTCCGACGGCAGATTGCAGACCGGAGTTGGTCGTATTGCGCACATCTCTGCTTTGGGTGCGACGGTCGAACACGCCCGCCGTGAAGTTTATAGCTCACGAGGTAGCTTGTTCTTCAAAGGGGTGAGAATGAGATGCGATATTGGTGGCCGTATTAAGGTAAATGGGCGCATTGCCGAAGACTGGCCTTGTGCTTTGCATAAACAGTATCACGCAAACGGCAGTAGGACTCTACCATTGCTGAGAGAAAAGCTGACTGAACGTCCGATAGCAGCTACCGCCGAACGCATCAGTTAGGGGTGCTTTTACTCATCTGGCTGACCTGAGTATTCAGCCAGGAGCGAAAGGCGATGACTCTGGGAGAAAGAGCCATCAGGTTCGTTGTGAGCGTGTAATAGGCGTGTTCTGCGCTTTTGCGAGTTTGCAGTGGTGCAATTAGCTTTCCTGACACGAGGTAATCGTGTACCAAGGCGCTTCGCCCCAACGCAACCCCCAAACTCTGCGATGCGGCTTCTAACATCAAAGTTGCGTTGCCGAAGTGAAGGCTTTGTCGTGGACTGGATATCGAGAGCTTTTCATCTTCAAACCAGCGTTGCCAACGCATGCTTGCTTCGCTAGCGCCAACGCGAATGTCATGAAGCAATACGTGGCTCATAAGATCAGAAAACTCTGTTACTGGCAGACTGTGGTAAAGCTCTGGCGTCATCACCGGGAAGACATCGTCTTTGAGTAACATCTGAGAGTCGAGATAAGGGTGGTTACCGCTACCGTGAACGATCCGCAAATCGAGTTGATTGATGGTGTCCTGGCTAGGCATCTCGTCGGCAAGGATGGTAAGGGAAATCTGTGGATAGTGTTGAATAAAGTCGTCGATCCTGGGTAGCAACCAGTGTAAAGCGAAGGATGGTGCTACATTGATGGTTAGAGTTCCCTCTAACTTTCCTGTGGTGATGTTGCCGACAGCTTCGTCGATCATTTTGAGGGCATCAGCTATCCGAGGTAGTAGTGTTCGCCCTTCATTTGTGAGTGCAAGACTATTGGGAAGGCGCAAAAATAGTTCTACACCATACTCATTCTCGAATGAACGTATCTGTTGGCTGACGGCCGCTGGGGTGACATTAAGCGCCTCTGCAGCAGCAGCGAAGCCACCCAAGCGCGCTGACGCCTCGAAGCTTCGTAATCGGTTTAAGTTCTTTACCTTTAGTCTTCTCATTTTTAAATACAGTGATGATCCAGTAAATTTGAACAGTAGTTAATCGATCTTAAGCCGCTATTCCGACTAGCCTTATTGGTAGATAGTAGCCCACTGCATTTGATAGGCATGATTAAAATATGTAAACGTGACGAGCAGGTAAATATATCCTATCACACTCATATTGCTAATTTTGATTAGTGTTGATGTTTTTTACACGTTATTGTCTGCAAATCAGTATCAGTGGGTGTCGTGAGAAAGGTTTGTAGAAGGGACACGATATGCGCAATGATTACATTTTTTCTAAATCCGTTAAAAATCCGCATATAAAGAAGCTGAAAAAGCAGGCCACGGTTCGGATTGATGAAGATACGATTGCCGTATCAAAGTCGTATAAATCTCTATCCAAAAACTATGTACAATCCTGTAAAGCTTTCAAAATGGAATGGCAGTGAAGGTTTAGCGGCCTTTTCCAGAGCGTGTCCCGTTTAATGGGTGGTGATGGCTCAAGCGGATGAGGGTGCGTGATTATTGTCCAAGAGTTAGATGCCAAAGCGTTTGATTCGACCGTTACCTACGTCGTGGGTGTCATAGCGTCACCAGCATGCTGATGAGCTCAAGCAGCATATGCGGAGGCCCTTAAGTGACTCGGCGTCTAGGCTGAAACCTTGAACATGCGACATGATTCATGTGGTTCAGCCCGCGAAATTCATCCCCCCATTTTCGAGGTATCTATGCGGCGTCATGCGCTCACCTACCGCTCGTTTGGAAGACCGCTGGAAAAATTAATAATGGAAACAACGGAAGTTCCACGCATGGGTGAGGGCAAACTCAGGGTGAAGATGACGTGTGCTCCTGTAAACCCGTCCGACCTGATTCCCATCAGCGGTGCCTACTCTCACCGTATAAGGCTTCCCGCTGTCGCTGGTTATGAAGGGGTCGGTCGCGTTATTGATGCGCCACGAAAGTATGCCTATCTGGTCGGGAAGCGAGTGCTTCCATTGCGCGGTGAAGGTACTTGGCAGACGATCTTGGATTGTGATTCGGCTCTTGCAGTGCCCGTCCCGGATGCCATTTCTGACGCTGTTGCAGCACGCGCCTATATCAACCCCTTGGCTGCCCTAACCATGCTTGAAACATGGCCTGTAAAGGGCAAGCGTGTGCTGCTTAGTGGAGCAGGCTCAAATTGTGCTGATTACCTCGGGGCGTGGGCATATCATCACGGCGCCAGCGAAGTTGTTGGTATATACCGCTCCGAGAGTAGAGTTACCCGCCTGGAAAAGATGGGTATAAAACCGGTATCTATGCAAGATACCTCGCAGATATTGTATGTTGCGCGTGGGACAGACCTGGTATTTGACGCTTTGGGTGGTCCCATTGCGACAAATATCCTGCAGTCAATGGCTCCTGACTCGACGTTTATCGCCTATGGGTTATTGACGGGGCAGGCTATTCGATTGGATTTCAAGCCATTGGCTCACTATCGAAGGTTTCATTTACGCGATAGTTTGGCCAGGGTGTCTGCAGAGGCCTGGCAGCACAAATTCTTGGATATCTGGAGACTGTTGAGCCAGACAGATATGCCTGGTTATCAACGGTTCCCTGCCCAGGGCTGGCGACAAGCTATCGAGATGGCGTTTTGCCCGAGTGGTCAGAAGGTGCTGTTGGATTTCGCAGATCTGGCTTAATGGTGGAGTTCACGTCAAATCCATAAACGGATTATAGGCGACTTCCCAGTAGTGACCCTCCGGATCGCGGAAATAGCCAGAATAGCCACCCCAGAACACCGATTCGGCCGGTTTGATGAGCTCTGCACCTGCCGCAACTGCTTGTTCAAGCACCTTATCAACAGCGTCTTGGCTGGCAACATTATGGGCTAGTGTGATGCCGCTGAAACCGTCCGGCGTATCATCGGTAATACCGATATCCTCGGCCAGTGCTTCACGGGGAAACAGCGATAGCCAAGTCCCTTCCAGCTTGAAAAACGCAACCTCATCGCTATCTGTTTCGTGTTCCGGCAGGCCCAGTCCATCACGGTAAAAGTGAATGGCGCGAGCTAGATGTTTCACGCCTAGCGTAATCAAGCTGATTTTTGGCTTCATAGTGCTAGCTCCTATGTACTACGTTAGGCGGGAGGCTGAAACTGTTGCCTTGCCTGCTCAACGCGTTTGCGTGTAACGCAAGTGAGTGAGTGATCATTAAGCAACCCCATGGCCTGCATGAAAGCGAAAGCAGTGGTGGGGCCGACAAATTTCCAGCCCCGCTTTTTGAGTGCCTTCGAAAGCGCAATGGATTCCGGGGAGGTGGTCTGGGTTTGCGGCGCTGCTAATGCGTCAGGCGCTGGTTCATAACGCCAGAAGAAAGCGGCCAGAGAGCCTTCCTGTTCGACCATTTCCTGAGCTCGTGCTGCATTATTAATCACCGCTTCAATCTTGCCTCGATGGCGAATAATGCCCGCATCCTGCAGTAAACGCTGCACATCCTCTTCACTAAAGAGGGCGATTTTACGGAAATCGAAGTGGTGAAAGGCAGTGCGAAAGTTCTCGCGTTTGTTGAGAATAGTGCGCCAGCTTAAGCCTGACTGAAAACTCTCTAAGCACAGCTTCTCGAACAGCCGCTGGTCGTCATCTACCGGGAAGCCCCACTCGTTGTCGTGGTAGGGCAGAAACTCTGGTGCTCCACCACACCACTGGCAGCGGGGGAGTCCATCAGGGGCAATAAAATCGTTGCTCATCGGCTCCTCACCTTCTGTTATTTCGTACTACTGCGTTGCGTTACAGGTGTCGTGAAGGTTTGCCTTCGGCACTATCAGAAAAGTAGGTGCGATACCTCAATCGAACCACTCTCGGGCGGTACGCCATAGGCACATACCGATAAAGTAAACGGATGAAATACCCCACCCCCACAGTGCCCAGGCGGCGTGCTCGGGGCTGGAGAGTATCAGTGACGTGGCGCATGCACACCACACCAGGGTGACGGTGATATTAAGCGGCATAAACAAGCGCACCCGAAAAGGGTGAAGAAACTTCATCCTTGTCACCGTGAGGATGGCCAGAAAAACGATAGTGGCAAAGGTGATGAAGGGAGGGAAGTCGAGAATATAGAAATAGGCAGCGGCGATATTCCAGGCGGCAGGAAAGCCAACGAAGTAATTATCCTGGCTTTTCATATCGACGTTGCAGAAACAGAACATGGATGACAGCAGAATAATGAATACTGCGAACAGTGCAAAATTGGGCGGCAACTCAATGAAGAAATAGATGAAAAGGGCGGGAATAAAGGCCCAGGTAAGGTAATCGACCACCATATCAAGTGTCGAACCATCGAAATGGGGCAGTATGGTCTTTACTTCATACTTGCGTGCTAGCGTGCCATCGACACCGTCGACCATCATGGCGGCACCCAGCCAGAGGAGACAGGCGACCGGATTATTGTCGATCAGTGAAAGCAGCGCCATGGTGCCGAGCAGTACACCGCTGGCAGTAAATACGTGAACACTCCATGCCTTACATTTCGAAGCGCGGGATTCTGTGTGTGAAGAGAGCGATTGAGACACGTTGACCCCATTGGGAACGTGTTGTCCCCTTTCTGTTCAATTTATAGATAGGCTTGTAAAGGACGATACACTACTACAAGAATACCTCCAGAGAATATGCTGGCATGTCTTGCCTGAACAATATATCGCGATAAAGGAGCGTTATGGAGTGTCTCTTGTCGCTAAATAGGCATCGTTAAGCCACGTGCCCGCCTGCAGTAACGCTTGTTCCGTAGAACCAGCATAGCCAAGCACCAAACCAGGGCGTTTGTGCTCGGAAAGGTAGTATCGGGAAAGCGGAGAGAGGGTAATACCCTCGTCATTGGCACGTTTTACCAGTAGTGCTTCTTGGTCGAAACTATTGAGTTCGGCTAACAGATGCATACCAGCATGGCCATCAGAAAGGCGAAGCCCCTTTGCCACCGCTGGAGCTAATGCTGTGCGTAAACAGGCTTGCCGCTGCCGGTAGGCAGACCGCATACGTGTTACGTGGCGAGTAAAGTGTCCGTTAGCAATAAATTCCGCAAGCGCCGATTGAATGGGGTAGTTGCCTTCCCGGTGTAAGCGTGCATGAGCTCGTGTGAAATCGGCGGCAAGTTCATCGGGCAGCACCAGGTAGCCGATACGCAAACCTGGGTAGAGCACTTTGCTGAAAGTGCCCACGTAGATAACTGATGCCTGGTCGGCAAGCCCCTGTAAAGAAGGAGTGGGGGGAGTGTCATAGCGAAATTCACTGTCGTAGTCATCCTCGATAATCCAACAGCCTGAGCGAGAGGCGAATTCCAGTAACGCCAGACGCTGGGGAACCGGCATGGTGACGCCGGTTGGGTACTGGTGGGATGGCGTCACATAAATCAGCCGCGGGGTGGGGGAGTGAGCCGGGCGTAAGGCAATATTCAGCCCGCCTTTATCGACCGGAACGGGGGTGATTGCTAACCCCGATGCCAGAAAGCAAGCCTGGGCACCGCCATAGCCGGGTTCCTCCACCCACACTGCATCACCACTATCGGTAAGCAACTGAGCGATCAATTCAAACGCTTGCTGCGCTCCCTGGGTGATGACGATTTGTTCAGGTTGGCAGCGTACTGCCCGGGAGAGCCTCAAATAGTCACAGAGGGCTGCTTTGAGTTCAGGCAGGCCACCGCTGGTTTGGTAATCCATCCATGACATATCGGCATGGCGATAATGTCGCCGCAACAGCCGTTGCCACTGTTCCCTTGGGAACAGGTCCAGCGCGGGGACGCCAGGGGAAAAGGCGCGATAGCCATTACTGAGAGTGCTGCTTAACCCCAGCAGTGTGTTGCCGCGGGATGAGTAGCAGGTAGGCCGTGGGGTGGAAGCTGCTGATCGCCTCAATAACGTGGGTAGTTGCGCCACATAGAGCCCCGCCCCTTGTCGGGCAACAAGCAGCCCTTCGGCCAGCAGCCGGTCCATGACTGCCAGCACTGTATTGCGGCTTACTCCCAGCAACTGAGCCATATGGCGGGAAGAGGGCAGTACCTGCCCGGCTGCTAGCTCACCATGCTGAATCCACTCTTTCAGGGGGCGGTAGAGCTGTTGGGTGAGGGGGAGCGCACCCTTTTTTAGATCCACGCGAAGCGCTAACGCATCGATTATCCAGGCACTACCTGTATCACGACGTTTCACTGGTTCCCTCTATTTAGCGGTAAGTGGCTCTTTGCTATGGATCACTATAGCGGCAAACTCTGTTTGATCACTACCCCGATCACAACCAGTGATTTCTTCGTCTGCCTAGCACTGTCCTATATCACACCTCTTCCTTAGCTGCTGAAGATACTTGACAACGAATCACAGCGATTTTTCACTAATAAACCTAATGCTTATATTTATGATGACTTGTGAGTAATTGAAAAGGATGCTGGACTGTTGACGTCAATCGGTACAACTCACACGTACTATTTGCCAGATGCAGCGAGGTGAGCGGCTGTCAGTGCCATACCTGCTGCCGCAGTACACGGTTCCACGACGGGTAGGCCGAGTTCCTGCTCCAGTTGGAGGCGATGGTGTGCCAAGCCTGCGCAGCCTAGCACCACAACATTAGCACCATCTTCGTCACGCAACTTTTGTCCTGTTTCTAAGAGCCGCATCCAAGTCTTTTTTTCATTTATCAACTCACCTACGTTCAGTCCCAGTGCTCTTTCGCCCGCAAGACGTGAAAGTATTCCCATGGCACCCCAGGCTCGCAAATGGCGAGATATGGAAGTCGGCTGGATTGCTACGACGCCAACACTCTGGCCCTGCGTTAGTGCAGTCAGCATGGCGCTTTCACCAATACCGTACACTGGTAGCCGGGTCGCCTCTCTAGCCATGGCGAGGCCTGGGTCACTAAAACAGGCGATTACAAACCCGGCTGTCTGCTCTTTGTGAGCGTTGATGAACGCCGACAGCAGTGGCATGACTTGCATGATATCGGCCTCGCTCTGGATGCCAGAGGGGGCATCAGTAAGGGTGTGACACTCGATATTAAGCCCATTAGTCAGCCTGAGAGGGGCTAAGGCAGCGTCAATGCTTGCAGTCACACTGGTTGAAGAGTTGGGATTAATAACAACGATACTGCGGCTCATGGGCAGCTCCACTGTTGTTGTAGGATAATTCTCCAGTTTATAGCGACAGTAACTGCCTGCGTGATTAGCGAGATGTGGGAAGAGGTTAACCTGATGTTATGCCTGAATATGGCGTGACTCTTGCATATATGTTTGCCAGTTCCAGTTAACTTTTTGTTAAGGGTTGCTATGGGAGCTTTTTGGTATGTCGCTCAATCTTCGCCAGATAGAAGTCTTTCGTGCGGTCATGGTCACCGGGTCGATTAGCGGTGCTTCTCAGTTGTTGCTAGTCTCACAGCCAGCGGTTAGCCGGATGCTCTCTTACAGTGAGCAACGAATTGGGTTTCGGCTGTTTGAGCGAGTCAAGGGGCGACTCCACCCTTCGCCGGAAGCACGTCGACTGTTTCGCGATGTCGAGCATGTATATCGCGATGTACAGCGGGTCAACGCAACGGTTAATGATCTGATTCAGCAGCGCCATGGAGTGGTGCGTCTGGTTTGCAGCCCGAGCCTTGGCCATCAACTTATTCCTAAGGCCGTGTCTACGTTTCGGGACCACCATCAACAGGTGCGTGTCAGTCTGGAGTGTGCCCGTAACATCACGCTGAGAGACCTCTTGCTTGAACATCGGGCTGATATGGGGATATCCTTGTTTCCTGTCGATCATCCTAATCTTGAAATATCGCCGCTTTTCGAGACCCGGTTAGTATGCATCTGCCATCGCGAACATCCTCTGGCAGTTCAGCGTAGGGTTGAGGTCGATATGCTGCCACGTTATCCGCTGATTGGTTATGGCGTCGAGACACCATTTGGTCAGCTTGTACAACAATTGCATGAAACCCATGGGCTCGTCTATCAGCCCGCGATCGAGGTCGACTCCCCGCACTATGCGTGTGGGTTGGTGCGGAATCAGGCGGGCATCGCGCTAGTCGACGACTTCTCGATGCATAGTGATATATCTGATTCACTGTGTGCATTGCCACTGTCATATACGCAGTCGCTGGTGGTCAATTTGGTGCATCCACGCAGTGAACCGCTCTCCCAACTGGCACGTACTTTCATTGAGCACTTGAAAGACACTTTCCGCGAGGAATTCTTCGCATGAGATGAGCCTGTCTCATTTATCAGGGGGCGAATGAGCATGTTGAACCAATAGGTTTCTGGTATTAATCCACGTCAATGCCATCCCGAGTAGTCTATTTCCTTTTTGTCTCGTGGGTCGTCTATTCATAACGTTTAACCATCAATGCCGTGCAGCCGTGACTGCCGACCCCTTCCGCCAAATTCCAAATAATAGACTAGAGTCTAATTGCGCTCAGTTAATTGACTTGTCTCCTTTGGTATGCCAAAGATATTCCAGTACGGTGCCAGAAGTGATGTGGCCGCTTTGATCTGGGAAAGCTGCTACTTGGCAGCATTCGAAAACAACTCTTGGGAGTCGAACATGAAAACAACCTTTTATCCTCTGGCTACGCTTTGTACGGCAGTGGTTCTCTCTATGGCAGCATTTGGCGCTCATGCGGCGACACAGCTGATAATCGTGACTCCCTGGCCGGAAGGTAATTTCCAGGTCAGGGCACTTAATCAATTTGCTGACGCTGTGAAAGAAGCCACTGACGGAGAAGTGGAGCTTGATATCCACTCCGGTGGCGCTCTTGGTTTAAAAGGGCCCGAACTGCTTTCGGCGGTGCGCGATGGCCTCGTTCAGGGTGCTGACATGCTGCTGACACAGCAGGTTGGGGAGGAGCCGTTGCTGGGTATCGAGTCGGTACCGTATCTCACCCGCAATATCAATGACGCTGCGCTGCTGCGGGCAACCGCCTGGCCTTATTACGAAGCGGTTGCGGCTGAGTACAATCAGAAGTTTCTCTATACTGTGCCTTGGCCGGGTCAAGGCGTATTTACCCGGCAACCAGTGGAAACCGTGGAAGACCTTCAGGGAGTCAAATTGAGAACTGTCGATAAGAACGGCACCGAATTCTTCAAGGCGCTGGGGGCTTCTCCAGTGCAAATGCCTTGGGGCGAGGTTGTGCCGGCGCTGGCCTCTGGGGTGATCGACGGGGTGACCACATCAACGCCCTCCGGTGTTGACGGCAGCTTTTGGGAGTTCACCACTTACTTCAATAAACTCGATTGGCAACTGGCGCCGGATGTCGTCTCAATCAATCTCGATGCATGGAACGCATTGACGGCAGAGCAGCAACAGACGATCGAAACGCTGGCCCAGGAGATGGAGCCTCAGTTTCAGCAGCTCTCCCAAGACGAGGACGAACGTAACGCTCAGATTCTTGCCGACCATGGCATTCATATGTCTGCCCCCAGTGCCGAGTTGTCGAAGCAGCTTACTGACGCTGCTCGGCCACAGTGGCAGCAGTTTCGTGAATCGGCCGGCACACAGGCCGACGAGCTGATGACACGCTATCTTGAGGCACGCGACGCGCAGTAACCGAGCAACCGTTAGTCAAGGCCAGCGGGTTGGTCTCTGTTACCCGCTGGAACCGTCCTATTCTATAGGGGTGTCTTCCCATGATCTCTTGCTTGCTACGACTGAGCGATCGTTTGTCCTGGGCGACTGCTGCTCTTGCTGCGCTTGCCATGGCGCTGCTATTTGTGCTCATGCTGTCGGAAATTATTTCCCGCAATCTGTTTGGGCGAAGTCTTGGATTTAGCTGGGAGGTGAGTGGCTATCTGCTGGGGCTAATTATTTTCATGGCAAGCAGTTGGGCGCTGCGGAATGACAAGCACATCCGCATCACATTGCTACGTGACCATATACCGGAAGGCTACGCGCGATGGTTGGATCTACTCGCAACGCTGATCGGTGTGGTCATTGCCGGTTTCTTCTCAGCGGCTTTTATCGGCTTCTGCCTGCAGACCTGGCATGGTGGCACGGTGTCGAGCACACCACAGGAAATTCCATTGATCTATCCTCGTGCACTCATGGCGCTGGGACTGATCGTCTTTACGTTAACGCTGATTGTGCGTGCGATGGTGCTGTTCTCCTTGCCTGGGCTGTTGGCGCATCCGCCCGAGGACGCAACGATGACGACGAAGGGTAAGTTATGATCACGATCATGTTGACAGCGTTTGCGCTACTCTTGGCGATACTCGCTAGTGGTGTCTGGGTCGGGTTGGGGTTGGCCGGAGTGGGTATCGTCTCGCTAGAGATGTTCCGGGGATTCATGCCGGTGGAAAAGCTGCTCGCGCAGACGCTCTGGAATTCAACCACCACCTCGGGATTGGTGGCGCTGCCACTGTTCATCCTGATGGGCGAGCTGCTATTTCGAAGCCGCCTCACACAACTGTTATTCGACGGCCTTGCGCCCTGGGTCGATCGCGTGCCGGGGCGGCTCCTGCATACTAACGTGCTGGGCTGTACGCTGTTTGCAGCTATCTCCGGCTCCTCTGCGGCGACCACGGCAACGGTCGGGCGTATCACCTCGAACGAACTGATGCGGCGTGGCTACGATGCGCGTATCGCTGCCGGCTCGCTGGCTGGTGCTGGCACGCTCGGTTTTCTGATTCCGCCCAGCACTATCATGATCATCTATGGAGTATTGGCGCAGGTGTCAATTCTCAAGATGTTCATGGCGGGGATCATTCCGGGGTTGCTGCTGGCACTGGCATTCATGATCTATCTAGGCGGTTACGCTTTGCTGCGACCGGGCGAACTGCCGCCTCGTCAGCGCGGGCTTCGAGTCGGTGACTATTTGCGGGCTCTGATCCAGTTAGGCCCGGTTGCACTGTTGATTGCCCTCGTCATCGGCAGCATGTTCACCGGCATGGCAACACCCACTGAAGCGGGAGCCGTGGGGGTTCTCGGCGCCCTTATTGTTTGCCTTCTTCAGCGCTGCCTGAGTTGGAGAAATCTGTGGAGTGCGCTGATGGGCGCGGCACAGCTCACATCGATGATCGGGATAATTATCGTCGGTGCCATGTTCCTGTCGGTGGCGATGGGGTTTCTTAACGTGCCGCGAACGATTGCCGACATGATCAGCTCGCTAGAACTGTCGCCGTTGGCGCTGGTCGCTATCCTGCTGGTTTTCTATGTAGTGTTGGGTATGTTGCTCGAAGGCATGTCGATTATCGTCATGACGCTGCCGATCACACTGCCGCTTATCACCCAGGCGGGGTTTGATCCAATCTGGTTTGGTGTCTTTCTGGTCTTAGTGGTGGAGATGGCGCAGATTACGCCGCCGGTCGGTTTCAATCTGTTCGTGATCAATGGCATCACGGGGATGAAGATCAGCCAGGTCGCGCGTGCCGTACTGCCTTTCTTCCTGATCATGGTTGCTTTTACGCTGCTACTGGCGGTGGTGCCGGAAATTGCGACCTGGTTGCCGGATCATTTGTCGCAGCATCGCTGATGAAAGAACGGGACTTCTCACCATGACACCATATTACCAAATCGCGCCGCTGGCGGATCAGGGTGTGCTAATCGACTGCGGGGAGATGATAGATATTGAGGTCAACCGCTGGATAGAGGCGGCTGCGCAGGCGGTGCGGGCTGCGCAGATCGCTGGAGTGATTGGCATAGTGCCAACCTATCGCTCGCTGTCGGTGGAATACGATAGCGTGGCGATTACCCAGCGCGAGCTGATCGCACGGCTCGAACGCCTGCTGAGCATGCTGAGCGTGAGCTCGAAACCGAGCCGACGCTGGCGAATTCCCGTGGTCTATGGGGGCGAATTCGGCATAGACTTCGACGATGTTTGTGGCCACCTTGGCCTGGATCGTGACGAGTTTATCATGCGCCATACTGCGCCAGATTATCGCGTTTTCATGATCGGTTTCATGCCCGGCTTCGTCTATCTTGGGGGGCTTGATGCCAGATTGCATGCGCCGCGTCGCCTTTCACCGCGAACGCGAACGCCAGCGGGTAGCATAAGTATCGGCGGTCAACAGACCGCCATTTCATCTGTGGAAGCGCCCAGCGGTTGGCACCTGCTCGGATGTACTCCGGTGCATAACTTCACCGCTGAGCGAACCCCTCCGATACTGATCGAAGCGGGCGACAGCGTGCGTTTCGAGGCGATCAATACCGAACAATTCAAAGCACTTCAGCAGAAGCCAGATTGGCGCCCCGAGTGGGAGTGGATTGATAACGCTGGGCCGAGTAGATGAGCACCAGTCGAGATAATCTTGATGTCGCGTTCGTGGTCGCCTCGCCGGGCATGATGACCACGCTGCAGGATTCTGGGCGCATCGGACAAGGTCATCTAGGGTTGCCGCCATCGGGGGCACTTGACTCCATGAGTCTGGGATTGGCCAACGCCTTGGTCGGGAACGCGCAAACGAACGAATCACAGACGGGCCATCTCCAGGAGTGCGGCGTGCTGGAGGTGACGCTGATGGGGCCGCGGCTGCGACTCGTAGGTGGCGATTGCGTGGTCGCGATCACGGGGGATGCAGAGGTTCTGGTCAATGGTCGGCGTGCTGAAGCGTTTCGTGCACTGGCGCTGCGCGACGGTGACGAACTGCACATTCGACGAGTGCTTTCCGGTGCCAGAGCTTATTTGGCTGTGGGTGGTGGTTTCGCCGCGACACCGTTTCTTGGTAGCGTGTCGACGCTGGTGCGCGCCGGTATTGGGGGCTTCAGTGGGCGTGCTTTGGCGGTCGGTGACCGGTTGGCCTTGAGCGATCCCACCATTGGTGCCAGCCACGCCGGACAAGTAGGCGAGCAGCATCTGCCGCAGCGTGAGAAACGGCCCATCCGCGTCGTGTTGGGCCCTCAGTCGTTTTTTTTTACACGCGCCAAGATTGCCCGTTTCCTGTCGGCTGAATGGGAGATATTGACGCTCGCTGATCGCATGGGCTATCGTCTTGCCGGCCCTGAGCTGACCAGTACCGTAGGACACAACATCGTCTCCGATGCATTGATGACCGGTAGTGTGCAGATTCCCGGCGACGGCCGGCCGATCATCGCCATGAACGATCGTGGTACAACGGGTGGCTATCCCAAGATCGCCACGGTGATTCGGGCGGATCTGGCTCGGCTCGGGCAGATGAAACCGGGAGATCGACTGTGTTTCGAAGTGATTGATCCCGCTCATGCCGAGACTTTGTGGCGTGAGCGTCAGCGGGCTTTTCGAGCCTATTTGGCGCGACTTGCGATGTGAGTGTCGTATACTCGAACACTACATTAACGACGTTAATTATTCACTGGCAGGGAGCCGCGGCAATGCAAACGCTGGATATCGACCGCATACTTCAGGGAACGCGCATCCAGAGTCTGGCGGGGCAGGCATATCAGCAACTGTTTGAGATGATCCAGTTGGGCCGTCTACCGGCAGGCACGCTGTTGCAGGAGCGTAATTTGGCTGAGGCGCTGAACATTTCTCGCACGCCCGTTCGAGAAGCGCTTAGTCGGCTGGAACACGAGGGGTTCGCGATTCGCGTGGCTCGTGGCCAGTTGGCGGTCAAGGCGCCCTCGGTGCATGAATACATGGAAATTCTTCGGGTGCGAGCCCTACTGGAGAGCGAATCGGCGGGGCATGCTGCACAACGTCTCGCTATTGAGGCAATCGACGTGCTCACGCAGCAGGTAATCACCCTGCTCAAGATGCCCGAGGACGCCCGTACCTCGGAACAGCTGCACCGAGTCGATGATGCGCTGCACAACGGCATCGCGCTGGCCAGTAACAATAAGCTGTTGGCTCGGATGGTCGCCGACCTGCGCCTAAAGACGCGAGTATTTGATCTGGCGCAGGTGCCCGAACGCTTCGAGCCCGGCTGTCACGAACATCTGGCTATTCTGGAGCGGCTGCGTGAGCGGGACAGCCAAGGCGCGAGGAAGGCGATGGAGGCGCACATCGACAACGTGCGCCAGAGCATCATCAATCGTCTGGCGCATATCTGAAACGAACCCCGACGCAATGATGCTCGCTCATTCCTGAATCAACGCCGCAAGCAGCCGAACACCCTCGGCAAAGTCCTTCAGCTGCATTGCCTCGTTTGGGTTGTGGCTACCGTTCTGATTGCGCACGAACAGCAACTGCGTCGGTATTCCCGCCTTGGAGAATGTTGCTGCGTCGTGCCCTGCCCCGCTCGGCAGTAGGCGATGGGGGATATCAAGCCCTGATGCTAGCATCTGGCAACGGTCAGTTAGAACGGTGCTCATCGGTGCCGGCGTGCTGGCGGTGCGCGGTCCCAGGTCAAAGCGTACACCACGCTCGCGCTCGATCCGCTCAGCGTTACCGAACAGAAACTGTTCCAGGTACGTCAATATCTCGGGGCTTTCGCTACGCACGTCGAGACAGAAACCGACTTCTCCGGGAATCTTGCTGAATGCGTGTTGCGCCGGCGGGGTCGCAATCTGACCTATGGTCACGGTGGCTCTCTGGCCTTCAGTCTCAAGTGTGGACCATTCCCGCTCCAATGCTAGTGTCAGTTCGCAGAAGGCCATCAGTGCATCGTGGCGGTGCTCCTTGGCTACGGCACCGGAATGCCCCCATTCGCCGAAACAGCGTGCTTGTCGGTAGCGAAAGCTGCCCGCGATACTTGTGACGATTGCGATCGGTAGGTTCTCTATCTCAAGTGTAGAACCCTGCTCGATATGGAGTTCCAGCATGCCACACAGGGCGCGTTGTCCCAGCCAGCTGTGGCCTGCCGCCACCGCATCAGGGTCACCGCCACAGTCGCGCATATGATCGGAAAGCGGGCGTCCGCTATCCGCTCTCGGCACGGTCAACTCCTCGGCTTGTAACTGGCCCAACGCTGAGCGGCTGCCGAGGTAGGAGGTGGGAAACCAAGTGCTCTCCTCGGCGCGGAAGGCTGCCACGATGATATCGCGTTGGGGCGTAATACCTGCGGCCAGCAGCCCGGCGATCGCCGCGAGGCCAGCAACGACACCGGCAGCTCCGTCATAGTTGCCGCCCTGGGGAACGGAATCGAGATGTGAGCCGACCAGCCAGGCGGGCAGGGTGTCGTCGAGCCCACGACAAAGGGCGAAATGGTTGCTGGCGGCGTCCTGATGGATCTCCAGGCCAAGAGCTTTAGCGGAGGCCACGAACAGTTCATGGGCCCGTTGTTCACCAGGGCCATAGGCATCTCGGGTGATACCGGTTTGATGCTCGTAGGGGGCGGCCAGCTCGGTAAAGAGTCGCTTGGACAGTTGCATGTCAGGCACGATGCTATTCATGGGGCCTCCTGATTGGTTATGACCAAGGGGTTGAGCACCTGGGTTGGGAGCTGGCCGCGACTCATGTCGACGACGTGTTGAGCGACCGCACGTGCCGTGCGTGACATGCTGGTGGCGGTGGAGCCGCCGTTGTGCGGTGAGAGCACGACATTGTCGAGCGCCAGCAAAGGATGATCGTACGGTATCGGCTCGACGGCGAACACATCCAGCCCGGCGCCAGCAAGACGCTCCTCTGCCAGCATCTCGGCCAGCGCGATCTCGTCCACCGTGCCTCCGCGTCCGGTATTGATCAATAACGCTGTGGGTTTCATTCGCGCCAGTTCCTGGCGTCCGATGAGGTTGTGTGTCTGCTCGTTGAGAGCGACGTGTATTGAGACGATATCGGCGTCACCAAGCAATACTTCGAGTGACTGAGCGCGTTTGACCCCTACCTCAGCCAGCGCGCTATCCGGTGCATTGGGAGAATAGGTGATGACACGCATGCCCAACCCCTTCGCCATTCGTGCCGTGCGCTGGCCAATATTGCCAAAGCCGACCACACCGAAGGTACTCCCCTCCAGTTCGATCATCGGCACGCTGTACTTGAAGGCGAAGAAATCACCCTCACGCACGGTGCGATCGGCCAGCGGCACCCGTCTGGCTGCCGCGAACATCAGTGCGATCGCCTGCTCCGCTACCGCCTGGGCATTGCTGCCGGGTGTATTGGCGACGATCACTCCATGCTCGGTGGCGGCGGCGATATCGATGGCGTTGACACCGACACCGTGGACGCCAATCAACTTGAGCCGCCGAGCCCGATCCAACATGGTGCGATTAACTTCGGCGCTACGCACGATCAGCGCATCGGCATTGCCTAGAACGGAACCCAGCGACACTGGATCAGGCGCTGGTGTATGAACCACTCGAATGCCTGCTTCATGCAGTAGCTCGATGCCATCTTGGTGGATTGGCTGGGCGATTACGCAGGTGAAGTCGGTCACATAGAACTCCTTGAGTTGTGTTAGTCGAATTGAAAACAACCGTTCCGCCCCGGTCTTATAGTGACGTTATCTGAAGCTGAGCTTTGTGTATACTATTGGTATACCATGGCTGGTGCCATTCGATACCGTGAGTACGGATTGCGTGGTGCCTTTTCAACAACCCTGTCAGGGGAGAGTATGATGAGTGTCCATGTGGACTTAAACTGCGATATGGGGGAGAGCTTCGCCGCTTGGAGCATGGGCGATGACCGTGCCATGCTCGACATTGTCACGACGGCCAATATCGCCTGCGGTTTTCACGCCGGGGATCCAGTGGTGATGCACGAGACGCTGGTGCAGGCGCGTGACCGAGGCGTGCAGGTAGGGGCGCATCCGAGTTTTATGGATCTGGTGGGTTTCGGGCGTCGCCGCATTGAGGGTGAATCGCCGTCCGACCTGGAAAAACAGCTGATCTATCAGATTGGTGCTATTCGCACCATGGCCGAAGTAGTGGGGCACCCCATTCGCCACGTCAAGACACATGGTGCACTGGGCAACATGGCGGCCGAGGATCGGGAGCTGGCACTGGCTGTCTCGCGGGCGATCGCTGCCATTGATCCTGAACTGATCCAACTAGCCATGCCGGGCATGCAGACGTCACTGACTGCGCAAGAGCTGGGACTAAGGGTCGGCAATGAAGTCTTCGCTGATCGGGCCTATGCCGATAACGGCAATCTGCTGTCGCGCAAGTTACCCGGTGCGGTGATTCATGACCCTAAGGCCGCGGCTGATCGTGTCCTGCGCATGCTCGAAGAGCAGGCCGTCACAACGATCTCCGGCAAGCGTATTGCCCTCGATATCGACAGTATCTGTGTCCATGGGGACACTCCCGGAGCCGTCGAGATGGCTGCCACCTTGCGCCGTCGGCTCGAGAATAACGGTGTCGCGATCCGGCCGATGGCCGATATCGTCGCCGCCCGCCAACCGTCAGGAAGTCCTCAGCAATGACCCGATTGGCCAAGCGTTTGTCGATTGTTCATCCCTCTGCTTCCATCGAAATCAGTGGTCGCGCCGCCAAAATGCGTGCCGAAGGGGTTGATGTGATCTCTCTTTCCCAGGGCGAGCCTGATTTCGATACTCCGGCCGTCATCCGCAAGGCTGCCAAGGCGGCGCTGGATGCCGGTGAGACCCGCTACACTCATGTCGACGGCACGCTAGCGCTCAAGCAAGCGGTCATCGAGAAATTCCGTCGCGACAATGGTCTCAAGTACCGGGTCGATGAGATCAGTGTCGGGGCCGGAGGCAAGCAGGTCATCTTCAATGCGCTGATGGCACTGGTCGATCCGGGCGACGAAGTCATCTTCGCTGCGCCGTACTGGGTTTCCTACCCTGACATGGTGCGCCTTACTGGCGGTATACCGGTGGCGGTGGCATGCCCGGCCGAGAGCGGCTTCAAGCTGACCCCTGAGCGACTCATGGGCGCGATCACGTCGCGCACACGCGTGCTGATTCTCAATTCACCGGGAAATCCGTCCGGAGCCGGCTATACCCGCGACGAGCTGGAAGCGCTGGCGGCGGTGCTGTCCAGGCATCCCGATATCTTCGTGCTGACCGACGATATCTATGAATATCTCGTCTACGACGACTTCGAGTTCTGCACATTGGCTCAGGTCGAACCGAAGATGAAACTACGCACGCTGACTATCAATGGTGTTTCCAAGGGGCATGCCATGACTGGTTGGCGGATCGGCTTCGGTGGTGGGCCGGCGGAATTGATCCAGGCCATGGCGGTAATACAGTCGCAAACGACCTCCAATCCCGCCTCGGTTTCCCAGGCAGCAGCGGTCGCGGCATTGACCCAACCCCTTGATGTTATTCAGGCACGCAATGCAGTCTTCGCTGAACGCCGCATACTCTGTGCCGAGGCAATCAGTGCGATTGACGGTCTGGTCTGTCGACTGCCGGAGGGGGCGTTCTACCTGTTTCCGAATTGCGAAGCGCTACTGGGACGCGAGACGCCGGAAAGTATGAGAGTCGAGGACGATCAGGCGTTGGCTCGTTATCTGCTTGAATCAGCTCGGGTAGCGGTGGTTCCTGGCAGTGCCTTCGGCTTACCGGGTCATTTCCGAATGTCGTTCGCCTCGGATACCGAACGGCTACTGGAAGCGTGCCGACGTGTTCGTGAAGCATGCGAGGCTCTGAGATAGGTAATGACCTACGGTTGGAAGGGTGGGTAGGCTACATCTGCCCGCTCCTTCATCAAATGCTGATCAACTCTTCCTCACTTGCAGAACGGTTTTCCTCCCGGCGGGCAATTTTCCACAGTCCTGGTGTTCAAAATCTATCTTCCAGCGAGATGTGCACTGGAATACGCCGGTTCACCGATGACGTATGCCGCGTGGAAAGGAGATGATCGACATGATGTACTTCGGTATGAGGCTCCCGCGGTTAATTTTTCTAATCTTTTGAATAGTAATGCTTATCCTGCCTTTTTTTCATGTCTCGTAAGATGCTTAGAGTATGTCAGGCATATATGCAGCCGTAACGGTCTTGACCTTATGTTAAGGGGTGGAGACAAAAAGGTATGCGACATCAACACATTCGGCTCGCAGAATGATTTTTACAGGGTTTCAGACCCGGGTGATGTGTCGTGTTACTGACCATGACGGCAAGCCTGGAAATCCTGAGACATTCGAATCGAGGCCTGAATCGAAAAGCCGTACGTATCGAAAACCAGATCCGCTGGAAGTGGGTATTTTTGACTGGAATGGCGTGCCGGGCAGCATGCAACTCAGAGATGGGATTAGACCGTTTGGGCATTGAGGCAGTATTTCTCTCTCAGGAGCTAGTATGACAACAATCACCACTCAAACTCATCTGAATAGAGCCTTCGACATGGTGGTTCGCAATGGTCAGGTGGCGACGGCAACCGATATCTTCGCAGCCGATATTGGCATCATCAACGGTAAAATCTCCGCAATTGCCGAAGGATTGCCAGCAGGTAAACGTGATATTGATGCGTGTGGTCGATGGGTGTTACCCGGTGGTATTGACAGCCATTGCCATGTTGAGCAGTTATCGGGGATGGGGCTGATGTGTGCCGATGACTTCTATTCGGCTACTGTCTCCGCAGCGTTTGGTGGTAACACTACCATCATGCCGTTTGCGGCCCAACATCGCAATGATAGTGTGCGCGAGGTGCTTGAGGATTACAGTGCGCGAGCCGAAGAGAAGGCGGTGATCGATTATGGCTTTCATGTCATCGTCACCAACCTGGATGACTTGGCTCTGAAGACGGATTTGCCACGTGCTATTCGCCAAGGGGTGACCTCGATCAAGGTCTTCATGACCTATGAGCGTATGAAGTTGGACGATTATCAGATTCTCGATGTGCTAGCTCTGGCGGATCGTGAGGGTGCGTTGGTCATGGTGCATGCCGAGAACAATGATGTGATTCGCTGGCTTGGCGACCGCCTTGTCGAACGGGGATTGAACGCACCAAAATACCATGCGGTGGCACACAGTGGGCTCGCCGAGACCGAAGCTACCAACCGGGTGGTGACGCTATCTCGAATCCTGGAAACACCAATTCTAATCGTGCATGTCTCGGAAGTCGGTACCTTGGACTGTATCCGCCAGGCACAGCAAAAGGGCGCCGCACTTTATGCAGAAACCTGCCCACAGTATCTGTTCCTGACCGCTGCCGACATCGACAAGCCTGGTGTCGAAGGGGCCAAATTCTGTTGCAGTCCGCCACCGCGTGACGAACGCTGTCAGCGTGCCATGTGGCAAGGACTGATGGAGGGGAGTCTGTCACTTTACTCCTCTGATCATGCGCCATACTGCTGGGATGAAACCGGCAAGCTGCCGAAAGGCGAAAAGACGGGTTTCCGAGAGATGGCCAACGGTTTGCCCGGCCTGGAGGTGCGCATGCCTTTGCTATTCAGCGAGGGCTACTTGAAAGGACGTCTGACGATCAATGAGTTTGTGGCACTCACCGCGACCAATCATGCTCGTACCTATGGCTTATATCCGCGTAAGGGCACTATCGCAGTGGGTTCGGATGCCGACATCGTGATATGGGACGAAGAGCGCGAAGTCACGATCACTAACGATCTACTGCATGACAATGTTGACTATACCCCTTACGAAGGCATGAAGGTGACCGGCTGGCCGGATGTAGTGATCAATCGCGGCCGTGTCGTCATCGAAGATGGCGAGATCAAGGTTGCCCGCGGTAGTGGTGAGTTCCTAGCCTGTGGGCTTCCCGAGCCAGTCGCCAAGGTGCGTGCCTTACGCGATCCGAAAGCGCTGATCCGCCAATTGGTGAATCCGTCAACAGATGGACCCACCAGCCTGGGTGAGAACAGAGCATGAACGATACCATAACACCCAGTTCATCAGTGGTCGCTGGGGCGAATGCCCACAACCCTTTTCCGATTCTGGAGCTGATCGGGTTGCGGAAGGTGTTTGGGCAGCAGGTGGTGCTTGAGAGCCTCGATCTGAGTGTTCTCCCAGGGGAGTTGGTCTGTGTGATTGGTCCCTCCGGCTCAGGAAAGAGCACCATGCTGCGCTGCTGCAATTGCTTGGAAGTGCCCAGTGGTGGCCAAGTGATCATTGATGGTATCGATCTGATGGATCGCAATACCTCGATTGATCGTATGCGTCAGAAAGTCGGTATGGTCTTCCAGCAGTTTAACCTTTATCCCCATTTCACGGCGCTCGGTAACGTGGCATTGGCACTGCGGCTGGTGAAGAAAATGACACGCCGTAAGGCTGAGGCGGTAGCGCTTGAAGCGTTGTCTCGTGTGAAGCTGTCGGAACGTGCCGGGCACTATCCACACCAGCTGTCGGGCGGACAACAGCAGCGTGTAGGCATTGCCCGCGCCATCGCCCTTAATCCGATGATTGTTCTATTCGATGAGCCAACAAGTTCGCTGGATCCAGAATTGGTCGGCAGTGTGCTGGAGGTGATGCGGGAATTGCGCGAGAGCGGCATGACGATGTTAGTGGTGACTCATGAGATGGCATTTGCCCGAGCTGTGGCTGATCGTGTGGTGTTCATGGCCGATGGTTATATCGTTGAGCAGGGGCCGCCCGAGCAGATTTTCGCAGCGCCACTGCAAGAGCGTACGCAGGCTTTTGTTGAGCAGTGCCACTAACAAACCGGTTCTACATCCATAAAACGGGAACAACACCTATGTCTCCAACTTTCTCTTCATCGCTGTCTAGCCTTCTAGGATGCTGTCTGAAACCATCACTGGTCGTCTTGGGCTTGGGGGTATCCACAGTTCATGCCGGTGAGCCGACTCACTATCATGTAGCACTGGATGGCACCTTCGCACCGCACGCCATGCAAACTATGGATGGTGACGTGCAAGGTTTTAACGTCGATCTGGCCAATGCACTGGGTGAACAGATGGGTGTGGAAATGAGGATTACAGCTGCGCAGTTTTCTGGACTGATTCCGGGACTGCAGGCTGGCACCTATGACTTCTTAATGGCCCCCACCACTGTGACCGAGGAGCGCGCTGATAACCTGCTGTTTAGCGAAGGCTATTTGGATACGGATTTTCAATTCGTAATTCAGGCGGGGGCGCAGGAAATCACCGACTTAAATCAGTTGAGGGACAAGGTGGTTGCTGTCAATAGAGGGTCGGCATACGACAGCTGGGCACGCGAGCATGCCGATGAATATGGTTGGCAAGTCGAAAGTTATGGCACCAACAGCGATGCGATTCAGGCAGTGATGAGCGGGCGTGCCGCAGCGAATGTGGCTGGAAACACGGTTTCTGCCTATGCAGTGAACCAGAACCCTGGTCTCGAACTTTCCTATCTAGTCCGCACCGGTCTGGTGTGGGCGATCCCTTTTCGAAAGGATGATACCGATACTCGGAATCGAGTTGAAGATGCTCTTGAGTGCTTGAAAATCAACGGCACTATAGCCGAGCTATCCAAAAAGTGGTTTGGCGTGGAACCTGTCGAAGGCTCCACAGCGGTAACGCCAATTTCTGGATATGGCCAACCTGGGTTTTCGGGTTATGTCGCGGACGACCGTGTCTTCACATGTAATTGAGCGCCTGCTCTAAAAACTCGCATAAAGGTGAGAAAAAGTTTTAGAGATTAATACATAAAATGTGAGCGACAACCGCTGGTCACTCGAGTATATGGCTTTTTTGATTGTCCAGGAGTAGGCACTTATGGATGGACTTCGCCATTTTATGCAGGTGTTCTTCGATCCTGTGATTATAAAAAAGTACTGGCCACAGATCCTTGACGGATTGTGGGTTACGTTGGGATTGGCTGTGGCCATAGTGGTCTGTGGACTGGTGATGGGTCTGCTGCTGGCCTGTATACGAAGTGCCGGTATAAGGCCTATTAGTCTGCTGATTGTGGTGTTTGCCGACATCTGGCGAGCTTTACCTCCGCTGGTGGTTGTGCTGATTTTTTATTTCGGATTGCCCAGTGTCGGGGTCACGTTAACAGCGTGGATGGTGCTGTTTCTGGTACTGAGTCTGGTATTGGCGGCTTTCGCAGAGGAAATTTTCTGGGCAGGTATCCGCGCAGTGGAGCCGGGGCAATGGGAGGCTGCACGAGCCACTGGCATGCGCAGCCTCACAGTACTGATATGGGTCGTGCTTCCCCAGGCGATGCGTATGTCGATACCTTCACTGACCAATCGCTCTATTGCGATCACCAAGATGACCGCATTGGGGACGGTGATCGGTGTTCCAGAAATTCTCTATCAGGCATCGAGTGCCCAATCCTTTTCTGGGAGTGCAACACCTCTGACGTTGGGAGCATTGGCTTACGTCGTACTGTTCTTGCCCTTCGTCGTTATGGGGCGTTGGCTTGAATCTAGTGTGAACTGGCGGAGGCGGTGATATGGATGTCATTGCAAACCAATTCTTCAACCTCGATTTAATGCTGCAGTCGTTGCCCCTTCTATTAAAAGGGCTCAGCGTTACTCTACTGATCTGTGTAGTGGTCATTTCTTTGGGTGGCATCGTGGGGTTATTGCTGGCTATCGCATCGGGTAGTCCCCGTCACTGGGTGAGTTGGCCGACCATTGTATTCGTCGATCTGTTTCGTGCTGTGCCGCCCTTGGTGTTGCTGGTCTTTGTCTATTCAGGGGTGCCGTTTACCGGCATAGAGTTATCGCCCTATGCTGCGGTAGTGATTGCATTTGTTCTCAATACCTCGGCCTATTACTGCGAAGTCTACCGTGCAGGGCTGCTATCAATTGCGCCAGGGCAGTTTGAAGGTGCCCGCTCGACAGGGTTGACACAGTTTCAGACCATGCTGTGGGTGATTCTCCCTCAGGCGGTACGCAATG
The DNA here is from genome assembly GCF_023507745.1 of Vreelandella olivaria. Lineage (GTDB taxonomy): Bacteria > Pseudomonadota > Gammaproteobacteria > Pseudomonadales > Halomonadaceae > Vreelandella > Vreelandella olivaria_A. Next base: position 121,167 of record NZ_JALPZO010000123.1, on the reverse strand, counting down.
TACTTCCTGACCTTCTCTCGAATACTGTGGAGGTGGTCAAACTGACATCATTGGCCAGTGTGGTGTCACTTGGCGAGCTTTTATACCGTGCGGATATGGTGCGCTCGATGAGCTATAACTCCTCCCCAATTGTTCTGGCAGCGCTAATTTATTTGCTGTTGCTCTGGCCATTGGTGCGCTTAATTAGTCGTTTCGAACGCAAGTTTAATCGCTGAGCCTAATATGCAGTAACGATTTCAATGCCGTAACGATAAAAGGAAATAAACATGCGTGAGTGGGTGATTGGTGGTGCTCAAATGGGGGCGATTCAAAAAAGTGATCGTCGGGAAACTGTGGTTGTGCGAATGATCGCGCTATTGGATCAAGCCGCTGAGCAAGGCTGCGATCTAGTCGTTTATCCAGAATTGGCGCTGACTACCTTTTTCCCGCGCTGGTACATGGAAGATCAAACTGAGGTCGATACTTGGTTCGAGCGCGAAATGCCCAATGCGGCAACCCGTCCCCTGTTTGACCGTGCTTGTGAGCACGGCATCGCTATCTCTTTTGGCTATGCCGAGCTGACGCCGGGAGGACGCCATTTCAATACTTCCATCCTAACCAATCGGCAGGGTGAGATCGTCGGTAAATATCGCAAGATTCATTTGCCGGGTCATGTCGAGTACGACACCGAGCGTGACTTCCAGCATCTTGAGAAGCGTTACTTCGAACCCGGCGACCTTGGCTTCGAGACCTTTGATAATGAGAACACGCTAATGGGCATGTGCATCTGTAATGATCGCCGCTGGCCGGAAACCTGGCGCGTTATGGGCCTGCAAGGTGTCGAACTGGTTCTGCTGGGTTACAACACGCCTGCGGTTAATGCACAAAATAGCGACGAAGGCATGGAAAAACGCTTGTATCACTCTGAGCTTTCGATCACCTCGGGCGCCTATCAGAACGCCACCTGGGCTGTGGCCGTTGCTAAAGCCGGGGTTGAGGATGGTTTTCCGCTGATGGGCGGTACGGTCATCGTCGATCCTAATGGCTTCGTTGTTGCACGAGCTAAAGGAGAGGGTGATGAACTGATTGTTGCGCGGTGTGATATGGATCTCTGCCAATTTGGCAAGAAGACTATCTTCGACTTTGCGCGTCACCGTCGTATCGAGCATTACGGGCGAATTACTTCGCAAACTGGGGTCGAGCGCTAGGTAAGCTTTTCATTGAACCAAGCGCACTGCTCAGTGCAATGCCATCACTATCCATGCTCCGGCACTGACAGAACCATATACTCAGGCGCGTCACTCTCAGGAGAGAAGCATGACATTCGATGTAGTTATTCGCCGGGCCTACGTTGTTGATGGTACCGGTAATGATCCGTTCGTTGCTGATATTGGCGTTAAGGCAGATCGAATCGTGTCTATCGGTGATCTGGGTACCACGCAGGCCGCACAGGTGGTTGAGGCTGAAGGTCGGTATCTCTCTCCTGGTTTTATTGATGTCCATACCCATGATGACAGTTGCGCCATCCGTCAGCCAGAGATGCTGCCCAAGATCACTCAAGGCATCACTACGGTTATCGTCGGCAACTGTGGTATCAGTGCCTCACCGGTAAAACTTGTTGGTGATGTCCCGGACCCAATGAATCTCTTAGGTGAAAGCGACGCCTTTTTTCAGACATTCGATGCATTTGCCGAAGCAGTCGAGATGGCTGTGCCGACGGTGAACGTTGCTGCTTTGATCGGACATACTACGCTGCGTGCTGGAGCCATGACTGGTTTCGATCGTTCCGCTAGCGACGAGGAGATACTGGTCATGCGCCAAGCACTTCGTACTGCGTTACGAGGTGGTGCGATTGGGTTGAGTTCTGGTCTCGCTTATACCAATGCCCGTCAAGCCACATCCCGAGAAGTTAAAGCACTCGTGGAGGTCGTGGGTGAGGAAGGTGGTATCTACACCACGCATATGCGTAACGAGCGCGATCTGTTGTTCGAAGCAATGGATGAAGCGTTCGAAACAGCCCGTCATGGTCACGTACCCTTGGTGATATCGCACCTGAAGTGTGCTGATGTCGATAACTGGGGAAAGAGTGGACACGCTCTGGAAAAGCTTGAGCTGGCAGTTCGCGGACAGCCATGCAACTGTGACTGTTATCCCTATTCGGCCTGTTCGACCACGCTCGACCTGTGGCGAGTCTCGGACCAATTCGACATTCTGGTGACTTGGTCAAAGCCATATCCAGAACAGGGGAGACGCCTGCTGAGCGAAATCGCGGCGGAGTGGGAGGTCGATCTAACGGAAGCAGCACGCCGTCTGATGCCGGCTGGTGCTATCTATCACAATATGGATGAGGCGGATGTACGTCGCGTTCTAGCTCATCCTCTGACTATGATCGGCTCCGATGGACTGCCCAGCGACCCTAACCCCCATCCACGACTGTGGGGTAGCTTTCCGCGCGTCATTGGTCATTATTGCCGTGATGAAGCACTGTTCGACCTCCCGGAAGCGATTCGCAAAATGACATCTATGTCGGCGGCCCGTTTCGGGTTAACCGACCGGGGGGTGATCCGCGAGGGGGCCTTTGCCGACCTAACCCTGTTTGATTTCGATAGGATCTGTGATGAGGCCAGCTTCGTTGAGCCAACAAAACCGGCGGTAGGTATTGATTGGGTTATGGTCAACGGGCAGCCAACCTGGATGGAGGGAACAGTCCTCAATCGTGCAGGGCGTTTACTTCGGCGAGAGGGAACGATTGAGTAGCGTCACTGGATTAACATCAGTTTATAGCCCGACGACAAAAAGGTATGAGACAGGCGTGTGTTATATCACTGATTATTTTTCTGTCACTTGATGACGCACTTCAACTGCAATGATAACGAGGTTTATCCCCATGCCCTTAATGAATCAGCAATATCTTCAGTGGCACCGTCAGATGGCCGTCGTTGCCTTCACTCTAACCTTTGGGGCTAGCTTGGCAATGATGCCCGGCACTACCGCTGCTGCGGAAACGCTGACGTATGCGACCAATACTGCCCCGAATGGTCTGCGTGGTGCTGCTGAACAAGGCTTTCTGGATGCCTTGAGTGAGGTTTCTGCTGGCGGGATCGAAATAGTGCCTTACTGGGGAGGCTCAGTCATGCAGGGCGATGAAATTCTCGGCGGTGTCAGAAACGGTGTTGCTGACATTGGGTTTATCAACATCAATTACTATCCCAATCAGTTATTTTTAAATGGTGCGTTTCAACTGTTTCCGGCAGGCCCTGAGAACTACTCGGACATCATGTCAGTTTATCATGCCATCTATGACCAAGTTCCTGAGCTTCGTGAAGAGTTCGCCAGGCAGGGTCAGAAAATTGTCTATATCTATCCTTTTCTTCCTTACTCGGGTGTCTTTCGTGAACCCGTGATGTCGCTCGATGATTTTCGAGGTAAGCGGATACGCGCTTCCAGTCAGTGGATGCTCAATCTTTTGGGTGATCTGGGGGCAACGCCGGTATCTGTACCCTGGAGTGATACCTATCAGTCGCTTCAGTCGGGAGCTATCGATGGTGTCTTTACCAATTACGATAGCCTCAACCGTACCGGTATGGACGAGGTTGCACCTAATATTCTGACGACACGCCGCTTGTGGTTAGCGATCCCAATGATTCTTACCGTTAATCAGAGTAAGTGGGAGGCAATGTCTGCAGAGATGCAGGGCTGGTTTGAGCAAGCAGCGGCGCAAGCGGGACAGACCTTCGGTGAATACTACGCCAACGAGTTCGACCGCATCGTCGAGATTCAGGAAGCTGCCGGATATACAGTGACAGCTGCCTCTGACGAAGACATTGAGAGGTTTATCTCGTTACCGGCAGTAGAACGCAATCGCCAGACCTGGCTACAAAGTGCGGAGGCTGCAGGAGTCGAGAATCCCGCGCAGATTATCGAAAAGATAGAGGCGATCATTAATGACGACTCCTCGGTCAGCGACTCATGAATGATAAGTCGAATGTCGACACTAAGGAGTGTCCCGTGGCTCGACAATCCAGCTCTGAATTAGCCGCTAAAGTGCGCAGACCACGCTTATTGACTTTGATCAATCAGAGCTTGGCGGAATTGTGCGGCTGGCTATTGATGGTGGTGGTGGTGTTCATGGTTGTCGATTTGGTGTCGCGAGGCTTTTCGCGTCCACTCTACGGTGTCTCTGAGTTGGCCATGTTTACAATGATTGCTGTGGTGTATCTCGGCTTATCGCATGCCGAAGAGCGTGATGCGCATATCCGAGTCGAGTTCTTGACAGATAAGCTGACCGGTACCGCCGTGCGGCTACTGAATGGATTCATAACGTTGGTTTCGCTCGTGACTGTGGTCATCGTTGTGTGGGCGGTGTGGACCAACGCTATCGGTGCTTGGGAGAGTCGCCAGGCGATTGCTGGACCCCGCCCGATTTTAGTGTATCCGGTTAAGTTCATAATGTTTGTCGCCCTGGCGCTATATGGGCTTCAGCTAAGTTGCAGGTTGGTGGCCCTGCTTCGACTCAAAAGTTCATGAAGTCCAAAACTACAGTTCCTGGTTTCTGACTTTTCCTCTACTACGGATCTCATCATGGACTTCACACTAGTAGGCGTCGGCGGCGTAGTGGCATTACTGATACTTCTCGTGCTCGGTGTTCCCTTGGCGATTAATTTCCTGCTTGTCGCTTTTGTTGGAATTGCCACAATTCTGACCCCATTCAGTGCCACTTCACTACTGGGGGATACTATGTACACGGCGATCGCTTCGCCGACTTTTACAGTCCTGCCTTTATTCGTCTTGATGGGCGCGCTAGCAACAGCCAGTGGATTCGCCGAGCTGGCTTACAAGGGGTTGCATCGAGCAACGGCACGGATCCCCGGATCGCTGGCGGTCGCGACCGCGTTTGGGAGTGCTGCATTCTCTACTGTATGTGGCTCCTCTCTAGCTACCGCAAGCGTATTTGGGCGCATTGCCTACCCGGAGATGCGTCGCTATCAGTATGACAAGCGTTTCGCGCTGGGCAGCATTGCTTGCGCGGGTTCGTTTGCTGCAATGATTCCACCTAGCGGCATGTTCATCCTGTTTTCGATCTTCACCGGCGTACCGGTAGGGCAGCTCTTTATTGCGGGTATCATTCCTGGAGTGTTGACCGCGCTAGTCTATGCGATTTCGATTGTATGGCGTGCTAAGCGCAACCCTGAGCTTGCACCAATGCTGGAGGAGGAACAGCGTGTCATGCTGGGGGATCGCTTACGAGGTATTCTCGATTTATGGCAGATCCTACTGCTAGGTGGTGTGGTTATCGGTGGTCTTTATGGTGGTCTGTTTACGGCAACCGAAGCTGGTGCAGTTGGGGCCCTGGGGGCAATCATTCTAGGCGTCGCAATGGGGCCGCTGCGCTCTCTCGATAAACTTCGCGCAGCACTTCGAGAGTCAGCCGGAATCACAACCACCCTGTTCTTTATTATTGTGGCGGCGCTCTTCTTTAGTCGTTTTTTAGGGTTAACGCGAATTCCCTTTGAAATCACGAATTTTATGACTTCTTGGGATGTACCCTCATGGATCATCCTGGGGCTAATTCTAGTCATCTGGTTTCTGATGGGGATGGTCGTCGTGCCCGCAGCCGCATTCGCTTTAACGCTACCGATCATGTTCCCAGTCGTAGTGGAACTAGGCTACGAACCGATCTGGTTTTGTATCATTGCCATGAAGATGTGCGAGATTGCAGGGGTAACGCCACCCGTCGGTCTCAACGCCTTTGCCCTGGCCAGCGCTGCAGGTAAAGGAGTCAAAATCAGCGAAGTTTTTGCCGGGGTCTGGCCATTTGTGGCGTGTGACCTGGTTATTCTTGCACTGTTGCTGGCGTTCCCCGCCATTTCGCTATGGTTGCCTCAAAACATGATGTAACGGCTTACACGGTTCACGAAACCATGTCGCGGTGCATCGTTATGATGGTGGAGGATGACTCCGTCAGTATCTATTTAACTGAGACAAAACAATATGCTCAAGACACCATATTTACTGTTCCTCGGGGATGTGCCCGATCCGTTATCTGCCAAGGTTGCTCAGGGTATCCGCGACTGGCGTCCAGAGTATGCGTTGGGACAGTACCGGCTACCAGGATGCCAAGCGGACATGAATCTACCGGACCTTGATATTGATACGGCTGTAGCTCAGGGTGCCAGGACACTGGTGATTGGCGCTGCCAATCGAGGTGGCATCATTTCTCGGAGCTGGATCTCCGTACTCAAGGAAGCGCTGACTGCTGGGATGGACATTGCTTCCGGCTTGCACAATCTATTGCGTGACGAACCGGAACTGGTAGCAGCGGCAGAGCAATACGGTGGTAAGCTCATCGATGTGCGTATACCGCCGGTGTCGTATCCTATTGGTGATGGTCAACCGCGTCGCGGTAAGCGATGTCTCGTGGTGGGTACCGACTGTTCGATTGGTAAAATGTATACGTCGCTAGCGTTGGATATCGCCCTACAAAAACGCGGTGCAAAGTCGAGTTTTCGGGCCACCGGTCAGACCGGAATCCTGATCACTGGAGAAGGTGTGCCACTTGATGCCGTTATCGCCGATTTTATGGCCGGGTCGATCGAATGGTTGACGCCCGATAACGATGACGATCATTGGGATATCATCGAAGGGCAGGGGAGCCTGTTTCACCCTTCGTACTCTGGCGTCACCCTGGCACTAATTCACGGGGGTCAGCCAGATGCGTTGATTCTGTGTCATGAGCCGACTCGTACGCACATGCGTGGACTGCCGAATTATCAATTGCCATCTCTCGAGCAACTACGCGATACAGCCTTGCCATTGGCGCAAGTGGTGAACCCTGAGTGCAAGGTTGTTGGTGTTTCGGTTAACACTTCGGGGCAGTCTATTGACGAGGCAGAACGCTACCTTCGGGATCTTGAGGCAAGGCTGGGTTTGCCCTGCGTCGACCCGTACCGCCAGAGCGCGGATCGGTTGGCAGAGGCGGTGCTGTCATGTTGACGCTTAGCATTGAGGAGCAGGTATTTCCCCTTGCAGAAGTTTTCACTATTTCCCGCGGCTCGCGAAGCGAAGCGCGTGTTGTGGTCGCAACGCTCAATGATGGGGCTCACACGGGGCGTGGCGAATGTGTGCCCTATGCGCGTTACGGTGAGTCGGTGAAGAGTGTGATGGCTCAGATCGATTCAATGCGTGATGCATTGTCGAATGGTATGGATCGCCTTGCATTGCAATCATGCTTGCCGGCCGGTGCTGCACGTAACGCTCTCGATTGTGCGTTCTGGGATATTGAGGCGAAGCGCGCTGGTAAGCCGGTGTGGGAGCTTGCTGGAATTGATATACCAAAGGCCGAAATCACTGCTTTCACCCTGTCTCTGGATACGCCCGATATCATGCGGGAAAAAGCCAGACATTACGCAGCCTGGCCACTTCTTAAATTGAAGCTCGGGGGCGAGGGCGATCTTGAGCGCCTTGAAGCAGTTCGCGAGGGCGCACCCGAGTCGCGTATCATCGTTGATGCCAACGAGGGATGGGACCGAGACGCTTATCAAAGCCTAGCACCAGCACTGTTAGCGCTAGGGATCAATATGGTTGAGCAACCACTACCAGCCAGTAACGATGCGCCTCTAGCGGAAATAGAGCGGCTGCTGCCGGTCTGTGCAGATGAATCCTGTCACGACCGCAGCTCGCTGCAATCGTTGGTGGGACGCTACGATATGATCAACATCAAGCTCGATAAGACCGGTGGCTTGACCGAAGCGCTGGCGCTAAAACAGGAGGCGCTAGCACGAGGCTTCGATATCATGGTCGGTTGCATGGTGGGCTCGTCGTTATCGATGGCTCCAGCGTTGTTAGTGGCGCAGGGAGCGGCCGTGGTCGATCTCGACGGGCCGCTACTACTGTCCCGGGACCGCGAGCACGGCATGCGCATCGACGCTGACGGTGTGCGTCCAGCCGTCTCGGCATTATGGGGCTGAGTCGTTGGCATGATGAGTTGCAGTTATAGGGCTAAGCCAGCGCGGATTCACGGACATAGAGATACAAGAGACAGCATGAGATGACACATCGAACGGTCTACGTGAATGGCGACTACGTTGCAGAACAAGATGCCAAGGTCTCGGTTTTCGACCGTGGCTTTCTGCTCGCTGATGGCGTCTACGAGGTTTCGGCAGTACTGGATGGTAAGCTGATTGATTTCCCCGCGCATATGCGGCGATTGAGGCGCTCGGCGAGTGAACTCCAGATAGCCTTAACGTTAGACGACGGAACGTTGTTGGCGATTCATCGCGAACTGATCCGGCGCAACGCTCTGGAGGAAGGAATGGTCTACCTACAACTGACACGAGGCAGCACCGGCGATCGTGATTTTGGCTATCCCGAAGCCGAGACGCCACCCACGTTGGTGTTGTTCACCCAGGCCAAGGCGCTGGTTGAGAGTCGCAGTGGCCGAGAAGGCATTCGCGTCGCGACGCAACCCGATTGGCGCTGGGCGCGGCGTGACATCAAAACGGTACAGTTGCTTTATCCTTCAATGGCCAAAATGGCGGCGAAAGCGGCTGGTGCCGATGACGCTTGGCTTGTTGAGAATGGTGTAGTGACAGAAGGGGCGTCGAACAATGCCTGGATACTGACTCACGAGGGGGTGTTGGTAACGCGAGAGCTTTCCCATGCTATCTTGCCGGGCATTACCAGGGCCGTCGTCCTGGAAGTCGCCAAGGCTCTGTCGTTGCATGTTGAGGCACGGACGTTCAGTGTCGCGGAAGCACAGAGCGCCAAGGAGTGCTTCGTGACGTCGGCGTCCTCATTTGTCACGCCGGTCATTGCGATTGATGATGTGAAGATCGGTGATGGCTATCCTGGCAAGGTGTCGCAGCAACTGCGCGAAGCGTACATAGTGGAAAGTCGACGTCGCGTCATGTGAGTAGTGTTCAAGAGCCGCAGCAGAGAAAGCCCGCTGGTCGGAAGAGTGTAAGTATTCATTTCAAGGTGCTATAGCCCCAATCCATTGAAGCTGGTCACGTTACATTGAGATGTGCTTCCGTAATATCAGGTGTTAGCGGCATCACGACGTTTCACTGGTTCCCTCTATTTAGCGGTAAGTGGCTCTTTGCTATGGACCACTATAGCGGCAAACTCTGTTTGATCACTACCCTCATGGAGCAGTCGTTATGGTTAACATTCGTCCGGCGGTATTCAATGACCTGGAGCCACTCAGTGGTTTACTCGATGGCTATCGTCAATTTTATAAGCAGCCAAGTGATCTTCAGGCGGCGCGGGAATTTATAGACCAGCGCATGGGGCTAGGTGACTCATTTATTTTGGTTAGCGAAAACAGTGAAGGCTTACTCACTGGCTTTGTGCAGCTTTACCCTGGGGTTTCCACTGTGGGCTTGAATGCGCGCTGGACACTAAACGATCTTTTTGTACTGCCTGAGTGTCGTGAGCAAGGAACCGGCAGAGCGTTAATGGAGGCTGCCGCGCAATTGGCCCATGACCATGGTGTGGCACGTTTAATATTAATGACTCAGGTAGAGAACGAACGTGCCCAGCATCTTTATGAGTCACTGGGCTGGCAGCGCAATACGGCGTTTTACGGTTACCAACTGGATGTTAAGTGAGGGCAGGTGATGGCTAAGCAGCATGTATCCTCCGTATTGGCGTTTCCTCCCGCAACTCCAGCACTCATGGCCTCGGCCATGTACGATAAGCTCTGTTACCACACCGATGCCTGGGATGTGGCCCAGGACTTGGCAAACGGGATTGCTGATATTGTGGTGGTTGATACCCGCAGCTTTGCACACTACTGCGCTGGGCACATTCCAGGAGCAGTTAGTTTGCCGCACAGGGAAATGACCTCAGAGCGTTTGGCAGGGCTGGATAATACCCTTGTTTATATCACTTACTGTGATGGTATTGGCTGTAACGGCTCGACCAAAGGCGCCTGGAAACTGGCCAGTGCGGGTCTACAGGTAAAGGAGCTGCTCGGCGGGTTGGATTTTTGGCGCCGTGATAACCATCCCATCCAGGAGGGTGCTCAGGCGGGCAGCTTAGTGGAGAATGGGGCGATAGATTGTGGCTGTTAATGCGGAAGTTATTGGCCCGGCATGTTACCGGGCCTACGTGTCATGCATTACGCGTTGCTTAATTTGTGCGCTCTATACAGATTTTCGATTGTGTTAAGGCAGGCCTGGGCGGCTTCTTTCCCTTTGGTAACAAAGTGCTGGGTGTAGAAGTCATGATGCGTACTGTGCTCATGGAAGTGGTGGGGTGTGAGTACGACTGAGATAACAGGTATGTGTGTATCCAACTGCACACGCATCAATCCATCAATGACCGCCTGGGCCACAAAATCGTGGCGATAAATACCGCCATCAACCACAAAGCCAGCACCAATAATGGCGCCATAGCGGCCACTCTGAGCGAGTACCTTTGCCTGTAAGGGAATTTCGTAAGCGCCGGACACCGTGAAGGTCTCCACCTGGTCAGCTTTAAGGCCGCAGCGTTCTACTTCAGCAATAAACGCCTCGTATGCCTTCGCAACGATATCCTGATGCCAGTGGCCCTGAATAAAGGCGATGCGTTGAGAGATGGTGTGAGTGGAAAGCGTTAGCGGAAATGTCTGATTCATGGTCATTCTCTTGGATAAGTTGTACCAGAATCAGGGCACGCGACACCGTTCGTCAGGCAAGCGTCAAAAGGTGGCATCAGCCACTTTTTAAGCTGCATGTCTGAGGTGCCGTTCTCTTTCATCCGGACTATCACCGTCGGCTTCGGTTTTTCACCGAATCTGCTGACCTCAAGAGACTACAATAAAAAAACAACCATCTTGAGCGCTCGCGGGCTTAGATGGCTAACGTTGCTGAAAGACATCATCACCGCCGGTGGGGACTTTCACCCCGCCCTGAGAACTTGCTGAATATCAGCCCCCTCAGTTTACGCTGATTGTAAAAGCGCAGCTAGGGGGCATACATCAGTACGGGGTTGAAGTGAAATAAAGCTAGGCTATCTCGGGCAGCTTACATACATTCACCCACTGAGCATTAACCAGTTCAGCTAGGTGTTTTGGGCTTAAACGTACCGCGCTATTGGCAGAACCAGCAGCGGGGAGAACCTCGTCATAGGCGTGGAGAGATTCATCGCAGTAAACGGGTAAATCTGTTGCTAAGCCAAAGGGGCAAACCCCACCAACCGGGTGGCTGGTGAGTGCCAGAACGGTATCGGCGTCAAGCATTTTGGCCTTACCTCCAAAGGTGTCGCGAATCTTACGGTTGTCGATGCGGGCATCACCGCTGGCAACGATCAACACGTGGCGATCGGCAATGCGAAACGCAAGTGTTTTGGCAATTTGTCCAGGTGCTACACCGTGGGCGCTAGCGGCGAGTTGAACCGTCGCGGTACTGGTTTCAAGCTCCTCGATGGAGACATCCGGGGCATGCTCTGCGAAGAAACGGCGAACGCTCTCAACGCTCATGATGGGCTCCTTGATTTGGTTAAATAACAACCCTAGCCTGCTGGCTTTAGTTAGCCAAGCCACAGAGGCGTGGTAATTTTAGCAGGCTCACGCTGCATGATGATTTCGCCATGACGAACCGAAAGCAGTACCTCTCCCTGGGTACGCAGTACGCTGTAATCGTCCTCACCATCCAGCAGGTTAAAGCTGGCGGGCTTACCCACCTCAATGCCGTAACGCTCTTCAATATTAAGCGTGCGCGCGCTGTTATCGGTAATCAGGGAGAGCGCTTTGCTGAAATCCTGGTAGCCCATCATCTGGCAAATATGCAAGCCGAAGTCGAGGGTGCGAAGCAGCTTGCCGTTCCCCAGTGAATACCAGGGGTCGAAGATCGAGTCTTCAGCAAAGCAGACGTTAATACCCGCTTCATTGAGTTCTTTTACACGGGTAACGCCGCGCCGTTTGGGGTAGGTGTCGAAGCGCCCCTGGAGGTGAATACTCTCCGTCGGGCAGGAGATAAAATTGATGCCCGAGCGCTTGAGCAGCAGAAACAGTTTGGAGCAGTAAGCGTTATCGTAGGAGTGCATGGCCGTGGTATGACTGGCGGTAACGCGACTGCCAAGGTCATGGAACAGCGCCTCACAGGCCAACACTTCCAGAAAACGCGAGTTGGGATCGTCTATCTCATCACAGTGTACGTCCACCAGCCGGTCGTACTTGATCGCCAGCTCAACTACCCGCTTCATGGAGGCAACCCCCAGCTCACGGGTGTATTCAAAGTGGGGAATACCGCCTACCACATCAGCGCCAATCTCAAGCGCCTCTTCCATCAGCTTATCGCCGCCGGGGTAGGAGAGCAGCCCATCCTGGGGAAAGGCGACCACCTGAATATCGATTTTATCCTTCAATTCGTCACGCAGGGCGCACAGGGTTTTAAGGCCAACCAGGCTTGGATCACTGGTATCGGCATGGGTGCGCACAAACTGAACACCGTTACCGACCAGTAAGTTGAGAGTTTTCAGCACCCGCTCACGAATATCTGCTTCACTCAGCATGGGCTTCCGCTCTCCCCACCGCTCGATACCTTCGAACAGCGTACCGCTCTGGTTCCAGCTTGGTTCTCCCGCTGTCAGAGCGGCATCCAAATGGATATGCGGCTCTACAAACGGGGCACAGAGTAGCTTGCCTAGCGCGTCTATTTGCCCCTCCCCAGCGGCTTGAGGTGCATCCTGGGCGGTAATGGCCATAAATGCCCCGTTGTCTATTTCGATACGGTATAGCTCCGGGCGTTGGCGTAGGCGGGCATTAATGATCTGCATGGGCATATCAACAAGAGCTCACTTATTGTTTGGCGGTCGAAGGAAGGTTGTCGGTTAGCGTAGCGTGATTTAAGCGCAACAGCACGGCGTAGCTGCCTGCTGCCACGGCGACACCCACCAGGGGCGGCAGTAAAGGAGAAAAATAAGCAGCCCCCGTACCTAAGACATAAGCAGCTAAACCACGGCGATTAAAATCAGGTAGCACAGCAGTGCCAAGTGCCGGATAGTGGCCTTTATGCTTTAGCCAGAAGTCTGCCATGATCACCCCGCCCATGGGGGGAATAAAGGTACCCAGCAGAACCAGAAAGGGGATCAGCAGGTTGTACATACCGCCGATTGCCAGCACGGTGCCAATGGACGCACCGCCGATTGTTACCAGGCGACGCTTATCGGTGCGCAACAGATTACACCCCGCCACGGCAAAGTTGTAGATGGTGTTATCCTGAGTGGTCCATATATTTAGAAACAGCATCAGCACAGCAAGGCTTACAAAGCCCTGGGCAATTAATACATCCACGATGTCCGCCTGTTGGTAAATGAGGGTGCCTAATGCGCCCGTTAGTACCATCAAACCGTTGCCGGCAAAAAACGCCGCCATGGTGGCGAGCACTGCAATCTTGGGCGTTTTGGCAAACCGGCTCCAGTTGGTTGCTTGGGTACCACCACTAATAAAAGTGCCGATAATGACGGTAATCGCCGCTGCGACACTCATGCTTTCTGTGGGTGTTTGCTGGCCCAGTGCTGCAATACCGTTGATCTCTATCAGCCCAGTGAACAGGCTGATCAAAATAAATAGCATCATTGCTGGCACAGCAAAGCGCGAGAGCCAGTCCATTCCTTTATAGCCCACCATCGCCGTTATGCAGAAACCAAACCCAAACAGCACCATTAAAGGGATTTCCAGCCATTCTGGCATTCCCGTGGTGCGAACCAGTACCAGGGCAACCGTGGCTGTTCCCCAGGCATACCAGCCAATCTGGGTGAAGCCGAGAATAAAGTCGGAGAGTTTGCTGCCCTTTTCACCAAAGCAGAAGCGGCCCATAAGGACTGCGTTCAGGCCACTTTTGCAGGCAATATAGGCGAGTACCGCCGCATAGGTGCCCAGAAGCAGATTGCCCAGCAGAATAATCCACAGTAGCTGGCCGATTGAGAAGGCCTGACCCAAAGAGCCACCGGCCCACATGGTCGCAGTGAAAAAAGTGAAGCCAAGCAATACTGCTGACGTTGAAAGAAGCCCTTTGCGGGCCTCTGGAGGAACCTCGCTCAGGGGATAGTCTGAGTGTTGCATAGCACTCTCCTGGTAGCACCAAGTAACGGGTTGTTATCTATCGGTAGTGATGAGAGATACTGCAAGAGATATGCCAAAGAGGTAAAGTTAGTTAAAGCTCAACACTTAAATTTATGCACCAATTATGGTTAGTTTAGTGATACTTTATGAGAGATTAGCGATGATACTTTTCATATGCACGTAAAACTCGCCCCCATACTTACCCTCTGTGCGTAAAGCGGCACTATCAACAGATACCTTTTGGATGGCTACGATGCAGCAATAAGGAACCGCATTACATGCAAGCCCCTGATACGACAAACTCATCACTGCCTACAGCCAAGCTTCCCTGGTACCGTACCTTAATCGGTAAAGTAGCACTGTTTATGTTGCTGGGTGTTATGTTTGCGTACTTTATTGGTGCCATGCTGGGGTTTGTGATGGTGGAGCGTGGTGCCCGGGAGCAGTGGGGGAGAGAGGCGCAGGTTAATGCTCAAATAGTGAGTGCTGTCATTCGACGTATTTATACTTCTGTTGCCGTACGCACGGACAATACCGGTCAGGTAACCCATATTGTTTCCCCGAAGCCGATAGGCGATGAAGACTCAGTGTTGGCAACAGGGTTTAGCCCGATAGATGTTTTAGCGCTGGCAAGTGCACAAACACGCCATAATGTATGGCTTTTTTCCATCACCTCAGAAGGAGAGTTTAAATTAGTGGCGGATGCCCTACACTCCTCATCCAACCCTGACACATTAGAGGTTGCAGATTGGAAAACAATTGATGAAGCCGATAATTTGTATGTTGGGTTTGCCCATATCGGTCAAGAGGAATACTTTGTTAGTTCGTTGCCCATTATTACACCAGAAGATCAGTTGCTCGGTGTCGTTATATCAACGATCGGGCTGCGGCAAGTACTTTACCAGATGCGGGAGGAGTTAATTTATAGAGCATTTTTTTATTTGCTTTTAGTGTTAATGGCGACTGCTCTGCTAATAAGTATCCTAATGAGGCAGCTATTTCGACCCGTGCCGAAATTAATTCATGCACTGACTCAAATTGCGCACAATCAGACAGAAAATGTCACTCCCTACACCTCGCGCGGTGATGAAATTGGCAGCATGTCACAAGCAATCGAGGCGCTCCGCAAGAAGGTGGTAGAGCGTGAGCATTTGCTGGAGGTGAAAGAGGAGGCGCTGCGTTACCAGCATCTGGCCCACCATGATGTACTGACTAAACTTCCTAATCGTGTGCAGTTTAACGATGCATTACAGACCGCGGTGGATAGCTTGCCTGAGGGCAATATATTTAACGTTATGATCTTTGATTTGGATCGTTTTAAAGCGGTTAATGATAATTTGGGTCATGCGGTTGGCGATGAACTGTTGGTGGCTGTGAGCCAACGGGTACAGCAATTATTGTCGGACAATGAGTTAGTAGCCCGCCTGGGCGGAGATGAGTTTTCGATTATTCAGTACGTGCAACGTAACGCAATAGAAGAAGCCGAAGCGTTAGCCAGCCAGATTGTGGTAACGCTGCGGCAGCCTTTCACGATTGAAGGGCATGATATTCATATCGGGGTCAGTGTGGGTATTGCGCAGGCACCACGGGATGGGGAAAGCAGCCATACGCTGCTGCGTAGTGCTGATGTGGCGCTGTACGCGGCAAAAGCACTGGGGCGTGGCCGCTACAAGGTATTTGCGGCGGGGATGACCATGGGAGGAAGACCAAAGCAATGATGGGTAACTTAAAAGGCTGGTTGGCCATAATGGTAGTGACTGCCATGTCGGGTCTGGGAGCCGCACAGGCCGATAATGTTGACAGTTCTTCGACACTTTTACGCATCAAAGAGACAGGGGCCATCACGCTTGGCCACCGTGCAAGCGAGATTCCCTTTTCTTATGTTGTTGATGGAAAGGCCATGGGTTATTCGATAGATCTGTGTCTTAACGTGGTTGACGCTGTGAGCGCACGGCTTGGCCTGGAAGAGGTACAGGTGCATTTTGTGCCAGTGACGCCTGCCAACCGTTTCATACTGTTGCGCAATGGTGATATTGACCTGGAGTGTGGCGTGACAACCAGCACCGCTGAGCGACGCCAGCAGGCCACGTTTTCCTACCCGCACTTTTTAACCACAACGCGCTATGTATCGCTGGCTGAAAACGACATGCATGGGATTGCCGATTTAGCCGGGCGCAGCGTCGTTTCGACCACGGGAACGATCAATATAGAGCAGCTTAATAATCTGAACCGCACCCAAGGATTACATATTTCGGTAATGCTTAGTCGAAGTCATGAGGAAGGGTTTTCAATGGTGGCTACCCGGCAGGCATCAGCCTTTGTGATGGATGATATTTTGCTGGCGGGCTTAGTATCGGTTGCCGATAACCCCAGCCTTTTTCGGATTTCGGAAGAGACATTGAGTGAACCGGAACCCTATGGCCTGATGATGCCAAGGGATGATCCTCTATTTGCCGAGTTAGTGAACAGTACGCTACGCCAGATGTATCAAAGTAACGCTATTCTCACCCTTTACGATGCGTGGTTTCTGCAACCAATCCCGCCGGATAACCGTGTAGTGGGGCTACCATTAAGCCCGGAGCTTGCCACCATATTTGCGAACCCTGAAGCGTATGTTGATGAGAGGAGATGAGTGATGCATAGAGCACTACTCAGTTGGTGCGTTAGCCTGGTAGCAATACTGTGGAGTGCATGTGCCACGGCGTCTGCGGAGATCAATACGCTGGAACGGATCAAGGAGACAGGCATGCTACGCGTGGGATATGGGGATACTGCCCCCTTTTCCTATCAGGATGGAGAAGGCAATGTGTTGGGTTACTCAATTGAGATATGCCAGCGTCTCACGGCGCAGTTGCAGCGCCAATTAAACCTTCCTTCGCTTGATATTACTTATGTATACCGCACGCCCAGCAACCGTGTGCAGCTACTCAACAGCGGCGATATCGACATTGAGTGTAATGCCAGCACCAATAATGCTGAGCGTCGGCGCAGCGCTGATTTTACGCTGAGTCATTTCTTCGTTTCGGTACGCTATGTAGCGCTTCAGGAGAACGGTTTTAAGACCCTGCAAGATCTGGCGGGGCGCAGTGTCAGTGTTGCACGGGGTACGGTGAATGTAGGGCAGATTAACCAGGCCAATCGTGAGCAGCGTTTGAATCTTTTAATCGTGCCGGCAGATACACTTCAGGAGGCATTTGATTTGGTGACGGAAGGTCGCGTAGCCGCCTTTGCCATGGACGACATACTGCTTAGCACCATGGTGGCGGAGTCGGATGATCCGACGGCCTATGTGTTATCAGAAGAGGCCATCACACCAATGGAACCGCTAGGCTTTATGGTGCGCCGGAACGATACGGAGTTTGCCGACGTGGTAAACTCCGCACTACGTCAGATTTACAGCAGCACTGACATGCAGGCCATTTATGAACGCTGGTTTCTTCAGCCGCTACCGGATAGAGGGATAACGCTCAACGTGCCAATGAGCGATGTATTGGCTCAACACTTTATGGTACCTGAGGCTATAGCCCCCTAGGAGTGGGGGCCGGTAGCTGGCATTCAAAGCCCAGATGGCACAAGCATATGCAATGTGGTGAGTCGTTATGCGCGGGCCTTTTGGGCTGGCTGGGTAGCCTCCGTTTTTCCCCGGCGTTCGGCAAGGTTTTCCACCTTGCGCTGTTTCTCGTAAAGGAAGCGCAGCACTTCCTGGCGGTAACGGTTGTAGTTGGGGTCGTCGGCGAGGGTGATGCGGTTACGTGGGCGGGGCAGATCAATATCGAGTATTTCGCCAATACGCGCTGAAGGACCATTGGTCAGCATCACTATACGGTCTGATAGCAGCACGGCTTCGTCCACATCGTGGGTAATCATAATGACCGTATTGCCCAACTCGTCCTGAATGCGCATTACTTCTTCCTGCAGGTGAGCACGGGTAAGTGCATCCAGTGCACCAAATGGCTCATCCAATAACAGTACCTTCGGTTCCATGGAGAGGGCGCGTGCAATGCCAACCCGCTGTTTCATACCGCCGGAAATTTCCGAAGGTCGCTTGTTAAGCGCATGAGACATGCCCACCATCTCAAGGTTCTTGAGAATCCAGGCGTGGCGCTCGGCTTTGGTTTTGCTGCGGGCAAAGGTTTTATTTACCGCAAGGGCAACGTTTTCATACACCGTTAGCCAGGGGAGCAGTGAGTGATTTTGAAACACCACGCTGCGGTCAGGCCCAGGCGCGTTCACCTCTTTGCCATCCAGTATTACGGCCCCGGAGGTGGATGAGGTGAGCCCGGCGATAATGTTGAGCAGGGTGGATTTGCCGCATCCTGAGTGGCCGATAATGGAGATGTATTCGCCCTTGGCAACACCAAGGTTGATCTCTTTCAACACGTTGGTGGTGGCGCCTTTGGTGGCAAAGGTCATATCGACCTGTTCGACGCTGAGATAGTGTGATGCCATGATCAAGACTCCCGTATTAGCTTTGAGTAGTTCCGCGTGTCACACGGTTGCCGATAAAGGCCACGATGCGGTCAAGAATAAAGCCGACGATGCCGACATAGATCAGTGCCAGCACGATGTCGCTGAGCATTGAGGCGTTCCAGGCATCCCAGATAAAGAAGCCAATTCCCACTCCGCCAATCAGCATTTCAGCGGCCACAATGGCCAGCCAGGAAAGCCCTACGCCAATCCGCAGGCCGGAGAAAATATAGGGGGCGGCGGCAGGCAGCATGATGCGGGTAAAGTATTCCATGCCATTCAGGCGGATAACCCGCGAAACGTTGCGATAGTCCTCGGGAATATTACGTACCCCGACGGAGGTATTGATGATGATCGGCCAGATAGCCGTAATAAAGATGACGAAAATGGCGGATGGGGTGCTGTCCTGAAAACCAGCCAGTGAGATGGGCAGCCACGCCAGGGGTGGCACAGTGCGCAGTACCTGAAACACTGGGTCCAGGCCGCGCAGTGCCCAGGTGGACTGGCCCACCAGTACGCCCAGGCTAATGCCTACCACTACCGCAAGCAGGTAGCCGTAGGCCACGCGCTCCAGACTCGCCAGAATCTGCCAGCCCATGCCCTTATCGTTACCACCGTAATCGTAAAACGGATTAACAATGAGCTCCCAGGTGTCACTCAGCACTTGAGACGGCGGCGGCAGAGCCGCCGTTGGGCTTGAGCAGAGCATTTCCCAAATACCCACCAGTAAGGCCAGGATGATAACGGGAGGCAGCACGTTTTTAACCAGCGTGTCACGCAGGCGTATTAGCGCAGGGCCAGCATTAAACGTCGGTTTGTGAAAGGTCTCAGTACGGGTTGTAGTCGTCATGGAGTGTCTCCCAGGCAGCATGGCTTAAGCCAGTGCCTTGATCTCAAGGCTATCCAGGTAGGCTTGTGGGTTTTCAGGATCAAAGACCTTGCCATCGAAAAAGGTCTCGCTACCGCGTGAGGTGGCGTCCGGAATATCGGCAGAGGCAACACCCAGTGCCTGGGCAGCTTCCCGCCATATATCCTCGCGGTTGACCTGATTGATCAATGTCTGGGTGTCGAGGTTTTGAGGCATGTAGCCCCAGCGGATGTTCTCGGTCAGAAACCACAAGTCATGGCTCTTGAACGGATAGGAGGCGTGATCGTTCCAGAAGCGCATTATGTGAGGACTATTCTCGACCACGCGGCCGGTGCCGTAGTCGATGTTACCGCGCATATGTTCGATGATGTCGTCGACGGGAGCATTGATCCAGCGCCTGCGTGAGCAGATCTGTGCCACTTCTTCCCTGTTCTCGGGCTGGTCACAGTAGATTTGCGCCTCCATAACCGCCATCAGCAGCGCCTTGGTGGAATTAGGGTTGGCATCCACATAGTCGGTACGCAGGCTCAAGACCTTTTCCGGGTGGTCTGGCCATAATTCGCCGGTGGTAACAGCGCTATAGCCCACCTCTTGGTTGACCAACTGGCCATTCCAGGGGGCACCAACGCAGCAGGCGTCCATGCTACCCACGCGCATATTGGCGACCATCTGCGGTGGTGGCACGACGATGGTTGAGATATCGCGATTGGGGTCAATACCGCCAGCAGCCATCCAGTAGCGAAGCCACAGATCGTGGGTGCCGCCAGGAAAGGTCATTGCCGCCCGGACATCTTCGCCTCTATCCCGTTTGGCTGCCAGTGCCTCTTTGAGCGGAGCAGCGTCTGTGCCGATAGCCAGGTCTCGGTATTCGTTACTTATCGAGATTCCCTGACCATCGATGTTGAGCCTGGCCAGAATGGTCATTGGTGTAGGTATATTATTGGTGATGGAGCCTAAGGTCATTTGATAGACCATTGGCGTGAGAATATGTACGCCATCGATACCATTGCGCTGAGAACCCAGTACCAGATTGTCGCGCATAGTCCCCCAGGAAGACTGCTTGAGAACTTCCACATCGGTCATGCCGTGCTTGGCAAAAAATCCCTTTTCATCGGCGACAAACAGTGGCGCGGCATCCGTGAGCGCAATAAAGCCAAGCTTTGCAGCTGTGGTTTCCGGTTTGCCATCGGCAAACGCCCAGCTAACCGGCAGACTGCTGAACAGTGCACTACCCCCCACTACGGTGGCGGAGCTTTTCAGGAAGTGGCGACGTTCAGGTGAGTAAGATGAAGGGGATTGTTTGCTCATTGCACAGTTCCTGCCCTTTAAATACGAAAACGGCGTCTGCAATCGCGTCCTCTTATTAGGAGGAGCATTGCAGACGCCGTTGTCTGTTTATTAATCATTTGGCTGAACCAGCGTTGGCTCAGGTTGCTAATGCGCTGCAGCTTGTATGCCAAGATGCCTGAGGTGTTTTTGTAAATATATATATTTCAAGTGGTTATTAGGTTGTTGGTCAGGATCAAAGGGCGCATCGGTCGATCACGCTTGTCTTCCACGGCATAAAAATGGTGCAGTAAACTCATGGTTGCACCAGAAAGAACCCCCTGAAGAGAGCTCTTCAAGGGGTATATTTATCGCTCAATACATTCAGTGAGCATTGGATAATGCACTGCTGACCTCTTCAATCTGCAGAGCCAGACTCTGCAAGCCTCCTCCAGAGAGATACCACAGGTCGGGGGTCAGTATGACGAGTTGAGTATCTGCTCCGGCATCAGCCAGGGCTTGGTGCAGGCCATCGGCATCTGCGGGCTCATTGCCAATGGCGGCGCTGCGGTCAATCACCAGCATAATGTCTGGTGCAATCTCGGCAATGGCATCAGGGGAAAGTGGGGTAAAGACCCGGTTGCCCCTGGTTTCGGAGGTAACGCTGTCCGGCATCTCAAGTGTCGCAATGTCCAGCACCTGATGCACCACTGGGTGCTGATTAAGCATCAGGTTACCGTCGTTATGGGTGACCACCAGTGTTCTGGGAGCATCACTAAGCGCACTGCGCTGGGCCTCGATGTCATTATGCAAGGATTCCAGGGCGTCTTCTGCCTGGGCTTCCACTCCCGCTAGGCTGGCCAGTTCGCGTACATTGGCATCAAAAGCGGCCAGATAGTCATCGCCCTGTAGGCCAGCATTAAACAGGGGGGCAATCTCGCCCAATTCCTCTTCCCACTCGCCCTGGCGCCCGGTGTAGATAATCAGATCAGGCTCGCTGGCGCCAAGCGCCTCCAGGTCGGGCGAGCGTAGCCCCCCAATATCGGTGTAGCGCTCTTCCGTATATTGCTCCAGGTAAGCGGGCAGGCTCTGCTTGGGCACGCCGATAACCTGTTCATTTGCGCCGAGAGCATCCAGGGTGTCCAGGCTGCCTAAATCAAAGCTGGCAATGCGCTGATCAGCGTATGCAGCGGTGCTTCCGGCGGATAACAGCAAAGTGGCGAAAACTGTTTTTGAGAGAAGCGTTGGCGTCATCGTCGTTCCTTTTATGAGAAAATATTTTATATGCGATATTTTCTCATATTCTCAGGGAAGAGAGGGTTTGTCGCCATAGCATGAAGGAACGGTGTGTTGCATAAAACGCTACCGCCCTCACTACATGAGGGCGGTAAGTACGCTTAAGACGCGACCCGGAAGGGATTGCGTGGGTCGTTATCCCAGGCGAGGAAGGGCTTGCCGGTTTCCTGGGGCACCATCGTAATGCAGTTTTCCACCGGACAGGTGATCTGGCACAGGTTACAGCCCACACACTCCTCTTCAATTACCTCGTAGCGGCGAGCACCTTCCTCGGTGAGTTTGGCAATCGACTGGTGAGAGGTATCCTCGCAGGCGATATAGCAGCGGCCACACTCAATACACAGATCCTGGTCGATGTGAGCAATGGTTTTGAAATTAATATCCAGGTGCTTCCAGTCCGTCGTTTGTGGCACCGCTTTGCGGGAGAACGCGTCAATGGAGTCATAGCCCTTTTCCGCCATCCAGCGGGAGAGGCCATCTTTCATCTCCTCCACAATACGAAAGCCATTGAGCATTGCGGCGGTACACACCTGTACGCTGCCCGCGCCCAGGGCAATAAACTCCGCCGCATCCCGCCAGGTGGCAATGCCACCAATGCCGGAAATGGGCAGCGTTGGAGTTGCTGGGTCGCGGGCAATTTCCGCTACCATGTTCAGTGCGATGGGCTTTACGGCGCTGCCACAGTAACCGCCGTGGGTGCTTTGGTGCCCTACCGTAGGTTTGGCGACCATATTGTCCAGGTCGATGCTGGTGATGGAGTTGATGGTGTTAATCAGCGAGACCGCATCGGCACCGCCCCGCAGCGCTGCCTGGGCACCCACGCGAATATCGGTGATGTTGGGCGTCAGTTTGACGATCACCGGTTTGGAGTAGTGCTTTTTACACCAGTAGGTCACTTTCTCGATCAGGTCCGGGTTTTGGCCTACCGCTGCGCCCATACCACGCTCCGGCATACCGTGAGGGCAGCCCAGGTTAAGCTCGATGCCATCGGCGCCGGTGGCTTCGACCAGCGGTAGAATGTAGGCCCAGGCCTCCTCAACGCAGGGCACCATAATCGACACAATCAGTGCGCGATCGGGCCAATCCTTCTTCACCTGGGTGATCTCTTGAAGGTTTACCTCCAGCGAGCGATCGGTAATCAGTTCGATATTATTAAAGCCAATCACCTCACGGTTTTTGCCATAGTGGGCGGAATAGCGGGAAGAGACGTTCACCGCAGGTGGCTCTTCACCGAGGGTTTTCCATACCACGCCGCCCCAGCCCGCTTCATAAGCGCGTACCACGTTGTAGGCTTTATCGGTGGGAGGGGCCGAGGCCAGCCAAAACGGGTTGGGTGCTTTAATACCGGCAAAGTTCACCGACAGGTCTACGCCATTGACCACACTGTCTCCGCTGTTTTTCTTGCCTGGTGGGGTAAAGGGAAGTGTGTTCATGCGGCCTCCTGCTTGGCGGCAAGCGCCTGATGAATGGCGTGGGCTGCCAGTTTGCCGTGCTGAACGGCCTGAACGGTGAGATCCTGGCCGGGTTTTATGCAATCGCCACCGGCGTAAACATCGGGCAGCGAGGTGCGCAGCATTTCATCCACTTGTATGCGCTCACCATCACGGGCTAATTGGGCCGCAGTGGGGTCACGTAGACTGGCGCTATCAAAGCCTTGGCCAATGGCTTTGAAGATGGCGTCGGCGGCAACCTCGAAGGTTTCCCCGGTGGGGGCAAGGCGGCCTGCCTGCTCGTGGGTTTTGGCAAAGCGCATACCTGCTACATGCCCTTGGGAATCGAGCAGAATCTCATCAGGCTGTGCCCAGGTGATCATGCGTACGCCGTTGGTTTTGGCAATTTCCTGCTCGTGGTGGGTGGCAGGCATTGCCTCCACACCACGGCGATACACCAGCGTGACCTCGGTGGCGCCCAAACGGGCCATTTGGGTCGCCATATCAATTGCGGTGTTGCCCGCGCCAATCACAATGCAGCGCTTGGCGACTGGCAGGATTCCCAGGTCGTCGGTTTGGCGTAGCGTTTTAATATAATCCACAGCGGGCATCAGCCCCGGTGCATCTTCGCCGGTTAGCCCCAGGGCACGGCTGGTACCGAGTCCCAGACCTAAAAATACGCTGTCGTACTTCTGGCGCAGGGTGGCAAGTTCCAGGTTGTCGCCCAGGCGCTGGCCGTATTGGATGTTGATGCCGCCGATCTCCAACAGGAATGCGACTTCCTTGCGGGCAAAATCATCGGTCATTTTGTAGCGCGCAATACCGTACTCGTTCAGTCCACCGGGTTTTTGCTCAGCTTCAAAAATCGTTACCTGGTGGCCCAGCATGGCCAGCCGGTGGGCGCAGGAGAGTCCTGCCGGGCCTGCACCCACCACCGCAATATGGCGGCCAGTACTGGCGGCGCGCTTAAACGGGTGCTGTTCAAAGTGCATGTGGTCGGTGGCGTGGCGTTGCAACAGGCCAATCAATACCGGTTGGCACTCGGCGTCGTGGTTACGCACGCAACTGCGCTCGCAGAGTATTTCTGTCGGACATACCCTGGCGCAGCTGCCGCCGAGGATATTGGCCTCCAGAATGGTCTCTGCTGCGCCATTGATGTTGTTTTCGCTGATTTGGCGGATAAAGCTCGGGATATCGATATCCGAAGGGCAAGCCTCGACACAGGGGGCGTCAAAGCAGTAGAGGCAGCGCTGACTTTCGATCATCGCCTGGCGTTGGGTTAACGGTGGGTGGAGGTCGCTAAAGTTGTTGGTCAGCGTGTCCGGGTCGTAAGTGCCGACCTCTTTTGCGCTGGGCAGGTAATCAAGTGGATGGGTCACGGTCTTTCTCCAAAAGTAACAGCGTCGAGACGTCGATTAACGCTTTACGGCAGTGGGGGCGTTAAGCTCAGCACGCCTGGCCAGCAACTCGAACACGCCAGGATAGGCGGGGCGCTCCAGATAGCGGCCTGCACCGCGCTCGGCGCGCAACTCGCCATCCCGCCACACCCATTTGCCCTGGCTAATGGTATGGCGGGCAATACCGCGCACCGTTTTGCCCTCGAAGATGTTGAAATCAACGTTCTGGTGGTGCGTCTTGGCGGAAATTGTGCGTGTGCCGTTGGGGTCCCACACCACGATATCGGCATCGGCACCGACCTGAATGGCGCCTTTGCGCGGGTAGAGGTTGAAGATTTTGGCGGTGTTGGTGGAGGTGATCGCCACAAACTCCTGGGGCGATAGCTTGCCGGTATTCACGCCTTCATCCCATAACACGGCCAGTCGATCCTCAACCCCGGCAGTACCGTTGGGGATCTTGGTAAAGTCATCTTTGCCTGCTGCTTTCTGCTCTTCGCAAAAACAGCAGTGATCCGTCGCTGTGGTTTGCAGGTTACCGGACTGCAAACCGTGCCAGAGTGCTTCCTGGTGGCCTTTGGAGCGGAAGGGAGGGCTCATCACGTGAGCTGCCGCCGTTGCCCAGTCGGGGTGCTGGTAAACGCTGTCGTCAATGACCAGGTGTCCCGCCAGGCATTCGCCAAACACCGGGTGGCCCTGTTGGCGTGCATAGGCGATTTCATCCACGGCATCTTTGGTGGAGACATGCACCAGGTACACTGGTGCCCCCAGGGTGCTGGCGATGCGAATAGCCCGGCTAGCGGCTTCACCCTCTACCTGGGGTGGGCGGGAAAGTGGGTGGGCTTCCGGGCCGGTGAGCCCCTGGGCCAGCAGCTTTTGCTGCATGTGGTACACCAGTTCACCGTTTTCAGCGTGTACTGTGGGTACCGCACCCAGCTCCAGGCAGCGCGAAAAACTCTCCACCAGGATGTCGTCGGTGGCCATGATGGCGCCTTTATAGGCCATAAAGTGCTTGAAGCTGTTAACCCCATGCTCCCGCACCAGGGTTCCCATCTCCTCTTTAACGCTGTCGTCCCACCAGGTAATTGCTACGTGGAAGGCGAAGTCGGTGGCCGCTTTTTCCGCCCAGCCTTGCCACGTTTCAAAGGCTTCCAGAAGTGACTGACCGGGGCTTGGGATCACAAAGTCGATAATCGTGGTAGTACCGCCTGCCATCGCGGCGGCGGTGCCGGTGTAAAAATCCTCACTGGCAACAGCGCCCATAAACGGCATCTGCATATGGGTGTGGGGATCGATGCCGCCGGGCATCACAAGCTGATGGCTGGCATCTACAATGTCGCAATCGGTGGGAATGTCCAAATCGGTGCCGATAGCGTGGATCTTACCGTCTATACACAGTACGTCAGCGCGGTAAGTATCGGCATGGGTCACCACGGTGCCACCCTTGATTAATACACTCATCATTTACTCCTCGCGTTACTCACCGTTGGTCAGGCGGGTGTAGGTCTCAGGGCGACGGTCACGGAAGAACTGCCAGTTGTTGCGCACCTCGCGCACCATGTCCAAATTGATTTCGTGTACCAGCAACTCGTCTTCCGTCTCGCTGGCCTGGGCTTCGATTTTTCCGCGGGGATTAACGATATAGCTGGAGCCGTAAAAGTCGCCGATATTCCACGGTGCTTCAGTGCCAACGCGGTTGATCGCGGCGATAAAGCAGCCATTGGCGGCAGCGGAGGCGGGTTGTTCAAGTTCCCACAGGTATTGGGAAAGTCCTGCTACGGTAGCGGAAGGGTTAAAAATCACTTCGGCACCGTTGAGCGCCAGCGCTCGCCAGCCTTCAGGAAAGTGACGGTCATAGCAGATATACACGCCAATTTTGCCGTAGGCGGTATCAAAGACAGGCCAGTTGGAGGTGCCCGGTTTAAAGAAGAATTTTTCCCAAAAACCCGCTACCTGGG
Source organism: Vreelandella olivaria (assembly GCF_023507745.1). Taxonomy (GTDB): domain Bacteria; phylum Pseudomonadota; class Gammaproteobacteria; order Pseudomonadales; family Halomonadaceae; genus Vreelandella; species Vreelandella olivaria_A. The sequence continues at coordinate 94,462 of NZ_JALPZO010000123.1, read as the reverse complement.
GAATATGGGTTTTGTGATACTTACCCAGAAAACTACCATCGGCATCAAACACCGCTGCGGTGTTGTAATAAACCCCGGTTTCGGTCTCTTCATAGACAGGAACAATGATCACCATATGATGCTCGGCAGCGAGCTTCTGCATCATCTGACAGGTGGGGCCATCGGGTACCCGCTCGGAGGCGGCGTACCATTTACTATCCTGGCTGGGGCAGAAATAGGGTTGGTTAAACACTTCCTGGAAGCAGAGCACCTGTACACCCTGTTCGGCGGCCTGTTGAATCAGCGGTAGATGCGCTTCGTTCATGGTGTCGCGAATCGTGGCGGGATCCAGGTCAGTACTGGTTTTCAGGCCCATTTGTATTAGGCCAATTTTCATTTTCTGCATGCAAAAGCCCTCTCATGTCATACGCGCCAACCGCATGCGGGCGCATGTCGGTATGTCACCGGTCACGTGGCGTGCAGATGTTTTGATTCGCACCATTGCGTTGCAAAACAGCGCATGGATCGAGTGATTTATTTTTATCTTATAAAAGCTGCCTAGTTTGACAGCTTTTTGAACATAGTCTGTTATGACGCGTTGTTTCAAGGGAATTTTAAAAAAATTAACGTTATGCTTTAAGCAATTGATTTTATAGATTTTTATTTTTTTCTAATGAGTTTTTTACCATATTGGTGAGCGTTCGCACAATCATGGTGAATTTTTTTATTTCATAAAAAACAGATTGTTATTTTTATTAATGGAGAATATTTTACGTTTTTAAGCATCTTTTTGGTGCGTATTTTGTTTAAGCGACTACGCTATTTAATGGCTTTTAGTAAGTCTCTGGTGAATAACAATAAACAGGCTAACAGTTTGAGTATATCTGTCGTATAAGTCAGCTTTTTGATCAATGAGTTAGTGGAAGTGTCTTTGGTTTAGGCATGCTTATTGCTCGAAAGAGGGCTGATACCGTGAATGCGATGGGCAACAGCTCTGCTGAGGAGAACAAAATGACAGACGCAACATCTCAGATGGTGGATAGAGAGGGATTAATTGAGCTTGATGTAGGCCATGATGTGCGCGACAGTCCCCGCTTTAACGAGGATATCGCACCCACCCAGGTCAGCGAACGTACCTGGAGCAAATGGAACATTGCAGCGCTGTGGGTGGGCATGTCGATTTGTATTCCGACCTATACGCTTGGGGGCGTGCTGACCGCCTACTTCGGCTTAAGCGTAGGTGAAGCATTATTTGCCATTCTGCTGGCGAATATCATTGTACTGATTCCGCTCACCCTCAACGCTTTTCCTGGTACCAAGTTTGGTATCCCCTTTCCGGTGGTGTTGCGCTCTTCGTTTGGTATTTTAGGGTCGAACGTACCTTGTCTGGTGCGCGCATTGGTGGGCTGCGGCTGGTTTGGTATCCAAACCATGTTCGGTGGTTTGGCTATTCACTTGCTGCTTGCAACGATTTTCCCCCCCTGGCAGGCGCTGGGTGGCATGGGGGAAGTGATTGGGTTTTTTCTCTTTGGAGCGATGAATTTATATGTAGTCATTCGTGGCGCCGAATCGATCAAGTGGATGGAAACACTGGCCGCGCCGCTACTGTTAGCGGTGGCAGTGGGGCTGATGTTCTGGGCGTGGCCGCATATGTCGATGACCGAACTGCTGGCGCAGCCGCCGTCGCGGCCTGAGGGCGCGCCAGTATATGGCTACTTCTTTGCGGGGTTGACCGCTATGGTGGGGTTCTGGGCCACGCTGTCGTTGAATATTCCTGACTTCAGCCGTTTTGCTAAAAGCCAGAAAGACCAGATTGTTGGTCAGGTATTAGGCCTTCCCATGACCATGTTTTTCTTTGCGGCACTTGGCGTTGTGTTAACGGCGGCATCCGAATCCCTGGTGGGGCAAACGGTAGCAGACCCTGTCACGCTAATCGGTATGATCAACAACCCTTTCTGGGTTGCTGTTGCCATGATTCTGATCGTGATTGCTACGCTTTCCACGAACACCGCCGCCAATATCGTCTCACCCACGAATGACTTCCAAAACGTAGCGCCCAAATGGATCAACCAGACCCGTGGGGTACTCTTGACGGGCCTCATCGGGGTGCTGCTGATGGGCTACGATTTAATGCAAACGGCGGGCATCATCCCAGCCGGTGTGTCGCTTGAGCAGATGTACTCCAACTGGCTGTTGGGGTACTCCAGCTTGCTGGGGCCAATCGCCGGGATTATGGCGGTGGACTACTTTCTGGTTAAAAAGCAGCGCCTGGATGTGCCGAGTCTCTACATGGATAACCGTGCTTACCCTGCGGTCAATGCGGCTGGCTTTATCGCCTTTGGTGTGCCGGTAGCGCTAACGCTGCTGTCACTGCTGACCGGTACGATGAACTGGTTTTATAATTATGGCTGGTTTACCGGATCAGCACTTGGAGCCATTATCTACTATGTGGCGAGCGTGGCATTGGCATCTTCTTCCCAGGTCGGGCCAGCTCCGGCTATGGCCAGCGAGGCAACAGAATCACGCTGAACGGTTCTCTTCTGATATACCAGGCCCGGCCTTTGCCGGGCTTGTTGCATTTTAAGATATAGGCAGAAAGCGCGTCAGTTATCCTTGATCAATTGCAAAAATGCATCGACGACACGATTAGGCCGGCGGTCATGGCGGGTGATCAGTACAAACGGAATGCGGTAGTGCTGGGAGACTGTGTGTAAGGCGCGCATTTTACCGGCATTAACCCATTGCTGGGCTACATGTTCTGGCAGAAAGCCAATAAACCGTCCGGTGAGAATCAAAAAGGCGGCGCCTTCGCGATCTGAGGTGGAGGCGCGCAAGTTCAGTGTGTCATGGGCCTGGCGCGCCTCTCTGGGTAGTGGGTAGCGGGGCGAAATAGCGGGATAGCTGGCAATCTGGGCAACGTCCAGAGCTTCCTCGGGTTCATTGAACAGTGGATGTTCCGAACTGCAGTATAAGTAAGAGGGCTCATCGTATAACAGCCGCGTTTCCAGGCTGGACGGCAGGTTAACCGCAGGCACAACCCCGACATGCAAGTGGCCATCCATTACGCCGCGAATAACGGCATCCGACGGGTCCATATGAATATTGACAGTGACGGCGTGGTTCGGCGCGGTTAACTCGGCCAACGCATGAGTGACATGCATAGCTGGCAGTGTAACCAGGTTATCGGTAATACCGATATTCAGCTCGCCTTTTACCGTATGATGGAGCGCATTGACGTCGCTTCTGAAGGTCTCCAGTGCGGTTAACAGTGTCAGGCCTGCCTGATAAATCTCTTTGCCCTCTTCGGTCAGGCTAAATCCACCGCGCCCCCGTTGACAGAGTGAAAAACCCAGCCTGCCTTCCAGGTCATTCATATGCTGGCTAATGGCAGAGCGGCTGATGCCCAGCGCGGTTTCTGCAGCGGTAAAACCTCCGCACTCCACCACGGTTTTAAAAATACGCACTAAGCGTATTTCGTAGTCGCTCATTTGGCCCAGCGATGCCATAGCAGCCCCTTGATACGCAAAATCACCCTTTTTTAAGCGAGTCGCTTACGCTAAAACCTGATATACATCAAAATAATACCGGGTCACTATCGGTTGATACCATTTATATGTGAGTGTGGTGTATTGTCCGCGATGCTTTTTGTCACTGTACCAGTTGTTTTTATGGGATACCTGAATAAGGCCTATGTTTGATGTCCGCTTCACATGGTAATGAACTAACAAATATCGACGAGGCATCACGCCATAACCACCACCCGCGGAGCGGGGCTGTTACCCTTTATATTGTGGCTCTTTTCGTCATGATGGTGCTGTTTGGCTGGTTGCTGAACGTTCAGTATCGCCAAGAGATGCAGGCCGCTGAGTCTCGTGCAGTCGCTCGCGCTAATGTGGTGGCGGAGTGGACGAAAGGAGTGTTAGGGCAGAGTGAGCAGGCACTGTTCAGTCTGGCTGAGCTGCTGGCGATACAGGGATGGCCGCAACAACGGGACAGTAGGGTTATGCAGCGTGCGCTGGAAAGCCTGACCCAATATGTGCCGCTGATTGACATGGTGATTGTACTGGATGCCGATGGGCGCGCTTGGAGTAGCAGCAAAAGCCGTCATATAGGAACAGATTTCAGTGATACTGACTTCTTTAGCAGTTTCAAACATGGTGAACAGCCAAGTAAAGTGACGCCGATGTCTCAGTCAGCCGAGGATCAGCGCTTCTATCTGTATCACGGGCACCGTTTAAATGATGCCAATGGCCAGTTTGCAGGCTTGACGGTGTCCCGCATCGTGCCGCAAATTTTCGCTGATGCGCTGTTGCAAATGAGTGTTGATGAAGGTGAGAGCATTGCGCTGGTGGACACTAATCTTAGAGTGATTGCCAGGAATCCCATACCTGATGAACACATTACAATAGGCAGTCAGGTTAATGATCCTGACACCCAGCGCTGGTTAGCCAGCGGAGAGGCCTTCCAAACCTTCACTATGGCGTCGCCCATTGATGGTCGTGATCGCCTTTTCTATATGCAGCGTGTGGGTGAAGAGTATCCGGTGTTGGCCGTCGTGGGTATTGATACCCATCTGTTATTGGCGGGGTGGCGGCAGAGGGCAATGATTCTGGGGCTTATTATGGGGGTCATTGCGTTACTCGGTGCCTGGGGGCTACGCCATTACTTAAACCGATTGGGATTGGCGGATCAGCTTCAAAAGCGTATTGAGGAGCGTGAGCAGGCCCGTGCCCAGGCACAAGAGCGTGAAGCCCGGATGGATGCGCTGGTCAATTCCATTCAAGATCAGATATTTGTATTTGATGAGCAGGGGCACTTTACCTATATCCATACGATTGACCGCCAAAAGCTGTTTGTGGATAGCCAGGACATATTGGGTAAGCACTTCTCCGAGGTTTTGCCGCAAAGCTTAACGCGTGCCCTGGCAGTGGTTTTTCAGCGTGTCCAGCAACTGCACAAATCAGAAACCTTTGATTATCCACTCACGATTGCAGAGCAGCCACGCTACTTTCAGTCCACTGTCAGCCCGCTTAGCGACGCCAGCGGCCATTTTAGCGGTGTACTTGCTGTGACCCGCGACATTACCGAAGAGAAAAGTATTCAGGCGGAGTTGAGAATTGCTGCTGTAGCGTTTCAAACGCACATGGGCATTCTGATTACCGATGCCAATGGTGCCATTTTAAAAGTAAACGATACCTTTGAACGCATTACTGGTTACAGCGAAGCTGAGGTCATCGGTAAAAACCCTCGTATGTTCAGTTCGGGTCAACATGGTGCGTCGTTTTATCGTTATTTATGGAAGCGTGTCATTGAGACAGGCAATTGGGAAGGGGAAATCTGGAATCAGCGTAAGGATGGCGAACTCTTCCCCGAGTGGTTAACGATCAGTTCTATCTATAACGATGAGGGTGTTTTAACCCATTACGTGGCTACGATCAGCGATATCAGCGAACGTAAAGCAGCGGAGCAGGAGATTCACCAGTTGGCGTTTTACGACCCTCTGACGGGCCTTGCCAACCGGCGGTTGTTTATGGACCGTATGGAGGCTGCGTTAAAGGAGATGAATCGCCATCAGCGCTGTGGTGTGCTGATGCTGATTGATATTGATAGCTTTAAGCAGATTAATGACACCCTGGGCCACTGCTCAGGCGATCAATTGTTACAAGCCATTGCGCGCAGGTTGAGGCAGATGCTGCGCGACACCGATACGCTGGCCCGTTTGGGGGGCGACGAATTTGCAGTATTAATTGAGGGGGTTGATAGCAATCTTGGACAAACGAACCGTCTGGCGGAAGGTATTGCCAGGAAGCTACTGGCAACGTTAAGTGAGCCATTTGTACTTGCGGATGAGACCGTCATCATCACTGCACGAATTGGGGTGGCCATTATGCGTAGCTGTCAGCATAGCGTGGATGACTACCTGCAACAGGTGGATATGGCGCTATCCCAAGCGAAAAGTGATGGCCGCAAGAGCCTGCGCTTTTTTGACCCTTATATGCAGGCAGAACTACTGGCTCGTGTGAAGCTGGAGGCTGATTTGCGTCAGGCCGTGGTGAGTGAGCAGTGGCAGCTTTACTTTCAGCCTCAGGTAAACCATCTGGGACAACTGACGGGAGTGGAAGCGCTGTTACGCTGGTATCACCCCAGGCGGGGGCTGGTAGCACCCGGAGAGTTTATTCCACTGCTGGAAACCACCGGGCTGATCAATGAGGTTGGTGAGTGGGTGTTAAGAGAGGCATGCCGATTATTATCTCGCTGGGCCACGGACTCCCGGCTTGGTGAATTGACGATGTCGGTGAATATTAGCCCGGTTCAGTTTCGCGACGCTGATTTTTTAACGCGCGTGGAGAGCATATTTGCGCAGGCCCATGCGCCGTTACATCGGCTGAAGCTGGAGGTAACTGAATCACTTTTTGTGGAAGCACAAGAGGATGTCCGCGATAAAATGCTAAGCCTCAAAGCCAAAGAGGTACGCTTCTCCCTGGATGATTTTGGTACGGGCTACTCGTCACTGGCCTACCTTGCTCAGCTACCGCTGGACCAGCTGAAAATCGATAAGTCGTTTGTGCAACAGGTATTAATCAGCAATGCCAATGCGGCCATTGTCGAAAGTACCATTGCCTTGGCGAAAAGCTTAAATCTGGATGTGATTGCCGAAGGTGTCGAAACGGGCGAGCAACAGGCATGGTTGCAGGCCCATGGTTGCTATGCGTATCAGGGCTATCTGTTTGGGCGACCCATGACGTTACATGACATGGAAACGATCGCTTTAGAGATGGGCTCCTGAAGACTTGATGCTGACAATGAGGTCTTTATATTCAGCGGGGTGACCTTCAGGGGTAATCACTTCCAGCCGGGAGTCCTGTCGCCAGGCGCTGTCTTCAACACTTAGTGCGCCATCCGCGCGATTGATCCGTTTCCAACCGCTGTTGGTGTTAAAAACACCTTTAATGCGCGCCTGCTTTGGAAGACCTGTCAGGCAGGCCGCTAAGCGATCAAGATTAAAGCATTCTGCTGGATGCCAACGTATCCCTGTACTGACATAGCCTAGTGCACTACCGGTTTCACACCGCGGCTTTCCAGGTGGGGGAGGCAGGTCAAAAAAGTTGCCTTCCAACCCTGGTGAGGCAATTAACTGCTGGTGTGACGAAGGAGTATTGGTGCTTTCAGCCGCAGCACTGCCGCTTTCCAGTAATAGAGACAGAGGTAGCTGCCCACTCTGGGTATGGCGAATCCATTTACGGGCTGGCCATAGGGCTTCAGTAAACTGCTGAGCATGGTCGAGCTGTTCCTGGGTAGCCTGATCTACCATGGTAATAGCCACGGCATCGGCGATAGTGAGCTGATCCTGAAAGGTTCCATGGGTGCGAACTCTGGGCTCATCCAGGCGGCGTGGGTCCAGGGTGGTGATAATATCGCGCACGTTCACAACATTTTGGAATGTGTCACCACGCAGTAGATCCAGCAGACCAGCAGGATGGCCAAGGCCCGAAGGCTCAATAATAAGCCTGTCAGGCTTACTGCGTGCCAGTAAATTGACCAGCGTTGCCTGTAATACAAAGGCCAGTTGGCAACATAAACAGCCGCCGGGCAAGCCTTTGACCACTACGTCTTCCTGGCTATCAAACATCGCCTGGTCAATACCGATCTGGCCAAACTCGTTGACCAGTATGGCCCACTTTTCACCCACAGGCTTTTGTTTGATCAGGCTGTGGATAAGTGTTGTTTTGCCGCTGCCTAAAAAACCGGTAATGATATGTACCGGTATGATGGATGGCGCTGTCAAACGCTTAGCCTCCTGTCATATTCATAAAGCGTACCACCTGAATATCACCATCGGTGGTGAAGTAATGACGCTCAGGTTTTAGCGGTAGCGCCTTGATAATAGCTGTTTTTAGCGCCTGCATATCCCCGGGGTGGCGGCGTAGTACAGCGCGCAGATCGACCGAATGCTCATTGCCCAGGCAGAGCAGCAGGCGGCCTTCGACCGTGACTCGCACGCGGTTACAGGTATCGCAAAAGTTATGGCTATGGGGCGAGATAAAACCTATCCGGCTATCACTATCGGCCATTTTAAAGTAGCGCGAAGGTCCCGGTGTGGTGTCAGTGGTAGGGGTCAGCGGGTAACGAGCCTCAATGAGCGCCCGTACATCGTCACTGGAGTAGAAGGTTTCGGCCCGGGAGTGGTCGGATACCTCTCCCAGCGGCATCTCTTCTATAAAGCTGATGTCCAGCCCCTCCTGGCGGGCAAAGTCTACCAGGTCGAGTACCTCATCCTCATTGCGGCCTTTTAATATCACGGCATTGAGCTTGATACGCTCAAAACCTGCCTCTTTGGCAGCATGAATGCCATCGATGACCTTCGCTAGGTCACCGGTGCGGGTGAGCTGCTTAAAGCGAACCGGGTCCAGTGAATCCAGGCTGATATTAAGCCTGCGCAGGCCACCATTAACAAGTTGCCTGGCATGCTGACGCAATCCTGCGCCATTGGTTGTCATCGTGAAATCATTAAGCCCCGGCAGGGTACCAATTTCATCCACTAACTGCTCAATGCCTTTACGCACCAGCGGCTCGCCGCCAGTGAGGCGGATTTTCTCAACACCCAACTCGGTGAATGCGCGTGCCACCATGGCTAGCTCTTCGAGCGTCAACACCTGGGCGCGAGGAAGAAACGTCATTTCCTCACTCATGCAATATACGCAGCGGAAATCGCAGCGATCCGTCACTGAGATGCGCACGTAGTTAACCCGGCGGCCAAAATCATCAATCAGTTGTTCGGTCATTGCCATTCCGTAAGTGGTTGAATACAGACCACCTCGCCTGGTTGAGCGCCTTCCTGGTCATCGCCTAACTCAATCAGACAGTTGGCAGCCACCATTGAGGTTAAAATCCCCGACCCCTGGGCACCGGTAGAGCGTACATGAAGTACCCCGTGTTCATCGCAGCGATACACGCCGCGCAAAAAGTCGGTACGCTTTAGACGGCTTTTAAGCGCTGTTTCCGCGATAGCCGTTAATCGTTGTGGTTGGGCCGGTGGAATCCCTTGCAGGCACTGTAGTAGCGGCACCACAAACTGTCTGAAGGTTACCATGACCGCCACGGGGTTGCCGGGCAGGCCCACAAAAGGCGTGCGTGATGAACCCAGCAGGCCGCAGGCCATTGGGCGGCCTGGGCGAAGCGCCACACGCCAGAACGCGAGTTGCCCCAACTGTTCAAGTGCCGCCCGGGTAAAGTCAGCATGTCCTACAGACACGCCACCCGTGGTAATCACCAGGTCACTACTGCTGGATGCCTCGGTAAGGGCCGCCTCGATGGCAGACTGGTGATCGGGCAGTATGCCTAAATCAAGGACGCCGGCTCCCTGTTCGCTAAGCAGGCCAAGCAGGGTAAACCGGTTGGTATCATAGATACCTGCGGTTGGCAGAGGTTCGCCAGGAGGGGTCACTTCGTTGCCGGTTGAAAATATCGCTACCCTCGGGCGCTTGCATACCGGCACCTCAGCATAGCCCAGTGATGCAATAAGCCCCAGGCAGGTGGCATCCAGGCGCGTCCCCTTTGCCAGGGCTATCGAGCCTGCCACGATGTCTTCGCCTGCCTGACGAACGTGCTGCCCGCGCTGCACACGCTCGGGAATAGCCACGGTCGCTGTGTCGGCTTGTTCAGACAGTTGCTCGCGCATAATGACGGTATCAGTGCCAGCGGGCAGCGGCGCGCCGGTGGTAATACGCACGCATTGTCCTGGGGGCACCTGGCCCTCAAACGCCTTACCTGCAAAGGCATCGCCAGCAATAGGCCAGTGCTGTTGGTTGGTTTCTCCTGCCTCCCATGCCAGGGCGACGCCATCCATCGCGGCATTGGTATTTTGCGGTACGTTAATGGGGGCGGCTATATCAGTCGCCAACCGTCGGCCATGGGCCTGGGTTAGCGGAACGCTCTCCATGCCGGTAGTGCGTTCAATCAATGTAGCCAAGGCAGCACTGGCTTCATTAACACTGAGCATTTGTTCGCCAAGCTCGAAACATGACAGAGTCATCGTGCCTCCTTGGCTGCTTTGGCAAGCGCATACTCCAGGCGAAGCTTCTCTTCTTCGGTATTGAGATTGGCAAAGGCCTCCGGGCAGTCGGACATATCTACCTTGCACCACGCATGGCGGGCGTACCAGCGGTCGATTTTGCGTTCCCCCATGGCCAGTGTGGCGGCAAGGTCAGCTGCTAAAGAGGTGCGCAAAAGCGCTACCACCGGGTGCAGGCGCTCACCATCAAAGGCGACCCCGATATCGTGATCTCCCATGCCCGCAGTCATGCGTGCTACCAGATCATTTGGCAGTGCGGGAGTATCACAGGGAGCCACCAGCAACCAGGGTGTGTTTGCGGCGCGAAGCCCGCTATATATCCCCATAAGCGGCCCTTTAAAACCACCCTCAGCATCCTCGATGATCCGGGCTGCAAACAACTCGTAGGCTTCCTGGTTGCGGTTGGCATTAATCAATAGCTCGGCAACCTGACCATCAAAGCGCTTGGCTACATGCGCCACCAGTGGCAACCCGGCAAAAGGCTCAAGGCCCTTATCACGCCCACCCATGCGGCGGCCTTCTCCGCCCGCAAGAATCATTCCGGTGAGTTCCTGGGGAGCGATCATACGCCAGCCTCCCTGGACGTGCGTACACTCGGCGGTTTAGAGGGAATGGCATCCAGCGTTAAGCGTCCAGCGGCGTTAATGGCCTGGAAGTTTTTTCCTTTGGCCCTGGCAATCAGCATGACACCAAACCGCTCTGCAAGCTCCACACCTTTTTGAGTAACACCAGAGCGTGAGACCAGCACACTAATGCCCATCTGTGCCACTTTCAGTACCATCTCGGAGGTCAGGCGGCCTGTGGTGTAAAAGATATTGGCGTGGGCGCTGTCAGCCTGTTTTAGCCACTGGCGCCCGGCCAGGGTATCGACCGCGTTATGTCTGCCTACGTCCTCAACAAAGTCCAGCACTTCCATTTGGTGACAAAGTGCACAACCATGCACTGCGCCCGCATTGCGGTAGGTTTCATTATAGGTATTAAGGTTTGTTAGCAATTGATAAAGTACGGATTGTGTCAATAGGGTGGCGGGGAGCGCCTTTAATGAGGTCTGTTCCAGCAGGTTGCCAAAGACAGTGCCTTGACCGCAGCCGGTGGTAACCGTGCGGGTAGCCAAACGGGTTTCTAAATCAGCGGGTAAGTGGCGTGTCACCACGGCAGCCGCTTCTACCTCCCAGTCGACATGAACGGCGGTCAAGTCCCCGACTGAGTGGAGCAGCCCCTGGTTACGCAAATAACCTACTACCAGTGCTTCCGGGTCATCACCCAGGGTCATGAGGGTGACAATTTCACGTTTGTTAAGATAAATCGTGAGGGCGCGTTCGGCTGCAATGGCCTGCTGACAAGTTGCGCCATAGGCATCCATCATGACTATAGTGGTGGTAGCCGGTAAGCGGGCTCGGCTTAACTGAAGAGTGGGCATCCGCTGTCCTCGCTGGTACCTGGTGAAACGCCTGACAACAAATAGCTGGGTTCAGCGCTTTAAGCTAACGATGATGGCGCCCCAGGGGCTTGCTTGTCTACCCATGTAAGGTCTAAACGCTATGACGGATAATTTACGCTTATTGAGCATTACCCTGGTTGCCGAGCCGAAGCAGGTGAAAGGGTTTACGCTTACGCAGTGGCGTATTGCTGATTTGGCACCAGGGGATAACGGTGATCATGTGTTGGGTCTGCAACTGTCCATGACAGAACGTGCCGCCTACCGTTTTAATTTGACCTCATCCTCACCCAGGCTGTTTGTGCGGGCAGGGTTCTCAGGGCAGACGCCAAAACCCGATGCGATCACTGCCAGTCAGGATGTGGCAGCCGGTTGGCTGGATGGTGAGCAGCAAGTATTGGAAGCGCCGATGCCGATGGCGATTCAGGTATGGCTTGAGCGTTATCTGGCGCGCCATGGTGAGGCACCACAGGAAGTGCGCAAGAAAAAGCGCAAAGGGGCTGGGCGAGCCAAAGACCTACCCACCAGGGAGCATCCACAGTGAACCGGTTACAGCAGTGGTCGCGTAAAAAACGTGGGGTGGAAAGTGAAGACGATGCGGAGCGTGGTGCATCTGATACCTCTACACAAGAGGTGGTGGCGCGTGGTGCTCATGCTAAAGAAGCCGATGAAGACGCTGAGCATGCCAGCCAACAGGTGGCTCAAGAAGATCAGGAACAGCCACCAGCGCCAGGTAGTTTAGATCATACATTGCCTGACCCGGACACGCTGCTTCCAGGCAGTGACTTTAGTGTGTTTATGGCCGCAGGTGTCAGTGCCTCCCTGCGTCGCCGTGCGCTCAAACGGCTATGGGCCACGGGCAACTATAATGTGCGGGATGGGTTGGATGACTACGATGCAGACTATCGCCAACAGTTAAAACCAATGGCAAACGAGCTGGCTGGTAAGCTGCGCCAATGGGCAAATAAGGTGGAAGAGGGGCTGGAGCGCCCCACCGCATCAGAAGAATCAGGTCATTGTTCCGGTGGTGGTACCGACCAGTCTGAGTGCAGTAATTCCCATGTACAGGAAGCAAGTCCCTTACAAGAAGAAGGGCTGGATAGCCAGAACGTTGCGACGAGTTGCAAAATAGACGAACGTATTAAAAGCAGCTAATGTTTTCTGAAACAGGAGGTTAATCGCTATTAAGCGGCAAGTGTTGACTTCTCTCGAACCAAAGAGTGGCAAAAACAGCGTTAGCACCATACGCTCAATGTACGGAAAGCGCTAAAATAGGCCGCTACATTACTAAAAAATATTCTAATAAAAACGACGTTCTGACCGTGAGAGTACATGAATCAATATATTGAGCTGGCGTCGTTAGACGACCAGCGTAATGCTGCCGCCCGTGAAGTGGTGCGGCAGCGCATCTCCTGGCCGGCCAATTTGACGCCGGCTAATGTCACCTACCATAGCCGTGGCCATGCGTTGCTGATTGGGAGTGCCCAGGCGACTTATGCTGCAGCCCGCGTACTACAGGGTCGTGGGCTGGCTTCGTTAACACTTCTTATAACGGACTCTACCGCGCCGCAGGAGGTGATACATGGTGGCAGCGAACCTCTGCTAGAGCACCGGCTGTCATCCGAGCAGTGTCAGCAGTTGCACATTTCAGGCTATTTGGGTGCCTTTCAGGCTGAGCTTCGTTCAGTCGAAGGTGAGGTGCTGAACATCGCACAAGCGCTGCTTGAACGCAGCGTATTTGATGTTGTGCTGGATATGACCGGGCCAGGGCGAGTGGGGATGACGCCTCCTTGGGAGCTTCCCCCGCCGGGCTATGTGTTGCTTGACTGGGCCACGGCACATAATACCAGCGATATTTTAGATAGTGTTATTGAGTTAATTGGCGAGTTTGATAAGCCACGTTATTTTCAGGTGAACAGTGATCTTTGTGCCCACTCCTCCAGCGGCAATGTGGGCTGCACACGCTGCCTGGATGTTTGTCCTGCCGATGCGATTGCCAGCGTTAAGGGCCGCATTGAGTCGCACATCGAGATTAATCCGTTTCTCTGCCAGGGCGTAGGCAGCTGTACCAGTGCCTGCCCAACGGGGGCGATAGAGTTTCGGCTACCGGAAACCCGCCGTCAGCAGGATACATTAGCCACTTGGCTTAAGGCTTACCGTGATGCCGGTGGGCAAGCACCGGTGATGCGCTTTATCACCCATGACACGCTTGATGCTGAGCGCCATGCGGGAGAAATAACGTCTGGGCACCTGCTTGATGCCCCCCTTGAAGAACTGGGGGCTGCTGGACATGACCAGTGGTTAACCGCCCTGGCCAACGGTGCCGCTGAGGTGCGTATCCAACTGCACAACAACATGCCCGCCAAGCTAAGGCTGTTTTTACAGGATCAGCTAGCCCAGGCCCACGGGCTGCTTGAAGCACTGGGCCATGACACTGCACGTATCCGGTTTGTGGAACCCGGTGACCGCTCTACCAGGGATATGTTGCCCGTGCTAATGCCCCTCACCGAGTCCACCTTAACCTTTACCGAACCCGACAAGCGCAGGCGATTAAATCGCGTAATAGCATGTTTAGCATCTCTTGGGGCGCCCAGTGGTCATCGGCACCCTATGCCTCATGGGGCTGCGTACGGGGCTGTTGAGGTGGATAGCGACGCATGCACGCTCTGCTATGCCTGTGTCAGCAATTGCCCAACGCCTGCCCTTAAAGCAGGTGGAGAAGCACCTTCTCTCAGTTTCCGTGAAGCGGACTGCATACAGTGCGGTCTGTGTGAGCAAGCCTGCCCTGAAGATGCCATTCGTTTGCTACCAGGATTTTTGGCCTCAAACGAACGTGAAAGGCGACAAACCTGCTATGAAGAAGCGCCGTTTGAGTGCATCCATTGTGGCAAACCGTTTGCGACCGCCAGCACCGTGGCAACGATTAAAGCTAAGTTAGCGGATCACCCCTACTTTGCTGGCGAGGCATTGGCGCGTCTGGAGATGTGTGAAGACTGCCGGGTGAAAGATGTATGGCAAACCATGGCACGTGACCCCGACGCACAACTGAAGGTATAGCCCATGAGCGACTCAATCCCCGCGCTTAGTGAAATCGAAGCACTCAGGGCTGACATTTATCAAGTATTGGCCAGCCTGCTGCGTCAAGCCCCTGATGCCGAGTTGCTGCAATGGTTGGCGACTCTTGAGGTTGAGCAGGATGGAAGCCGTTTGGCCGAGTGCTGGGCAGCACTCGCCACTGCTGCCCGTAACAGCTCTCCTGAGGCTCTGCAGCGTGACCACTTTCGCCACTTGGTAGGGGTTATACAGGGTGAGGTTGTGCCCTATGCCTCCTGGTACCTGAATGGTGAGTTGATGGAAGCCGCCCTGGTGTCATTGCGGCGAGACCTGCGTTTATTGGGGTTTGAGCGTTGTGCATCCACCCATGAGCCGGAAGACCACCTGGCTGCTGTCTGTGAAGTCATGGCGATGCTGGTGGCTTCGCAAAGCCTGGAGCAAATGTATTTTTTTCAACGGCATCTGACTCCATGGGCCAGTCAATGCTTTTCCGATCTCGCACAAGTAGACAGTGCTTTCTATATGGCGCTAGGGCAGTTGGGCGGCGCGTTTATGGAAAGCGAACAGACTGGTTTGAGTCATCAGCCGGTTCGTCTTATGGAGCAATAAAAGCTATGAAACAGGAGAACTCCATGCACACGTCACATAAACCGGATCGCCGTCGATTTCTCAAAACCGTTGGCTTGGGAACAGCTGCCGCTGGAGCGGCCGCTGCTGTAGGTCACGTTACGCTGGTTCAGGCCGATGATAAACCGCCTGTTGAGCATGAGAAACAAACAGTCAACTACCGTGAGACCGACCACGTTCGTGCTTATTACGCCTCTTTGCGTGACTGACGGCGCAATGATGCCAGGAGAATTGCCATGCGTTTAACTCGCAAAACCCATGCCCCTCAAACAACTGGTCTGGGGATTTCCCGCCGTCAGTTCTTCAAGCGCACCGGCGCAGCCACGGGAGGTGTCGCGGCGTTAGGTTTTATGGGGGCACCGATGATGCAGCGGGCAGAGTCGGCCAATAAAACCCCTGTACTTGATTCGCCGGTAGAAACCAAACGCACGATTTGCTCTCACTGTTCGGTAGGCTGTGGGGTATATGCCGAAGTACAGGAGGGTATTTGGACGCGTCAGGAACCGGCCTTCGATCACCCGATTAACCGTGGCGCGCACTGCGCTAAAGGCGCTTCGCTGCGTCAGCATGGGCACTCCACCCGGCGCCTGAAATACCCCATGAAACTTGTCTCAGGTGAATGGCAGCGTATGAGCTGGGACGATGCGGTAAATGAAATTGGCGATAAGTTGCTGGAACTGCGTGATAACCACGGCCCGGATAGTGTTTATTGGCTGGGTTCAGCCAAATTCAGTAACGAGCAGGCGTATTTAATGCGCAAGCTGGCCTCCATGTGGGGCACCAATAACACCGATCATCAGGCGCGAATCTGCCACTCCACAACGGTGGCGGGTGTCGCGAATACCTGGGGTTATGGGGCGATGACCAATTCGCTCAATGATATGCACAACTGTAAGTCGATACTGTTCATTGGCTCGAATCCCAGCGAAGCCCACCCGGTAGCGATGCAGCACATCTTAATTGCCAAAGAGCGCAATAGCTGTGATGTCATCGTGGTGGACCCCCGGTTTACCCGCACCGCTGCAAAAGCGAATAAGTATGTGCGGATTCGCCCTGGTTCGGATATCGCTTATATCTGGGGGCTGTTGTGGCACATCTTTGAGAATGGCTGGGAAGATAGTGAATATATCAGTCAGCGTGTTTACGGCATGGATGAGGTGCGTGCCGAGGTCGCGAATTTCACCCCGCGAGTGGTGGAGGATGTCACCGGTGTTCCCGAAGCAGAAATGTATGACGTCGCCAAGCGGCTGGCCGACAATCGGCCTGGGTGTGTGGTGTGGTGCATGGGGGGGACTCAGCATACCACCGGCAACAACAATACCCGGGCGTACTGCATTTTAGAGCTGGCACTGGGCAATATTGGTAAGTCTGGAGGTGGTGCCAACATTTTCCGTGGACACGATAACGTCCAGGGGGCCACTGATCTGGGGCTGGGCAGCGATTCTCTACCGGGCTATTACGGCTTGGCTGAAGGTGCCTGGCAGCACTGGGCAAAAGTGTGGGATGTCGATTACGAATGGTTAAAAGAGCGCTTTGACGATACCGAGTACGCCGATGGCAAACCCATGTACACCAATGGCATTACCGTATCCCGTTGGGTGGATGGCGTGCTTGAGGAGGATGAACATATCTCCCAGCGTACCGCGCTGAAAGCGATGTTCTATTGGGGGCATGCTGTTAACTCCCAAACCCGCGGTGTTGAAATGCAAAAGGCGATGCAGAAACTGGAGATGATGGTGATTGTTGACCCTTATCCCACGGTTGCTGCTGTTATGCATGATCGCACGGATGGTGTCTATCTACTGCCCGCGGCTACCCAGTTTGAAACGACGGGTAGCGTCACTTCAACAAACCGTTCCGTCCAGTGGCGGGATCAGGTGATTGAGCCGCTCTTCGAGTCTAAGCCTGATCACGAAATCATGTACCTGTTTGCCCGTAAACTGGGCTTCGGCAACGAGTTCGTTAAAAATTTCGCAATGAGTGGCAACCGCCCGGTTATCGAAGATGTGCTGCGTGAAATTAACCGCGGTATGTGGACGGTCGGTTACACAGGGCAAAGTCCTGAGCGGCTCAAAGAGCACCAGCAAAACTGGCACACCTTCAGCTTTGAAACCCTGCGTGCCCAGGGCGGCCCCGCCGATGGTGATTACTACGGCTTGCCCTGGCCATGCTGGGGAACGCCAGAGTTCGGTCACCCAGGCTCACCCAATCTGTACGACACCAGCATCCCGGTAATGGAAGGCGGTATGGGGTTCCGGGCGCGCTTTGGTATTGAGCGCAACGGGGTGAACCTACTGGCCGAGGGCTCGGCGCCAGTCGAGGGGGACATCGACGATGGTTACCCTGAGTTTACCGACCAGTTGTTGAAGGATCTGGGGTGGTGGGATGACCTTACGGATGCCGAAAAAATAGCGGCTGAGGGCCAGAATTGGAAAACCGATTTTTCTGGCGGTATCCAGCGTGTAGCGATTGAGCATGGGTGTGCCCCCTGTGGTAACGCCAAAGCGCGCGCCGTCGTGTGGACCTTCCCGGATGAAGTGCCAAAGCACCGTGAGCCGCTCTATACAACGCGCCGTGATCTGGTGGAGCGGTTCCCGACCTGGGATGACTTCGACTCCATCATGCGCCTACCTACCTTGTATAAAACCATCCAGGATCGTGACAATAGCGCCGACTATCCGATTATTCTCACCTCGGGGCGTCTGGTTGAGTACGAAGGCGGTGGTGAGGAAACCCGTTCCATGTCGTGGCTTGCTGAGCTTCAGCAAGAGATGTTCATCGAAGTGAACCCTGCGGATGCCAACGATATTGGTATTCGGGATGGCGATCAGGTGTGGGTAGAAGGGGCTGAAGGCGGGCGTGTGAAGGTCAAGGCGCTGGTGACCCCTCGCGTTGACCGCAAAGTCGCCTTCATGCCGTTCCACTTTGGCGGCATGTTCCAGGGCGAGAGTCTTCGTGAGCGTTATCCTGACGGTACTGACCCCTACATCATTGGTGAAGCAGCGAATACAGCCACTACCTATGGTTATGACCCGGTCACCTTAATGCAGGAAACCAAGTGCACTATTTGCCGCATTGAGCGCGCCTAAGTTCTGACCGACCTGACAGTATGCCAACACGGGCGAGGACTGTGTTGGCAAAGGAGAATAACATGGCTCAAATGAAGTTTATGTGTGATGCCGAGCGCTGTATCGAGTGCAACGGCTGTGTCACCGCCTGTAAAAACGCCAATGATGTGGAGTGGGGCATTCAGCGCCGTCGTGTGGTGACACTCAATGATGGTGAGGCGGACGAAATGTCGATCTCCGTCGCCTGTATGCACTGCGATGATGCACCTTGCATGGCGGTTTGCCCAACCGACTGCTTCTACAAAACAGACGATGGCATTGTGCTGCACGATAAAGACCTGTGCATCGGTTGTGGCTACTGCCTCTATGCCTGCCCGTTCGGCGCCCCACAATTCCCGAAACAGAATGCCTTTGGTGAGCGCGGCAAAATGGATAAATGCACGTTCTGTGCAGGCGGTCCAGCGGACAGCAAAGAGGAGGAGTACGCAAAGTACGGCTCCAACCGCATTGCCGAAGGGAAATTACCGCTGTGTGCTGAGATGTGTTCAACCAAAGCGCTGCTGGCGGGCAATGCTCAGGATGTTGCGGATATCTTCCGGCAGCGCGTTGTGCACCGTGGTCATAAAGATGGGGCGTGGTCGAATAATCCTCAGGCCAGCACAGACAACCTTGCCTATGATGCTGCCCGCAAAGGGTAAGGAGGCATGTCATGACAGTAATGACAGCACAGGCGTCCACGCGGGCACCCTCCATTAACACAGGATGGGTACGCTATTTATGGCGCATGGCCATGCTATTGGTACTGGTGGTGTTCAGCCTTGGGGTATCGCAGGTAGCCGTTGCCCAGGCTGACCCCGAGCGGGAAATGATCACCGCGGCCCCTGGCATCAGCGCAGATCAATGGCGTCAGGTTCGCAGCGGTGATACGTCATCTAATTATCGTGACTCTCGCCACGATAGTAACTACAGCCTGATTAATGCCAGTGGGGAAACATGGCGTATTCTGCGCAATCGCTGGGTATCTCCGTTTGGCTTGATTGCGGTCTTCGGTATGGCGAGCTTGATTGCACTGTTCTACTTGATCGTTGGTCGTAAAGAGCTGGAGGCACCGCGGACAGGGAAGAAAATATTGCGATGGCCGTTGCTGATGCGCTCGCTGCACTGGAGTATGGCAACGCTGTTTATCGTGCTCGCCCTGACAGGTATGAACCTGCTGTACGGAAAATTTATTTTCCGCCCCCTGTTTGGTGATGCCATATGGGGCGCAATGATTTCTGCTTCCAAGGTATCCCATAACTATCTTGGCCCACTGTTTGCCATATTACTGATTATCATGCTGGTTAGCGTGGTGAAAAAGAATATTCCCAGGAAACATGATCTTGAGTGGCTAAAGCAAGCGGGTGGACTGTTGAAGAAAGGGCAGCACCCGGATGCAGGGTTTTCAAATGCGGGTGAAAAAGTGTGGTTCTGGTTGCTGGCAACCGTGGGGCTTGCACTGGTTATAAGTGGCTTTGTACTCGATTTTCCGAACTGGGGGCAAAGTCGCGATACCATGCAGTGGGCCAACATTATTCATGCCGTTTGTGGTTTAGGGCTGACGGCGGTATCGCTGGGGCATATCTATATTGGCACCTTGGGGATGGAAGGCTCAATTGAAGGTATGACCACTGGCTATGTGGATGAAACCTGGGCAAAAGAGCACCATAGTCTGTGGTATGAAGAGGTCAAAGACCAGGCCATTACGGAAGAGGAGGTTGCCGCACGTAAAGCCGGTGATGGTCATTCTGAGCCTTCAGCTACCCGAACCAGCTAATTGATCTAAACAAGGTTTCTGGACACCGCCTTCGGGCGGTGTTTGTTGTTATGCTGCTTATAGTGATTCATGGTTGTAACCAACACGATTGATAACATGGTTTTGAGGAGTTGTTATGGCATCATTTGACGAGTTGGATCAAACAACGCGCACGGAGCTTGAGGCTGCCGCTTTTCGTCGCCTATTGGCACACCTGGACGACAACAAAGATGTTCAGAATATTGACCTGATGATTCTGGCCGACTTCTGTCGTAACTGTCTCTCGAAATGGTTGGTAACCGCTGCCGATGAGCAGGGGGCGTCGCTGGAGTATGAAGCAGCGCGTGAATACGTCTATGGCATGCCTTACAGTGAGTGGAAAGAACACTACCAGGGCAAAGCAACGCCAGAGCAACTCGCGGCGTTAGCAGCCCGGCAAGCACAAAAAAACAGCAAGGAGTGAGCTCATGACACCAATGGAACCACTCAACGTAGCGGTTCTCACAGTTTCTGATACACGCACGGAAGAGACAGACCGTTCGGGGCAGACGCTGGTACAGAGACTGACAAGTGCCGGGCACACTCTGGTGGAAAAGCGCATTGTTCCAGATGACGTGTACCAAATTCGGGCGATAGTCGCCCAGTGGATTGCTGACCCGTCAGTCCAGGTGGTGATGACAACAGGCGGTACCGGTTTTACCGGGCGCGACTCAACGCCAGAAGCCATTTCCGTGCTGCTGGATAAGCACATAGAAGGTTTCGGCGAGCGTTTCCGGCAACTCAGCGGAGAAGAAATAGGCAGCTCTACCATTCAAAGCCGCTGTTTGGGTGGGTTGGCCAATGCCACGGTGATCTTTTGTTTGCCAGGCTCTACGGGCGCCTGCCGTACCGGTTGGGACGGCATTCTGGCGGAACAGCTGGATAGCCGCCATAAGCCCTGCAACTTTGCCAATCTGGTGATTCCGGGGCGGGGGCAACATGGCTGAAAGGCGCTTGCTGACACTGTTTTAGTGTGGCTCAGTATCACTTGTTTGAGACGGCGGTCTCAAACAAGTGCATCAACTTTCCACCGAGTGTGCGTCTTTAGGCATGTACGTCAAGACGACCACCATGCATAACGCCTTGTTATGCAGCATGTAACGGTTTAATCCGATCAACCTCTTCCTTGACCGATTGAACTGCTGTCCAAAGATCAACAGATTGCTGCGCATTCAGCCAAAACTCTGGAGTGTTACCAAACAAACGGGCAAGCCGAAGTGCCATTTCAGGACTGACAGCACGGCGCTCACGCAACAGTTCATTACTGTGGATTCTCTACGCAATCTTTGCGCGTTCACTCGCACCCACCGGCGAACCCCGCTGGCAGGCTTGGCCTCTACAGGCTGTTTCTGACCGTT
Source organism: Vreelandella olivaria (assembly GCF_023507745.1). GTDB lineage: Bacteria > Pseudomonadota > Gammaproteobacteria > Pseudomonadales > Halomonadaceae > Vreelandella > Vreelandella olivaria_A. The sequence continues at coordinate 73,035 of NZ_JALPZO010000123.1, read as the reverse complement.
GATCGTGGCATTCTATTTATCCCGGTAATCTAACTCATGGGTTTCACTACTTCGGTTGTCGTGTTTTTAGGAATGACTATGCCACTACTTGATAATATCCAGTTCGTGATCACTTACTTAACCTCCTCAGCTCAGAAGCAGCATGGCGAGGTTGCCCATGGCTGAGCTCCAGCCCATCGAAACAGCGCTGGAGGCGCTGCTGGCCGACGTGATGCCGCTAAGTACCGAGCAGCTTCCGCTCCAGGATGCCGCTGGTCGAGTTCTGGCTGAGCGTGTGATGGCCACCCTTGATGTACCCCCTTTCGATAACAGTGCGATGGATGGTTATGCGTTGCGCGCCGCTGATGCGGGCAAGCAATTACCGATTAGCCAGCGTATTGCCGCAGGCAGCCCAGCAGTGCCTTTGGCTGAAGGCAGTTGTGCTCGCATTTTTACCGGCGGTGAACTACCTCCGGGAGCGGATTGCGTGGTGATGCAGGAAAGAGTGACCCTGGTAGGGTCTGACGTACTTATGCCGGAAGATATTCCGCCGGGCGACAATGTGCGGAGAAAAGGGCGCGATGTTGGTCAGGGGGATACGCTGCTCAACGCTGGAGAGCGCCTGGAAGCGGCGGCTCTTGGCCATCTGGCCGGGCAGGGCATTACCCAGGTAAGTGTTCGCCGCCGACCACGGGTCGCGCTGCTGACCACCGGGGATGAGATTATAGACCCTGGGATGCCGCTTAAGCCGGGGCAGCTGTATAACTCTAACCGGCCAATGCTAAAGCGGTTACTGGAAAACTTTGGGGCCGACGTGGTACGGCTGATCAGTGTGCCTGACAACTATGATCAAACGGTGGCACTGCTGGCCAAAGCGGCAGCAGATGCCGATGTTGTGGTAAGTACGGGCGGTGTCAGCGTGGGGGAAGAGGACCATGTAAAGACGGCTCTGGAATCCCTTGGTCAACTGGATATGTGGCGGCTCGCTATCCGGCCCGGCAAGCCGTTGGCGCTGGGCCGGTTGCCGTGTGCCCAGGGCGGTGAGGTGCGGTTTGTGGGGCTTCCGGGCAACCCTGTCTCAGGGTTTGTGGGTGCGTGGCTGTTTTTACGCCCATTGATGGGGCAATTACTCGACTGCCCTGAGCTGCGTGCTCTACCGATCATGACGGCGACGGCAACATTTGCCACTACCACAGGGCCTCGCCAGCACTATATGCGTGTAAAGCTGAGGTTCACTACGGAGGGTGTGGAGGCCAATGCGTTTGACGACCAGAATTCAGCCGTGCTTTCGTCGTGTATCAACGCCGATGCCTTGGCTGTGATTGATGCACATCAACAGATCGAGAAAGGCGATACCATCCGCTGTTTATGGCTGTGTGGCTAGCTCGGGAGTCAGCATGGAACCGTCAAACAGCAAAAGAAACGTTTTGTTATGCCGTGCCAAGCCACACAGGGCGGGGCTTGCGTGGCGGGCCGCCAGCAGTGGCGGTAGCGGAAATAGCACGGTAGTGGAAAGGCGTGACAGGACGACATTGCCGGTGACACCTAATTGCCAGAAACCATTGCTGTCCTGCAAGGTTAGCCAGTGAGTGGGCGCAGGCACTCCGCGCATACCCAGCAAAAGCGCATCTGCGCTGGCTGCGCGCGATGTGGTTGGCGAATCGGACATGCTTAGAATATGGTGCGCTTCAATGGCCGCGCGAACCGTGCCTGCATTGAAAAGTACCAGCGCCACATGAGGGGCTAACGAGGTGTTATCAACCAGAGCATTGATGGGCATGACTTAGCCCAGACCCTGCTGATAGGCGCTAAATAGGGCGTCTGCATCAAGCAGCGCGGTAGCGGTGCTCTCGTCCGGTTGCCAGAGTGCGCTGACATAAGGGCGTAGCTCACTGGGCAGAGTTTCCGGGGCGGGCTTGAGTGAGCTAAGGGGAACATCGCAAACATCATCCAAATGTTCAATGCGTACTCCGCTGCGAATACCTCCCGCAGACACCAGTAAAATCATGCCACGCTGGTCGCTGGTGGGTAGTCCCAGCAGCGGTTGCAAGGTGATCAGGGATTCAACCTTGCCACGCAGGTGGATAACGCCTTCAGTCGATGGAGGCAGCCCCGGTACAAAATAAACCGGCTGGTCGCCACTTAAAATTTCCTTAACCGCCTTGCCAGGCAGAGCGAATCGCTGCCCTGCCAAACGAAACAACACCAGCTGTTGGCAGGGCTCATCCACGTCAACGATAGTGTGGTCGACAGCGTTATGCTCCAGCGCCTCCTCAAGTACCACACGTTGGGGCTCATTGGTGTGATGTTTGGTGTCGGTCATACTCCGGCTCCGTGCTGATAGCGACCTTATTGCGACCCTGGTGTTTGGCAAGGTAAAGCGCTTGGTCAGCATTTAAGCGCAGTGCCTCAGTGGAGGGGGAGTCGGGAAAGCTGCTGATCCCCGCGCTAAAGGTGCAGTTAAAGCACTCGCCTCCAGCATGAAAATCAACCAGCTCAAAGTCGTTACGCAGCTCATCAATGAGTTCTGCCGCTCGCTCAGCGTTTATCCCCTTCAATAGTACAACGAACTCTTCCCCGCCGTAGCGACCGATAATATCGGATGCTCTCAGGCGGGTTTTAAGTAGTCTTGCCAAGGTGATAATCACCTGGTCCCCGGCCAGATGGCCATGGGTGTCATTGACTTCTTTGAAGTGATCAATATCAATCATCGCCATGGCGTGCTGGCTGTTATCACGGTGTGCCTGGGACAGGGTTTTGCCGATTAAATCGGTCGTGGTGCTATGGTTGAACAGCCCGGTCATACTGTCACGGGTCATCAATGAACGTAGTAAGCGCAAGCGTTCAGCCCGCAGTCTGACCGCAGATACAAGTTCTTCTGGAATCACCGGTTTGGTAATAAATGCTTCGACGCCTGCTGTCATGGCCGAGAGCTGCTTTTGGCTGTCAGTCTCGCTGGATAAATAGATAATTGGCAGGCCCACGTATTCTGGCTGCTGGCGAATAATGTTAGCCAGCTCCTCCCCAGAGCACACCGGCATGTAGACATCCACCAGGAGTAAGTCGGGGCTAAAGCGGTCAAGTGCACGCAGTGCATCTGCCGGATGATTCACCTGATGTACCACCATGCCAGCCTCTTCAAGCAGTAGTGCATGGTAGGTGGCAATATCAGGTTCGTCATCCACGATCAATACACGCAGCGGCTCATCATCAGGCGGTGCGGTGAGTTCATCCACAGCCAGTAACAGGTCCAGTGGTTTAACCGGTTTGGTAAAGTAGCCGTTACACCCAGCACGTACTGCACTCAGGCGGGAGTAAAAATCACCATGGGCAGACAGCACAATGGAAGATAACCGTTCGCCTGTCAGCTTGTTCAGACTGGTAAGGGTCTCGGTGCCTGCGGTATTTCCCTGGGGAAACTGTACATCCATAATGATGGCATCAGGACGACGGGTAAGCACGGCGTTAAAAAATGCATCAGTGTCTTCAAAATGGATGACTTCATGCCCGAAACAGCGCAAGTGATGCAGCAACTGGCTAACCTGGTCAGGCTCATCGTCGCACAGGTAAATGAGTCGTTGGCGTTTATTGCGAACCTGGGTGGAGTTGGATGAAAACTCCACGCTATTGAGCGTGGCCAGTGCTTTTCGCTGGCCTGGTTGGGACTGCAAGCGTTGCTGTTCTTCGCCGAGTTGCTGAAGTAGCCAGGGAATGGTGTGCTCAAGGTCATGAGGAGCGGTTGCTGCTGTGAGTGCTTCTTCTCCTTGGTCGGCCAGCATGGCGATTCGTTCAAAACCCAAGGAACGTCCCGTGCCTTTTAAACTATGGAAAAAGCGGTGTAATTCTGGTGCCAGACGTGCTTCCGCCGGGGCTGATGCACGGCTCTGTTGCCACAGGGTGGCGGCTTGCTGTAAGCGTGCCGGCAACTGGTCAATAAACCGTTGTCGAAGTTGGTTAAGCTTATCGTGCAACGTGGAAGCAGGGGGTGACATCAGGCGACCTGTGCAGGTTGGCAAGCGATACAATGGAAAGAGAGAGCATAGTATTAGCCATTAAGTGCTTGTTTAACAGCTTGCCCCAGGGTGTGTTCCAACTCTGCATCCTTTTGCAGGCAGGCACTTAGGCCTGGCATCTGCTTCAGCGCTGAATGCGAAGTATCGCCGGTAAGCAGGATAAAAGGCAGTATGATCCCTTGTTCACGTAGCATTTCCAGTAATTCCACTCCATTGATAAGCGGCATATGCATATCGCTAATGATGAGCGCGATGTCCTCAAGGTTGTCAAGCTGGTTAATAGCCTCCATGGCATCATTTGCCAGGACAGGCGTGTGACCCTGAAATTCAAGCAGCGCCGCTGTCATTTCTCCGGCCAGGGGGTCGTCGTCTACGACCAATATTCGCATGGGGAACCTCATTGTTACAGGCATTCGCTTAGCCTAGTAAAGCCTTCAGCGTATCTACCAAATTATTTTGATCAAAGCTGCCTTTAACGATGTAGGCATCAGCGCCTACTTCGATGCCGCGGCGGCGGTCAACCTCTTTTTCCCGCGAGGTGATAATAATAATTGGCTTATGGCGATAAAGGTCATTCTCGCGCAGACTGGCTGTGAGCGCAAAACCGTCCATAATGGGCATTTCAACATCAGTCAGTACCGCATCGAAAGGTTCTGCTAGTGCCTTATTAAGCCCATCCCGGCCATTTTCCGCCAGTGTTACCTGATATCCCCAGGCTTCCAGCACGTCTTTTACAATCTCTCGGGTATTGAGGGAGTCATCCACTACCAGGATGCGATGGGTGTGGGATGCATTGGAGTGAGCGGTGGCGCTATCCAGCTGGGTTTTCCGGCGAGAGCGTTCAAGCAGCGCTGGAACGTGCAATAAGCTGACCAGCGAATTGCGGCCATGGGATACCATGCCGGATACCAACGGCTGGTGGCGCAGGTGAGAGGGAAGCGGTTTGATGACCATGTCCCGCTCGTCTACCAGGGCATCAACTATCAGCGCCAGCTTTTGGTGGCGCTGGTGGACAACAAGCAGCAATACGTCGTCAGCAGGGTGCTCGGTTTTAGGTAGCTCCAACAAATCCGCCAGCGATAGCACTGGCACAAACTCATTACGCAAGATAAGCGTCGTCTGTCCGGCTGCATCGATAAAGTTGCTGGGCGAGCGCTCAACCAGCTCTGCCACATAGGGTGCCGTGACCCCCAGAGTGATCTGGCCGACCTGAACCAACAGTACGCGCATCATGGCCAGCGAAAGCGGCATGCGCAATGTAAAGGTGGTGCCTTTACCCTCTTCGCTGGAGATATGCAGATCACCGCTTAACTCATCGACAACAGTGCGTTTAACAACATCCATACCCACACCGCGACCAGAAAGGTCGGTAATCATTGTTTTGGTTGAGAACCCCGGCAGGAAAATCAGCTCCAGGGTTTCCTGGTCACTCAGCGTGAGTAGCTGCTCTTCACTCAGCAGGCTTTTGGCGACCGCCTTTTGACGTACCGTGTCTACTGCAATGCCTGCGCCATCATCGCGCATTTCAATGACCACCCAGCCACCGTCTTGCCAGGCTTCCAGGGTCAGTTGCCCTCGCGGCGGTTTTCCTGATGCCTGACGCTCTTCGGGGGTTTCCAATCCGTGGTCCAGGGCGTTACGCAGCAGATGGATAAGTGGATCTGACAGGTGGTCGATCATCTGCCGGTCAAGCTCGATTTCGCTACCGACAACCCGGCAATTAACCTGCTTGCCCAGCGAGAGGCCCAGGTCTCGAACCATTTGTGCAAGCGGATCAAACACGACGCTAAGGGGGAGCATACGCATCTGCAGCGCCCGGTCGTGCAGGTCACTCATTAACGCGTCGTGGGCAAGCACACTGTCCTTCAATTCACGGCTAAAGGCGGTAATGGGGGCTTGCTGCTCCGCCGGTAGCAAGGATCCCAACAAGTGGGCGTGCTCCACTAACGTGTGCAGATGATGATGGCCCGAGAGTACTTCCCCCATCAGGCGTATCACATCGTCGAGACGGTCCAGCCGGACCCGCACTGTATCGCTTAAGCGAAGTTCGTTTAAGGGCGGCTTGTTTTCAACCGAAGGTGGATGTTTAGCTGTGGTCTCGGGGGCAGGGCTGATGGAGGTGCCCGTTTCAAATGACGAATCCCCTGGTGCGGAGGGCATTGTTGAAGAGGGCGGAGGAACTCCCGCCGCAGCAGATTCCAGCGCTTGGCAAAGCTCAAGATCGGTGTCAGGAAGTTCGGCTGGTGGTGTGCCTTGGGCAAGTAGGTTGACAAGACCGGCGAGTGCATCGATCGCTTGGTGAAGCAGGCTTATCACGTTGGGTGTTGCGGTCTGAGTACCATCACGCAAGGCACTTAGCAGTTCTTCCGTGCTGTGGGCGACGGTGGCAATGGGCACCAGTTTCAGCATACGCGAAGAGCCTTTGAGCGTATGGGCCGCACGAAACAGTTCATTGACTCGTTCCGGGTTGGTATCGCCCTGCTCCAAGGCTTCAACACCCCCCCGCAGGTGGGGCAGGTGATCAGCAGCTTCTTCAATAAACCGCTGAATAAAGCGTCGTATATCCAGTGCCATTAGCCCGCTCCCTGTGTGGCTGGTAGCGTTTCGAGGTGGCGTTTAGCTAAAAACAGTGCGTCTCCTGGCGGAATCGGAGAGGAAATCGCCTGTAATGCGCCTTTAGCGTTTGGCAAGGCCTCTAACACTCTGATAACAGCGCTATACCCGCGCTGGCGCTGAACCGGTGCATCAGGCAACTCCCCCAGGCGAAACAGCTCGGCTTGATAGAAGTGTGCTGGCCAGCACTCGGGGGCAACGTAGATGGCGCGCTTAAAGTATTCGTAAGAGAGCTGGGCATCTTGTTGCCAGCGCGCGACTAAGCCTGACAGCAGTAACGCATCGACACTCCATGGCTGCTGGGTGAGTAACTGTTCTAAAAGCAGCTCGGCTTCGTCAAAGGCGTTTTGGTTGAGTAGCGTATGCGCTTTATGCAACGCATCATTAAAGTGCTCCCCAGGAAGCTCCGTCATTAACGGCTGACTGGATGTGTGAGTACCAGGGCGGCTGGTAGTCAAGGTGGTGGTTGGCGCAACGGGGGGAATGTCAGGCAGGGCGTTGGCTTCTTCAGGTGGCCGCTGTCGAGCCTTAGGGCGATGGAAATAAAACACGCCTTGTGTTTCGGCCAACTCCAGTACACCCAGGTCATTGCCCAGGGTTTCTGTTACACCGCACAGCAACACACCATCCTCAGCGAGTAGCTGGCTTAAGCGTTGCTGAATGGCACGCCGGGTGACTTCGTCAAAATAGATGGATACATTACGAAATAAGATGACGTCAAAGGGGCCGCCAATGGTGTGTTCAATCGGCCCTAATAAATTAAAAAGATTAAAATTGACCCACTGCCTAAGTGGCTCCTTTAGCTTGAACCTGCCTCCTTCAGGACTAAAGTAACGACTCTTCAGCAATGGGTGTAGCGCCCGAAAGGACATGCCGCTATAGACCCCCATTTGTGCTTTACCAAGCACTTGCTGGTCTACATCGCCTCCGGTGATGCTAAAGAGTTGTGTTGCTTGTTCACCGTAGCGTTCTAGCAGGGCCATGCCGACACTATAAGGCTCTTCACCTGATGAGCAGCCAGCACTAAAAATATGTAGTGGACGGCCTTTTTCGGCAAGGCGCTGGGGCAAATAGATATTCGTTAACCAGGTAAGTGCTTCAGGCTCACGATAAAAATAGGTTTCATTAACCGTCAGTTGGCTAATGAGATGGTCAAACAAGTCGTTGTCGAGTGATAAGCGTGAGATGAGTGCCTGGGGGGTGGTCAGTCCTGTCATCTCATAGAGAGACTCCAGTGCCTTGACTAAGCGTGTTTCCGCCAAACCCTCTAAATGCAGGCCGCAGCGCTGGCGCACCAGCGTTTTGAAAGGGTTAAGCGTGCTCATAGTAATTCCGGCCAGGAGGAGAAGGCGCGGCCGCGCGTCTCCCTCAGTAGTCTTTCTGTCAGGTCATCAAGAGGGACAATATGTCTGACCACGCCTGCATTGACGGCTTCCTGGTTCATGCCATAGATCACCGAACTTGCTTCGTCCTGGGCGAATGTGGTGCCCCCTGCCAGATGAATCGCACGCATGCCTTGAACGCCATCACGGCCCATACCGGTTAAAATAACGCCTATGGCATCAGCACCATAAACATCTGCAACGCTACTTAGCAGCGCATCGCAACTGGGATGATATAGCGCATTAGCTGGGCTTGGCTGGAGCTGGAAGCGGTGGTAAGTGGTCACGCGAAGATTACTTTCCGAGGGAGACAGGTAGATACAGCCTGGCTTAAGACGCTCCCCATTTTTGGCAACGCTGACCGGTAAGGAACATAGCGATGCCAGCCAGTGCGCCATGCCGTCAATAAAACCATGACTAATATGCTGAGAAATCACAATAGGAACTGCAAAGCTGGCTGGCAATTTGCTCAAAATACGTGCCAGTGCTTGCGGCCCGCCGGTTGAGCAGGCAATAGCGATAATGGGGCGTGCAGCTTTTGTTGACGCGCGATGTATCACGGGGGCAGGTATCACGGGCACGATAAGACGTGTTGCCGCCAGACGGCGGCGCAGCCGCGTAATCACGGCCACCCCGGACAGAAGACGCACCCGCGCCAATAAGTGCTCGGCGTCCTCCTCAACCAGGGTGGGTTTGGGCATTACCTCAAGCGCTCCCACTTCAAGTGCTTGATAAGCCGTTTCAGCGTCGGAACGGTCACTAACCACCAAAATAGGTACACCCTTGGTGTGCATGATCTCCTCGATGGCACTTAGTCCATCCATCACCGGCATATTGAGATCCATAGTAATTAGCTGGGGCGATAAACGGCGGGCAAGCTCGACGGCCTCGCTTCCATTGGTTGCTTCACCCACAATCTCAATATCGCCATCCCGGGTAAGAATGTCGCGCAGCACATCGCGAGCCAATTGGCTGTCGTCCGCCATTAAAACCCGAATTGCACTCATTCAAACATCCTTACGATGGTCGTTATTGATCAGCGTGTTGCTGCACCAGAGTGAACTCCTGTACCAATGCGTTTAGCTCTGCGGACATCTTAACCATTTCCTGGCTGATCTCCGTGATACTGCGCACCGATTGCGCATTGCGACTACTGGCCGTATCAATATCGCGCAGCGCAATAACAACCTGGTTACTGGCTGTTTTTTGTTGCTGTGTCGAAAGCGATATCTGCTGGGCAGCACTACTGGTTTGGCTGGCTGCTTTCAATAAAGCTTCCAGATCCTGTGCTGTGTTCATACTGGCCTCAACCCCCTGCTCAATGGAGGATGCCCCTTTTTCAGATGCCACCACTAAACGGTTAATGGCATTTTGAATCTCATCTGTATGCCCTTCGATCTCCTGGGTTGAGTCGGTAACGCTATCCGCCAAGCGACGAATCTCATTGGCGACGACTGAAAAGCGACGACCCGACTCGCCTGCGCTTGAAGCTTCCAGCGCCGCGTTAAAGGCGATTAACTTCGTCTGGGCGGCGAGTGTGTTGATAAGCTCCATGACTTTGCTGATCTGCTTCGATTTCGTGCCGAGTGTCATAATTTCCGCAAGGCTTTGTTCGCTATCGCTGCGGATGTCCTGCATTTTTGACTGCAGAAGTTGCATAGCCGTACTGCCTTTGCGGCTACGTTCAAGTGTCTGGTTGGCCACTTCAACCACTGACTGGGAGTGGTCAGCTATTTGCGTGGACGAGGTGGAAAGTTCTTCCATCGTGGAGGTGATCTCGGCCACAGAGGAGGCCATCTCCTCCACTGCGGCTGCCATGGTCTGGTTGGCCTCGTGGCTAATGTCCCCACCTTGTACGCCGGATAGCCCTGCCGTATGCGCCAGACGATTGGCAACCTTGGTGAGTGAAAGCGCATTAGTGGAAACCGCCATAATGGCTTGGGAGAGCCGGGTCAGTAATTTATTGGTTTGATCAGCTAAATCACCTAGTTCTGCCCGATCATCGGTTTCAACCCGACGGGATAGATCCAAACTATGGGTAATCTCTTTTAGCTGGCGCTGAAAGCGCTTTAAAGGACGAATTAAACTACCGGTTAAAGGGTACAGAATGGCCAGACCAGCCAACAAAATCAGCAGGCCTAAGCCAATCGAAGCCATGAACCGTTCACGAATGGAAGCCAGGTAATCCGTTTTTGAAACCTCAACCACGAGGTAGCGTTGGATCTCTGGAACCCAGAGGCTCGTCACCAGAAACGCCTGGTTGTTATGGTTTACCTCTTGTACGTGTGGCTTACCGTTGTTTGGTAACAGCTCGTCTGCAACTTCGCGAATCGCGGCAACTTCGTTGTTGCTGCGTACCAGTAGCTCACCCTGCTCGTTAAGAAGTGCTGCACTGCCCGTGGCGCCCAGGCGAAAATCCTCAATCGGTTGGATTATGTGAGAAAGCTCAAGTCCCGCACCGGCCACGACCAGGGGGCGACTGTTGGGTGCTTCGGCATCGCTGCGAAAATTCAGAAAAACAAAGGTATCATCGGGAGAAAAGGTGTCGCTATCTAAGTTTAAGTTATAGGTAGCATTGCTATCAGTAAAGGTGTAGTACCAGTCATCTTCGCTGCCGGGGTCTTGGAGTGTGCGTTGTATCAGTTCACCGTCCCGATACTGAAAGTAATAGCCCCGCCCTTGGTATTGAGCGGTAATAAAAAGCAGTTCGGTATCCAACTGTGCCATTAGCCGGGAAAGGTAAAGCGTAATATCCGGTTGTTGTGCCTCTGGCAGGCCTTCCTGCACCCACTGTTCAATGAAGTAGCTGTTAGCGAGATGCCCAGAAAGGGCCAGGGCAGGGCTTAAGCGAAGATTCAGGCGTGCGGTCAGGCTCTCTACCTGGGCAGGCAACTCATCGTTTAACAGGTGCTCCAAGCGTGCCTGGCTATGGGACCGGGTTTGCAGGGAGAGCGCCAACAGCATGATCAATGCCAAAACTGTTCCAAATGAGAGAAAGAGACGTAGCCTCAAGGGCAGTGATTTCCAACGCGCCGTCATTGTCGCCGTTGCTCCAAGTGAACCGATGGCCCTGATAAAGAGGGGAAGGTTTGATACGGTTAGTATTATAAAAACGAGCTGGTGCTGCACGCTAACAACGATTTCAGCGGTTTTTATGAACACTGTCCAGTTTATGTACTAACGCAGGGGAATGAAGAGATGACTTTTACAACAGCTCCCGCAGCGGTTATGTCTGAAGGCGCGAGCGCCGCTTGAATCCTCAACCTAAATAATGGCGTGGGGGACAAAGCATGATGTGTCTTTGGTAATGCGTCCTGTATCTTCCCTGATCCCCATGCCGCATGCGCGGTCACCCACGACCCAGCTACCGATCAGCGCGTGCTTGCCTTTAAAGTGAGGAAGCGGGTGAAAGGCTTGTTGTATACATGGGCTATCCGTGTAGGGGCCGCCAACGGCTTCGCGCTGACCTGCTGGGGTTACCAGGGTAATATTGCTGCCTTCCCGTGAGAAAAAGGGTTTGCGTACCCAGCCTGGAGATAAAGCACTGCTTTTATCGGTATCAAAAAAGGCGGGCAGCAGGTTGGGGTGGCCCTCAAAGTGCTCCCAAAGCAGCGGTAGAACCCCTTTATTGGATAAGATGGCTTTCCAGGGCGGCTCGAACCAGTGGGTGTCAAGTAACGGCACCTGTTCGCCAAAGGCATCGTCGGCCATCTCTTCCCAGGGGTAGAGCTTGAAAATAGCGGTGATGGGGTGATCATCCAGGTCCATAAAATGCGTATTTCCCGGCTGTAGACCGATATCTTCGGTGAAAATGAATGGTGCGTTCAGCCCTGCCTGTAGTGCCACATCCTGTAAGTAACTAACCGTTGCACGCTCTTCGTCACTGCCCTTAACGCAGGAGAAGTAGAGTGTGCGCCGCTCCAGGCGGTCGCCTAAATGCGCCATGGCATTTATCAGGCGTTCCTGGATCGAATTATACTGGTCGGCATGGCGGGGGAGGATGCCCTGTTCAATCGCCTGTTCAAGCCATACCCACTGAAAAAAGCCCGCTTCATAAAGTGATGTCGGCGTGTCGTAGTTCAGTTCCAGCAATTTAGCCGGACCATCGCCGGAGTAGGCAAAGTCCATCCGCCCATAGAGATGCGGTTGCCCCGTTTTCCACGAGTGATGAATAGCATCCCACATAAATTCGGGGATCGCCAAACGCTGCATCAAGGCATTGGAGTGACACACCTTATCCACCAACTCCATACACATTTCATGGAGTGCTTCGGTGGGAGCCTCAATATCCCGTTCCACCTGCTCAAGGGTGAACTGGTAATAGGCATCCTCTTTCCAGTAAGGGGCGCCCTCAATGGTGTGAAAATGAAACCCCAGCTCGTGGGCCAGGGCTTGCCAGTTAGGGCGTTCAGCAACATCGACCCGCAGCATAGAAACTCCCTGCTATGAACCCCAGGAGGCTGATCGCGTACCCAGGCCTCGCCGTGTTGCTGTCTGGCGGCTCTGTACTACCGAGTTACGCATGGCATCGTTGCGTTGATTGACACGCTGAGTGGCCTGGTTAGCGGCAGTATTCCAATTGCCCTGGTTCTGGCGATTACGATAAACCGGCTCTTGATAGACGCGTTCGAAGGAACGGCCCCGGTTAGTGTTCGACAGCATACTGCCGACCATATAGCCCATCATGGCGGGCATAAACCAGCTGCCGCCACTGCTAGTTGCCTGTGCCTGCTCTTCATTAGGCGCGACACAGGCACCTTCGCCGTGTTCGGCTTCGCAGGCCTCCAGGGTATTAAAGCGGGGAACGGACTCAAGCGATGCGGCATAGGCATCTTCGCAGGCACTGCGGGTATACACATTCGCAGCCACACACTCGTCAACACTTTGAAAACTTCTGGGCTCATCAAAGCGAACATCCGTGATGTGTTCATCTTCTGCAGGCTGGCCGCAAGCGGTTAAACCAAAAGCACTGGCTCCCATCATGGCCAACGATAGGCGGGTACTACGTTTACGCCGGGGTAAATGCGCTGGGTGGTTATGTTTATCCATTACTGCTCTCCTCTCCTTTACCAGGTCATTGAGGCCGCGTTGATCAGGCCAACCGCGATGGAGATACTGCCCACCAGCGTGCCGTAAGCCTGATGACCTTCGGTAATATGCTGAGACAGGCTTTCCCCTTGCTGACGCAGGAACAGCTTAAGGGCAAAAAATGTCGCCAACTGTACTCCAAACGCGATCACGCCCCAGAGAACAAAATCGAGGTAGCTGACTGAATTGGCCATAGCGCTATACAGCGGGATGGTAAAGCCTAATATCGAGCCCCCGTAAGCAAGTGCTGCGGCAGCATTACCTGCACGTATGAGCTCCCACTCATGGTGTGGAGTAATACGGCTGTAGCAATACATAAAGGTGGCAAGCAGCACAAGCGCACCAATCAAGTAGGCAAAAAAGTGGGGAAGCCCCTGCAGGTAGTGCACCATATTGCTCATCTTCCGTGTGGATGTAAGTGAATAGTCACCATTGTGACCTGCCATTGTGACATAGCAGAGCGCGGTATGGCGTTAAACTGCGTTTAAGATTGAGTGATAGGAAGTGAAGGCGCTCCGCCAGGAGAGCGCCATTGGTGATGGGGTTAACCGTTAGGCAGTTTGGTAGGTGCCCGAGAAGCGCTTACGCAGTTCGTTTTTTTGCACTTTGCCCATGGTGTTACGCGGTAGCGAATCAACAAAAAAGACACGTTTGGGTTGCTTGTACTTCGCCAGTCGGCCTTCCAGGTATCCCAAAATGGTGGTTTCGTCCACATGGGTACCTCGCTGAGGTACCACCACGGCGGTTACCCCCTCGCCAAAATCAGGATGGGGCAGCCCAATCACTGCGGATTCCGCCACCTGTTCCAATTCATCAATAACTTGTTCTACTTCTTTCGGGTAAACATTGTAGCCACCTGAAATAACAAGATCCTTATCCCGGCCCACAATATGTACATAGCCTTGCTCGTCCACCGTGGCGAGATCGCCCGTTATGAAAAAGCCATCTTCTAGCAGTTCTTCGCGGGTTTTTTCAGGCATTCGCCAGTAGCCAATAAACACATTCGGCCCGCGAATCTGCAGCATACCGATCTCCCCCTGGGGGACTGCTTTACCGGTTTGCCGGTCGGTGATGCGTATTTCTACACCGGGAAGTGGCGTACCCACCGTGCCCGCTCGGCGTTCGCCTTCGTAGGGGTTGGAGATATTCATATTGGTTTCAGTCATGCCATACCGCTCAAGGATGGCGTGACCGGTTTTGGCCTTAAACGCCTCGTGAGTTTCGGCAGTAAGTGGAGCGGACCCGGAAACGAACAGGCGCATCTGGGCCGTCACCTCGGGCGTCAAGCGTTTGTCCTGTATCAGGCGGGTATAAAAGGTGGGGACACCCATCATAACGCTCCCCCGGGGCAGCTCAGCGAAGATGATATCGGCATCGAATTTAGCCAGAAAGAGCATGCTGGCTCCCGCCATCAAGGTGACATTACACGCCACGAACAGGCCGTGGGTATGGAAAATTGGCAGTGCGTGGATTAGCCGGTCCTCGGCACTGAAGTGCCATGCCTCCACCAGCGTTGCGGCATTGGAGGCTAAGTTACGGTGGGTCAGCATCGCCCCTTTTGAACGCCCGGTAGTGCCCGAGGTATACAGAATGGCGGCCAGGTCTCGTTCCCCCAATGCCACTATGTCATTACGGGGCTCCGCTCTCTGGGACTTTTCCATCAGGCTGCCATCAGCATTGGTACCCAGGGTTTCAACCGCAGGGCAGCCTGTCTGGGCGGCAATCGTGCGTGCTTCGTCAGCAGCGGCTGGTCGGCATACAAAGAGTGCGGGTTCGGCATCACTTAAGAAGTAGCATATTTCATCGCTGGTATAGCCAGTATTCAGTGGCAAGTAGACACCGCCGATACGTAGGCAGGCGAGGTAGAGAAGTATAGCTTCCGGGCTTTTATCCACCTGAACGGCAACCCTGTCACCGCTTTTAACGCCAAGCTGGGTGAGAGCACCGGCTAGTTGCGCGCTGGTATCCAGCGCATCCTGGTAGGTGTAATTCCGCTCTTCACGGGTGGTAATAAAGTTGGCGGTGGCACGTTCGCGCATACGCTTGGCAAAGGTTTTGAATAGATTATGGCTCATTTGGTGGTCTCTCCCTTGGCCAGCTTCCGGGCGCGACGTGCGAGGTCGCGCACTTCGTTAGAGCAGGCAACCGCCGCCTTTGCTGTATAGCTTTCGTGGTTGCGCTCAATGTCATCAAGCACATAAAGATAGTTAACCATCAGGCCAGCAGACTGAGTCAGCCCCTTGGCGGATATATCGCCCAGCCAATTAATACGATGCAATTCAGCACCATTGCCCAAATGGAAGCGGGCGACCGGGTTCTGTGGTAGCCCGTAGTGGTTCTTTTGGTCCACCAGGTAGTAGGCCGCCAGGGGGCGAACTAGCGCTTTTAGCCGTTCGGCCCGCTGTTTATCCTGCTGCCAGTCAGGCAACTTCAGTTCAGCCAACGTTTCGCGGACCACTTCCGGCCATTGCTCAGCATGCTGCTGCTCAGCCAGCCATTGGGCGAAGCCAGGTACGGGGGAAAGGGTAACGAAATGTTTGAGCTGGGGAAGTTCCTGGCTGAGTTCCTGAACCACCTGTTTGATCAGGAAGTTGCCGAAGGAGATTCCCCTCAGGCCGGTTTGGCAGTTACTGATGCCAAAAAAGGCAGCGGTATCTGCATTGTCAGTATCCACCCATCCATCTTCCTCTCCCTTTAGAATGGGTTGAATGCGGCTTGGCAATCCTTTATACAGCGCTACTTCCACGAAAATCAGTGGCTCATCGCCAATGGCGGGATGAAAGAAGGCAAAACAGCGGCGATCCCTGGCATCCAGCCGACGACGTAGATCGTTCCAGTCCTGGATTTCATGAACCGCTTCATAGCGGATAATCTTTTCCAGAATGGAGGCGGGTGTATTCCAGTCAATACGCTTTAGCATCAAAAAGCCACGGTTAAACCATGAACTGAACAGGTGCGCAAAATCATCGTCGATAGGTGCTAAACCTGGCTCGTCCCGCAGTAACGTGAGCAGATCTTCGCGCATTTTTACCAGGTCATAGGTACCGCCGCTGGCCAGGTTTAAGCGCCGAAACAACTCCTGACGCCGCGGTTCACAGGCTTCAAACAGCGCTTGCAGAGTGTGGTTATTACGACTGGTTTGATAGGCTTGGTAGGTATCATCAATATGGTTGGGGTCAGCGGCAAAGTCTTCAGATAAGCGAGTAAAAAAACTGCGCTTTTCGGCGTCAGAAAGGCGTTGGTAGATTGCCAGTGCCCGACTGGCAAGCGCAATGCTGGAGGCTTCTCCATCACTGGCCAGCAGCGTCTGGCAGGCTTTTACCAACTGGCCATGGTCAGGTGTTTGCGTTTCCGGGTGCTTGCGCCTTAACAAGGCATCACGCTGGGTGATGTTGTTAAACAACTCCTGGAGAAAAGTCATGTTCATAAATAAGCCTCCTTTAGCCCATGATCAGGTTGGGTAGCCACAGCGCGATACCTGGGAAAAAGCACAGCAACAGAATGCCCAGCACCATGCAAAGGGCATAAGGCAGGCTGCCCATTAAAATATCCCTTAATGAGATATCCGGTGCGATACCTTTAATAATGAAGAGGTTGAGTCCAACAGGTGGGGTGATAAGGCCAATTTCAAGATTAATGGTTAGGATAACGGCGAACCAGTAGGGGTCAAAATCCGCAGCCAGAATAATGGGCAGCAAGATCGGAGCGGTCATGACGATGACAGCCACAGGCGGTAGAAAGAAACCTGCAACTAACAGAAAGAGATTGATGACACCCATCAGTACCCAGCGATTGACTTCCAGGTTGGCAATCGCGGCGGCTACTGTTTGGGTAATAAACATGGAGGAGAGGGCATACGCGAATACTTCAGCAGTGGCGATCACCAGCATGATCATCACGCTCTCTCGCAACGAGTCGCGCATAATCAGTTTCAGCGGGCCCAGTTTCCACATGCGATAAATCACAACCGCCAGCGCCAGACAAAGGAAGGCCCCCACACCGGCTGCTTCGGAGGGTGTTGCCACGCCGCCATAAAGGGCAAACAGAATGCCAGCGACCACCCCTAAAAAGGGCAATACCCGCACCAGCGCTTTGACGTTGGCGTCCACGTTTTGTTTGATGGTTTGTTTCATCTTCTCAGTGGAAGCGGCCAGGGGATTGTCATACCCACCAGCGAGTTTGCAGGCAATCATGGTCCATATCATAAACAGCCCGGCCAGCATAAACCCCGGAACGACGCCGGCAATAAACAGACGGCCAATAGAGGTTTCCGTAGAGATGCCGTAGATAATCATGGTGACCGATGGAGGAATCAGAATCCCCAGGGTGCCACCAGCAGCAATACAGCCGGCAGCAACGCCATCGGGATAGCCACGTCTGCGCATCTCGGGAATACCCATTTTACCGATAGCGGCACAGGTTGCTGGCGAGGAGCCAGAAAGCGCGGCGAATATGGAGCAGGCCCCGATATTGGATACCGCCAAGCCGCCCGGCAGCCGACCCATCCATAAATCCAGCGAACGGTACAGGTCTCGGCCCGTAGGGGAAGAGGCGACGGCAGCGCCCATAAGAATAAACATGGGGATTGCCACAAAACCGAATTCAGCAATGCGGTCAAAAAACGTTTCGCCAAAATAGATCAGTTCCGGCAGGCCGCGATCATAAAGCAGGGCCAGCAGAGAGATACCCCCCAGGGCAAAGGCGATAGGTGTACCAATGGCCATCAATACGATGAGGCCAATAGCTACGATAATACCGAGTGTGATCGGATCCATGATTAGCCCTCCCGCCGCAAAATTTCAGCAACGTACTGTAGGGATAAAAGCGTTGTTCCAACGGCCACCGGCATGAGAGCAGGCCATAGGGGAGGGTTCCAAACGGAGCCGGTCGTCCAGTTACCGTGTATGGCTTCCAGCACATATACCCAGGAGGCATAGGCCAGTGCGGCACAAAAACACAGCCCAAACAGCGAGGCCACAAGCCGCATGGCTTTTTGAGCGAAGCCTCCCAGCGAGTCCGGTAAAATGGTGATAGCAACGTGCCCGCCGGTCATGAGCACATAGGGGCTGCCCATCAGCATGGCGCCAGTGACAGAAAAAATGGTGAATTCGGTTTGCCAACTGGTACTCATGCCCATGGCATAGCGGATAAATACCATTTGGCAGATGACCAGAACCCCGGCCATAAACATGGCGCAGGCAAGGTAGGCCGATAGTCGGGAGAGCCTATCCATCAATAGGATATAGCCGCCGATTACCCCACCGCGTGCAGCAGGGTGAGTGGTTGGAGTTGTCATGATTCCCTCGTCAAGCTAAGCAAGCAGCGGACAAATGTGGCCACTCAGGAAGCAGAGGGGCCAAAGCGGTCATGGGGGAATACTTACTCGACGGCTAGCGCCGCATCGATGATGGCTTGGCCGTTAGGAACCTTATCGGCGAAGTTTTGGTAAGACGTCTCCCGGGCGATATCAAGCCAGGCGTTATACTCTTCTTCGCTCATGCGCACTACTTCGACGCCATTCTCACGGTAGATCGTCGCCATTTCTTCGTCGATGGCAGCGGCTTCCTCAGCAAAGAACGCTTCGGCGGCCTTGCCAGCTTCCAGAAGGGCGGCTTGTTGCTCTTCATTCAGCCGTTGCCACACCTGCTCCGAAATCAGGATGGGTTCGTACATAAACCACAAGGCAAAATCGCCCGGTTCAGTTAGGCACTCAACCTGTTCATAGAGTCGGAAAGAGATAAACGACATCGAGGAGGTATTTGCTGCATCCAGTACGCCAGTTTGCATGGCAGTATAAATCTCTGAGGAGGGCATGGACGCAATGGATGCCCCTGCGGCTTCGAGCATTTCTTCAAAGGCGGGGCCGGCCGCGCGGATATTTTGGCCTGCCACCGTATCCGGAGAGGTGATGCACTGTTCACTGGAGGCGAAACCGCCTGACAACCACGCGTCTGCCAGTACCCGTGCACCTCCTTCCAGGATGACCTCCTTAATCATCGTCATATAGTCGGAATCATTGAGGCGCTGGGCGTGCTCCTGGTTGCGCACCAGCCCAGGCATCAAGGTGGCGGAAAATTCCGGGTGGCGGCCGCTGGCGTAATCAAGAGGGAGCGAGGTGATATCCAGCCTGCCGCGGGATAACGCGCCCCACTGTTCACGCGCCCTGAATAACGATTGGCCGGGGTAAACTTCAATGGTCAGGCCAACATCGGCCTCCGCAACAGTACGGGCCATTAGCTGAACCATCTCGTCACGTATATCCCCCTGGCCGCCGGGGAACTGGTGCGAGGCACGTAGAACGGTATTGGCACTGGCATGAGAGGCAGCAATAGTAAGGCCCAGCGCAGTAATGGCAGGGAACAAATAGCGTTGCATGGGGCGTCTCCATCATTTGTTGTTGTGTGTTTGGATTTGCTTTTTGTATTCATCATGGCTGATGATATATATTTCAATAGTCTTTATATATGCTAGTGTCAAATTTATGTCATCATCAAAAGCCACCGGATGAGGCATAAATTTAGGAGATAAAGTATGGCTGACACCAAGCGTTCTAACGCGCAGCTGCTCAGGGACTCTCTGGAAGACGATATTATTAACGGTCGCCGTGCCCCGGGTGAACGGTTGGATCCTGAGGCGCTTGGGCGAGAATTCAATGTCTCCCGCACACCGGTACGGGAAGCCTTTCAACAATTGGTCGCCAGTGGGCTTGTTACTGTGTCGCCCAAAAAAGGTACTTTCGTTGCCAAAGTGGGTGTTGATCAACTGATTGAGATGTTCGAAGTAATGGCCGAATTGGAAGGGATGTGTGGCCGTTTGGCTGCACGCCGTATAAGCGAAGCGGAGTTGTCGGCGTTACGGGCAGCCCATGAGCGCTGCGAGGCCGCAGCTTTGGCAGGCGATACCGACGAGTATTACTACGAAAATGAGGTGTTCCACGACTGTATTTATACGGCTAGCCACAATACGTTTCTGGCCAGTGAAGCTCGTCAACTCAAGCAGCGGCTTAAACCCTACCGGCGCTTGCAGCTACAGGTTCGTCAGCGCATGCATAATTCGCTAAACGAGCATCAAGCCATTGTGGATGCGATCGAACAGGGTGCCCCTGCTCTGGCGCAACAGGCGCTTTGGGAGCATGTCATCATCCAGGGCGAGCGTTTTAGCGACTTCGTGGCTAGTGTTCGGAGGATGGATGCACCCTTGGAGAGAACGGGCTGATTCCGATCTGATATACCGCTCATTTAGACATATGTCTGTATCGGTGGGGTAATGGTCCTTGCCGACGCAGGGCGTAGCGCTGACACTCTCTCTATTCCATTAATGGAGAGAGATTGTGACTCGCCATGTTGCCCTGCTTGCCTATCCCGACTGCCAACTGCTGGATGTCAGCGGCCCTTGGCAGGTCTTTGCTAGTGCCAATGCGTTAAGCCCCCAACCCCTCTATCAATTAACGCTGGTCGCCGATGCCGTAGGCCCGGTGGCCACCAACGGCGGTTTAGCGGTACACGCTACTCATCACTACCACCAGCTCAATCGTTTACGGCCACTGGATACGCTGCTGGTGGCGGGCGGCAGTGGCGTGATGCAGCAGCGTGAAATAGCCACAGTGAAAGAAGTATTGTGTGAGGTTGCTCCTCAGGTTAGGCGCCTGGGATCTATCTGCTCTGGGGCGTTCTTATTAGCCGCTGCCGGTTTACTGGATGGGTGTCGTGTGACGACCCACTGGCGCCATGCCCAGACATTGGCTGATGAGTACCCGGCGCTCAGCGTCGAGCCCGACGCGCTATATATCGAAAGCAATGGCCGCTACACCAGCGCAGGCGTAACGGCGGGTATTGATCTGGCGCTGTCATTGGTAGAGGCAGACCACGGTGCTGGGCTGGCAGGGCGAGTAGCTCGTGAACTGGTGGTGTTTTTACAACGCCCAGGCGGTCAGTCGCAGTTTAGCGAGATACTGCGACGCCAGCAGACGGCTGGCCCGCTGCGTCGCTTACTGGATCAACTCCATGCTGATCCCAGCGCAGATCATGGGCTTGAGAGCATGGCTGACCTGATGGCTGTCTCAACTCGCCACCTTACCCGGCAGTTTAAGCGCCACTTAAACACAACACCAGGTGCTTACCTGACCCAGCTACGCCTTGAACAAGCACGCCTGGCGTTACTCAATGCGCGGGAGCCGGTATCTCTTGAGCGTCTGGCACAACGCTGGAGGCTGGGTGGGGCGGAACAATTGCGTCGTCAGTTTCAGCGCTACTACGGGGTGTCACCCTCGGTTTATCGTCAACGTTTTGCCTCCTCTCATGCTGATTCCACCATGGAGCATGTCTCATGCCTGTAACGGTCACCCTGTTATCGCTCTGTCAAGCGCTGTTGGTCACCGGTAACGTCTTGCTGATTGCGGTCTCGCCGCTGATTGGGGCCGCTTTGGCGCCCAGTGGTTCCTGGTCGACCGCGCCGGTCGCCACCCAGTGGCTAGGGCTGATGTGCGCCACTATTCCAGCCTCGTTAATTATGGCCAGGCTGGGCCGTAAGCGCGGCTTTATACTGGGTAATGTCGTGGGGCTGGCGGGCGCTTTGGTTGCTATGCAAGCACTGATGAGCCAACATTTTGGCTTGTTCTTATTGGCGACCTGGTTGATTGGTATCGGCATTGGCTTTGGCCAGCTATATCGCTTTGCCGCAGTGGAGGCGGCTCCCGCGCAACTGCGTGACCGGGCAATTGGTTTGGTGATGGGCGGCGGCGTGCTGGCTGCGTTTGCCGGGCCGTGGTTGGCCAGGGTGAGCCGTGAACTGGGCGAGGTGCCGTTTTTGGGTAGCTTTGCCGGTTTAGCTGCCCTCTACGCAGTGGCATTAGTGGTGCTGATGCTGACGCGATTACCACCGGCATCACGTACTCATGGCGAAGGCGTCGCTTTGCCGTTGGCTAAGATACTCCGCCAGCCAGGGTTTATTGTGGCGGTGAGCGCTGCGATGGTCGGTTACGGCGTCATGAACTTGGCCATGACCGCCACACCGCTCGCCATGGCGGGGGCAGGGCACCACTTTAACCACGTTTCAATGACCATTCAGTGGCATGTGGTAGCGATGTTTTTACCCTCCTTCTTTACTGGCCATTTGGCCGCCCGCTACGGTGCCAGGCAGGTCATCGTGGCGGGCTGCCTGCTACTGGTGGCGAGTGCTTTGGTTGCACAGCTGGGTATCGGTTTAGCGGGATTTAACGTCGCGCTTATTTTGCTGGGACTGGGCTGGAACTTCACCTTTTTACCCGCCACTGGGCTGCTTACCGAGAGCTACCGTCCGGTGGATAAAGCGCGCGCCCAGGCCGCCAACGAGTTTTTAGTGTTTGGTACTGCTGCCACCACCGCGTTGCTTGCCGGGCCTTTGGTCAGCAGCCTGGGGTGGGCAACCCTGAACCTACTGCTCATCCCGGTTGCGCTGGTGCCCTTGGCGGTGCTGGTGTGGCAGCAGCGCGCTAGGGTTGGTACGAAAAGTCGATGAGCAAAGGCTTAAAAATCCCCCGGCGCGCACTGCAAGCAGGTGAGGCCGAGCGCGCGCCACTGGGCAACAACAGCATTGCGATCATCCAGCACCAGCCAGGGAGTGAAGCCATCGTTGCGCATACGCGCTAAAAGCGCTGCTTTCACCACCTCGTCCTCCACATGATCATCGCCAGCAGGGCGCAGGTACATGGCATCAAAGGGGATCGTATGGCGCTCTAACCAACGCCGGGTATGTTCACGGTGGCTATCGGGGCGTCCGCTGCAAATCACGATCTGCTGGCCTTGGGCCTTCAGGATATTAACCAGCTTGGCCACCGCTTCAATGACGGGGGCTTCGGCCATGTGGGCAAAGAAGGGATCCCACTGTTTTTGGCTGCCTAATACCCAGTCACTGACCTGGTGAGGATGAAACTCGGCTAACGTGCCATCAACATCAACGATGACTGCGGTCATGCAAAACTCCCTAAAGAGGAATGGTTGGAAGAGTGAGCGGTAAACATTGGTGCCGTGCAGAGACGCGTACCTAGCAGCGTGCACCACTCGTTTAACGCCTGATCGTTGAGTGACGTAAACAGTGGTACCACCTGAGTAGCGCCCAACTGAACGGCAAGTGCCTGCAAGTGCGACGCGCGCAGGTGCACATTCCAGCGCTGCCAGCTTATTTCCCCCGCCGCCAGTTGGGCTTGGCGTACAGGCGTTAAGTAGCCGGTATGTAGCAACCGGTGGTCGGGCCACTGTTCCGGGGTGTCATCGCGATCATTGACGAGCCGTAGCGTGGCATTTTCATCGTTCCCTCGCGCCAGGGCGTGCGTAATGCAAGCATCAATACCTGGGCGGCGCAACGTGGCAGGCATTGCCAACAGGGTGGCAAGATTGGCGCGAATATCTGGATCAATGGCTAGCGTTAGCTCACGTGTTTCAGCTTCTTCTATCAACCACAGCGCCATTTCCAGCCCGCGCCCGGTGGCGGGTACCGGGAATGCCAGGGGTTGAGTAAAGTGCTTGCTAATCGCGTGGAGACACGCTGACTGCGGTTGGTCAAAGGTGCCATAGGAGGCGTCCAACAACGCTATGGCTGCTTTGGGTGGCGTATCAAATGGAAATACTAACGACTCAAAGCAGGCATCACCGCTATAAAATACCCCGTTGCCGACGGCTAAGTGTAGCCAAACCCCGCCTAGCGAGTGACCTGCTTGTCCGGTGGTAACGGTGATGCCTTCCACATCCAGCGTGCCGCGCTCCGGCAGGGGCCGCCATAACCTGTTTTTGGGCAACGAGTTAGCCACCAGCGGCGTGCAATAAAGTGGCAGGTTATCAGCTAGTTCGGCCACGCTGCCGATATGGTCAATATGGTCGTGGCTGATCAGCACTGCATCCACGTCTACCTGGTTTGCCCAGGTAATGGTATCGCCAGGGTGCAGCGCGCCGCCTGCATCTAACAGCAGGCGTTTCCCTTGTGTTTCTACCACTATGGCAGCAGGGCCCTTATCGCCTAAGCCACTGAGAATTTCGATGCGTACACTCATGCCCCAGGTTCCAGACACCAGCCTTGATCAAGGCTAACGGCGACGTAGCTGCCCGGCTCAGGTGCGGTGTGATGGTAAGCCAGCAGCGTCTCACCGCTGGGCAGGCGCAGGCTGAGTTCATAGCGTTCACCACGGAAAATAACGCTTTCCACCTGAGCGGTGAGTTGGCTTGAGCGAGAGGGCGCTGTGCTAACCTGAATATGCTCCGGGCGCACCAATACCGTTTGGGTTCGCTCAGACTCAATGGCATTGAGTCCGCGCATCAGGACAGCACTCTCCAGGTGCTTACCTGGGCTACCAGCGGCAACCCGTAGCTGGCTGCCCTGGCCAATAAAGCCTGCTACCCATGCGGTGCGTGGCTGCCGGTAAAGCGTTTCCGGGGCTCCCCACTGTACCAGTTGGCCCGCTTTCATTACGGCGATTTTGTCCGCCAGTGCCATGGCTTCGCTCTGGTCGTGGGTGACGTAAACCAGTGTGGCGCCGGTGCGGCGATGAAAGTCACGAAAGCTATGTTCCATGGTGGCGCGCAGGTGTCGGTCCAGGTTGGCTAATGGCTCATCCAGTAGCACCACCGATGGGTCGCTAACCAGACAGCGGGCAAGCGCGACGCGCTGGCGCTGACCACCGCTAAGGGCCTGGGGCATACGCTCGGCATAGGCCTCAAGCTCAACCAACGCCAGCGCTTGCCGAACCTTTTGCTGATACGCCGCCCCGCGCAGGCCGCGCAGTTTGACCGGGTAGCCGACATTGTCAGCAACGCTCATATGTGGCCACAGCGCATAGGATTGAAACACCATGGCCATATTGCGCTGCTCAGGGGGCACATGGGTTTCGCTGCTGGCCAGGATGCGGTTGCCTAGCTGAATACGGCCTTCGTTCACTGTCTCAAAACCCGCCAACATACGCAGCATGGTGGTTTTACCGCAGCCGCTCGGGCCGAGCAGGGCGACAAACTCCCCCGGTTGAATCTGAAGCGACAGCGAATCCACCGCGGTGTGCTCGCCGAAGCGCTTGGTCACACGCTCAATGGCTAGTCCTGCCATGCTTAGCCCTGAAATATCTAGCCCTGATATGCCTAGCTCTGCCATGGAATGACTCCTTTCGGTAAGCGCGGCGCCATCAGGCTGAGTGCCAGCATCAAGGCGGCAACCATGATCACCACCAGCACTGACAGGGCAGAGGCCAGCACGCTTTCGCCGCCTTGATCCAGGTTGAAAATCAGCACACCGAGAGTTTCGTTACCGGCGCTCCATAGCAGGGCGGAAACGGTGAGTTCGTTGACTGCCAGTAAGAACACCAGCAGCCCGCCTGCGAAAAGCGCGGGTGCCACCAGCGGTAGGATGATGCCGCCGAGCCGCCGCCAAGGGCCTGCTCCTGAAAGCTGAGCCGCCTCTTCAAGGGAGGAATCAAGCTGCGCCAGACTGGCTGAGACGGGCTTGACGCAGACCACTAGAAAGCGTGCCAGATAGGCGACAAAAATCAGTCCCAGAGTGCCGTAGAGCGCTACATTGATAATGGGCAGTGGGCGTACAAACAGCAGGATGCAGGCAATCGCCAACACCACACCGGGAAGCGCATAGGGAATCTCAATGGCGCTGAGTACCGCGCCGCGCCAACGCTCCGGTAAGCGTTGTAGCCGGTACGCCAGCGGCAGACTCAATAGCATCAGCACCACGGCTGCACTGCCGGCAAGCCATAGGCTGTTGCGCATGGCCCGCCAGGTTGCCACTTGGCGCCCAAGCACTTCGGTATACGCATTAAGCGTGGCGGTATTGGCGTTCAGTGGTACGCCCACGGCGGGCACTAGCGAGCTGACGATCAGCGCAAGTAGCGGTGCGACCAGGATAATCAGTAAGATACACACCAGCGTTGCGGTCGCCAGGTTGCGCCAACGACCTAGCGTAAAGTCATGAGAGCGCCCGCTGTGGCCACCCAATCCAAAGCGGCTGCGGCCCATCAAGTGTTGCTGCAGCGCTACCCCGGCTAGTGCCAATAAGCCAATCAGCAGCGACAGGGCCGCCATTTCGGCCAGTACGCCGGTGCCGAAGTTAGCCATACGCTGGTAGATCAGCGTGGGCAGCACAAAGTAGCCCGCCGGAATGCCCAGCATGGCGGGAATGCCGAAGTTACCCAGGCTTGAGATAAATGCCATCGCACCTCCGGCAATTAAGCCGCTGCGGGTCACCGGCAGAATGATATGGCCCCATACCTGGGCCTGTTTGGCGCCGCTAATACGGGCAGCTTCGATAAGCTCCCGGGGCAGCGACAGCAGGCTGGTACGCAGGGCCAGAAATACCAGCGGTGCGCTCTGAATGCCTAACAGTAGAGCAATGCCCTCTGCGGAGTAGAGCGGCTGTGGGCTGCCCAGCGGCGGTGCCATGCCAATGCTTTTTAATAGCGGGCTGGCTGGGCCGAATAGTTGCAGCCAGCTTAAAGCGGTGACCTGGGGAGGAATCATCATCGGCAGCATAAAGCAGAACACCAGCCACGATTTGCCGCGCACATTGGTGAGTGTGATGGCAAAGGCGAACAGGCTGCCCAGTACCAGTGCAATCAGCATTCCGAGTCCAGAGGTATACAGGCTATGCCATAGTGCCCGCCAGGTGCTTGCGCTGTTGAGCGTCTGCCACAGTGGTGATTGCCGCCCCTGGCCAAGGTCGCTCAACGCTTCCACCAGCAGGCGCACACTGGGTGCCAGGCTCAGCAATACAATGGCAATCAATAGGCCTGAAAGCAGCCAGCGGTGCTGGCTGCTATAGGTAAGGGCAGGTGTCATAGTTACCCGCCGAAGAGGTCGCTAAAACGCTGTTTAAGCTCGGCTTCCTGCGCGAGCGTCTGCTCAATATCGACTGGCATTAAGGCAATGCTATCGCGCTCCGGGAAGCCTTCAGGAGGCGTAATATCGCTGCGGGCGGGCAAGTAGCCCTGCTGGCTCACCAACTCCTGGCCCTGCTGTGAAATCACAAAGTCGACAAATTTCTGTGCGGCTTCCAGGTTCTCGGAGTCCTGCATGATGGCGACTGGCTCGGTGACGGCGCTGACGCCCTCTTCAGGGAATACAAATGCCACCGGCGAGCCTTTTGCCGCTTCACGAATCGGTAAAAAATCCACCACGATGCCGTAGGGCTTGGTACCTGCCGCAACGGCATTGAAGACGCCGCCATTACCCCCCTGTGCTTCGGTGCGATTGGTATGCAGTGCGTCATAGTAGTCGGTGCCCAGCTCGGGGTTGGCGCTAATCGCCGCCATGTGGATCAGTGCCGCACCGGAGTAGAGCGGGCTGGGCATGGTCACCATGCCTGCATAGTCAGGCCCCAGCAGGTCTTGCCAGCTTTGCGGCTGATGCTCGGCGCCGGTGTTATACACAATACC
Organism: Vreelandella olivaria; assembly: GCF_023507745.1. Classification (GTDB taxonomy): domain Bacteria; phylum Pseudomonadota; class Gammaproteobacteria; order Pseudomonadales; family Halomonadaceae; genus Vreelandella; species Vreelandella olivaria_A. The sequence continues at coordinate 45,565 of NZ_JALPZO010000123.1, read as the reverse complement.
GGTGGTGATCAGCTTGGTACCGTAGTAGTAACCTTCAGGGTCATACAGGTCAGCGTCATACCCGTCGCGCTCGTCGCTTAAATAGGGCTGTAAGTGGCCCTCCTGCTTAAGCGACTCCATGGTCATGCTGTCGGCGATTAGCAGCACATCAGGATTGCTGACGCCAGCAGAAAGCTCAGAGCGCAGGCGTGTCATTAGCTGTGTCGTGCCGTCGCGTACCCACTCCACTTCGATATCTGGATAGGCTGCCTGAAAGGCATCAACGGTTTGCTGGGCATCGCTATTGGGCTGGCTGGTATATAACACCAGCTTTTCATTAGCGAATAGGGTTGACGATATGACGAGACCGGTCAGGGTAGCCGCAGTGCAGAGTGTGCGCATAAGCATCAGAGAAGCTCCAGTAGGTGGATGCTGGAGCATATTACTGCCATCGCTTTACAACATCGTGACACTCCTCTTTCATTTGAAAGCCGCACACACCCAGGCCAGCCTGGGGTTGGCCTGGGTGTGTGCTTGACTTGATGAGGTGGGGGATAAGCGGTAAGCCTTATCCAGCCTGTACGAAGTTCAGTGGCTGAGGGGTATCGACCACCTCCGCCCATAGGTCATATTCATCGGCATGGGTGACTTGCGCGCTTACCACGTCGCCCGGGCGCAACGCATGGCGGCTATCCAGGTAGACCATGCCATCGATTTCCGGTGCATCGGCTTCGCTGCGACCAATGGCACCCTCCTCGTCAACTTCATCCACCAGAACTTCAATCTGGCTACCAATCTTGGCCTGTAGACGCGCGGCAGAGATGGCCTGCTGGTGAGCCATAAAACGCTCCCAACGCTCCTGCTTCACATCATCAGGCAGCTGTTCCAGCCCCAAGTCGTTGGCGGGTGCTCCATCCACGGGGGAGTATTGAAAACAGCCCACGCGATCAAGCTGTGCTTCACTCAGCCAATCTAACAGATATTGGAAATCCTCTTCGGTTTCGCCTGGGAAGCCCACAATAAAGGTGGAACGGATCGTCAGTTCCGGGCATAGCTCGCGCCAGCGCTTGATGCGCTCCAACGTGCGGTCTTCGAAGGCTGGGCGTTTCATGGCCTTGAGCACTTTAGGACTGGCATGCTGGAAGGGAATATCCAGGTAAGGCAGGATTTTGCCCTCGACCATCAGTGGAATCAGCTCATCCACGTGGGGATAAGGGTAGACATAGTGCAGGCGTACACGAATGCCCAGCTCGGAGAGCGCGTCACACAACTCGGTTAGGCGGGTTTTTACCTGGCGGCCATGCCACTCGTTTTCGGCATAACGCATATCGACCCCGTAGGCGCTGGTATCCTGGGAGATCACCAGTAACTCCTTGACTCCCGCGCGGGCCAGCGCTTCTGCCTCACGCAATACGTCACCTACCGGGCGGCTGACCAGCTTGCCACGCATGGAAGGAATGATGCAGAAGCTACAGGTGTGGTTGCAGCCTTCCGAAATCTTCAGATAAGCGTAATGGCGAGGCGTCAGTTTGATACCTTGGGCAGGTACTAAATCAATACGATGATCGTACTCGCTGACAAAAGGGACGGCGCTGTGTACGGCATTAACTACCTGCTCATACTGCTGTGGCCCTGTGACGGCCAGCACATTGGGGTGTGTATCGCGTATCACTGACTCGTCCACGCCCATGCAGCCTGTCACGATTACTTTACCGTTTTCAGCGATGGCTTCGCCGATGGCATCCAGGGATTCCGCTTTAGCGCTGTCGATAAAACCACAGGTATTGACGACCACCACATCGGCATCGTCATAGGTAGGCACAATCTCATAACCATCAGTGCGAAGCTGGGTTAGGATGCGTTCAGAGTCGACCAGTGCCTTAGGACAGCCAAGTGAAACGAAACCGACCTTGGGTGTGGACATAGCGAGAGCCTCACAGGATAGCGCGAAGGGGCAGTAGCCTTGAGCAGAGGCCCCGTAAAGGAATGCTGGGCAGTGCCCGGAATGATGAAGGGCGGCATTTTAACGCCCTAAACCAATGCTGGAAACACCGTTGTACTGGCCATGCTGGGTTATTGTGTGATTTTCTACTTTTTATGAGCGCTGTTCGCTCTTCCCGTATGGTTGTCAGCCATAGGGTGTTTTGATTGGCTTCTCCCGATACGGCGAAGGCTGCAATAGTCAGTATGTTGATTATGTTTACCTATTTATTTACAACCGCATCGCGGTATGACATACAGGCAAACATTTTCCGCGAGGAGCTAACGGTGGCACACGAGCAGCCCTATCAGGCATTGGATGTGGATACTCTGGCCCAACGGCTAGGTGGTGTGAACGAAGTGGTAGACCGTGTGGGGGGCGACCCCTCCGTATGGGATATCCGTGAAGTTGGCGACGGTAATCTCAATCTGGTGTTTATCGTGACCGGCACCACGGGCAGCGTGGTGGTAAAGCAGGCACTGCCCTATGTTCGTATGGTGGGCGAGAGCTGGCCGTTGCCTTTGTATCGTGCCCACTTTGAATACTATGCGTTGGTGCGCCAGGCCAAACGGGCACCCGGTATTGCTCCTGAGGTCTACTACTTCGACAAACCCCAGGCGCTGTTTGTCATGGAGTATCTCCATCCGCATACGATTCTGCGCCGCAAACTGATCAATGGCGAGCAGGTTTCCCGGCTTGGCGAAACCATTGGTGAATTCTGCGCCCGCATGGCCTTTCGTGGTTCGGAGCTTTCCTTAAGCAGCCCGGAGAAAAAAGCGGATGTAGGGCTGTTTTCCGGTAATGTGGCGATTCCTGCTATCACTGAGTCACTGGTGTTTACTGACCCTTACTACGGGGCGGAAATGAACCGCCACACGCCGGAGCTTTCGCCGGTAGTGGATGAGCTGCGCCGCAATGCACGCTTAAAGGCAAAAGTACAGCGGTTGTTGATGAAGTTCACGGCCAATACCGAAACCATGCTGCACGGTGACTTGCACTCCGGCTCGATCATGGCCACTGAATCCAGTGTTCGGGTGATCGACCCTGAGTTCTCCCAGTATGGGCCGATGGCATTCGACCTGGGCATGGCCGTGGCGAACTTCTTTATGGCTTATTTCAGTCAGCCAGCCCATCGCAATCAAGAAGCGCTTGAAGAGTATCAAACATGGATTTTAGGTGTTATCGCAGCATGCTTTACCCGCTTTGATGCTGAGTTCCGCCACTTGTGGCAAACCGAGCGTACCGGCATTCTGTTCCCTAAGGCGCTGTTTGAAGAGCAGGGTAACAGTGCTGACGATGCCTGCGATGCGCTACTCGAAGAGATTCGCCTGGATGCGCTGGCCTACTGCGGTATTGAAATGCATCGCCGAGTGTTGTCGTTGGCCCACAACGCCGACTTTGAAGAGATCGAAGACACCGCGCTGCGTGCCAAGCTTGAAGCGCGCAATGTGCTGATGGGCCAGGCGCTGATTCTGGAGCCGGAAGCCTATCGTGATCTTACCGCACTGACGGAACTAGCTAAGGCGTATAACCAGCAAGAGGTGTTGTAAGCGATGCCACCGGTCGCGGGAATTGAACCCGCGGCCGTTTACTTGCTGTATTTACAGCTGATCCAGGCGATCAAACTTCCCGGCGATATCGCTTTCGGTCCAGTGTGGCACCCAACCTTCCACGTTGTCGAAGAAGCGCAGCGCAGTGAATTCAGGTTCAGGGCCCATATCGAACCAATGGGGAGTATTGGCCGGTACGCTGATCAGGTCATTACGGGTGCACAATACCTGATACACCTTGTCATCAATATGCAGACAGAACAGCCCCTGGCCTTTTACAAAAAAGCGTACTTCGTCTTCGTGATGGCGGTGCTCGTTGAGAAACTTTTGGCGCATCGCATCCTTATCCGGGTGCGTGGGCACCATATGCAGCACATCAACGGTCTGATAGCCTCCTTTGGCTTTCACACGGTCGATGTCGCCCTGATAGAGCGCCAAAATCTCTTCCTGGGTCGCCTCGTCGGCAATTTCCCCAGGGGTTGCCCAGCGTTCGAAAACCACGCCCACACGGTTCAGTTCGGCGGCAATCTGCTCGCCATCGGTGGTGTTGACGAGGGCATCATTCGGGTTTTGATCAGCAAATATTTTCAGTTGTGACATCTAGACTCTCCTTGTTGAAGGTGACTGACCGAAACGTTACAGGACAATCTCATCAAAGCGGGTCACACAAGCATGGGTAGTGCCTGCCTGAGTGCCTTCGCGTACCAACTGCAGGGTTTGCATACCCGCCTGGCTGGCGGCATCCAACTCTTCCTCCACATCGGATAAGAACAGCACCGCATCCGGGGATAGGTCAAGTGCTGCGATGATGCGCTGGTAGGAGGTGGCGTCACGTTTATGACCAATGTGGGTGTCGAAGTAGCCGCTAAACAGCGGAGTCAGGTCGCCCTCATCGCTGTGCCCGAACAGCAGTTTCTGTGCCTGTACGGAGCCCGATGAATACACATAAAGTGCTTTGCCTGACGCTTTCCACTGGCGCAGGACGGGCGCCACATCGTCATAGAGATGGCCGGTAAAGTCCCCGCGCTGGTAGCCATCGGCCCATACCATGCCCTGCAAGGCTTTTAGTGGCGTCACCTTTTGATCGGTCTCAATCCAGTGCAGCAATTGATCAATCACCACATCCAGTGCGGCATCAGGCGAACCCATTGCATGGCGCACGGCGTTAAGCTGTTCGGCAACGGCTGGGGTGCTGGCATTGGCGCGCAGAAAATCAGGCAGCTTGCTATGGGCGTAAGGAAACAACACCTTATGCACGAAGTTGATATCCGTGGTGGTACCTTCGATATCTGTCACAATGGCGCGAACAGTTGGGTTACTCATTTAGACCACCGACTCTCTTCCAGTACACAGGCAAGTAAAAACTCAATAGCTTCCAGGTGACGGCGGCAACTGGCAATACTGTCGCCCAGCGCGTAAATACCATGCCCCGCGACCAAAAAGCCCCAGGGCATCGGCCAGCCTCGATGAACGTGTTCGGCTAACTCCTTCATATCTTGGGAATTGGGCACCACAGGCAAATGGATGGTAGCGTCGTGAGTGACGTTACCCGCCAGCGCTTTTTGCATTTCAAAGCCGCTTAGCTCAATGCCCTCTGGAAAGCGCCGCGACAGCACCGTGCTGGCCACGGTGTGAGTGTGTAGCACGCAGTTAATGGTCGGGTCTAGCCGATAAAGCGCGGCGTGAAGATCGCTTTCCGCGCTAGGCTTGCCGTTGCCTTCAAGCACCTTGCCATCCAGGTCACACAGCAACAGGTCATCCGCCTGAATGCGGGTTTTATCCCGGCCAGAGGCGGTGACCAAATAGCCAGCTTCGGTACGAGAGGAAAAGTTACCGCCAGTGGCGGGTGTCCAGCCCCGCTGCGCCGCCCAGGAAATCGCGGCCAGCAGTTCAGTTTGTAGAGTCATCATCGGATCAGCGTCGCCTCTTCTGGTGGCAGCCATTCTATATGATAAGCTTTGCGCCTGATAAGCCGCGCTGTTGTGAAACTACCTCTATAGTGAAGCTGCCCAGGTGCGTAAGGAGTCCATTGATGCCTCATCTACAATCACGCAGTTTGCGGGTCTATGCCGACCATCTTGAGTACTTGGATCAAACCCAACTGCCGCAAACGGAGCAGTGGGTGCGCTGTGACTCTCCTTGGGCGTGGCAGAGTGCAGTAAAAGATCTGGCGATTCGTGGTGCACCATTGATTGGCCTGAGTGCTGCGTTTGTGCTGGCGCAGTATGCCGCGCGCCACCCTAATGAAGATTGGCAGCTGGTGAGCGATCGCTTACGTGCTACGCGCCCGACAGCCGTAAATCTAATGTACTGCCTGGATGCGATGGAAGCTTGCTTTGAAGAGGGTGCCAACGCCCTGGGCGAGCGTGCAGCGGCGCTGTTTGAAGAGGACCGCGCGCTGTGCCAGCGCATGGCCGAGCGAGGCGCTGACCTATTGAAACCGGGAGACCGTGTGCTCACCCATTGCAACACCGGCGCGCTGGCTACCGCGGGGGTAGGTACCGCGATTGGCGCGTTGGCGGTGGCCCGGCAGCGTGGCGTTGATCTACACGTGTATGTAGATGAAACCCGCCCGTTATTGCAAGGCGGCCGCTTAACCGCCTGGGAAATGGCAGATCTGGGCATTTCCTACCAACTGATAGCCGACAGTATGGCGGCAAGCCTGATGGCGGCAGGCAAGGTGGATAAAGTCATGGTGGGTGCCGACCGTATCTGCGCCAACGGTGATTTTGCCAACAAGGTGGGCACCTACATGCTTGCAGTGGTGGCCCATTACCACCAGATCCCTTTTTATGTGGTGGCGCCTTACACCACGGTAGACCCAGAGTGTGTCACCGGCGGGGATATTCCCATTGAACAGCGCGATGCTGCTGAAATACACGGTGCTGCCGGGGCGTTTGGTAAGGTGATGTGGGCGCCAGAGAACGCGCCCGTTTGGAACCCTGCGTTTGATGTTACGCCTGCTGAACTCGTGACTGCCTGGATATTGGATACCGGTGTGTTTGATGCCGCTGCCATTGCCAGGGGGGCACACTGCCAGGGGCGTAAGCCTACTCTTGGTGCTGTTTAAATCGCTATAGTACAGGTGTTATGGAGTTTTAAAACATAATGCTGAAAATAGTTTTTAGTAACTTTATTAAACTCTGTAAGTGCTCAATAAAATAAAATCAGGCCAGCGGTTATTATGCTCGAATTAGGTGCTCTATATTTAATTCTGGGTAGTGTTTGGTAACTTTATCGATATCCTGCCGGGTTTCTTCGACAATCCAGTCACGCACTTCGCCAGCCGCTGAGCTGAGAGGTTTTTTACGCGTATGAATCAGGTGGCAGAGCCGCCCAGTAGTGACTGCAGGGAAGGCGGCAGGAACCAAAGAGCCGCTGTTCAGCCAGTGGCAAACCACATTTAGCCACCCCATGGCGATACCTTGGCCGAGTAAAGCAGCCTGTAATACTACAGCGTAATCTGAAAATATCAGTGAGTGAGCATCTGACCGCGTTTCATTCTGTAGATTCGGAAAGTGTTTAAACCAATCCACCTGACTGTCGCTAAGGCCAATTAAGGTGTTTTCATGTGAGTTTTTAGAGCTGCTTAGAATGTCTTTGAAATAAGTGGGGCTGCACACTGGCAATAGTGTTTCTGGTAAAACAAGTGTTGCCTGGTGATGAAGATCTTCACCTGATACAAAGCGTACTCCTAAATCAACATCTTCCACTGAGCCTTTAACTGATCCTGAAATTAACTGGAAGCGTAGATCCAGAGAGGGAAATTGTGCATGTAAGCGGTGCATTTTTGGCATCAGCCAATGGGTAGTAAACGCCGTGGAAACCGACAGCGTTACGGTTTCCATGCCTGTTCTGCGAGCACGTATTTCCTGAATGGAGGCTTCAATATGACGAAAGCCATCCGTCACTCCCTGGTAAAGGATCTCACCGTTTTCTGTCAGCACAGTACCACTGGGGGTTCGCAAGAACAGTTTGGCTTCTAAATACTCTTCCAGCTGCGACAACATACGGCTGACCGCCGGCTGGGTAACACCCAGCTCGGCGGCGGCTTTAGTGAAATTACCACAGCGGGCAGCCGCTTCGAAAACGAAGAGAGCATTAGCGCTGGGCAGTTGACGACGTAGTTTTGGCATAACTTTAAGTTATGTCAGATCCAAGAATTTCGCAATTGCTGTGTTGTAAAGCTTCTGTTGTACTGAATCGTAAATAACGGCATGGAAATAATAAGGCGAGAAATCTTATGGATAAAAACGATAGTGTCGGGGTTTCCATTCGTTCAGTAAGTAAACGCTATGGTAATACGATGGCGCTTGACGATATAACCTTAGATATTGAGCCTGGAGAGTTTGTTTCACTATTAGGGCCATCAGGTTCGGGAAAAACTACGTTACTTGGAGCATTAGGTGGTTTTGTAACGCCGACATCTGGAGCGGTATGGGTGGGTAGTCAGGACATGACTTATATGCCTCCCCATAAACGAAATATAGGGATCGTGTTTCAGAGTTATGCACTGTTTCCTCATATGAGTGTTGGTGAAAATGTAGCGTTTCCCCTGCGTGCGCGTCGTTTACCGAAAGCGACGTGGCCAGAACGGGTAAGTAAAGCGCTGGCGATGGTTGAACTTGAGGGATATCAGGATCGTGGTATTTCCCAGTTATCGGGTGGGCAGCGCCAACGGGTCGCTTTGGCCAGGGCGATGGTGTTTGATCCTAAATTAATTCTCATGGATGAACCCTTATCTGCACTGGACAAGCAACTGCGGGAAACCATGCAGATTGAATTGCGGCAACTGCATCGCAAACTTGGAGCCACCATTATCTATGTGACTCATGACCAGCGTGAAGCGCTGACCATGAGTGACCGGGTTGCCATTCTAAAAGATGGCAAACTGGTGCAGATCGACACACCTGAAGTACTGAGTAGCGATCCCAAAGACTCCTTTGTTGCTAGCTTTATCGGTGACTCTACGCTACTGCCTGTCGTTCGCTCTGATACTTATAGCGTAAAACTTGGGGATGTCATTCTTCACTCAACCAGGCCTGTACCAACCCACCCAGATTTACTGTTAGCCATCCAGATCGAAAAATTACTCGTCCATGACGAGCGGCATGACCCCGATATGAACCGGCTCCATTGTCGGGTGCGTGAGGTCGTCTATCAGGGGGATAGCATAAGAGTATTTTTAGACATGGAGGATGGGGCCACGATTAGTTTACGCCAGCCCAGCCATCATCTGGCATATCAGAAAATCCCACCTATTGGCGAAAACCTGACTGTGGCCCTGCATCCAGAAGACACCATTATTGTGCCCAATACTGGCTGTCGAGAACCCGCGACCAACGTCGCTTAACACTACCTTAGAGAGCACGTAACAGGAGTTATGCACGGATGGAACTTTCCAGCTTCAAAGTGCTGACGTTCGACGTCGTAGGCACACTGATTGATTTTGAGAAGGGCGTACTTGACGGTGTTCGCCGCATCGGGGGCAGTAAGGCCCAGGATCTCAGCGATACGGTCATTTTCGAAGCTTACAAGCGTGGGCGTGAGCGCTTTCCCGGGCGTTCGAGCAGTGCCATGGCCGATGTCTATCTAGCGCTAGCGGAAGAGCTTTCGCTAATAACTGATAAAGCCTCTGCGGATGCCTTTCAAATGGCGGTACTCCGCTGGCCAGCATTCGAGGATTCGGTGGCTGCACTCAAGCGGCTTCGCAGGCACTACCGGCTGGTTGCCATGACAAATGCCGATCGCACCGCCTTTTCCTGTTATTCACATACGCTCCAGGAGCCGTTTGATGACAGTGTAACCTGCGATGACACGGGAGTTGCGAAACCAGACCCACAGTTTTTTGCCTACAACCGGGGCAGACAAGCCGCCCATGGTTATAAGTACTCAGAGATTCTGCATGTTGCGCAAAGCCAGTATCACGATATAGGGGTTGCCACGGAGCTGGGTTACACCACCTGCTGGATTGAACGTCGCCAAGGGCTCCCCGGCTTTGGTGGTACTCCTGAACCAAAACAAGTGGTTAAGCCTGCTTTCCACTTTCCTACCCTGAAAGCACTGGCAGATGCGGTGGAGGGTAGCTGAGATGAACATGCCGCAAGCCGAAGGTGCCACCGCGACACTTTGGAAGGCCATGTCTGGAGATGCCACACGTTTTCCCCAGCTGGATGCTGATCGAAAAGCGGATGTGGTTATTATTGGCGGTGGTTATACCGGCTTGGCGGCAGCTCATAGCGTGGCAAGGCGTGGGCTTCAACCCCTTGTTGTTGAAGCCAATACCATAGGGTGGGGTGCTAGTGGCCGTAATGGTGGGGTCGTGTCGGCCAAGTATCGTATTGCATACTCGCAGATGGCCCGTGAGCATGGCATTCAGGTAGCGAAGGCAATGTATCGGCTCAGCCATGAGGCTGTGGCATTTGTGCAGGAACTCATCCTCGACTATGGACTTGTCGAGGCTGAGTTAACACTCAATGGAGGTATCCGCTGTGCTCATAACGGCCGTGCTTACGCAGCACTTAAGGAGGAGCTGGCCTGGATGCGTCAGGAGCTTGGTGAGGATGCCGGGCGCTTGCTGGATGCCCACGAAGTCGCTATTGAAACAGGCTCCCGCTCCTTTGTAGGTGGTGTTATATCGCCAGGGGTAGGTACGTTGTTGCCATATCAATTTGTGTGTGGCCTGGCTCGGGAGATCAATAAACGTTATCCAGACACCCTCTTTGAGCGAACACCCGCGTTACGTGTAGAGCAGCGTAACCACAAGATTTGTGTATATACCCCATATGGCAAGATTCAAGCTGACCAACTGATTTTGGCGACCAACGCCTATTCCGGTATCAGCCCGGTGAGCCAAAAGATCAAACGCCGCGTGATTCCCTTCCGCAGCTCCATTATTGCAACAGAACCGCTTGCTGAGTCACTGCAACAACGACTGTTGGTAAATGACCGGCATTACGGTGAAACACGCCGCATGATGCGCTGGTTCCGTAAGGCAGATCGTCGTTTCGTCTTCGGAGGACGTGGTGCTTTTGGAAAGCATGATTCAGCGGCGGCATTTAATGCCTTACAGCGGGCCATGGTGGAGATGTTTCCTGAGTTGGCTGATACCCGTATTGATTATCGCTGGTCTGGTCATGTGGCCATGACACTGGATGCATTGCCTCATGTTGGTCGCCTGAATGAACGGGTCAGCTTTGCTGCTGGCTATAACGGGGCGGGCGTGGCGATGTCCACGTTAATGGGCCAATTAGCAGCTGATTTTGCGTTAGGTAGTAACCCAGATGTGGCTCTGCTTGAGGGGGGACGTTTCAGACCTGTACCTCTATACCCTCTGCGCGAAGCTGGCATTCGGGTGGTGGCGGGGTGGTATCAATTTCTTGATGCCATTGGGCGCTGATACAGCGCTAATCAAATTGACACAGCAGAGGAGAAGCAGAATGAAACAGTACTGTCGTCTCAAAACCCTTCTTGGAACCACATTAACAGCCGTCAGTGCGCTGGGTATTAATCAGGTGCTTGCGAATGGTCAGATCACTTTCGTTTCTCAGGGCGGAGCCTATCAGGAGGCCCAGACTGCGGCAATTCTAGACCCCGTGGCCGAAGCGTTGGGGATTACCATCCATCAGGACAGTGCGCCTGATGCCTGGCCGATGATTCGTACCCAGGGCACAACCGGACAAGCAGTCTGGGATGTCATCGATACCCCACCCCTGAACTGTGTTCGTGGAGGTAATCAAGGCCTGATAGAACCTCTTGATTTCAGCCGAGTTCCGAACGCAGAGTCCATGCCCGATGAGTATAAAACCCCGTACTCAGTTGCCTATGAGTTTTATTCCAGCGTGTTGGCGTATAACCCTGAGGTATTTGACGATAATCCCCCCCAAAGCTGGGCGGATTTCTGGGATGTTGACGCGTTTCCCGGCAACCGTTCATTGCGTAATCACCCGTTAGGAACCCTGGAGGCGGCGTTATTGGCGGATGGCGTCGCACCGGAAGCGCTTTATCCACTGGATGTTGATCGCGCTTTTAACAAGCTGGAAGAGATCAAGCCGCATATCACTACCTGGTGGACGTCCGGAGGGCAGTCTGCCCAGCTTCTCTATGATGGAGAAGTCGATATGTTGATGATGTGGAATGGTCGGGTGAGCGCCATCATGAATGAAGGTGCGCGCGCTGATTTCACCTATAACGAGGGAATTCTGCAAAACACCCACCTGTGTATTATCAAGGGCTCGCGTAACCTGGATACCGCGACTGATTTCATTAATGCCGCTATTGATCCTGAATATCAGGCGAATTTGCCGCTTTATATTGATTATGGGCCGGGTAATCCCGCTGCCTTTGACACTGGCAAGATATCTGAGGAGCGGTCCAGAGAACTACCCAGTTTTCCTGATAATGCTGAGCGTCAGGTACTGATGTCTTACGAGTGGTGGTCGTCGTCTGCTGGAGAGGATGCTGAACGACGTTGGTTGGATTTCATGCAGCAATGATAGCTCGATTGCCGCCCACCTGGTTGGGCGGCATGGCGCTTTTCCTATCCAGTGGTTGCCAGGAGAACAGACGTGAAATCAACCGCACTAGCTGAGCATAACGCTTTGGGCAATAGCCGGGATGCCTCTTTACGCTATCGACGCCGCGAACATATGTTGATGTTTATCTTAATGTCTCCTGCCGTGTTGATTGTTTTCCTTTTACTAATAGTGCCTTTAGCCTGGTTAATCATTCAATCTTTTTATGTTGGCGATGGTGTCAGTCTAGAGCACTACCGGCGGATTTTTACGGAAAGAGTGTATTGGAATACGTTTTTACTTACTTTTCGTATCAGCTTTGTTGTTACGTTATTAGCATTCTTAATGGGTTATCCCCTTGCTTATGCCGCGACGGTATTACCGAAGCGCTGGGCAATTGTGATACTGGCAATCGTGATTCTGCCGTTTTGGACAAGTGTATTGGTGAGGGCCTATGCGTGGTTAATCTTACTTCAGCGCTCAGGTGTCGTTAACGAGGCACTCATGGGAGTTGGCTTAACCAGTGCGCCACTCTCTCTGGTACATAATGAGCTGGGGACTATCATAGCAACTGTGCATATTTTACTGCCTTTCATGGTGTTGCCACTCTATGCCACCATGCAAAAGATTCCGCGTGATCTTCTAATGGCGGGTGCCAGTCTGGGAGCCAGCCCTCTACATGTATTCCGGTGGGTTTTCTTTCCTTTGTCTCTTAGTGGTGTGCTGGCGGGTGTAACGCTGGTCTTCGTATTGTGTCTGGGCTTTTATATTACTCCCGAGTTGATGGGCGGAGGCCGTACCGTGATGGCTTCCATGTTAGTGAGTCGGAATATTCAGCTATATAGCGACTGGGGGGCGGCGAGTGCGGTAAGCGTTGTGTTATTGATGTGTGTACTGGTGATTTTCTATGTCGTCAGTCGACTGATCTCGCTTGAGAGAATATTAGGGACGAAATGATGACATATAAACTCTCTCTCAGCCGTGCTCTGTTTATCAGTTATGTCGTACTGGTATTGCTGTTTCTGATTGTGCCGGTGTTGATTGTTATTCCCATGTCTTTCTCGGATAGTCGTTTTTTGTCGTTCCCTCCCACTGGCTATTCGATACGTTGGTACGATGCTTTTTTCAACAATCCAGCCTGGATGTCAGCAGCCAGGACAAGCCTGACCGTCGCATTGGCGACCATGTTGATTGCAACGCCTGTGGGCGTTGCCGCAGCCTATGCCATTCACTGTTCATCCCACTGGAGTATGCGTTATCTGAAAATCGTCCTGCTGCTGCCGTTAATAGTGCCCATCATTATCGTGGCCGCAGGGGTGTTTTTTATATATGCCTTCGCAGGCATGCTACACACTATTCCGGGATTGGTGATGGCCGATGTGATGCTGGCACTGCCCTATGTGGTGACGGCGGTGACGGCGGGATTACATGGCTTTGACCAAACCCAGGAAATGGTAGCTAGAAGCTTGGGTATGAACCGTTTTCGTAGTTTTATGCTGGTAACCATGCCGCAGATTAAGCCGAGCATCGTGACGGGGGCAATCTTTGCGTTTATTCAGGCGCTGGATGAAACCATGGTGGCACTATTTATTGCCGGAGGACAGAACCAGACCCTTACGGTACGCATGTTCACCGCTCTGCGTGATGAAATCGACCCGACAATTGCCGCGATAAGCACCTTACTGACAGCCGCCTCCTTTGCCCTGGTGATGCTGATGACGATGGTCCGGCAACGGCCTTATGCCTAAGTGAAGCGCTGGGGTGATAACCGGGAGACGTGATATGCGGTTTATTTAAAAGGGTGCTTGAAGATATTGAACGGCATCGTGCAGGGCCGAAAATGGTAGGGGAGGTTGACTGTTAACGTAGTGATTAGGTTAACGGCAGCGACCATCCCCAGGTGGTTGCTGCTGGTTAACGTTACCGAATCCCTGCCCGTAAAAACGACTGCACAAACTGGCGCTGGAAAAGCAGAAAGGCGATCAGCAGTGGGGCGATGCTTAACAGTGTCGCTGCGCTAACGGTTGCCCAGTTCACACCGGTTTCCGGTGCAGAGAATATCCCCAGCCCAACGGTTAACGGTCGGCTTTCTACCGAGTTGGTAACCACCAGTGGCCAAAGGAAGTTGTTCCAATGATGGCTGATTGAGACCAGCCCATAGGCAAGATAGGTGGGCTTGGCCAGCGGCACGTAGACCCTCCAGAGAATTTCCAGCCAGTTGCAGCCCTCAATCCGGGCCGCATCTTCCAATTCCCGTGGAATGGTTTTGAAGGTCTGGCGGAGCAGGAAAATACCGAACGCACTGGCGACATAGGGCAGCCCGATACCGGTAATGGTGTTGATCAAACCCAGCTCGCTGGCGATACGGTAGTTTTCGACGATCAGTACTTCGGGAAACACAAACAGCTGAATCAGCACCAGCATAAACAGCACGTTTTTACCTGGGATAGGAAAGCGGGCAAAGGCAAAGGCTGCCAAGGTGCAGACCACGAACTGGGCGAACACAACGCCAGTTACCAGAGCAAAGGTGTTCAGGTAGTAACGGGCAAAGGGTGCCTGTGCCCAGGCGGTAGCAAAATTATCCAGCGTGAGGGGGGCAAACAACTCAAAGCGCACCATATAGGCGGGGGGATGAAACGCTGCCCAGAGCGCGTAGAGCAACGGGAAAATCCAGATCAAAGCCAGTAACCAGGCGGCTATCGTTTCCAGTGACGGTACGGCGAAGTAACGAGAGCGGGGCGTATACGGTGCTGCGTTCCTGGCAGGTGAGTGTGCTGTGTTTAAGCTCATTGGTAGTGCGTCCTGCGGTCAAGAATCGTGAACTTCAGCGTGGCGACCACCGCTAATACCAGCAGAATCACAACGGTAATGGTCGCGGCCATGGTGCGGTCGAAGAACGAAAACGCATTTTCATAGACGTAATACAACAGCAGGTTGGTTGCATTATTGGGGCCGCCTTTGGTCAGAATAAACAAGTGATCCACTACCCGAACGGCATTGATCAAGGCGTTGATAAGTACGAACAGCGTGGTGGGCATCAGCAGCGGGAAGGTGACCCGCCAAAAGAAACTCCAACGGCTGGTGCCTTCAAGGTCTGACGCTTCCTTAAGCTCTGGTGGGATGCCCTGCAGAGCGGCCAGATAAAAGATCATAAAGAAACCGGCTTCCTTCCATACCGACATCACAATGACCGACCCTAATGCCACGCTGGGGTCGCCCAGCCAGTTAATGCCAGAGAGCCCCAGCGCGCCAAGCAGCTTGTTAAACAAACCAATCTGGGGCGCGTAAAAAAACATCCAGATATTGGCCGCAGCAATCATCGGCAGAATGGTCGGCGTGAAATACGCCATGCGTACAAAGCCGCGCCCACGTAGTTTTCCATTCACAAACAGCGCCATGACCAATGCCAACGCGATAGAGGTAGGGATCGTGCCCAGCGCATAGATCAGGTTGTTGCGGGCTACCTTCCAAAACGTCGGGTCATCGAATAGCACCTGATAGTTTTCAACTCCCACAAACTCGGCTGGCGCGCCGCGAAAACCAGGCAAAAACAGGCTGTTGATCACCGTAGTAATGGTTGGCAGGTAGGCAAAGGTGGTCAGCAGTATCGCTGCGGGAAGCAATAGCAGCGTGCCATAAAGCTGCATTTTGCGGTGGGCTGTTAGGGTCATGGATACATACCGCAGGTTGGAAAAGCCGGGGCGAGCCCCGGCAAACTTTGCAAGTGCTAACGGTTAACGAGCATAGCGGCGTAGCACGCCTTCCGCCTCCCGCTGGGCTTGTGTAAGAGCTTCTTCCGGTGACAATTGCCCCGTTAGCGCGGCTTGCACCGCGTTATCCAGCGCACGACGTACGCGTCCCCCCTGGTAGGTGGAGAGCTCAGCAGTACCGTGCTCAAGTTGATCGCGGGCCACTGCCGCAGGTGCGAACTCCTCAACATAGCTTTGTAGCGCGTCGGTTTCATAAGCAGCAGGGCTGACCCCCATATAGCCGGTTTTAATCGACCAGGCTGCCGCGCGTTCGGGGTCGGTCATCCAGCGGATAAAGGTCATGGCGGCGCGCTGCTCCTCTTCGCTCGTATCATCGAAGATATAGAAGTTGCCGCCGCCAGTGGGGCTGCCTCGTTGGGTGTTCATCGGCAGCATGGCAACACCAAACTCAAAATCCGCCTCATTACGCACGGCGGTCAGATTGCCGGTGGTATGCCACATCATGGCAGTGGACTGCTCGATGAAGTTCTGGCGCAGCGTACCCCACTCAATGGTGCCATCCGGCATGGCGTTATGTTCTGCGGTGAGTGATACCCAGTATTCGAGTGCTTCGATAGCGGCGGGGTCATCAAAATAAACCTCTGTGCCATCTTCGCTCATCAGGCGGTGGCCATTCTGGAAGGCGAAGGCCTGGAACATCCAGTAGGGATAACCGGTAGAGGGCACCATCACGCCCCACTGATCGCCGCCGGAAACTTCCCGCACGGTGGCGGCCATTTCCGCCATCTCCTGCCAGTTTTCTGGTGGTGTTTCGGGGTCTAACCCTGCGGCTGCAAAGGCGTCTTTATTCCAAAACAGTACGATGGTGGAGCGCTGGAAGGGGATACCATAGGTTTTGCCATCCAGTTGCCCGTTTTCCATCAGGCCAGGATAAAAGCTGTCCAGCCACTCGCGCTCTTCATCGGTTTCAATAATATCGTCAAACGCCACAATGGCGTTTTGCTCTATTAACTCGTAGAGATCGATGGAAAACAGTACCGACAGCTGAGGCGTATCACCGGCCTCAATCGCCGACATGGCCCGCACCCGCGTGTCATCGTAGTTACCGGCGTAGATCGCTTCCACCGCAATATCCGGATGCTCACTCTCGAATTCATTAACCAACTGATCGATCACGTCGGTTAGCGCGCCACCTACCGACACCGGGTAGTACATGGTTAGCTCGACAGGATCGCTGGCAGAGGCATAACCTGCACTCAGCAGGCCCGCAGCCAGTGCGGAAAGGGAAAACGGAATGCGAACACGCATGGGAAACTCCTCAATGTTGGGGGTAGAGCTGGGGGGCAAGCAGGGAAGTTTGAGACGAACCTGACAGCGGAGAACTTAGCTGGGATTCTGCACCGGGGAGATCCAGGGAGTACGGAGTCAGGTCGTCACGGCGCCGTCCGTTGGCATCGAACAGGTGGGCGGCCTTAGTGGGCCAGCCGATACGGCACTGCTGGCCTGCCAGCGCATGTTTGCCCGTTAAGCGTGCCCGCAGGGTATGTTCGCCGATGGCTAAGTGCACGATAGTGTCGGCCCCCAGGTACTCCTCACTAAGAACGCGAGCCAAGACACCAAATGCAGATGCGGGGCGAAGTTCAATATCTTCCGGGCGAACACCCAGCTGCCCTCCGGCAGCATTGAGTGGCGCTACGGGGGGCGTTGGCTCCCCCTGAATAACCGCTCCCTGTTCGCCCGCTGCCAAGGGCAGCAGGTTCATCGCGGGGCTGCCGATAAAACTCGCGGCAAAGGCACTGGCCGGACGGTTATACAGCTCATCGGGTGTGCCGTCCTGAACGATAGTGCCGTGCTGCATCAGGATGACGCGGTCGCCCATGCTCATGGCTTCCACCTGGTCGTGGGTAACATAGACCACTGTCATGTTCAGGCGGCTTTGCAGAGCTTTGATTTCCCGCCGCATATCGCTGCGTAGCCGCGCATCCAGATTGGAAAGCGGTTCATCCATCAAGCAGATAGGGTGTTCGGAAATAACGGCACGGGCCAGGGCCACCCGTTGGCGCTGACCACCGGAAAGCTGGGCAGGCTTGCGGTCCAGATAGGCGGTGAGGTCAACCAATTCGGCCACCTTGGCTAACCGTTGGCGTTGTTCCTGCCTGGGCACCTTTCGGCTGCGTAAACCGAACACAATGTTGTCGGCAACACTAAGGTGTGGAAACAGCGCATAGGACTGAAACACCATGCTCAGCCCACGATCGCCGGGCGGCAGGCGCGTGACATCGCGCCCACCAATATGGATTTGCCCGCTGGTCGCCTCTTCCAAACCTGCGATCATGCGCAGCGTGGTGGATTTACCACAACCTGAGGGCCCTAGCAGAATGACAAACTGGCCGGGGGTTACGTCGAAGGAGATATCATCGACAGCCATGGTCGCGTCCCAACGTTTGGTGACGCGTTCCAGGCGGATACGCGATTGGCTCATAACACTCATCACCGGCTGTTGGTTGTTATTGGGTCAGCTTGCGTTGAAGGTGTTGCCGTTGTATGACACTTATGTGGCGATTCTGTGTCAAGCGAAAAATTTACACGGTGATTTTAATCCCATAACGCTGTAGCCTGCGTACCACGCTGGATTGGCTGATGCCCAGTCGCTTGGCAACCATTTTCAGGTAGTGCATGTTGCTGCCCGGTTTTCTTCAAGTTGGTGAACAGCAGTGGATGATACTCAGGTATACCAGCCGGGCTTGAGCGTATTGTTTCCCGGGTCGGTAATGAACGGTAGCTAGTCAAATAGCTGCTGCCAAATCTAGCATTGCCTGACAGGCCAGTTGAGTCATGTTTTATTCACTCTCCGAGTTGAATTTTATTTTATACTGGAATTCATGGGCTGAGACAGTGAAACTATTATCGCTGATATTAGTCCTGTTATAGTGGCCAGGCTATGTCGCTTGATTGCTTTCATCTTTTTATCCAGAAGTGGTTATGTAATATGTGTTTTTGAGATAAGCTAGGAGTGTTGTTGGATTTAAAAGTGGTTGTGACTGTGTTTCTTAACATATTTAAAGTAAATATTGGCAGGATGGTCTTGAGTGTTTGAAGGCTGGGTTTGCCACCAGCGAGCAATATCCGATGCTGTTGTTATCCAGACGCCAGATTTTGACTGAATGAAATCAATCAGTGATGATAATAGCTGGATTCGACCAGCGGTACCAATAATTTCGGGGTGAAGCCTCAATACATAGCATAGCCCAAGTCGATAGAATCCCTCAAAGTCGAGCTTCATGTTTTCCAGTGTTTCAGAGTATGAAGCAATTCGTGATTGTCCAACTGGAACAGCAGGGCTAAGATTAAATGCAAAGTAAGGAGCATCTTCAAGTTCATAATGTAAGGGGGTTTCTATAATGGGCTTTTCTACATGGAAGAACGGAATGTCATCTCCTCTCCATGAAGAAGACCATGTTATTCCCTCATCATGTAATGCATTGACAAAGCCTTGCTGCCAATGTCCTGCTGGTATACGAAAACCTTCAGGCCTTCTCCCCATGATGTTAGTTAGCTCTTTTACTCCTGTCTGTAAATTTGCAATCTGCCCTTTGAGTGATAAGTTTGAATAGTCTTCATGCTTAGCACCGGAGCAGGCGACTTCATGTCCACTCTCAATTAGGTGGTAAATATGGTTAGAGTGTTTCTTTGCAACACTGGAGGGAATACACCAAGTCGATTTGATATCTTTTTCATTAAGTAGATTTAATAGCCTGTCGACACCCCTTAGGGAACCGTAACGCCAGACGGAAAGGGATTTTTCTCTTCCCTTTAATTGAGGGTATTGCGTGAGAGCACCTTCAATATCATGATAGTCTACGGTGATAATGACAGCGCATTTTTTTTTGTAGGGCCAAAAGGATTTACCTTTCATTGTTATATCCTCTTGCCTTGAGAACCCACTCTGCTACATTTTTTCCTTTGGCGAACCATACGTCATTTCTACCGCATATATGCTCAAAGTACTTTTCAAGAATGATAAGTCGGCCAGGTTTTCCAATGATTTTAGGGTGGAATAGGGTGGTTAGAAATAGCCCTTCATCCATTGCACCATCAAACTCAAAACACCAGTTCTCTAGCGTCAGCCTGTAACTGGCAGTTCTATCCAAACCCGCAGGGAAGTTGGGGTTTCGGGTATAGGCAATGGATGAATAATCATCGAGCTCCCATTTCCCAGGTAATTCCACTAATGGATGGTTGTTATTGAGATGAATGAGATATGGCCTATCATCCCCACGCATGCTACTTGAGTAAATTACACCAAAGTCAGATAAGATAGATAATGTGTCTTTGTGCCAGTCTCCCGATGGTGTTCTAAACCCTTTTGCTTGCTGACCAAGATATTTCCAAAAGATGTGTTGTGATTTCTCCATGACTCTGAACTGCTGTTCTCGATCAAGGGTGAAAAATGATTCATGCTTATAGCCGTGATAGCCGATCTCGTGGCCTCTTTCAACAATCTCTTTGCACTGGTTTGGCCAAGTCTTAATGACCCATGCCGGAACAAAAAAAGTTGCAGGAAGGGTGAAGTCATCGAGTAGATCGAGTAATCGGCCAAGTGCTCTGAAGGGGCCGTAGCCCCCAAAGGAAAAATATTCTGGATTACACCATATTGAGTGATTAAGCATGGCGTCCCCTGTAGGGCCATCGAGATCAAAAGCGAGAGCCATACAACCTTTCTTACTATTGGGCCACAGAGGCTCAAGACGTTCAATTCTCATATTCACATACTCTAGTTATACACTTCAATCAGAGCATCTTTTACTCGTTGTCATGCGCTAGATATTCGTTAATACCCCTGATGATTGATCGTATGGCGTAGTGGGCGACCCTGCATCAGTCGTTGAATATTGTCGATGACCTGCTTGGCGATAGCGTTGCTACTGGATGATGAAGCCATATGGGGAGTAATCAGCACGCGTTTGTCGCTCCATAGTGGATCGCCTGTGGGAAGCGGTTCGGTGTCAAAGACATCCAGCAAGGCCCCTCGCAGTTGACCCGAATCGAGTGCTGTAGTCAGGTCGGGTCGCACCAAGTGCTCGCCACGGCCCAGGTTGATGAGTACTGCCTGCTGTGCGAGCTGCGACATAACTGCAGTATTGAGGATTCCATGAGTATCTGGTGTAAGTGGTAGCAGGCAGATCAGGATATCCAGCCCTTCAAGAAACTCGTTGAGTTCTGTCATGCCGACAAAGCACTCCACACCTGCGAGATGCTTTGGAGTGCGTGCCCAGCCACGTACACTGAAGCCATGACTTGCCAAGCGCTCGGCTACACAGGTGCCTAAAGCGCCGAGCCCCATTACTCCTACGCGGCAGGCACTGGTTGCGGCCTGTAGCGGAGTGAACCAGTGATGCCGGGTACGTTGTGCTATTACCTGATCCATTCGCCGGTGGTAATGAAGTACCGCCCAGAGTGCAAATTCGGCCATTCCCTGTTGCTGCCCGCCGTCTACTATCCGGCAGACTGGTATTTCGGGAGGGAGTGAGGTATCGGCCAGGATGTGGTCGCAGCCGGCGGCGATCGAATGGACGAGGCGTAGCTTCGGTAGTCTTGCGAAGCTGCCTTGGGGTGGGTGCCAGCAGATAGCCACTTCAGCGTTGTCGCAGGTCTTGCCATGGGCGATGCGCACCACTTCGAATGCGGGGGCCAAGTCGGGTAGCTGAGCCTGGAGAATATCTAGCGTTTTGCCGTGGCCGACCAAGGCTATCCGGGTCATGAGCAGTATGCCTCGCGTTGATCCTCGATAAGTGCCAGGGCGGCGAGCCATGCCAGAGTGGTGATTTCCTGCTCGTCATCGGCATCGAACTGGACTGCCGTGCGCTGACGTACGCTCTCGCTAGGTAAATGCAGTGGTTGCCCACCGGATAAGGCTTGCACTTGGGCCTGACAGGCCCGCTCGAGAAAATAGATGTTCATGAAGGCTTCTGCGACGCTGCTTCCAGCAGCGAGCAGGCCGTGGTTACGTAGGATCATCGCCTTGTGCGGACCCAGGTCGCGAATCAGTCTCTCCCGCTCATCAATATCCAGGGCAATACCTTCATATTCATGGTAAGCGAGGCGGCCGTGGAACTTCAGCGCATGTTGAGTCAGCGGTAACAAGCCTGCTGCTTGAGCGGCAACCGCCATACCAGCGGCGGTATGGGTGTGGATGATGCAATGGCAGTCGTCGCGAGCCATGTGCACTGCGGAATGGATAACGAAACCGGCAACGTTGACTCGGGCGTCGGGGTTGAGGCGGTCGATGACGTGACCGGCATGATCGATGAGCACCAGATCTGAAGCGCGAGTGTGTTCGAACGGGGTGCCATATCGATTGATCAGGAATTGGTCCCGGTTACCCGGTACGCGCAGGCTCAAATGCGTATCGATCAGATCCGTCATCCTGTAATACGCGATGAGACGATAGAGGGCAGCAAGCTCGCAGCGTGTCTCCCACTCGACATGTCCGACTTTTTCTCTCAGCTTTCCGGCCTGTTCGTTGAATGAAGAATAATTCATTGATGGGTGACTCCTTGTATTTCGCATGTTGTGTCGTCAGGGGAAGCAGAGCGGCATGATAGTGCGGCCTCGAACAGGGACAGGTCGTCGAGTGCATCAAGCTTCATACAATTTCGCATGACAATATCTACGGAGGATGTGGGAAGTATTCGGTTTGCCAAGGTATAAAATTTATTGGCCAGTGCGTGATGGCTTAGCTGATTGCCAGGGCTCCCCAGTGCGATGTCCACGCGCTTGGTGATACGGCTTCCTTTTCGGGTGGTCAGCATCACGCTTGGTTCTGTATCTGCAGTTAGCTGCCCGTCGACGACCAGGGTGATGAGGGACATCAGTTCATGTATCTCGGCGCTGCTTCGACAAGCATCAGAGTAGGCATCAAGATCTACTCTGCCGAACAGCATACGGGCGGCTAGCGCGTAGGGCAGGCTCATCTGCGCGCTGGCTAGGCTATCGATATCTCGGGTACCACACATCTTCGCCAGGAAAGGTGAAAGACGAACTTCGATGCTCTCAATCTCGCGGGCCTCAAGCGCGTTGTCATCGATAATCAGGCCTAGTGCATCAATTGAAGTATGCGTACCACGACATGAGGCATAGGGCTTGATGGAACAACGCTCGATTTTCCACAACTTCCCGAGCTCGTCCGTCAGTGCAGAGGGCCGAGCCTGGTCGCCTGCCAAGGTAGATAGGAATCCACCCCAGACCTCATCGAACACGTACTGGGGGCCACTGATGCCGGATTGGGCAGACAGTGCTGCTAGTAACCCACCTTCGGCAGCTCGGGCGGCGTGCAGCTTCTTGCTTTGCGACCCATCGTGGATGAAAGCCCAAAGGCCACCACTGAAACTGGCAGACAGGCCAAGTGCAGAAGCGGTAGCGTTGTTATTGAGGTCGAGCAGGGAGGCGCAGCCTGCTGCTGCACCGAATACTCCGCATGTGCCTGTCGAGTGCCAGCCTGCTCCATTATGCGAGGAGTACCCCCCGCAGGCCTCCAGTACCCGCCGGGCAACGTCATATCCGATCACCATGGCGGTGAGTAGCTCGTTCCCCGAGGGTTTACACTCACATAGGGGGAGAGTGGCTAACAGGGCAGGTATTACCACAGCACCTGAATGGTCGCAGCCTCCAGTGTCATCAAGTTCAAAGGCATGTGCAGCGACGCCGTTGGCAAAAGCCGCAGAGCGTGGGGAAAGTCGTGAGTCCGTGCCCCAAACGGTGGCACATCCTTCCTTTTCGCTGCGTTTCAGCAGGTGCAGTGTACGACGTGCTTCAGTAGAGGTGCTTCCCACAAGTGCTGCTCCGAGTGTATCCAGAAGGTGCCACTTTGCTTGTTGGATAACCCGATCGGGAAGGGCGTTGATATCAGTCTCGACGATGAAGCTGGAGAGCTGTTCGAGAGTATTTTTCATGGCTGACTTCCTAAGCTAGTGATGCATAGTCTCCATGGCTGTACGGGGGTCTAACAGCACTCTTATGTCTCCATCGATGGTTATATGGAGCGGCGTGCAATATTCAGACAAGGCGGAAAAGGGCATGGATGCGAACACCCATGCCCGGAGGGTCAACTGCCAGCGTTGATCATGACTTCCTCGACGGCGGAATCCTCCAGTCCCCATTTTTCGATGATATCGCCATAGACGCCGTTTTGAATCAGCTCATCCAGGGCATTGCTCAGGGCATCAATGAGTTCGATGTTATCTTTAGCAGTTGCGATGCCTGTATACTGATAAGCTAGAGGTTCACCGACAATCTTGTAGGCGCCTGGCTCCATCGATTGAATATATGGCAGGGTTTCGCCACCCTGTACGGCGGCATCAAGGCGCCGTTGACGCAACTGCGCGCGCGCATCAGCAGAACCCTCGGTACCGATGACTTCTATCGCGGGGAGACCCTCTGCCACGCAGTTGGCTTCGCTCCATGTCTCAATCTCTCGCGGGAAGTTGGTCCTTCTGCTGGTTCCTACCCGCTTGCCACAAAGGTCGGTTGCGACGTCTGTATCAGAGTTGTCGGCAAGCGTATAAAATTGCGGACCGGAGCGCAGATAGTTGATGAAGCTGACCACTTGCTGCCGTTCGGCAGTGTCGGTCATCCCCGACAGCACAATGTCAGAGCGCCCTGTCGTCAATCCGCTAATCATTTGCTCGAAGGCACTTTCCTGCCAGCGCATCTCGATGCCGAGGTGCTCAACCAGCGCCATGCCAAGGTCATAGTCGAACCCTGTCAGTTGATTGGTCTCGGGGTCCTTGAATTCGAGTGGCGGATAGTTGGGAACGATGGCTGCGGTGAGGTATCCCTTGGCGGTGATGTCATCGGGAAGCTCCTGCGATTGAGCCTGTGAGACCATCATACCGCTCAGTATAAGGGTTGTAGTTACTGTAGCCGTTCTTAACATGGTTATTTCCCTTTCAGTTGCGTGTCAGAGGTGGTTTTCGTTGAACGTTATGCTCAATTCAGGACCGCGGAAATAAACGCTTGGGTGCGTTCATTGCTAGGGTTTGTGAGGATTGCTTTTGGCTCCCCACTTTCAATGATTTGTCCTCCATCCATGAAGATCACACGGTTGGCGACTTCTCTTGCGAAACCAAGCTCGTGCGTCACGACGATCATGGACATGCCGCTTTTAGCAAGGTTGCGCATCACGGTTAGCACTTCACCCACAAGCTCTGGGTCGAGAGCGGAAGTTGGTTCATCGAACAGCATCAGCCTGGGGCGCATAGCAAGTGCACGGGCGATCGCTACACGCTGCTGCTGTCCCCCGGACAGTTCTATTGGATAAGAGTCGGCCTTGTGGGCGAGTCCAACCTGATCCAGAAGCTGCATGGCGTGTTCGCGTGTCTCTTTGGGGGAATGTTTCAAGACCTGGATGGGGCCTTCGATCACATTCTCCAATGTCGTCATATGAGGAAAGAGGTTGAAACGTTGGAACACCATGCCTGTGGCAAGACGCTGCTTGGCTATCTGGTTTTCATTCAACTCGTGTAGTTTTTCGCCATCAATTCTGTAACCAACGAGCTCTTGATCTACCCAAAGGCCGCCACTATCAATCTTTTCCAATTGGTTAATACACCGTAGCAGTGTGCTTTTGCCTGACCCTGACGGGCCAATGATGCAGAGTACTTCACCCTCTTCTACGTTGAGGTCAATGTCTTTGAGGGCATGAAACTCCCCAAAGTACTTATTGATGCCCTTACCTTCCACGATGCTTTGCATGAAGCTTCCCCTGTTGTTATTTGGTGTGATTGGAGCCACGGGCGAAGTGGAGCTCAAGACGACTCTGACCAATCGACAGCACGGTCACTATTGCGACGTACCAAATCCCAGCAACGATGAGGAGCTCCATGACACGGGCATTTGCGTAGTAGATATTCTGAGCATTGTGTAGGAGTTCAGAGTATTGGATGACACTGGCCAGACTGGTCATCTTAATCATGCTGATAAACTCATTACCGATCGGTGGGATGATGACCCTCATCGCCTGGGGGAGTACGACACGCCGGAGGCTTTGCAGGCGCGTCATTCCAATCGATTTTGCTGCCTCATACTGACCCGTGTCGACAGATATTAGCCCCGCCCTGACAACCTCGGCCGTATAGGCACCCTGGTTGATCCCAAGGCCCAGCAAAGCCGCCAAGAAGGGGGTCATCACATCGACGGTACTGAGTTCAAGGACCCCTGGGATACCCAGAGTGGGAAATACCAGTGCTAAGTTGAACCAGAGCAGCAACTGAAGAATCAAGGGGGTGCCACGAAAGAACCAGATATATCCCTTTGCAACGTATCTCAGGATAGGGTTACTGGACATGCGCATGATGGCGAACACTACGCCCAGCACTGTTCCAAGTGCCATGGCAAGAATGGACATGTAGATAGTGTTCCATGCACCCCAGAGTATTGCCTTTGATGTCAGGAATCGTCCAACGAACTCCCACTCGATGTTGCCATTGGCGAAGGCATGAAGCAGTGCTAATACGAAAGCCAGAATGACGATTGATGCAATAAATTTTCCGTAATGCTTTTGACGTATGACGTTATAAGAAGATAAGTCTCTATTCTGCAGGGTAGGCCCGTCTGCCCCCTTGCCGTGAGGTATATGTGTTGACTGCATGGTGGTAGTCCTGCTGTTGTTCGTGGTCAGATGTTTTGGCGCTACAATACTCTTGGGCCTGTATAGTGCTTGCACCACTGGTGTTGCTCTTCCAGAGCAAGTTCCAGGCGTTGTAGCTGCTCTTCGACTCTTTCCACGGCCGTACCACCGTAACCACTCCGAGCTTCAATGGCCGCCTCAAGCGTGAGGCACTGGAGAACCTCCGCTGACAGGTGGTTATCCACTTCCTTAAGCATCTCCTGTGTTAGCCCATCAAGTTCGATACCATGCTGCTCGCAGAGTCTGACGGCTGCGCCGGTGATTTCATGAGCGTGGTTGAATGGTACCCCCTGCTTGGCGAGCCAGTCGGCCATTTCAGTTGCCAATGTGAATCCCAACGGGGCTTGGCGGCGTAGTTCGCTTTCATCCACGACCATGGTGGAGATCATGCCAGCCATCGCTGGTAGCACCAGTTCGAGTGTCTCTACGGCATCGATGATCTGATGTTTGTCTTCGCCGAGATCGCGGTTGTAAGCGAGGGGCTGGGCTTTGAGGGTGGTCAGCATTCCCGTGAGATTGCCGATCAGGCGGCCAGACTTTCCACGTGTCAGTTCCGCGATATCAGGATTTTTCTTTTGTGGCATGATGGAACTTCCCGTCGCATACCCGTCGTCCAGTTTTACCCAACGAAACTGCTGTGACGTCCATAAACATATCTCTTCACTCAGACGAGATAGATTGACGCCTAACATACTGACAATAAAAAGAAATTCTGCAATATGGTCGCGGCTTGCTACGGCATCTATCGAATTTTCACATGGAGCGTTATAGCCCATCTCTCTGGCTGATTTTTCCATGCTGTTTGTTATTGCAGAACCAGAGAGTGCAGCCGCACCCAATGGGGAGGTAGAGAAGCGCCGGTCCCAATCGGTGAGACGTTGAACATCGCGCAGGAACGCCTGTGAATGCGCCAGTAAATGGTGCCCGAAGATGACGGGCTGGGCCTGCTGGAGGTGTGTAAAGCCTGGGGAAATAGTGTATTTGTGCCGTTTGGACTGCTCAATAATAGCGTGTTGAAGTTCCAGCACCATTATGCCTATGCGGCGGACTTGATCGCGTAGAAAAAGCCGTGAGTCATTGGCTGACTGGTCGTTTCTTGAACGTCCAGCACGCAGCTTGCCACCCAGGGAACCGAGACGCTCGATCAGCACTCTCTCGACAAAGGTATGGATATCTTCGTCGTTTTCATTGGGATGAAGCTCGCCGTTGGAAAAGTCAGTCTGGATGCCCTTTAATGCGAGGGTGATAGCTTGGTGTTCCTCATCGCTTAGGAGCCCTGCCCTCAATAATTCGCTGCAGTGCGCCATGGATCCTGCGATGTCGTATGGGGTCAGGCGAAAGTAAGTCCGTGGTGAGCGCGACAGCTTGACCATGGCATTGGCAGGGCCATTGCTGAAACGAGCACCCCAGAGTCGGTCAGAGGAGGTAGTCATTTGTAAAGTCTCCTGATGAGTATCTTAGTGTTTTAGTTTTAGTGTTTTTCGGCTAGTTCTGGTTTTACAGGCGATTACTTAGGCATTTTGTTCTTGGTGTTGTGTTTCAGTGGTAGGTGTTTTATTTAATCGTCCCTCTTGTGCATTCTATTTTTCACATCCCTTAGATGAGGGGAATACCTATGATGGAAAGTGAACTTTACGGTTTGGAAAGCCAATATGCACCACGCTTTAAGCGATTGCCCTCTTTTGGTGCGATGGAGTTTAAGCTGCTGAAAGTATTTAAAATTGTAGTGGAGTCTGGAGGGTTTTCTGCGGCTCAAAGCCATCTTAATGTCAGCTTGGCCTCAATTAGCAAGCAGATATCCGATCTGGAGATACGACTTGGCATGCGACTTTGCTCTCGAGGTCGAGAGGGTTTTGAACTGACAGCAGAGGGGCAGATGGTTTATGAAAACTGCTTGGAATTGTTTAGAGCGCTAGATGATTTTCGTGATCGTATCTACACGGCTCACGGGGAAGTTATTGGCGAACTCAATATAGGGGTAATCGACAATACGGTCACGGATGAAGGCTCCCCTCTTATTGAGGTTCTTTCGAGAGTCATGGAGCGTGAAAGTAAAATTAGACTATCCCTGCATGCTGTATCGTTGACGGATATCGAGAACGGTTTGGAAAGTGGGCGATTTTCATGCGGGGTAGTGCCGAGATATGAGCGGCACATCCAACTTGACTCCTTGAGCCTCTATAGTGAGAAATCGGGGCTTTATTGCGGTAGTAGCCACCCGATATTTTCATTTGACAGAGAACAATCGCTAAATGATCTCAAAGGCTACAAGTTTATCACTCATAGTTATGTCGGCGGAGAACAGCGCCGCAAACTTTCTTCGAGCTTTGAGGAAAAGTCGCTGGCGACTCAAGTGGAAGCTGTCGCCATACTAGTACTCACGGGGCACTATATTGGAGTGCTACCGCATCATTATGCTCGGCAGTTTGTTGATATGGGACGAATGAAGTGCTTGGCGCGGGACAAGTGCGTGGTGGAGACGCCCATGGAACTAGTCTGGTCAAAAAAGACGCCTCCCTCTTCCGCAACTCAGTATTTCATTGATTTGCTGAAGGACTATGCCACAACAAATACTCGTGACTATGAACATAATACCCAGGCACCCAGGTAATGGCATCCTAGTCATGGATGCTGCCGGGCACGCCAGCTATATACTGCCATGCGCACCAGAAGCAGTGTTAGAGTGAGGGTAATCAACAGGGTGGAAATGGCGGCTACCACCGGATCGACGTTGTCCCGAAGCCCGCTCCATATTTGACGCGGCAGCGTAATGACCTCCCAACTGGTGATGAATAATGTGACGGCAATCTCTTCCCAGGAGAGTATGAAGCAGAGCAGAAAGGTCGTCAGCATGGAGAGACGTAGGTTAGGGAGCAGTACCATCCAGGTGGTTTGCCATAGACCAGCTCCCAGATTGCGCGCCGCGAGTTCAATACGTCGGTCAATCCGACTGATAGCCACTAACATGTTAATGACTCCAAAAGGAACAATTAGGAGAGTATGGGAGAGAATAACACCGGGCAGGGAGTCATAGCCGAGGCTTGGAGCGATACGGGAAACGTTAGTCGTCATGAAGTAGAGCACCATGGCTGAGACGACAGGCGGTATAATCAGTGGCAACATGCAGAGTCCGATCAACCAGCGTGTCCACTGGTTACTGCGATACCAAACAGCGATGACAAAGGTGGTGGATAACAGGGTAGCCAGCAGTGCAGCGGATATAGCGATGGCCGTACTGTTCAGGATGCTATTGATCCATTCAGATGAGTTGAACAGTGCAATATAGTGACGTAGAGACCAGTCCCCCTCGGGCATTGAGAGATAGCGCTTATCGGTGAAGGACACGGGTATCACCGCCGCAAGGGGGAGCATTAAAAATCCCATGGTGATAAGCGCTAGGAGTTTGGCCAGCCAGCCGACTCGATAGATATTCATAGCGTTCTCCTCAACCGACTAGCCGCTCGACCCGTGAAAACCGCATCAATAGCCACACCAGCATGGAGACTAATACCAGCATCAGTACGCACAATGCGGCTCCGATCCCCCAGTTATAGGTCTGAAACATCTGCAAGAAAACGTATTCCGCAGCCATCAATGTGCTACCTCCCCCCAGAATGGCGGGAATAATGAAAAAACCCAGACAGAATACGAAGACCATGATGAAAGCGCCCAGCAAGCCGGGCAGGGTCTGGGGTAGAAATACCGAGATGAATACCCGAGTACGTGAGGCTCCCAGCCCTCGAGCGGCCAACAGCACCCGGTCATCAATTTGCCGCATCGAAGAAAGGAGCGGGAAGAAGGCAAAGGGCACCATGAAGTGAACCATGGCAATGATTACCCCGAGAGTATTACGGGTTAGCGCTAATGGAGAGTCGATCAGTCCTAAATCCTGTAACCAACCGTTGACGAGTCCATTGTTTCGCAGCGCTACTAGCCATCCGAACGTGCGTACCAGTACCGATATAAAGAAAGGTAGGAAGATGCACAACTCTACCCAGCGTTGCCATCGGGATGAGCTGTAAAGCCAGCAGTAGGCCATCAAAAAGGCCAGCAGCAGTGCGCAGATACCTACAATGGCGCATAGATAGAGGGTGCGCCATAGCACGGCATGTATTGAAGGATCGTTTGCCAAGCGTACATAGTTATCCACTCCCAGCTCCGGAAGCGTCACGCTCCAGGTGATAATGCCGGCGAAAGGAACCACATAGCAAAGCAGCAGTAGAACCGGCAGCGGCCACAACAGCAAACGGTACTGCCAATGCTCGGGAAGGCGGGTAATCATTTTCATGCCCTCATAAGATCAGGCACCAGTGCGCGATAGAAACTGATCTAGTACGCTGCCGTAGTGATCAGCGTACCATTCGATGTCGAGCTTGAACTGGCGGGCGAGATTCTCGACTGAGCCACAGTTGAGTTCGATAAGTTCCTCGGGAATCAATGCTTCGGCAGCTGGATTCGATGGACCATTACCCAACAACCTGAGTAGTTCGACCTGACCTTCTGGCTCTAGTGCATGATCAATAAAGCGCATGGCGGGCTCTGCACCTGCTGGATTGTCTCCAAGGACTGCCCAGCTACTCGGAGTAACGCAAGCATTGTCGTAGTGCCAGCCGACTCGTCCGTCGGTATCGCGGTCAAGCACAATGGCTCGAGTATTCCATATCTGCCCGATACTGACTTCCCTATCGAGGAACAACTGCTGACTTTCGGCTCCAGAACCCCAGTAAGCCAGAATGTGAGGGCGCAGCTCATCAAGTTTGTCGAGTGCTCGTGCTATGTCGAGGGGATAGAGATCCTCGAACGCAACACCATCGGCCAGCAGGGCTGCTTCGAGTACGCCATTCATCCATTTGTACATGGTGCGCTTGCCGGGGAAACGCTCAACATCCCAAAAGTCCGCCCAGGTTTGTGGGGCCGCATCGAAACGTTCCTTATCCCAGGCGATAACATAGCTGTACAGGTAGCCCGCCACACCGAACTCTGTGGCAAACGCTTCATTCACTTTGCTGCGTTCAATGGTATTGAAGTCAAGCGGCCGCATGAGTCCTTCGCGACCCAGAGTCAGGGAAGTAAAGGGCTCTGCATCCACTACGTCCCAACTGGGGCGGCCAGAGGCAAGCTGGGCGCGGATCGCCCCTTCCGTAGGGCCACTGCCATCAATGCGCACTGGAATGCCTGTTTCTCGGGTAAAGCTTTCGGTCCAGGCTTGTCTATATGCATCGATAGCATCACCTCCCCAGTTAACGATAACGACAGGGCGATCTTGTGCCCATCCAATGCCGCTGCGCATGGCTAGTGGCAATGCCGCTAGCAGACCAGCTGCCTTGAGAAAGTTGCGACGATCTATCTGGCCAATTCGCGCCTTTTCAACAAGTAGTTCGATACAGTCCTGCTGGTGTGTCTGATGCATGGTGATTACTCCGGTTGGACTATCTAATGGAAATATTCAAGCCTCGATTATGATGCCGACGTCAATCGGCCAGTACAGCCATAAAGGGGAACCTGGAGTCGCGCTGGCAACTGGATGAGTATTGGGGATGCTAGTAGTCAATACATGGCCTTTGGAGGTGGCGAGGGTTAGATCCATGCTATGTCCCTGATAGGTGCGCTCCTGAAGAGTGACAGCAAGGCAATTAGTGCTTTCATCGGTAGCTTCTTTATAGTTGAGCGTAATCCTTAGTTGTTCGGGGCGTATCCCTAATATCAGGTTATTGTGAGGAATGTGGCGTAAGTTAGTCGCTGTTAAGATGGTGTCTTCGAAATGACCACTGACACGCTGCCCAGAACGCCTCAGATGGGTTAGTGGCAATAAGTTCATACGCCCCAGAAATTCGGCAATGAAGCGATTGTGAGGGTGGTTGTAAAGTCTTTCGGGGGTATCTAGTTGAGCCAGACGGCCTTGGTTGAAAATAGCAATACGGGAAGACAGTGCAAGAGCCTCGCTTTGGTCATGCGTTACGAAGACAAAGGTAGTGCCCGTTTCTTTATGTATGCGCTTCATCTCATCTTGCAGCTGGCTACGCAGATTCTTATCGAGAGCCGAAAATGGTTCATCAAGCAATAACATCTCTGGTTCGAAGACCAATGCCCTAGCCAGCGCTACACGCTGTTGCTGACCACCGGAGAGGGTGTGAGGTTTTTTATGGGCATGTTCACTAAGTCCCACAGTTTCAAGCATTTGCCTCACGCGCTGACTGCGGCTGGCGACAGGCACACCACGAATACGTAATGGAAAGGCTACATTCTCTGCAACGCTCATATGTGGAAATAGCGCGTAGCCTTGAAATACCATACCGAAGTTACGCTTTTCGGCTGGACGCTGGGTGAAGTCACGCCCCTCCCAGGTCAAACGTCCGGCAGTGGGTGTGCTGAAACCCGCCAGTATCATAAGTAAGGTTGTTTTGCCTGACCCCGAGGGACCAAGCAGTGTGAGAAACTCCCCGCGTTGAACGTCAATGAAAACATCGTCAAGAGCTAGAAAGTTTCCATAACGTTTTTGAATACCCTGAATGCTGATTTGTACAACACTGTGTCGAGCCTTATCGATCACTGGCTCATACGTATGTGCCTTGGAAGGGCTGGACATGACGGCTCCTGAGCGGTTCAAAGGGGTAACGTTCATGCTTTAACCTGCAAAGCCCGTACCATTATTGGGCGATAACCCAAGGGTGGGGGGCGAAGTAGCCGGTTGGCGCATAGAGCGGCTTGAATGGTGCTCCTCTAATCGCCAGCCGCGGACTGATATCTCGCCTTGCATATTGCCTAGGTCAAGAGGTTGCCCTTCACGCCAGGGGAGGGTTGAGTCACAAATCATAAAAGTGTTGCCAGAACCCCGCCCCGCGTAGGAAATCTCGCAGCCAAGTAGTCGCTGAGGGTCTTGTGATGATTTGTACAGTATTTCGTGTAAAGGCTGTGACGGTAGGGGTATTGAGCGGCGCTCAATCAGCATGGCAAAATCATCTATGACCAGCAGCCGCATGTGTCCGTCTTCTCGCAGCCAAACATGTATATCCGGGTCTGTTGGCGTCAAACGAAGCCATTCCTCCTCATAAGCGCCAGATGGAGCACGTTCGATCATGCGATTGCCATGCAATTCCATTTCACCTGGCTCTGGAAAGTCGACGATTGGTTGATAGCCCCATTCACGCTTCCAAATCGCCCGTCCATTATGATAATGACAGTGTCCAGTAGCGCCCTGCTGTCGCGCGAGCGCCAGGTCATGGACATGGGAAGCACCAAACCTAGGCACTAGAGGCCGGTTTATCGGTATACGCAGGTCTCCATAGCAGCTTAACCCTTGTAACCAAAACACCCTGCTCGAGGTGTCACTGGTGCCATCGGCATAGTCGATACGCTGGCGCTGCCATACGCCTCTAAGCCAGTCTGGCACGGTTGCTTTCATACCCCTGCGCCACTGGTTTTTTGGCGATGGGCATTGGTAGCATCAAGGCGCCCAACTAAATGTTCACCGGCAATTGTATCGGGATAATGGGGTGGATTATCGGCGCTTGAGCAGTGAGGCAAGCAACTGACCAGGGTGTGATAATTGCAGCCACAGAAAAAAGGCATTGAGTAGCGTTCATTGCTTGAACGGTTATAGACACGATGCACGGTCGACGCAAAGCGATCATTGGTCCAACGCGCCATCATGTCGCCAATATTGACTACGAAAGTCCCCTCAATCGGAGGTACCGCTATCCAATCTCCAGCGGCATTGCGAGCCTCAAGACCTCCATTGTTATCCTGAGCAAGGAGCGTCAGGCATTCGTAATCGCTATGGGCACCGATACCCACCCGAGGCTCACCTTCGTGTGCGGGATAGCGGATCAGGTTAAGCTGAGCCATAGGCTTGTCGATTTTGTCATCGAAAAAGAGTTCGTCAATGCCGATAGCAAGGGCGAACAGGCGGAAAAGCTCCTTCGATAACGCTGTCATTTCCTGATAATAACGGTAAATCGTTTCTCGAAATCCAGGCAGGTCGCGGGGCCAAGTATTAGGGCCGTACATGATGATGCCATTAATGAAATCTGGATCATCAGGCGGTAGCTCAAGCCCGATTTTGAACACTTCTTTACTGTCTGCAGCATAGGCATCGAGTGTCTCTTCACCAATACCCAGGTATCCTCGGTGGTTGGGTAGCTTGCTGATATGAATCTCATTTTTGCGTTCTAGCGGTAGCGCAAAAAAACGTTTTGCCTCTGCCCATGCTGCTGAGATCTGCTGGCTGTTGATGCCATGGTTGGCAACATAGAAAAAGCCTATTTTTTCGCAGGCAAGCCCAATTTCGTCAGCCACCGCTTGTCGTGATATGGATGTGGCATCAGGGCCAATAGCGGGGGCAAGATCAATAACAGGCACCTCAGTAAAGTTGCGGCCTTTTTCTCGAGCCAAACGATCAGGGTTGGGTGTGTGTATCGAAGTGGGCATTAAAGAATCCTCGGGAAAGTTGAACAAGCAAGTGGTGCGCCGGGTAACAAACCCTCGCCTTTAATGGGGGGAGCAAGATCACTCGCTATTTCAATGTAATGAGCATCATCACCCGCCCAGCATGTCGACAGTACTCGGCGAGGGTGGGGCAGTGGGTTGCCAGGCGCGCGATGGAGGGTGCGTGCGTGGAATACTAAGCAATCACCAGGTTGTAGGGACCAGCTGGCGATATCCTCTTCATTGCAGTAGTTGGCGAGATTAGGCACTGCTGGACGTCCGTCGCGACTACCATCAAAAGCGCTTTCGGGAGCAAAAGGGACCGCAGCATAGAGAGTATTCCAGCGATGGGAGCCACGTACGAATTCGAGAGTGTTGGCAGAGCTGACAGAATCCAGTGGCGCCCAGATTGTTAATACTTGGTTACCGCCCACACACCAGTAAGATTGATCTTGATGCCAAGGAGTCGGTTGGGTTGAGCCTGCATCTTTAACCAGTAGAAAGTCGTGATAGAAGGTCACACCATGAGAATTCATTAAGCGCCTGGCAAGACTAGCCAGAGGGCCTTCAAATACAAACTCGCGGAAATGCTGCCAGCGTTGCCAAAGCATCACATCACCGAAGAAAAAACCGGGAGCATTGGGTGAGCCGAAACGGAAGTGGTGTGGGCCACCTTGTTCGATAGCTTCACCGACTCCTTCTTCAAGCCGAGCAAGCCAGCTCGAGTCAATCACATCACGCAAGCAAACAACGCCGTCTCGAGAAAACTGCTCAATAATAAGTGGGTCATTAAGCGTGACACTATGTTCATAGCAATTGCTCGCTCGCATAGCTCCCCCTCTCCATTTGCCATGTGCAGGACTTTCAGTTTTGCAAAAGGGCGTTGATAATAAAATTCATATTTTTTGTCTTTTGATGTGAGAAAAATTTACATGAGGCGCTCATTACCCCCTTTAAATGCATTACGTGCTTTTGAGGCTGTGGCTCGTCTACAGAGCCTCAAACAGGCTGCTGAAGAACTACACGTCACTCATGGAGCAGTGAGCCATCAGTTGAAGATTCTTGAGGAGTCTTTGGGAATGGTGCTGTTTCACCGCGATCGCCGACAACTGAGGCTTAATCAGGCGGGACTGGTCTACTCTCGCCAAGTGCGGGAGGCTTTACGCCTTATTGCGGAAAGCACCATGAAGCTCGGGCTACCCAGTGTTGAGGGCAGACTGCAGGTTGTTTGCGCTCCCACCTTGGCCACCAAGTGGTTGGCTCACCAGTTGAAGGGCTTTCGCAGCGCTTTTCCTGATATTGATCTGACTGTTGTGCCCCAGAACCTTGATGATGAAGGGGTAGCGACCCACGATTATGATGTGGCGGTGGTGTATGGCCATGGTGAGTGGGATCGTAAGTACGTAAAGCTTCTTGCTAATTTCAATATGACGCCGGTATGTCATCCACTCTTTTTTACCACCAGTGATCAGCCACATCAGATAGGTGAGCTGAGGGGGAGTTGGCTGCTACATGAAGATGATGGTGGTAACTGGAAGCGGTGGTTGGCAAGAGTAGGGGCGGATATTCATGATATGGAACGCGGTACCCAGCTATGGGGAGCACATATGTCTCTGGAGTCTGCCGCTGCGGGTTTTGGTGTGGCTCTGGGGGATCGGATCGTTTGTGCTCAAGACTTTGCTCGTGGACACCTTATGCGCCTATTTGATGCCGAAGTGCCAGCACCGCACGCCTATTATCTAGTATGTGCGGCACATCGGGTGGATGAGCCGAGGATTATGCTATTTTGTGACTGGATACAAGCATGTATCGAACGCACTCTAGCGGGGAAAAAGTGAGTCAAGTGTAATTCTGAACTATTAACCTCTAGCAGAGTAGTGGGCTGGATGTGTCAGACACTCTGCTGCTTTGGAGCATTCAAACCATAACGCTGTAGCCTGCGTACCACGCTGGATTGGCTGATTCCCAGTCGCCTGGCGATGGCGTAGGTGCTGGGCAGAGTGTCGCTGAGTTGCTCAAGGGTGTCTCGCTCCAGCCGGGCAAGGTACTGCTTTAGGGTTTCGTGCTCCATCATTGGGTTTGCTGCAGAGGGAGTACTCATGGGCTGGACGCTGGCGGGGGATAACTGTGCCGGGGGATGAGCGGCGAGTACCTCAATTTGGTCGGTAGGGCTTGAGAGCCAGGCTCTTTCCAACCAGTTTTCCAACTCACGCACATTGCCCGGCCATTCACTTCCCATAAGCGTTGACCATACCTGGTTGCCAAGAATTTTTTGCCGCCCGTAGCGTTGGTTAAGGCGCTTCAGACAAGCCTCCACCAGGCCGGGTATATCTTCGCGGCGATCGCGGAGGGGCGGCAGAGTGACAGGAATCACATTCAAACGGTAGTAAAGATCCAGCCGGAAGTTACCAGCCTCTACCTGCTTGCCCAAGTCCTGATTGGTGGCGACAACCAAACGAAAATCAACCCGGCGCGGGCGGGTATCCCCTAATCGGGTCAGGCTGCCATCCTGAATGACTTTCAGCAGCTTGGTTTGCATTAGCAGCGGCAACTCGCCAATCTCATCCAAAAATAGCGTGCCGCCTTCAGCCTGCTCTAACAAACCTGCTTTACCTTGCCGTGCCGCACCGCTGAAGGCACCTGGCTGGTAGCCAAACATTTCAGACTCAAACAGGTTTTCAGGAATGGCGGCACAGTTAACCTCGATAAAGGGGCCGCCGCGGCGTTCGCTCCAGCGGTGCAGTTGTTTGGCAAAAGCGGTTTTACCCACGCCGGATTCACCCAACATCAGTACATTGGCGTCCGAAGATGCCACCCGCTTTAGCAGTAGCGCAATTTCACGCATAACGTGGCTGCGAACCTGGAGATTATCCAGGGCGTCATCCAGTGCCTGCTCGTCGGCATCAGGGGTGGCATGGCTGCGTATTAAGTGTTCGCTAAAGCGTTTCTGCAATAGCGCATACTCATCTTGCAAAAGCTGCAGGTCGGTTAAGTCCCGCGAGCGACTGATAATTCGCTCCAGCTTTCCATTGACGAATACCGGGTAGGCTTCAGCAATAACACGTCGCCCCGTTCCCGTTACCTGCATGAGCTGGGCTGGCCGTTGAGTACGCATCACCTCCAGGGTAATTGATGGCTTGAGCACGCCCGCCTGCTGCAACTGCTGGACGCTACTGGAAAGCAACTCATCACGCGGGACACCATAAACCGCCTCGGCCCCAGGGCTGATATCCAGCACCCGTCCATCGCCACCGACGATAAAGAAGTGGTCGTTGGCGGTTTCCACAATGGTTTGCAGCACACAGCGGTCGATTTCGCTCACCAGAGACTCCTGTGGTTGATTCATTTATGAATCATTGATGCGATTTTGCATTGATTATGCATGTTTTTAATTCATTTATGAATCATTGAGACGCGTAAGCCGCCTATTTAGGCGCCCGTTAACTTGGCATGCTCTGTGCAATATCTCCCTTAACCGCGTTTGGCGGCGCTATCACGTTAAAAGCCCAGGAGGTGTATATGACCGCGTTTAATCAGCCATTGGGAGGCAACAGTGTGCCGCGCTTTGGTGGTCCCGCCACAATGATGCGCTTACCCACTCAAGAGAGTGCTGCCGGATTAGATGCTGCCTTTATCGGCATTCCCATGGATATTGGTACCTCGAACCGTCCTGGCACACGCCTTGGGCCACGCCAGATTCGGGATGAGTCGCGCATGCTGCGCCCCTACAATATGGCAACTCGCGCAGCACCTTTCGAAAGCCTCCAGGTAGCTGATATCGGTGATGTACCGATCAATACCTTTCACCTGCCGAAAAGCGTCGACATCATCACCGCCTTCTACGATGACGTGCTTAAGCATGACTGCATTCCGCTGACTCTGGGGGGCGAACATACCCTGACGCTACCGATCCTGCGTGCGATGGCCAAAAAGCATGGCCCGGTAGGGTTGATTCATATTGATGCCCACGCCGATGTGAACGAACACATGTTCGGTGAGCCGATAGCCCATGGCACGCCTTTTCGTCGTGCCCAGGAAGAAGGGCTACTGGCTCATCGCAAGGTGGTGCAAATCGGCTTGAGAGGAACAGGCTATGCGGCTGAGGACTTCGACTGGTGCAGAGAACAGGGTTTTCGCGTTGTGCCTGCTGAAGAGTGTTGGTACCGCTCGCTGGCGCCGTTGATGCAGGAAGTGCGCGAGCAGATGGGCGATACACCGGTGTACATCAGCTTCGATATCGATGGCCTGGACCCCTCGGTTGCCCCTGGCACCGGCACGGTTGAAATGGGGGGGCTGACCTCTACCCAAGGGCTGGAAATTGTGCGCGGCGCGGCCGGCTTAAATATTGTGGGCGGCGACCTGGTGGAAGTCTCTCCACCTTTCGACCCCAGCGGCAACACCGCGCTGATGGGGGCAACGCTGCTGTATGAAATGTTGTGTGTGTTGCCCGGCGTAAAACGCAGCGATTAACCATGGCACCCAGGTTTTTCAGGCGCCGGGCTAACAAGGCGCCATGCATAAAAAAACAGTGAGTACCCAGGAGGGAAGTATCGCTTTCCTCCACCCAGGACGCCGCCAGCCACCTCCAATAATCACACTCAATAGGTGAACCGTATGTCGTACTCCCAAGTGAAATCGGAAGCGCCCACATCGTTGGCACCGATATCCCCAGACCATTTACTGAAATTTCTAATTCCGTCACTCATTGGCATCCTGTTGTTTTTAGTTCCTTTTCAGGTGGGTGGAACGGTCAATATTGGCATGGGGTTGATGGCTGATGGGTTACAAACCCTGCTTGGTTCAGCCTTGCCGGCCATTGCTATGCTGGTGCTCTGCCTCTCGGTGGTGGTAACGCTCTATGTAAAAGCAGCTAAACCCGCCTGGGCACAACAGGGCCCCTTCCACGACATGTTCGATGTGGGAGCCATCTGGATCGCCATGCGTATTTTGGGCGCTATCTTTGTGGTGATGACGTTTTTCCAGTTTGGGCCTGAGTTCGTGACTGCATCGTTTACCGGTGGGGTGATGCTGAATGACCTTGCACCGGTACTGCTGACGTTCTTTTTCTTCGCCGCCCTGCTGCTCCCTTTCCTGGTTGAGTTCGGCTTTATGGAGTTCATTGGCACCCTGGTGCGCAAGCCGTTTCGGTTGGTTTTTAACCTGCCGGGACGAAGTGCCATTGACGCCACGGCCTCTTGGATGGGCTCGGGGACGGTGGGGGTGCTGATCACCGCCCAACAGTATGAGCAGGGCTATTACAATGGGCGTGAAGCCTCTGTTATAGCGACCAACTTCTCCGTTGCCTCTATCGCTTTTAGCCTGCTGATTACTAATTTTGTCGATATTAACCACCTCTTCGTACCGTTCTACTTTACGGTGGTGGTATCGGGCTTAATCGCGGCGGTGATTGTGGCGCGTATTCCACCGCTGTCCCGCAAATCCAATGACTACTACGAGCCGGTCGGCTGCCAGCTGAGTGAAGAACGTACTGAACATGTTGGCCTGTTTCGTTACAGCCTGCTTCAGGCCACCCGCCGGGCGGCAGGGGCACCGGGGCCTAAAGCGCTTGGGCGTTTGGCGCTGCTGAATGTGATCGATATCTTCCTGACGCTGTTGCCGCTGGTATTTGCCATCGGCACGGTGGCACTGATCCTGGCAGAGTTTACACCGCTGTTTACATGGCTTTCCTATCCCATGGTGCCGGTGCTGGAGCTACTGCGTATTCCAG
This sequence comes from Vreelandella olivaria, assembly GCF_023507745.1. GTDB lineage: Bacteria > Pseudomonadota > Gammaproteobacteria > Pseudomonadales > Halomonadaceae > Vreelandella > Vreelandella olivaria_A. The sequence continues at coordinate 4,993 of NZ_JALPZO010000123.1, read as the reverse complement.
AAGCGCAAGCCGCTGCCCCGGCAACCCTGGTGGGGTTTGCCGATATGTTCCTGCCCGCCGTACTGGCCACTAACATCGAAAGCGAACTAACCCGCTTTGTGATTGCCTGCCTATCCATGACGCAGCTGGTTTATATGTCGGAAATTGGTGCGCTGTTGCTCAAATCGAAAATTCCCATCAAGTTCTGGGAGCTGGCCGTGGTCTTCCTGCTGCGTACCGCGATTACGCTGCCGATCATCGCCTTTATGGCCCATACGTTTTTCTTTTAAGGGGCCTGCAATGAACGGTGATGCAACGAGCAATCAAGCGACTATGAGCTGTGCCGAACTGCTGATACGCCTGCTGCGCGACACTTACGGTGTGCGCACGTTGTTTGGTATCCCTGGGGTACATACCGTCGAACTCTATCGCGGGTTGGAAGGCAGTGAGGTACAGCATATAACGCCGCGCCATGAACAGGGCGCCGGGTTTATGGCCGATGGCTATGCGCGCGCCAGCGGCCAGCCCGGTGTTTGCCTGATCATCACAGGACCTGGGATGACCAATATTGCCACTGCCATGGGCCAGGCCCTGGCGGACTCTATCCCCATGCTGGTCATTTCCAGCGTGAATCGCCGCGATACCCTGGGCCTTGGCCAGGGGCGACTGCATGAACTCCCCAGCCAGCAGCAAATGATCAGCGGTGTGGCGCGGTTTAGCCACACACTTCTGGATGCCAACACACTGCCCGATGTGTTGGCGCGTGCCTTTGTGGTATTTAATGGCGCGCGCCCAGGTCCGGTACATATTGAAATCCCGATTGATCTGTTTCATTCACCGGTTAAGGTGCCGGACAGTTGGCAGGCGCCACAGCTCTATCGCGCGGCCCCCGACCCGGAAGGGCTGTGCGAGGCAGCCCGCATGTTAAAAGCGGCGAAGCAGCCCTTAGTGCTATTGGGCGGCGGCTGTGTAGCAGCACCGCAAGCAGCACGGGCACTGGTAGCACAGCTTGATGCGCCTACGGTGACCACGATCAACGCCAAAGGGTTGCTTGGCCGTAACCACCCGCTGGATTTGGGTGCCAACGCCGCACTACCTGCGGTACGCACGCTTGTCGCCAACGCTGATGTGATTCTGGCGATTGGCACCGAACTGGGAGAGACTGATTACGATGTGGTGTTTGATGATGGCTTTCATCTTAACGGTGCACTGATCCGTATCGATCTAGACCCTGAACAACTGGTGCGTAACCAGCGCACCACACTTGGCTTAGTAGGCGATGCTGGACGTAGCCTTGAGCTTCTTTTTGCCCACTTCCCCGACCCATTGCAGCGCGGCGGTGCCCAACGAACGGCGGCGGCATTGAGCGCGCTGAATCTGGTAAACCACCCCGCCTTTAGCGATTTCGTGCCACTTTATAACACCCTGGCCGAATACCTTCCCGAGGCGATTCTGGTGGGAGATTCCACCGCGCCGGTATATGCAGGCAACCATCTGGTAAGCCAGCCAGCGCCTCGGCGGTATTTCAATGCCTCGACAGGCTACGGCACCTTGGGGTATGGGCTTCCCGCTGCACTTGGCGCCCAGTTGGCCAAGCCGGAACTGCCTGTGGTGGCGCTGGTAGGTGATGGCGGCGTGATGTTTACCCTTGCTGAAATAGCCACAGCAGTAGAAGCGTGCTTGCCGGTGGTTATTGTGCTGTGGCACAACGCAGGCTATGAAGAGATCCGTCGTTATATGGATGCTAACGGCGTCGCCCGCCTGGGGGTCGATATCCAAGCACCGAACTTTCTTACTCTGGCTGAAGGGTTTGGTTGCCCCGGCGTATTGGTGGGAAGCCCCGCTGAGCTGGCCAGAGCGCTTGCCAGCCGTGTCCCTACCGGCCCCTTACTGATCGAAATAGACGCCGCTGCCTGGCAGAAAACGCTAGTAAAACCAGGTGATGATAATGAAAAATAATCGCATACTAGGGCAGGATACTCTCTCGGCGGATCATGTTGAGCACAGCCTTGGGTTGCCTGGAACCTTTGCGCTGTGGCTCGGTGCCAATGTGGTCGTTACCACTATTTTAACCGGTATGTTTTTGGTTCCTGATCTCACCTTTCAGCATGCGATGCTGTTAATTCTGCTGGGTTCGGCGGTGGGGATCATTCCGTTGGTATTGATCGGGGCCATGGGGCAGCAAACCGGTATGACGACGATGGTGCTGGCACGGGGTACCTTCGGTAGAAAAGGGGCTAATTTCCCCGCCTGGGTTAATTTACTTGCGCTGATTGCCTGGAGTTGGATTCAGGCGCTACTGGCAGGTATGAGTCTGGATTACGCGGTTGAAAGTCTGACCGGTTACTCCAATGTTGCACTCTTCACGGTCTTGTGTGAGTCGCTGGTCGTACTCATTGCCTTGCGCGGCCATTTGGGTATCGAGAAAGTCGAGAAAATAGCGGCACTGCTGATGCTGGGGTTGTCGGCGGTGGTGCTGTTTGCGCTGAATCGCCACTACGATTTGCCCAGTATTACCCAACTGGAGCCCGAAGGAGTGCTGGGGGGCGGAGTGGTGTTTGATATTGTTGTAGCAACCGCTTTTTCCTGGATTCCATTAGCCGCAGATTACAATCGCCACTGTCGCTCGCTAAAAGCTGCCGTTGTGGGCACCTGGGGTGGCTATGTGATGGCGACGTTGGTTGCCATGGGGTTGGGGGCTACAGTATCGGCGCTGTCGATTAGCGTTGGTATGGAACCCACTTATGACCCGACAACCCTGCTCAGTGGGTTCGGTTTCGGCCTGCCTGCGGCCTTGGTTATTTTCTTTTCGGTTCTGACAACTAACGTGATGTGTGTCTACAGCGCGACGCTTTCGTTTATGAGCGTGCGGCCAACGGTGCCTTTCTGGAAGCCAGCCCTTCTGATTGGGGTGATATCCATTGTCGGTGCGTTAATCCCCGGTATTCTGGATCAGTTTCAAACATTTTTACTGATTATTGGCAGTGTCTTCATTCCAGCTTTTTCACTGATCATCGTGGATTACTACCTGTTGGGCCGCCAGCGCTATACCTCGGCACAGCTTATCCAGGCTGAACACAGCCTGCCCTCCTTTAACTGGCTGGCGTTGGGCAGCTATGGGGTGGGCGCACTACTGGCCTATTACTGGAACTGGGTCGCGCCATTGGAGTTTGGTGCATCGCTGCCTGTTTTTGTCATCACGGGTGTGCTTTATTTTGTGGCCAGTAAGGTAATGCTTTTTAAGCGGGTAACCATATGAACCTGCAACCAATCAGCGCACAGCACCAACACGACCTTTAAAGGAGCCATGATAGTGTCTATGACTTCCCAGATAGAGCACATTCCGTTACTCAATAAGCAGTTTATCAATAGTCGGTGGGTCGCATCGGCAGGTTCCCGTGTGCTTGATGTGATGAACCCATATAGCGAAGAGCGCATTGCCCAAGTTACCGCCGGGGATGCAGCAGATGTAGACGCTGCCGTAAAAGCTGCGCAACAGGCCCAGCCTGACTGGCAGGCGTTAGGCGGCGCTGCGCGGGCAGTCTACCTCGATGGGTTTGCCGATAGCCTGAAAGCCCGTTGCAAGGAGCTCATTACGCTGTCGGCAACCAACAATGGGAAACCACTGGCAGAAGCCGGGATCGACCTGGACGACGCCATTGCCTGCTACCGTTACTATGCGAAGCAGGCCAAGGCGCTGGATGCCCGCCAGGGGGAGTTAGTGAGTGTTGAGATGGAAGGCATTGAGGCGCGCTGCTATCACGACCCTGTCGGAGTGGTGGGGCTGATCACACCATGGAATTTTCCGCTGGTGACCAGTGCATGGAAGCTGGCACCTGCCTTGGCAGCAGGCTGTAGTGTAGTGCTTAAACCTTCAGAGGTGACCCCGCTGCCTGAACAGGTACTGGCAGAGATTGCCCTTGAAATAGCGTTGCCTGCTGGCGTACTGAACCTGCTTAACGGTGATGGGGAAGGGATCGGAGCACCGCTGACCCATCATCCCGGTGTGGATAAAATTTCTTTTACGGGCAGTAACCGGGTAGGAGAGGCGGTGATGCAGGCAGCGGCTACCCGCACCGCCAGCGTGTCCCTGGAGCTGGGTGGTAAATCACCGATTCTGGTCATGGACGATGCCGACCCTGCACAGGCTGCCGACTGGGTGATGGCGGGTATCTACTTTAATGCCGGGCAGATTTGCTCCGCGACCTCACGTCTACTGGTTCATAAAGACGTAGCGGAGGCGCTCTATGCTGCGCTTGCCGAACGTATGGATGCGTTAACTCTGGGAGATCCGTTAGCAGAAGGGACCGACCTGGGGCCTCTCACCAGCGCCAGACAGCGCGACGTGGTACAGCGCTACCTGGATATTGCCAAGCAGGAAGGGCTGGCGGTAGTACGCGATGCGCAACATCGTACCCTGCCCACTCAAGGCTACTTCCTGGCGCCCACCCTTTACCGGGATGTACCGGTAGAAAGTCGCTTATGGCAAGAGGAGATTTTTGGCCCGGTGCTTTGCGGGCGTAGTGTTGCAAGTGAAGAGGAAGCGATCAAACTTGCAAACGATAGCGCCTATGGCCTGGCGGCGACGGTGATTAGCGGTGACCCCGAACGCGCCAGGCGCATTGGTCGCCAGCTTAAAGCTGGCAGCATCTGGTACAACAGCGAGCAACTGGTGCTACCTGAAACCGCCTGGGGTGGCTTCAAGCGCAGCGGTATTGGCCGTGAGCTAGGCCCTTGGGGGCTAAGCGCCTATCTGGAAGTGAAACATCTGGTGGGACCGGAAGAGGTTTAACTCCCAGGAATGCGAGTGATATACGCCACAAGTGATCAAGGATTGCGATATTTGTAAGGCATCTCTTAAAATTTTGTACGATATCTCTTACATTTTTGTAAGACATCGCTGACACCTGCCCTTAAGGGGTTGTGCTTGGCTCCTGGCTCGTTATTATCACTGTTTCTCATTAACAGTTGATGATTCCAGGAGGGAGCATGGCACTTAGCATGGCGCTCAGCA
>NZ_JALPZO010000122.1 GCF_023507745.1 Vreelandella olivaria | reverse complement strand
GCCGAACTCAGCAGTGAAACCGCTTAGCGCCGATGGTAGTGTGGGGTCTCCCCATGTGAGAGTAGGTCATCGTCAGGCACTTATTGAAGAGAAGCCCCGAGCACAGTGTGTTCGGGGCTTTTTGTTGGTCAATAAAAGCTATAAAGCATGTCCCGAGAGCGTGCTACTGGGATTTTTGATGGCACTACCGTAGCAAAAAGCCGCCTTTTCAGGCGGCTAGCAAGACAATAAGAACGTGTTTCTAGCGGTGGTACTGCTTTTCACGCTCTGGTTGCCAAATGATTGCATCCACACGCAAGCGAGTCTCTTGCTGGTTGGGTAGTGGCCAGTCGATTGTGTCGCCAACTTTCAAACCTAGCAGGCTTGCTCCAATGGGAGCCATGACCGAAATGCCATCCTCGGTTGTGCTTAAGGCGTGCGGGTAGACAAGCGTACGAACCATTTGACGGTTACGTGTCAGATCAGTGAATTGGATCTGGCTGTTCATACTGACAACGTTGTCGGGAATATCTTCTGGATCAACAATTTCCCCGCGACTGAGCTCGTCTTGTAATAACTCGGCCACCATTTGGTCTTTGTCGGCGGCGGCATCAATCAGGCGTTGTAAACGCTCTGCATCAAGACGGTTTATCAAAAGGGGAGGACGCTGCCCCATGTTGCTCTCCTTGGCAATATGCACTCACACGTTGTGAATGCTTCGCTTAGCTACATAGCTCAAAATGTAGTGACATAAAAAAAGCCCCCTCTAAAAAATAAGAAAGGACTACTGTCATAAGTGTACGCCACTTCAGAAGAAAAGACGACGCGCTTTATAGCATGCCGGTGTTAATTTGACGGGGTTGCTTAGAGAGCGGCTAATAGAAAGTGCTATGATGCACGGCGATAAGTGGTGGAGGGAGCCCAGTTTCCAATGCGCCACTAATAGGTTACACATTACGCTATAGGTGAAAGGGTGAGTGAAACGGTACCCACGTCGTGGTTGGTCTACTGCCGCCCCGGTTTTGAAAATGACGCTCTGGCAGAAATGCAGCATCATGCAAAGCAGCAGGGTGTTCCCTGTGAGCCTGCACAGGGCGAGGGGTGGGCAAGCTTAACGCGTCTGGATGGAGAGCCGATTAACGACCTGCACCGGCAGGCTGGATTTAAACGGCTTATTTTTGCCCGCCAAAGCCTGGCCGCGCTACCTGTATTGTCCCTTTCTCGTGAGGACCGCCTCACCGCGATATTGGATCAGGTGAAAGCGAGCCGTTGGAGCTTTGAAGAGATCTGGCATGAAACACCTGATACCAATGATGGTAAAGCGTTGGCAGGGCTGATTAAGGCACTGACCAAGCCCCTGCAAAGCATGCTGAAAAAGCGCGGTGCGTTGCGTGGTAAAGCTGGGGCACGACGCTTGCATATCTTCTGGACAGATGGTGACCGTGTTCAGTTGGGTATGAGCTTTCCTGATAATCGCAGCGAGCTAATTAATGGTATTCGCCGTTTGCGTTTTCCCTCCCGGGCTCCCAGCCGTTCAACCCTTAAGCTAGAAGAAGCGTGGCATGAGTTTATTCCTCGCGATGAGTGGGATGACAGGCTCTCCGCCCATATGCAGGCGGCGGATTTAGGCGCTGCACCCGGTGGATGGACATGGCAGTTGGTACAGCGTGGTATGTATGTATATGCCATCGATAATGGACCAATGGATAAACAGCTGATGGCGACCGGGCAAATCGATCACCTGCAGGAAGATGGGTTTACCTGGGAACCGCCCCAAAGGTTAGACTGGTTGGTGTGCGATATTGTTGATAAGCCTGTACGGGTATTGGCGATGGTGGAACGGTGGCTTACCCGCAAATGGTGCCGTGAAGCAATATTTAACCTAAAGCTACCGATGAAAAAGCGCTGGAATGAAGTCTCTCGGTGTTTAACAACACTGGAGGAGGCGTTAGCATCAGCAGGTGTTCGCGCTCGAATCTCATGCCGTCACCTCTACCATGACCGGGAAGAGGTAACGGTTCACGTGCGACTCCCCCATTGAGGGAATCGGGCAGGCCTGGGTTCTAGTACCCAGGCTCGTAGATGCGGATTGTTTCATCTTCCGTCAAGAGCGGTAGAATACGTTGCATCGCTATCGCACGGGCGTCACTTGTATGCCACTCTTTCCAGAAGCGTAGGTTGCGCCATTTGGTAATCATCAGGCGCCGATCAGTATGGCCAATTTCAACCAGTGTTTCACCGCCGACGAACCCTCTGACGCCAAGGGAAACGCGCATGGCTTCGCGTGCGGCTTGTTCATACTCTTCCTCAAGGCCGGGCATAATGCGCCGTTCAATGATGACTTTAATCATACTGTGTGTTCCTAACCGAGAATATAAATGACTGATCATACCAATGACGCGCAACCCTTTGACGCGGTACTGGACACAACAGGGCTATATTGCCCCGAGCCCATTATGTTGATGCATAACAAAGTGCGCGACATGGTGTCAGGTCAGGTGCTGAAAGTGATAGCCACCGATCCAGCTACCACTCGCGACGTACCGAAATTTTGTCAGTTTTTGGGGCACGAATTACTGACCCAGACAGAGTCCAGCGGCGACTATTTATACTTTATCCGCTTAGCATAAACTTGTGCAGTCTGTATGAGGCCAGAGCCGACTAATGGCGGATGGCCTCGCGGGGTATTGGTTTAGTAGTCTGCGTCGGTGCTGGGGACAACCATCATGGCTAATGCTTCCAGGGTGGCAGGGTCCTCTTCCAAGATCCGGTTAGCGATATGTCGTTGGAAAAAGTAAACTGTTTGATGGCGTGAGCGGGCTTCATAAAGGCATTTATCCCCCAGCAGAATGGGAGTCATTGTCGCCTTTTGCTCATCGGCAAGTAACGCTTCCACGCTACCATCGCTATAGAGTCTCCAGCCATAAACCGGCTTCATATGCCAGGGCGCATCAGGGCGGTTCATGCACAGAGCATGTGTGCCCAGCGTATCCGGTAGCTGTTGGATAAGCGTTATTTCTCCAGAAGCTTCATACTCAAAGTAATCCGCCGCTGCTGTCAGCTCATAGTATTTATGATCAGGGGGGAGTTCGAAGATCTCTTCTGTTTCAGGATCACGATAGCCAATAAACAAACCGTTCTCATGGTCATCAAGCTCATGACAAGCGGCCAGCGCTTCCATCCAGGGCACTAGTCCAACGACATTACCATCTTCCCTTAGCCCCCATGCCAGAATAGGCAGGCCATAGTAGGTGTCGGGACTCGCAGCGAGCTGGTAGACCATCTCTAATCCATCCAGCTCCGGTGCTAGACGGATTAAACATTTCTGCGCCTGCTGACGCTGACGCACGGTTGCCAGGTCGATGACCTGGGCAGAGCGGGGTGACAGGGGTGAGCCCATAATGTCCCTCCTTGTGCTGCGTGGTCACGACATTGGTAGGCAGCCTTGATGCCTACCACTTACATCACCAATAGCACAGGTTTCCCATAAGGTTAAGAGGGGAGACTGTTTTTTACGAAATTGGACATGCAGGAAAATGACTTCTTAGCTGCTCGTGAGACTTTTTGGCAATTTGAAACTGCTGCCAGGGCGCTGTCGGGGTACGCATAGAAAGCCAGTTCTCCTGGTAGTCTAAAACGGCTTCCGGTGGTGTGAGCAGGTGGGCATCTATGAGTTGATTAACAGCCATCAGCCATTGGTGTGCGTGTTGCTCAAAAGCGCTGAGCCAGCTGGCTTCCCAGGGGTGTAAGCAGCGGTCAGGTGATGAGGTGAATGTGGAAAGTGCTTGATTGGCCTCATCCAGGCGCTGTGTGGCGAGTATCAGGGCACGCAGTATTTCTGCTGTCAGTGGCCGCTCTTGGAGTGTTTTAAGATGGCTTTCAAGCGTGGCAGAGGTAGCCTGCCATTTAAGATCAAATTGATGAATAACCATTTGATAGAGGTAATCCAGGGCAACAAGTTGCGGTGAAATTGTCTCAATCTCTCCAGGCCCCAATGGTTGGCTGGCTCTTGAAAAGCTTTTTACCCACTCTTCTGAGTCAAAAATGGCATTCCAGCCTACCGCGGGTAGTTGGGCGGTCTTTTGCAGGGTTAGCTGTTCCAGGCGTGCCCTGTTCTCAAGGCTTAGTGCGTCAGGTACCTCACTGTTCCAGCAACTGCTTAACCGCTGCCAAAGAGTGCGTTCATAAAGCCACTGTTGGCTAGGAGGAGCAACACGGCCCAGTTGGTTATTGCGTGCGGCAATGAGTGAGGTAATTTGGCACTCTCGCAGCGCATACACATTGAGTATGCTTTCACGTATTTCCGGTACGTCAACAAGCCTGCTTTGACGCTCAGGGAAAGCACCTATATTTCGAGGGCGCGCACGTTCAATTGCTGAAATATCAAGATCATTTGCTAGTTGTTGATGATAATCGAGCCACCGTTGCTCAGCTGTATTGTCACCACAGCCCATCAATATAAATACGATGGGTAATGCGAGCAGAAGCCGTCTTTGGCGCAGGCAGGGCATCGCGTGTCACTCCTGTCGGCTGATACACCTCAACCGCCATCCTAGCAGCAGGGCGGCTGCACTAAGTCCTGCAATTAAGCCTATCCAATAACCGTGTACCCCCATAGGTTCAGATATTCCACTCATACCATGGGTTCCCAGCCAATGCCCACCCCCCAAGCCTACGATCCAATAGGAAAGTACCGTAATAATCATTACGATACGCGTATCCTTATACCCTCTTAATGCTCCTGCCAGATTCACTTGCAGCGAGTCAGATAGTTGAAAAATAACTGCCAGGGCAATAATCGTCAGCGTAAGCGCTTGTACGTCGGGGTTGGAGGTATACAGCGAAATCACAGGAGCAGCTGTTATCCATAGCAACGTGCTGTTGATGGCCGCAACGATCACACTGATCACAACGCCATTCCAGGCAACCTGACGTGCCAGTGTTAGGCGTCGTTGACCAAGGGTGTTACCCACCCGCACGGTAAGCGCCATACTTAATGAGAGAGGCAGCATAAAGAGAATAGAGGTGAAGCTAAGCGCAATTTGGTGAGCACCCACGGTTACTTCACCAAAGCTGGCAATAAAAAGAGCAATCAGTGTAAAAAGCGTTACTTCCACAAAAATAGCGACACCAATGGGCATACCAACAACCACTAATTCACGTATCCCGGTAGGCTGCGGCAGTGTCAGCTTCTGCCACAAGGAAACGCTTCGATAGATATGCCCGCGTCGGGTGTAGTAGGCCATGGTCAATGCCATTGTCCACATGGAGAGAGCCGTGGCGATTCCACAACCAAAGGCACCCAATGCAGGTAACTGCTGGATGGTGTTGGGTATCCAGTTGCCAAATAGATTAACCAACCCATCCCCACCATAGATTAGGATGTAGTTGCTGGGAATATTAACGGCAAGACCTATCAGGCTGATCCATAGTGCCGGTCGGGTATGGTTCATACCATCAGAGAAGGCTCTAAGCGCCTGGAATAGCGCAATCCCCGGCATTCCATATGCGACAGCAGAGAGGTATGCTGCTGATTCCCTGGCGACCGCAGGAGGCACCTCCATCAGCTCGAAGATCGGCATGACCGCTGTCCAGAGTAATACCGCTGCCAGAGTTCCCAACGCTAATGCAACCCACAATGCCTGGTGGACGGCGGGCCGGATGTCATCATTACGCTGGCCACCTAGAAGATGCGCCACTATCGGCGTCAGCCCCATGAGTGTACCGGTCATAAAGAGCATTAGCGGTACCCAAAGGCTGGAACCAACCGATACGGCTGCCAGTGAAGTGGCATTTTGGCGCCCAGTCATCATGACATCCGCGACACTCATGCCCGCCTGGGCAAGTTGTGCACCACAAATAGGGAGTGCCAGGGTGATGAGCATGCGTGTTTCTGGCCAATAAATCGTTTTAATATGATTAGCGAAGCCGCCCAAGATTAGGCTCCTGATTAGCAAAGTGGCCTATTAAAGACCGATAGATTAGCAGGAAATTCTGAGCTTTTCTGTCTGCCCTTTAGCCTATGCGACATGCAAAGGTATACTGCACAAAATCTGTAGATAAAGTGAGCGCATGGCCATTCAGGAACAGGAACGTTGGACGCTTGAGGATATTATGGCGCTGTTTGATGGTGTCTTTGCTAAGCGCTACCAGACCCGGTTGATTAAAGGCGGAGATGAGCCTCTCTACCGTCCTGCTGATACCGGAACCCCTTACCATCAGGTGATTTTTGCGCGGGGCTATTTTGCCAGTGCATTACACGAAATCAGCCACTGGTGTATCGCGGGTGCTCAGCGGCGCCAGCAGGAAGATTATGGCTACTGGTACTTGCCAGATGGGAGAGATGCACAGCAGCAGCAAGCATTCGAAAACGCCGAAATTGCTCCTCAAGCCTTGGAGTTACTGCTTACTCAGGCGTGTGGGCGTTCCTTTCATGTCAGTGTTGATAATTTGGCTGGCAATGTGGAGGTGGACCGCGAGGGGTTTGCTGCAAAGGTGGCTGCACGCGCGCTACGCTACCAGCAGGAGGGGTTACCGCTGCGTGCCAACGCATTCCATATGGCGTTGACGCGTTACTACCAGACTCAGGTACCTTTGGCGGAGGCTATCCAGCTTGGATTAGGGGCGCTTGAGACGTCCTTGCCGGAACCCGCTTAATCATCTTCTGTTAGCCGTTGATGCATCGACAGCATAACTTCCAGTTCATGTTCTGGGCGCATCGGTTCCAACCCCAACTCGCTGAATGTTTCGCGACGTTGGCGATGCCATTCGCTGCTGGTAATTGAAGGGTAGAGAACTGATGCGGGGGCCAGCTCAACAAACGGGTCTAGCCCATAGGTATCAAACAGGCGTGCCAAGGCTGCCTCGTCATCTCCGTTGTCGCTGGTATATAACGTGGCGGAGAAGTGATCGTTCTCAAGCTCACGGATCACTTCAAGCGGGCTTACCCCAAGACTCTCCAGCTCCTCCATGCTGTAAGCGCCCATAGCGTTGGTGTCTTCTTTGATCCAGCTATCGTCCGGCTGAATTAACGTCTGTTTAACACGGCCATCAGGCAGTGACCAGGCAATAGCCAGCGGCAAACCATCATCTTCGCCCGTCTCAATGGCAATAAACCCTGGATAATCAGCCACACAGTTACTCCTCTTAAAATTCCGCATTAATCCGGAAAAAATGCTGGGCGGTGCGGGTGGTTGCAGCACCCAATTCAGCTTCGCTCAGGTTATGCCAAAGGGCAATTTCCCTTACAATCCATGGTAGCAGGGCTGGTTCGTGTCGGCGCCCTTTCAGTTTAGCCGGTAAGTTGCGGGGGAGCAGGTAGGGGCAGTCTGTTTCCACCATTAAGCGTTCCAGTGGAATATCCTTTACCAGAGAGCGTAAATGGTGTCCCCGGCGCTCGTCGCAAATCCAGCCCGTTAAACCGATATGCAGGTCAAGATCCAGATAACCATGCAGCGTCTCTTGATCGGCGGTAAAACAATGCACAACCGCCTGGCTGATATCGTCCCGCCATGTGTGCAGTATTTCGCGCATTCGCTGCCCGGCATCTCGTTCATGCAGGAAAAGCGGTAAACCGCTCTCAGCCGCCAGTGCCAACTGTGCTTCAAAGGCGTGCTCTTGCGCCTGGGGTGTTGAAAAGTTGCGATTAAAATCGAGCCCGCATTCACCCACGGCCACGACTTCAGGCTGCTTGTGGAGCGCTCTCATCTGAGCTGCCACTGCGTCATTCCAGCCGCTGGCATCATGGGGATGAATGCCCGCAGTGGCGTACAGCCCTGGGTAGCGCTTGGCCATTGCAACAGCTTGTTGAGCATGGGCTACGTCAGTGCCCGTTACGATCATTGTGGTAACGTTCGCGGCCCGTGCCCGGGTAATGACACTGTCCAGGTCGCGCTGAAAACTCTCATGGGTCAGGTTTGCGCCAATATCAACCAGTGGTGCTGTGGGGCGAAACCGTAGCGCCTCAGGTAAGACGTCATCCGCATTGTCAGTTGCCAAACTCAGCTCCCGTCGTCAGTTATCAATAACATCCATTACCGCGTGTCATTGTAACGCCTGTGCCTGGCATCGACTAACGCCCTCGCTCACGTGAATAGACGGATGGAATGGCATGAATTGCAAAAAATCTGGCTTGATAGGTAAACAGATAACCTGACGTTACTCGTAATATGCAGTGGAGCTATGGCCTGAAGCGCCATGAGGGCCTATCCAATAACAACAATAGACAGGTTAAATTTATGCAACTATCAAGACATCTCACATTATCTGCCCTATCCGCAGCTATTCTGAGTGCTAGCTATATCTCCAGTGTTGCTGCCCAGGAGGGCATTTCGGATAACGAAATACGCATCGGTTATTTGGCTGATATGTCAGGCATTTACCGTGATCCAATCGGCCCATTAGGGCAGGATGCCATCGAAATGGCCATTGAGGATATAGGGGGCAGCGTACACGGCGCCAACGTAGTGCTCTTCAGTGCAGATGACCGCAATAGCCCTGATGTGGGATCAAGTGTTGTACGTGAATGGATCGATGAGCGTAACGTCGATATGGTGACGGGGCTGGTGGCTTCATCGGTTACCTTGGCAGCTGTTGGGTTACTGGAAGAAGCCGATAAACTGGGCCTGGTGAACGGCGCGGTTTCCTCTGGCGTTACCAATGAACACTGCTCACCCAATCATATTCATTGGGTCTATGACACCTGGGCAATGTCGAATGGTACTGCTAAAGCAATTACACAGGAGGGGTATCAAAACTGGTATCTGCTGAGTGCCGACTACTCGTTTGGGCATGCCCTTGAGGCGGATGTAGAGCGGGTGGTAACTGAAAACGGTGGCACCATTGTGGGTGGCGCCCGGCATCCATTCCCGAATAGTGACTTCTCCTCCTTTATGTTGCAGGCACAGGCATCAGGAGCTGATGTGATCGCACTCAATAATGCCGGAGGTGACACTATCAATGCCGTGCAAACAGCGGGTGAGTTTGGCATCACCCAAGCTGGGCAGATCCTGGCTGGCATGGTGCTGTTTAGTACCGATGTGCGCAGCATTGGTTTGGAAAACGCGCAAGGGCTGCAGTTTACCAAGGCCTGGTATTACGACTTGAACGATGAAACCCGTGCATGGGCGGAGCGTTTCCGGGAGCGTACCGGCAGCATGCCAACCATGGTGCATGCTGGCCTCTACTCAAGTACCCGCCACTATCTTGAAGCCATTGAGGCTACGGGGACCGACGATACCCAAACCGTTCGCCAACAGATGGCGGATACGCCGATTAATGACATTTTTGCCACCAATGGCTATATCCGTGAAGACGGACGCATGGTGCACGACATGTATCTGGTTGAGGTAAAAACACCGCAAGAGTCTGTTGATGAGGATGATCTTTTCAGGGTGGTACGCACGATTCCTGCGGAAGAGGCATTTCGGCCACTTTCGGAAAGCGTATGCCCACTAGTGAATGGCTGACGTCCTGACAATTAATCACAAAAACAGGAAGTACTTGGCATGTCTAACGCTCATTTGATTCATCGCAACACCATAGGCGCTGCACTAAACCGAAGTGCCCGAAAGTATTCACATGACACAGCCCTTACGTTTAACGATCGCACGTGGAGCTACCAATTACTCAATCAGGCTGCCAACCGGGTTGCGAATGGCTTGCTCGCTGCGGGCCTTTCTCCTGGGGATCGATTAGCGGTATTTGGAAAGAACTCGGATGCTTACGTGATTGCGTGGCTGGCAGCTACCAAAGCGGGCTTGGTGCATGTGCCTATCAACTTTGCATTAAGTAGCGAAGAGTTGCGCTATATCCTGGAGCAATCTGGAGCGAAAGGGTTGCTAAGCGATACCGTGCTGGCCGATAAAGTGAATGACGCAACGCAAGGGCTTGCTTTAACAATGAAGGGTACGCTGCATGCCGCTGCCCAGTACGCTTCAGATGCCCCTGCTTTTGACGTTCTGGACTATGCATGTTCATTCCATTCGCACAGTGAGCCGGATGTGGTGTTAGAGGGTGGCAGTCTTGCTCAATTGCTCTACACCTCGGGAACAACAGCGGCCCCCAAAGCAGCCATGATGAGCCATCAAGCGCTAATGGCCGAATATATGGCATGTATGGTAGAGCTGGATATAAACGGTCGAGACGCCATGTTGGCCGCACTTCCTCTCTATCATTCAGCACAGATGCATGTCTTTTTAATGCCTGCTTTATTACTGGGGGCGCCCGTTTACCTACTGGAAGCGCCGCTGCCTGAGTGCTGTCTTGCCACTGTGGCTGAACAACGCATTGCTTCATTCTTTGCGCCACCTACGGTTTGGATAAGCCTGTTACGGCATGCTGACTTTGATAAGTTCGACTTAACCAGTCTTAAAAAAGCGTATTACGGCGCTTCCATTATGCCGGTGCCGGTACTTGAAGAGATGCAGCAACGGTTTCCAGGCGTTGGGCTCTATAACTGCTATGGCCAGAGCGAAATTGCACCACTTGCAACCGTATTGCGCCCGGAAGAGCACACTGATCGCCCCGCGTCGGCTGGGCGACCAATCCTGACGGTTGAAACCCGTATTGTCGATCTGGACATGAACGATGTTGCCCCTGGGGAGCATGGTGAAATTGTGCACCGTTCGCCTCAGTTGATGGTGGGCTACTGGGATAAACCTGATATGTCCGCCGAATCTTTTCAGAATGGTTGGTTTCACTCGGGGGATGTGGGCTATTTCGATGAAGAGGGTTACCTATACGTTGTCGACCGGATCAAGGACGTCATTAATACTGGTGGTGTTTTGGTCGCTAGCCGTGAGGTTGAAGAGGCATTGTTCAAGCACAGTGCTATTTCGGAAGTGGCTGTCGTGGGCCTTCCCGACGAAAAGTGGATTGAGGCGATAACCGCAGTCGTGGTCGTAAAAGAAGGCCAGACTGTGGGCGAAGGTGAGCTTATCCATCACGCAAAAAGCCTAATAGCTCCTTACAAAGTCCCCAAGCGGGTAGTGTTTACCGAAGCGCTACCCAAGAGTACCGCAGGTAAAATTCTCAAGCGCCATCTGCGCCAGGACTTGAAGGGGTGATTATGGATGAGCCAACAAGTGCGCTATTTCACGCCATGATCTCCCGCTGCCTGTCGCAGGAAGTAGCGCCTTTTTATCCGCAATGGGAAAACGCAGGTGAAATTCCGCGCTCCCTATGGAAAACCCTGGGAGCCGCTGGTTTATTAGGGGTCGATGTAGATGAAATCTATGGTGGTGCTGGTGGTGATATCGCCATTACCCAGTTAGCGATTGAGGAGATCTCTCGGCAAGGGTTTGGGGGGCTTGCCAGCGCCTACAATATCCACGCCAATATTGTAATGCCCTATATTCAGCGTATAGGGACAGATGCACAGTGCAAGACCTGGTTGCCTGCCATGGCACGGGGCGAGTGCCTGGGGGCCATCGCCATGAGTGAATCACATGCTGGCAGTGATTTGGCTGCGATGAAAACCCGTGCCACCAAAACTTCGCAGGGGTGGGTACTTAACGGCAGCAAGCTGTTTATTACCAATGGTCAATTGGCCGATCTAGTGATTGTATGTGCAAAAACTGAACCGCAAGCAGGTGCCAAAGGCGTATCACTCTTTTTGGTCGATACTTCACTGCCTGGGTTTTCGCGCGGCAAGCCCATCAGAAAGATTGGGCAACATGCCAGTGACACAGCAGAGCTGCTGTTTGACCAGCTTCTCTTGCCGCAAGACGCGCTATTGGGTGAACAAGGTGCGGGCTTTAATTACCTGATGCAGGAGCTGCCCCGAGAACGTTTAGGAGTTGGTGCCCAGGCACTTGGCGCGGTGGAGGGTGCGCTGGCCTTAACCCTTGACTATGTTGCCCAGCGCCACGCATTTGGTCAGCGCGTCGCTGATTTTCAAAATACCCGCTTTACCCTGGCGGAAATCAAAGCACAACTGGATGTGGCGCGAGCATACTTTGACCAGTGCGTAAACAGGTATCGCCACGGCTCAATGAGCAGCACCGATGCCGCCATTCTAAAATTACAGCTTAGTGAACTGCAGTGTCGCGCTGTTGACCGCTGTTTGCAGTTGTTTGGCGGATATGGCTATACCCACGAATACCCTATTTCCAGGTTCTATTTAGATGCCCGCGTTCAAACCATCTACGCAGGAAGCTCTGAAATTATGAAAGAAGTCGTTGCACGTTCGCTGTTAGGCAAAGTGGTGTAACGACCTGTTTCAGCTTTGTGCCATCACTAAGGAGATAACATGCAATTGGATCGCGTTGTCATTGTGGGCGGTGCACGGACAGCTATAGGTGGTTTTGGTGGATCGCTTTCATCCATGGCACCCCATGAGTTAGGGACTATTACGGCCAAAGAAGCACTGCGTCGAGCGGGACTTTCTGCCACCAATATCGACCACTCTGTCTACGGGCACATCATTACCACAGGGCCACAGGATGCCTATCTGGCCCGGCATATTGCGTTAGCGTCGGGAGTACCTAAGGAGTCTGGTGCTTTCAATGTTAACCGGTTATGTGGCTCTGGCGTACAGGCAGTAGTATCTGCTGCCCAGCAAATCACTTTGGGCGATAGCCGGTTGGCATTGGCGGGTGGGGCTGAGTCCATGTCTCGTGGTGCCTATCTGTTACCGCCCCAGGCGCGTAACGGGATACGCATGGGAAATACCCATATTCAGGACCTTACCCTGGGGGTATTAAGTGACCCCTTTGGTAGCGGGCATATGGGCATTACGGCAGAAAATATTGCCACGCAGTATGGCTTAAGCCGTGAACAGTTAGACCAGTTTGCCGTGGAGAGCCACCGCAAAGCGGCAAGAGCAATGGCAGAAGGGCGTTTTGATGAGCAAATTGTGCCGGTCGATGTGGTTCAGGGAAAACAGACCAGTGTCTTCTCTACCGATGAGCATGTGCGTCAGGGAGTTGAACTTAGCGACCTGGCATGCCTAAAGCCCGCGTTCATGAAAGAGGGCGTTGTCACGGCGGGCAATGCCTCCGGTATTAATGACGGTGCAGCGACACTTGTGTTAGCCCATGAGGATGAGGCCAGGCAGCGTGGATTAACCGCCAGGGCACGGCTACGGGTTGCCACAACAGCGGGTGTCGACCCTTCACTGATGGGGCTTGGGCCAATCCCGGCGGTAAAGCGCTGCCTCCAGCAGGCAGGGCTTCATATGAACGATATTGATGTCATTGAATCGAACGAGGCCTTCGCGGCCCAGGCGATGGCCGTGGCAGACACGCTGGGTTTTCCGTTGGAAAAGTTAAACCCGAACGGAGGTGCGGTGGCGTTAGGCCATCCGGTTGGTGCCACTGGAGCAATACTGATCCTTAAAGCCTTGTATGAATTAGAGCGTATCCAAGGACGCTTTGGCTTGATTACGCTGTGTATTGGCGGAGGACAAGGGATTGCGCTGCTAATTGAGCGCGCGTAATGGAGTCGCTTTACTAATAACAATTGAAAAGGTGTATTTATGTCGACGATAACGCCAAAAATCTTACCTTCAACCCCCTCGGCCACCAATCCTCCGCTGCTTATTGGCGATTTGTTGGATTCTGGTATACGCATGGCAGGCAATAATCAGATTGTTTATCGTGACCAGTGCAGGCATGACTACCACCGTTTTCGCGAACGCGTACACCAACTGGCTCATACCCTGACAGCGCAAGGGGTGCAGGCTGGCGATGTAGTGGCGGTGTTGGATTGGGACAGCCACCGTTATTTAGAGTGCTTCTTTGCCATTCCGATGTTGGGTGCCGTTCTCCATACGGTGAACGTACGCCTGGCCCCTGAGCAAATTCTGTACACCATGGAGCATGCTGAAGATGTATTTGTGCTGGTGCATGAAGATTTCGTTCCGCTATTGGAGCCGCTAGCCAGCCAGTTGCCGAATATTCGCGGCTATATTCTTTGCCAGGAGGCCACCAATCGGTTCAATACCTCGCTACCAATAGTAGGGGAGTATGAGGCGCTATTAGGGGAGCAGCCCATTCACTATGCTTTCCCTACTTTCGACGAAAACGCGGTGGCAACGCTGTTTTACACGACGGGTACAACCGGTAATCCGAAAGGTGTATTTTTTACCCATCGCCAACTTGTGCTGCACACCTTAGGCGAGGCCAGTACGTTTCAGGCACCTGGCTTTGCATTGCTCAATCGCGACAAAGTGTATATGCCGATCACGCCGATGTTTCATGTTCATGCCTGGGGAGTGCCTTACACGGCTACGTTATTGGGAGCGACTCAAGTGTACCCTGGCCGCTATGAACCCGAGATGCTGGTTAAGCTACTGGTCGATGAGAAGGTCGATTTTTCCCACTGTGTGCCCACGTTGTTAAATATGGTGGTCAGCGCTGACGCGATCGCCTCCAGAAAAGTCGATTTAAGCGGTTGGAAGGTGTTGGTAGGTGGCAGTGCTCTCACCCAGGCGCTGGCAAGTCGGGCATGGGCGCTGGGTATTGATACGCGCAGCGCGTATGGCATGTCGGAAACCTGTCCGCTGCTCACGGCTGATATTCTGCCACAGGCTATCGCTGAGGCGGATTTTGAAACGCAGCTACCATGGCGATGCAAGGCCGGATTGCCTGTGCCGTTGGTAAAATTGCAAGTAGTGGATACCGATGGCCAGCCATTGCCACATGATGGTAAAAGCATTGGTGAAGTGCGCGCTCAGGCTCCCTGGCTAACACAAGCCTATTACAAAGAAGAGCAGCGCAGTGAAGCGTTATGGCGTGAGGGGTGGCTACATACCGGTGATGTAGGCTCATTGGATGAACATGGTTTTCTGGCTATTAGCGATCGAATCAAAGATGTCATCAAAACCGGAGGTGAGTGGCTCTCCTCGCTGGAGTTGGAAAGCTATATCAGCCAATGCCCAGGGGTCGCTGAGGTGGCGGTAATCGGTGTGGCGGATGAGAAGTGGGGGGAGCGGCCAGCAGCGTTGGTGGTGCCCGAGGATCCAAACAATCCGCCTACGGCTGACACTGTCCAAGAGTTTATGGAGCAGTTTGTTGTGCAAGGACGTATTAATCGATGGGGTATTCCCTCGCTTATCCGGATGGTTGATGAAATTCCCAAAACCAGTGTTGGCAAATTGGATAAAAAGCGCATCCGGACGGAAATCTAACCGTTAGCGTTGTATGCCCGTCGTCCGTGCTTTGCGGTATGCGGCGGGTGAGTTTCCTGTCCACTGCTTAAAGGCCCGGCTGAAACAGGCCAAATCTTCAAAGCCCAGTGTGTCGGCAATCATGGTTAATGGCCGTGAACCGTGGGTTAATGCCTGAACAGCATAATCGCGCCGAAACTCATCCTTTACGGCTTGAAAGTGCGTGCCTTCCTGATGTAGCCGCCGGGATAATGTGCGTACGGACATATGCATGGCGTCTGCCACATGAGCCACTGTTCCTGATGCCGGCAAATGTCGCTTTAAGTGCTCGCGTACTCGATGGGATAGCAACTGCTCTTCAAAAGAGACATAAAACCAGTCGGCGGGGGCCCGTTGCAAAAATGCACTCAGGTGTTGTTTGGTTTGACGGATAGGATGCTTCAAGAGTGATGGGTCAAATGACATCGCCGTTTGAGGTTGGTTGAAACGTACTTTACCAGGGTGGAAATATAGATAATCGGCGTTGTATGGCGGCGGCGCATAGCTGCACTCCATCAGCAGTGGAGGAATTTTGCGCGCAATCATCCATGAAGCTATGCCGTGAAATAGTTTTAACATCAACTCATGGATCAGTACCCGGCTACCTTGTAATGATGCATGTTCGACAAGTGCCATACGAGCCAAGCCATTGTTAATGGAAAACGTGTAGCCAAAATCATCCAACAGAATACGGAAGAACTGTGTATAGCGGTGTAGGGCGATATGTAGAGTGGGGGCTTCCAGCAAACTCAAACAGAGCAGTTTTAACGTACCGCAGCGCAACGGTCGGGAAAAAAAGCGCGGTGTCTCATCGTCTAAGTCTTGTGCTATCAGGCGGTAGAGTTCGGCAAACTGCTCAACTGTCACCCGGCCATTGGGAGCACTCAGCAAAAAGGGTGAAATCCCCGCCAGTTCCAGATAGCGGATATGTGACGGCGAGGTGCCCGGTAATCCGCAAAATAGTTCCTTAACGAAGTGCATCGAAACAGTCACGCTCACAGAGCACCTACCCGAAAGACGTCGTGTATTGTTGTTGAATTATCTGATGACGTTAGCACGAAGTGAGGTTGGCCTCTACAAGGTTCCCCCTCTACGGCAGTCCATGCGTTACACTGTGCGCCTCACGACGAAGGAGGATACTGCGTGACCTTGTTACGACTCGAACAGTTGCAACTCGCCTACGGCACCCAAGTACTGCTGAACCGCGCCGACCTCACGGTTGAAAAAGGCGAACGGCTGGCGCTGGTCGGGCGCAACGGCACCGGTAAATCGACCCTGCTAAAGCTGGTGGCAGGCGACATACAAGCCGACGATGGTTCGATTTGGCGTGCTCCAGGCTTAAAAATCGGCGTGTTAGCTCAGGAACTACCCGAATCCTCAGGGATGACCATTTTTGATATGGTCGCGCAGGGATTACCAGAGGCAGGAGAGTTACTTTCTGAGTATCAGCACTTAATCAACGACCCCAACCCCAATATGCAGTGTATGGCGACGTTGCAGACCCGTATCGAAGCTATTGATGGCTGGTCGTTTCACCAACGGATTGACGTTGTGCTGACCCGTTTGGGATTGCCGCCTGAGACTGAAATGAGCTCGCTTTCAGGTGGCTGGCGTCGCCGTGTTGCGCTGGCACGGGCGCTGGTCTCTAAGCCTGATTTGCTGCTTCTTGATGAGCCGACCAACCATTTGGATCTGGACACGATCGCATGGTTGGAAGAGCAGCTTCTGGCGTTTAATGGCGCGGTGCTGCTGATTACTCACGACCGGGCGTTCCTGTCGAAGCTGGCCACCAACATCCTTGAGCTTGACCGGGGCAAGCTTGGCCGTTACCCCGGTAACTATGCCGAGTACCAGGCCCGTAAGCAGCATGAGTTGGAAGTGGAAGCGCGGGAAAACGCGGAATTTGATAAAAAGCTCGCCCAGGAAGAAACCTGGATACGCCAGGGTATTAAAGCACGACGTACCCGTAATGAAGGCCGGGTGCGTGCTTTGGAAGCGATGCGCAACGAGCGCAGCCAGCGGCGTGAGCGCCAAGGCACCGCTAATCTGACGGTGGATAGCGGCGAACGAACCGGTAAGCGGGTGGTCGAGCTAAAAGGAGTGACCCAGCGCTTTGGTGATGAGGTGATTCTGCGCAATGTCAATCTTGAAGTAATGCGCGGTGACCGCATTGGTTTCCTGGGTCGTAACGGGGCGGGTAAAACAACACTGCTGAAAATTCTGTTGGGTGAACTGACGCCGACAGAAGGCAGTGTTCAGTTGGGCACCAACTTGAAAGTGGCTTACTTCGACCAACTGCGAGCCGGGCTGGAACCAGAAAAAACGGTCTATGACAACGTGGCACAGGGCAGTGACCGTGTAAGCGTTGGTGGCAGAGACCGCCATGTTATGAGCTATCTTCAAGACTTTCTGTTCACACCGGATCGTGTCCGCCAGCCGGTGAAGGCACTCTCAGGGGGCGAATCGAACCGCTTGTTGTTAGCCAAGCTATTTACGCAACCTGCTAATGTGCTGGTGCTGGATGAGCCAACCAACGACCTGGACATGGAAACCCTGGAGCTGCTTGAAGAGTTGTTGCTGGACTTTGACGGCACTTTGCTGCTGGTCTCCCACGACCGGACCTTTATGGATAACGTGGTCACCAGCATGCTGGCGTTTGAAGGGCAAGGCTGTGTGCGTGAGTACGTTGGGGGCTATACTGACTGGATTCGCCAGGGTGGTAAACTACCGCCTGCACCATGGGAAGGTGCCGCACGCCAGCAAACTGAGCCAACCAGTGCTCCTGCGGAAAAATCTCCGGAAAGCGCTCCTGCCGAACCCACTAAAAAAGCTGTTAAGCTTTCGTATAAACTGCAGCGGGAATTGGATGCACTGCCTGCTGAGATTGAGCGGCTGGAAAGTGAAGTTGAAACGTTAGAGCAAGAGATGGG
Organism: Vreelandella olivaria; assembly: GCF_023507745.1. Classification (GTDB taxonomy): domain Bacteria; phylum Pseudomonadota; class Gammaproteobacteria; order Pseudomonadales; family Halomonadaceae; genus Vreelandella; species Vreelandella olivaria_A. Next base: position 28,039 of record NZ_JALPZO010000122.1, on the reverse strand, counting down.
TGACCCCGCGTTTTACCAGCAGGAGGCCGGTGTTGTCACTTCCAGGTTGCAAGCGTTGGAAAAGGTTCAAAAGACGCTGGACGAAGCAATGGAGCGTTGGATGGAATTGGAAGCAATGGCAAATGGTGAGTAGCACCGGGTAAGGCAAGGGCGTCCGCATGGACGCCCTTGGGGTGTAACGAACGTGGGTGTAGTAACGAACGACAGGGAGCCGAATCACTCGTCGCTTTTTTCGCCTTTCTTACCAACGCGGACTGCCAGAACATCGCACTGTGCACCATGGAGCACGCCAGTCGATGTAGAGCCAAGCAGAAGCGCAAAGCCATGCCGTCCATGGGAGCCGACAACGATGAGATCAACGTTGTGCTCATCTGCAAACCGATGGATTTCAGTATCCGGCATGCCTACTACAACATGCTGGTCGGCTTCTGGGACATGGGGAGCCGCAATTTCGGCAAGGCGTTTTTTAGCGTGGTCATCCAGCTGATCCTGGATGCTGGTGAGATCCATAGGGATATCGCCGCCGTAAGCGAATCCTAGTGGCTCAAGGGTATGCATAATAGAGATTTTGGCGCTGTCGTTACGTTCTGCAACTGCGATAGCACGTTCCAGAATCTTATGTGAGTCTTTGGTTAAGTCAACGGCTACCAGAATATGGTGATAGCTCATGGCCTTATCTCCTTAGCGATAATTAACAAAGAAAAACTTTGTTAGATGACTTTTACTTTAGGCTGCACGCGTAATCTTAACAACGATCTATATCATGGTTTCTTCAGGTTGTTAACGAGGTTTGTCCGAAATAGGGTGCCATCACGATGGAATGGTTAATTATTGTTTTTATTTTAATGTTTGTTATTGCACCGGTGATGTGGCTCAAGCCAAGCCCTCAACAAAAGCGCCATATGTCCCTGCGTGAGAGTGCACGAAAACAAGGGGTTACCGTTAAAATGGAAAAACCACCGTTGCATAATTTTCGCGGCACCATGCCTGCTTATCGTTGGAACTATCCCCAGGAAGCGCCAGGCCCAACGTTCGTGCTGTTGAGGGAAGGAAATGCCAGCGCGGCACTGGAACCCTACCATGCAGGATGGCGGTGGCGTATTGCACCTTTACGACCGTTGCCCAGGGAAGCAACGGCTCCTTTCAAGGCACTTTTGGAGCGCCTGCCGCAAGATGCGGTGGTGATTGAATCCACTCCCTACTCGTTAACACTATGGTGGTGGGAATCACAAACCGCCGAGCGCTTTACCACTTACCTGGGTGACTTTCAGCAACTAAAAGGAGCGCTCAGCGGTTTATCTGACCAGCCAGTTGGCAAGCCGATGTCTCTACCTAATATGGCGAGACGCAGTTAACAGTGTCACATACCGGGGTTGTCCTGATCCCGCGCCTGGATGGCTAAACCGTTGGTTTCGATCAACGAAAGCCACTGATCAAGTTGCTGAAGGTCATGTTCACTTAGTCCTTCCAGTATCTCTTTGCGGGCCTGCTGAACGATATTATCAATTTGTTCAAGCAGCGGCATGGCGGCAGGTGTCAGATAAATGCGTTTACTGCGACGGTCATTATCGCAGGCCCTGCGTTCTACCAGGCCCTGCTCCTCAAGCTGCCCAAGAGTGCGTACTAACGAAGGAGCCTCGACACCAATCGCCCGAGCGAGATCGCATTGGGGGTTGCCCTCACCAAGTTTCCATAGATGGTAGAGCGTGACCCATCTGGTTTGTGTTAACCCCAGCGGGGCGAGCCTCCGGTCGAGAATTGAGCGCCACAAATGTGGCAAGCGTGCAATTCGAAATCCAATTGATGAAGCCATAAGCAGATTGCTACCAGTAAGAGTTAATGGTCGAATTGTCATGAGCTGGACCGATGAATGCAAGGTGTTCGTTTATTCGCTAGGTTCTGGTTCATCGGAGGTGCCGCTTCCCCCTGGAATAAATCGGCGTAGGTTGAGTCCGCTTAAGCCGCTCGGCTGGATCTCGCCATCAGCCCGCGATGCCAGCTGTGGGTCATCAGATACCGTGAAGCGGATCAGTCCCACTCGTTGGCCGCTATCGGTCATGATATCGATACGCCAGTCACCAGCAGGATTCGCTGGAAAATTCTGTTTATAGCTCCAGGCCCGGTAGCCCTGTTCACGCCCACCATTAATGGTCAGTTCCACGGTATCCATGGGTGTACCGTTATAATGCCAGGCATGATAAACCGTTTCGCTTAAACCACGTGGCGCACGTATGGCGGTGTAAACATACAAACCATTGGCCCGAAGTGCCTCTGGGGTTAGGGCAATCGACCCTTGTGGTTCGCGTTGCTGAATATCGAATGACGGTGAGAGTGCACTGCTGGTCATCCATAAGCTTGCTGGCGGCACCCAAATCCGGCCAAGCCATGCAATATAAGCCAGTACAACCGTTAGCCCAAAAAAGGCACACCAACGCTTCAGCGACCGTTTTTTCAGTAAATGCCAGAAGCTGGGTAAAGCCACCAGTATGGTTAAGATCAGTGCTAAGAGCAGGCTTTGTCCTGTCGTCAGATGAAGCATGATCGGTAGGATCACCAACAGCACTAAAAAAACGCACTGAGCGTGGAACATAAAGTAAAGGCTGCGCCAGTGGCCTGCGAGCTTGAAGTAAAGCGGATCAATAATCGAAAGTGCCGCCATACCCACTACCAGCAAGGCAAACAGTGTTTGGCCGCTGTTCCACACGGTGGTAACCAAAATGAACGGCAGGGTAAAGAAAAGCGTTTCCTGATGGATCATTTGTGCAATGAATGTCGTTACACCCCGTGGCAGCGTAGGGTGCCCGCGTCTTGCAAGCCAGCGGCCAATCAGGCTTTCAGATAGCAGCAGCAACCATGCGAAGAGCAGCCCAAGCGCTAACACCACACCCAGCCATTGCTGACGATCAACCAGAAAAAAACTACCCAGGCCTGCGGCGAATGCCATGGGTGGCCACATCCAACTCCAGGGCTTTAAGCGCTCGACTAAGCGCTCAACTCGCTGCTGTAGTGATGCAATGCGCGAAGGGGTAAGCAAGGAGTCCATAGCATAATAACTCATCATCTAAAAAAACATGATCGTTGGGTTTGGGTCCAAAGTCGATGAGCAGCCGCAATTAAGGCCAATATCCAGACGTTGGTACTGAACGTAGATTCAGAGGGTTAGTCATAGCGGTCAGGCATGTTAGCCGAAAGTCAGGGCTTGACGTAGTGGAGTAACTCAACCAAGCTTACGCAATCAAACGACCGTATGAAATGCGTGGCAGGCCCTTCATGTAGTGCCGGCCCGAACTTGTGGAGAGAGCGCGAATGATCTATCAAGGCAACGCCATCACGGTGGAGCGTCGTGACACCCAGGGTGGTAATGACATCGCAGTGCTCACTTTTGATTTGAAAGGTGAGTCTGTCAATAAACTTTCCAGTGATGTAGTGGCAGAGCTGGGGGAAGCAGTCAATGCACTTCAGGCAGAAAGTGGTCTGCAAGGATTGGCCATCGGCAGCGGTAAAGATGCCTTTATTGTGGGTGCCGATATCACTGAGTTCCATGGCCTGTTTGATAAAGGTGAAGAGTACCTGGTTGAGATGAATCTGAAGGTACACGATATCTTCAATGCCATTGAAGACCTGCCTTTCCCAACGGTGACAGCGATTAACGGTTTGGCGTTGGGTGGCGGTTGTGAGGTGCTGCTAACCACTGACTTTCGGGTTATGAGTGAAAAAGCCAAAATTGGCTTGCCCGAAACCAAGCTGGGCATCCTGCCTGGGTGGGGGGGCTGCGTACGTTTACCCCGGTTGATTGGTGCTGATAATGCCATTGAGTGGATTGCCGGGGGAACCGAAAACCGTGCCGGTGCAGCGCTGAAGGTCGGGGCGGTGGATGCGGTTGTCACTCATGAACAGCTTGAAGAAGCGGCTCTCGACATCCTGGATCGCGCTAACGCAGGTGAGCTTGACTATCATATTCGCCGCGAAGAAAAGAAATCCCCTCTGAAGCTGAACGCGATTGAGCAAATGATGGCGTTCGAAACTGCCAAAGGCTATGTGGCAGGTAAAGCTGGCCCTCACTATCCTGCTCCGGTTGAAGCAATCAAAGTAATTCAGAAAGGTGCTGGCGAAACCCGAGGACGTGCTCAAGCCATTGAAGCCAAGGCGTTTGCCAAGCTGGCGCTTAGTAGCGTTGCGTTTAATCTGGTCGGATTGTTCCTTAATGATCAGGTTGTTAAGAAAAAAGGTAGTAAATACGAAAAACAGGCACAGCCGGTTAATCAGACCGCCGTGCTGGGGGCCGGTATCATGGGTGGTGGTATTGCCTACCAGAGTGCCTCAAAAGGCACCCCCATCCTGATGAAAGATATCAAAGATGAAGCGATTGAACTGGGGTTAAAAGAAGCCCGCAAATTATTTACCAAGCAGGTAGAGCGTAAAAAGCTGACGACCGAGCAGATGACGGAAAAACTGACCAATATTCGCCCCACGCTCTCTTACGGTGATTTTGGCAATGTTGATTTGGTCGTTGAAGCTGTCGTAGAGAATCCCAGTGTTAAAGATGCGGTACTCACTGAAGTAGAGGGCATGGTAAGTGAAAACACCATCCTCACCTCTAATACGTCAACGATCTCAATTAATCGTCTGGCCAAGAACCTCAAGCGCCCCGAAAACTTCTGCGGCATGCACTTCTTTAATCCAGTGCATCGCATGCCACTGGTGGAAGTTATTCGCGGTGAGAAAAGCTCGGATGCGGCCGTAGCGGCGACCGTGGCTTATGCCCGTGCCATGGGTAAAACCCCCATTGTGGTCAATGACTGCCCAGGCTTCCTGGTGAACCGCGTGCTGTTCCCCTATTTCGGTGGTTTCAGTTTCCTGGTGGAACAGGGGGCTGATTTCCAGCGCGTAGATAAGGTGATGGAAAAATTTGGTTGGCCAATGGGGCCTGCCTATTTACTGGATGTAGTCGGTATGGACACGGCGGTACATGCCAATGACGTCATGGCTGAGGGCTTCCCTGACCGAATGGCCCGCGATGGCAAAACCGCTATTCAGGTGATGTACGATAACAAGCGCCTGGGCCAGAAGAGTGACAAAGGCTTCTACGCCTACGAAGAAGATAAAAAGGGTAAGCCCAAGAAAGTCAGTGATGAGCAAGCCTATGCGCTGGTGAAAGAGGTAGTTAAGGAGCAGCAAGAGTTCTCCGATGAAGACATCATTGCCCGCATGATGGTGCCGCTGTGCCTGGAAACCGTTCGCTGCCTGGAAGACGGCATCGTGGATACTCCTGCCGAAGCCGATATGGCGCTGATTTATGGTATCGGCTTCCCTCCGTTCCGTGGTGGTGCGTTGCGCTACATTGATGCCATGGGGGCTGCTGAGTTTGTAGCGCTGGCTGACCGCCTGGCAGAGGAGTTAGGGCCGCTGTATGCGCCGACCGACAAGTTGCGTCAAATGGCTCAGAATAACGAGCATTTTTACGCGAATACCACGGCAGGCAATCAGGCCTGAGTCACCACGCATAGGAGAAATATGATGAGTTTGAATCCGAGAGATATCGTGGTGGTCGACGGTGTACGTACCGCCATGGCAAAAGCCAAAAATGGTGCGTTTCGTAATGTGCGCGCCGAAAACTTATCCGCGGCGGTCATGCAGGCGCTGTTTGACCGTAACGCTAATCTGGACCCGTCAGAAGTTGACGATGTGATCTGGGGGTGTGTCAACCAGACACTTGAGCAGTCGATGAACATTGCCCGAAACGCTGCCATCATGACCGGCATTCCGCGTTCAGTGCCTGCGCAGACAGTTAACCGCCTATGTGGCTCCTCCATGACAGCGCTGCACATTGCTGCTGCAAATATTAAAGCTGGCATGGGGGATTTCTTTGTTATCGGCGGGGTAGAGCACATGGAGCATGTGCCCATGGCTCATGGGGTGGATGTAAACCCCTCTGCCAGCAAGTATGCCGCCAAGGCAGCCATGATGATGGGGCTGACTGCTGAGCTACTGGGTAAAATGCACGGCATTTCCCGCGAAGATCAGGACAAGTTTGGCGTACGTTCTCATCAGCGCGCTCAGGCAGCGATGGAGAAGGGCTATTTTGACAACGAAATTATTGGCGTTGAAGGGCACGATCAGCGCGGCTTTAAGGTCATGGTGAAAAATGACGAGGTCATTCGTGCTGATGCCAGCCTGGAATCCATGGCGAACCTGAAGCCGGTATTTGACCCACGCAATGGCACCGTTACCGCAGGTACCTCCTCGGCACTGTCGGTGGGCGCCTCCGCCATGGCGGTGATGAGCTATGAACGTGCCCAGGCGCTGGGGCTTGAGCCGATAGCCAAAGTGCTCTCAACCGGTGTGGCGGGCTGTGATGCCTCTATCATGGGCTACGGCCCGGTACCCGCCTCCAAAAAAGCGCTCAAAGCGGCTGGGTTGTCCGCAGCGGATATTCAAACTGTTGAGCTGAATGAGGCGTTTGCAGCCCAAGGCTTACCTGTCTTGAAAGATCTCGGCCTTCTGGATGCCATGGAAGAAAAAGTCAATCTTAATGGTGGCGCTATCGCCCTGGGGCACCCGCTGGGTTGCTCAGGGTCGCGAATTTGCACCACGCTGCTTAATGTTATGCAGCAGCGCGATACCACTCTCGGCCTTGCCACCATGTGTATCGGCATGGGGCAAGGGGTGGCGACCGTATTTGAGCGACTGAAATAAGCACTACACTGACGCAAAAAAACGGCACCTACATGGTCCTGAGACTGCTGACAAAGTAGATAAGTGGTTTCGAGTAACCCTATGCGGGGGCGCTGCGAACCCATCCGTGGGCGCTACTTTCGCCATCTGACCGCCATGGATGGCGGAAATGCCGGGAACTATCTTCCGGCCCTGGCGAAAGACCCCCGCTACGAGTTACTCGATACTATGCCAAGAAGCAGGGAAAAGGGTTTGTCTTCAATCCGCGGCACCTACGTGGTGCCGTTTCGTATGTAAGAGGGTTTAAAACAGCCCGTTATCCAGCCCGGCTGCCATATACAAACCCAGCTCCTCCACCTGGGTAATAAACTCCTCACGCCATTCTCCACGCAGGGTTACTGGCGGTTGTATCCAACGCCAGCGTAACCCGGTCACAATGCTTTCCACTGCCCGTCGCGAACCGGTGCCATCCAACCCCGCGCGAATATATAGTGCGCAGGGCAGTCCCTGTTTTTTTTCCAGTACGTGGTAATAACTGCGGTCGAAGAAGTCCTTAAGCGCACCGCTCATATAGCCCAGGTTTTCAGGGGTGCCGAGTAATATCCCATCGCAGGTGAGAATATCCTCTGTCCCGGCTTCCAGTGGAGACTTCACCACGCACGTTACCTGCTCAATGGCATCATTTTCTGCACCACGCAGCGCCGCATCACGGAGTGTTTGGGTATTCGCTGAAGGAGCATGGGCGACGATTAATAAACGTTTCATTTCCAAAAGCCTAATGAGTGGCGGTTGCAGCGAATGAGAGAAGTGCCACACTGGTAGTCAGAACCACTATGAGAGCCTATATGCCGGATGATGCCTCTATCAATGTTTTCTACGATGCCGTCTGCCCTGGCTGTCGTAAAGATCGCCGCCGCTTCGAGCGCTGGGCAGGTCATCGTGCACAGGGGATAAAGTGGTGCGATGTGAGTGAGCATCAGCAGCTGTTGCGCCAAAAAGGCGTGGCCCCTGAAGCGGCGCTACGTTCACTGCACATCGAAAAAGCCGATGGTCGTATGATCGAAGGGATCGATGCGTACCGGCTTTTAATGGCGCGTATTCCGGTATTACTACCTGTTGCCTGGATAATTGGTTTACCGGGGATTAAAAGCGGGTTGCGTTGGTATTATGATTGTTGGGTTAAACAGCGCTTGAAGCGGGAAGGGCGTTGGTCTGAATAAGTTGGGATATCTAAGATAGGGAATTTATCGCATGAAGCAACAGGCCAAATGGGTGGGGCGCGTGGGTGTTTGCTTGTTAACGGCAACATTAGCGGGGTGCGCGGGTCAGTCAGCGCCATCTTCCATACCTGAGTCCGCTCAGCAAACGCCGCTCTCTGTGGAACCCCAGGCAGCAACCGGCATCCAGCCCAGCCCGGTAGGTCGTCCATCAGCAACTGACTGGGTTCCTCCACTGTTTGCCAGCCCGGAAGAGAAAGCCGCTTATTATGTCAGTCGGCTCGCCGACAGGCGTTTTGTATCAAGCTATGGTGGCAGTGATAACCCGCGTATCTGGTACATTGCCGCTGAGCGACTGGGCCAAATAGGCATGCCGGCAGTGCCACTGCTGTTTGCACGCCTGAACACCCATGATGACTACGAGTTGATGCTCGCACTTTATGCACTTCAGCTTGCAACACAGGATCCTCTGCTGACGGTGCAAACCCGCGGTGATTATATTCAGCTCAACACGGTACTGGATCCTGGCGCGAACGCTGAAAACCTGCGCCTTGCTCAGGAGTGGTGGCAGCAGCACTCAGCGCTACTGAATTAGCGCTGCGTGGGAAGTGCCGTCGATAATGAGGCTTTAAGCACCGATATTCGCAAGTCACGTATTGGCAACTTAGGAGAACGATATGGCATTTGCACTATCCTCACTGCAAGTCACCAGTAGTGCGTTTGGCAACCACGACGCTATTCCGGCCAGGTATACAGGCGAGGGCGAGGATATATCCCCGGCACTTGCCTGGCAGGATGTGCCAGAGGGCACCAAAGGATTCGCCGTGGTGTGCCACGACCCGGATGCGCCATTGGTAAAAGAGGGAAGTTATGGTTTTGTCCATTGGGTGCTTTACAACCTGCCCGGAGAGTTAAGGGAGGTAACAGAAAAAACGGCTGTGGGGACTGCGGGAACAAATGATTTCGGCAAGCAGAGCTACGGTGGCCCCATGCCACCAGAAGGCCATGGCAAACACTTATATTACTTCTGGGTACTCGCTTTGGATCATCAAACGGCACTGCCTGCAGGCTTGACACTCCCTGAACTGCTCAAGGAAGTGGAGCCGCATCTGCTTGGCATGAACCGCCTCGTAGGCACCTATCAACGTAACTGATTTCAGCGTTTGGCTGGACTTTTTGTTTAACCCGTGTAGGCTCCATCGTTTTCTTAGCCTGCGATGGAGTCTTCGATGAGCGATCTGCCAAATTGTCCCGCTTGCGCCTCGGAATTTACCTACGATGATGGCCTGCAATATGTTTGCCCGGAGTGCGGTAATGAGTGGTCTAAAGTAGAAGAGAGCACGGCAGATGAGCAGTCCGGTATCCGCGATGCCAATGGCAATATGCTGGCCGATGGCGATACGGTGACTGTGATTAAGGACTTGAAGGTAAAAGGAAGCTCGCTAGTGGTAAAAGTGGGCACCAAAGTTAAAAATATTCGCCTGGTGAGTGGCGATCACGATATCGATTGTAAAATAGACGGTATCGGCCCTATGAAGCTGAAATCTGAATTCGTTAAAAAAGCGTAAAGCCCTACCGCCTAAAAGCCTGCGAACCCCACGCAGGCTTTTTTTGTGCTTCGTCTTCGATAGTTATCCTAAATGATAATGATTGCATTTTTTGATGGCATCAGTCGCGAACGTGCAACGAAAATGCTCAATTTGATAACGATTTTGCGTAAGGGCTTCACATCAATTTTATACAGGACTAAAATGGTACCCAATTAGCGGTCAGGCCCAATGCAACGCACAATGGAGTTCACATGCTCAAGCTTTCCCGGCTGACAGACTATGCAGCAGTGGTAATGGCGCAAATTGCCCGCCATCCCCATGCATCGCATGCGGCAGCTGAGCTGGCTGAGGCGGTGCAGCTACCGCACCCCACGGTAAGCAAAACGCTCAAAATGCTGGTGAGAGCAGGGTTGCTGGAGTCACAGCGTGGCGCTCAAGGGGGCTATCGTTTGGCACGGCCTGCTTCCCAAATTACGGCAGCTGACATTATTTCAGCAATTGAAGGACCCGTGGCGATGACGGAGTGTAGCCAGGCCGAAGGCGATTGCGAGCTGGCGGCTACCTGTGGCGTGGCGGATAACTGGCAGCGCGTGTCGCTGGCCATCCGCACGCTATTAGAAAGTGTCACGCTGGCGCATCTGGCGGATACCGCACCGATCAAACTGCCGGTTCAACTGCCGATTCAAACTATCAGCCTGTCGGCTGCGTCTGCTTAATCAGCGCAATTATCAGGCTTTAATCCCAATTGACGGCGAGCTAGCCTCGCCACCCAACTGCCCGGAGGGTATCACCATGGCAAGCGAAGAAATGGAACAGTTGGTTCGTCGCGATTACAAAGAAGGCTTTGTAACAGATATCGAGAGCGACACCTTGCCACCTGGCCTGGATGAAAACACCATTGCCTTTATTTCGAACAAGAAAGGCGAGCCGGAATGGATGCTGGAGTGGCGTTTGGACGCTTACCGTCAGTGGCTGAAAATGCAGGAGCCTTCCTGGGCGCACCTGGATTACCCGCCGATTGATTATCAGGCAATCTCTTACTTCAGCGCTCCCAAACGTCCAGAGGACCGCCCGCAAAGCCTGGATGAAGTGGACCCCAAGCTGCTGGAAACCTATGAAAAGCTGGGGATCCCACTGCATGAACGTGCTGCTCTGGCAGGGGTTGCAGTGGATGCCGTATTTGACTCTGTATCTGTCGCCACCACGTTTAAGAAGCAGCTTGCGGAAGCGGGCGTCATTTTCTGCTCTATTTCAGAGGCGATCCGCGACTACCCCGACCTGATCAAGCAGTACCTGGGTACCGTGGTCCCTGTGGCTGACAACTATTTCGCTGCCCTCAACTCCGCCGTGTTTACCGATGGCTCGTTCGTTTTCGTGCCCGAAGGCGTGACGTGCCCCATGGAGTTGTCCACCTATTTCCGTATTAATGCCGCCAATACCGGTCAGTTTGAGCGTACCCTGATTATCTGTGAGAGCCGCGCTCAGGTCTCTTATCTGGAAGGCTGTACTGCCCCGATGCGTGATGAAAACCAACTTCACGCAGCGGTAGTGGAACTTGTGGCGTTGGATGATGCGTATATCAAGTACTCCACCGTACAGAACTGGTACCCAGGGGATGAGGATGGCAAAGGCGGTATCTACAACTTTGTTACCAAGCGGGGTGAGTGCCGTGGTGAGCGCGCACGCATAAGCTGGACCCAGGTGGAAACCGGCTCCGCCATTACCTGGAAGTACCCCTCCTGCATACTGCGCGGCAAAGACAGTATTGGTGAGTTCTACTCCGTGGCAGTGACGAATGGCCGTCAGCAGGCCGATACCGGTACCAAAATGATCCATATCGGTGAAGGCACACGCTCCTATATCGTTGCCAAAGGTATTTCGGCGGGCAAAAGCGACCAATCCTATCGTGGCCTGGTGAAAATTGGCCCTCGCGCCAAAGGTGCACGTAACTTCACCCAATGCGATTCACTGCTGATTGGTGATAAGTGCGGAGCCCATACGTTCCCCTACCAGGAAATTGGCAATAGCACGGCCACCATCGAGCACGAAGCCACTACATCCAAAATTGGCGAAGATCAGCTGTTTTATTGCCAGAGCCGCGGTATTTCTGAAGAGGATGCGGTCAGCATGATTGTTAATGGTTTCTGTAAGGATGTGTTCCAGGAGCTGCCGATGGAGTTCGCTGTTGAAGCCGAAGCGCTGCTGAACGTCACGCTGGAAGGCGCCGTAGGCTAACAAAGTCTTTAATTATCAGACAACTTTATACGCGCGTCGCGACAGCGACCCGAAGCATTTAAAAGGCTATCACTATGTTGCAAGTTAACGATTTACACGTCACCGTCGAAGGCAAAGAGATTCTGAAAGGCCTGACACTCACCATTAATGCAGGTGAAGTGCATGCCATCATGGGTCCTAACGGCGCGGGTAAATCCACCTTATCGGCAGTTATTGCGGGTAAAGATGGTTACGAAGTCACCCAGGGCAGTATTACTTTTGAAGGTCAGAATGTGCTGGAAATGGAAATCGAAGAGCGCGCCCAGGCGGGCTTGCTACTTGGCTTTCAGTATCCGGTCGAGATTCCGGGGGTAAAGAATATTTACCTGCTGAAATCAGCACTTAATGCCCAGCGCGCTGCTCGTGGTGAAGGTGAAATGCCTGCGCCGGAGTTTATGAAACTGGTGAAAGAGAAGCTTGGCTTTATGAAAATGGATGCCAGTTTCCTGCAGCGTGCGGTGAACGAAGGCTTCTCCGGTGGTGAAAAGAAGCGTAACGAAATCCTGCAAATGCTAGTACTTCAACCGAAGCTGGCAATGCTCGACGAAATCGATTCCGGGCTGGATATCGACGCCATGAAGGTGGTCGCCGATGGTGTCAATAGCCTGCGTGCTGAAGAACGCGCCATCCTGTTGGTGACTCACTACCAGCGTCTGCTTGATTACATCGTGCCAGATAAAGTCCATGTTCTGGTGGATGGTCGCATCGTGAAAACCGGTGACGCCGAACTTGCCAAAGAGTTGGAAGCCAACGGTTACGAAGGTATCGAGGAGTCCGTGGCATGAGCGATACGCAAACGTTTTTGGACACGCTGAAAGCGCGTAGCCAACAGCGCGGCGCTGAGCCTACCTGGATTGCCGCGCGCCGTCAGGCGGGTGCCGCCCGTTTTGAAGCAATGGGCTTTCCAACACGTCGTGATGAAGAGTGGAAATATACGGACGTGCGCAGTATTGCCCAGGGTAACTTTGCTCTGGCTGATAACGCGGAGTTTTCGCAAGCGTCCGCAGCAGCGCTGACATTGCCCCTTGATGCCTATCGCCTGACCTTTGTGAATGGCGTCTATTCGGCAGCTTTGTCTAACCTGGATGGCCTGCCCGATAGCGTTCAGGTAATGCCGCTCTCCAAGGCGCTTACCGATAATCATGAAGCTGTTGGCGGACCACTGGGCCGCTTGACAGGTGTGGATTTCTCTACGTTTGCGGCCCTAAACACAGCGTTTATGGAAGAGGGCGCAGTGGTTCGTATCGCGCCGGGCACTGTGGTGGACAAACCGATTCTGCTGCAGTTTCTCTCTCGGGAAGGTGCGCCGGTGATGAGTCATCCGCGTATTTTGGTGGAAGTGGCCGGCCGCAGCGAAGCTACCTTGATAGAGCACTACGCCGGGCAAGCCGATGCGGCTAATTTCACCAATGTTGTGGCGGAGTTGATGTTGGATCGTGGTGCGATTCTGAATCACTACAAACTTCAGGAAGCGCCACTGGGTGATATGCACGTGGCCAGCATCCATGTCGAGCAGAGTCGCGACAGCCGCTATAGCTCCTATAACCTGAATCTTGGTGGGGCATTGGTGCGTAACGACCTGATCAGCGACCTGAATGGGCAGGGTGCCGAAACCAATTTCTATGGATTGTTCTTCGGACAGGGGCGCCAGCATGTGGATAACCACACCAAGGTAAACCACAATGCGCCGCTGACGTTCTCCAACGAGAACTACAAGGGCATTCTGGATGACCGCGCCCACGGCGTATTTAATGGCAAGGTGTACGTGAAGCGCGACAGCCAGAAAATTGAAGGTTTCCAGAGTAATCAGAACCTGCTCCTGTCGGACCGTGCTCACATTGACGCCAAGCCAGAGCTTGAGATCTACGCCGACGATGTTAAGTGTTCCCACGGCACTACAACGGGGCAACTGGATGAAGAAGCCATCTACGCGCTGCGTACCCGTGGCATTGATGAGGCTACCGCCCGCGGGTTATTAACCCTGGCGTTTGCTGGGGAAGTGCTGGAGCAAGTGGCGCTTGACGCGATTGCCGAGCGGGTCGAACTGGCGGTGGCGGGTAAACTGCCTGAGCGCTTCAATCTGGCAGGATTGGTGGAAGCAGCCGTTGCGCTCAACGATTAATTCAGGAGTCATCAATGCCACATACCGTGATTGAGAAGCCTTTGGCGCGTAGCAGCGCCCCTTATGATGTGGCCGCTGTGCGCGAAGACTTCCCGGTGTTGCGCCGTGAAGTGCATGGTAAGCCGCTAATTTATCTGGATAATGCAGCGACGAGCCAAACGCCTCGCCAGGTAATCGAGGTATTTAGCGACTACTATTCTCGCTATAACGCTAATATACACCGTGGGCTGCATACGCTGGCTGATGAAGCCACGGCAGCTTTTGAAGGGACACGGCATCGGGTTAAGGCGTTTCTCAATGCGGAAGATGCACGTCAAGTCATCTTTACCCGTGGCACCACGGAAGCCATCAATCTGGTGGTTCAGAGCTGGGGGAGGAGTCAATTAGCGGCTGGCGATGAAGTCTTGATTTCCATGTTGGAGCACCACTCCAATATTGTTCCCTGGCAGCTGCTGGCGGCTGAGCGCGGATTTACCATCAAGGTAATTCCTGTCGATGAGCAGGGGGCTCTGGATATGGTGGCCTATCGTGAGCTGCTTGGTGAGCGAACCAGGCTGGTGGCGGTTAACCATGTGTCCAATGCCTTCGGCACCATCAACCCGGTGAAAGAGATGGCAGCACTTGCCCATCAGCATGGCGCGTTAATGCTGGTGGATGGCGCTCAGGCAGCTCCTCATCAGTTGGTTGATGTGCAGGCTATCGATGCCGATTTTTATGCCTTCTCTGGACATAAAGTTTATGGGCCTACCGGTGTTGGTGTGCTGTATGGAAAACAAGCCTTGTTAGAGGCGATGCCGCCCTGGCAGGGGGGCGGCGAGATGATTAAAGCCGTTTCCTTTGATTCAGGCACGACCTTCGCTGACATTCCGCATAAGTTTGAGGCGGGTACGCCTGCCATCGCGGAAGTGATCGCATTGGGTAGGGCGCTTGAGTGGGTAGAAAGTATCGGCGTTGAGTCCATCGGTGCCTGGGAGCATCGATTGCTTGAGCACGCCACACAGGCAGTTAGCCAGGTGGAAGGGCTGCGTATTCTCGGTACTGCCCCGCATAAAGCGGGTGTGCTCTCCTTTATCGTGGATGGGGCGCACTCCCAGGACATCGGCCTGTTAATTGACCAACTGGGCGTTGCTATCCGTACCGGACATCACTGTGCACAGCCGCTGTTACATCATTTTGGTGTGGATGCCACGTGCCGTGCCTCGTTTGCCGCGTATAATACCCTCGAAGAAGTGGATGCGTTTGTCGCAGCGCTCAATCGTGTGATTGGTATGGTGCGTTAAGGAAGCTTATGGATATCGAGCAAGTCGCGAGCCTCGAGCGAGGTCAGAAGTTGCCGCTCCAGCGCGATGTAGAGGCGATTGCCATTCCGTTTGGTAAAACGGAAACCTTGGCAGAAGATAGTGTAGTGAGTGTCATGCAGGCCAAGGGCAGCTCGGTAAGTGTTGGCTTTGAAGGGCGTCTCTACCTTATTGAGGGCCGCAACCTGGATGCCCTGGGGCTTGAACCTTTACCGCGTCCTACGCTGCCGGAAAGTGCCAGCGATGAAGAGATCGAGCAGTTTGTATGGGATCAGCTGCGCACCTGTTTCGATCCGGAGATACCGGTTAATATTGTGGATCTTGGGCTGGTATATGGATGCCGTATTGAGCGCTTGATCAGCGGCGAGCGAATAGTCACCATTCGGATGACGCTCACTGCGCCAGGTTGCGGTATGGGGGATGTGATTGCTGCTGATGCACGCAATAAGATTTTAGGCGCGCCGCAAATCAATAAGGTGCACACCGAGATTGTCTTTAGTCCGCCCTGGAGCCGTGACATGATGAGCGACGAGGCCAAGCTTGAGCTCGGCATGTTCTAACCCCGGCTGGGGAGCTGGATGCACAGCGTTCTATTAAGTTTCATTAAACGTTTGCTAATGTCGCTAGGAGCCTTGCTGCTGCTGGCGGCATTGCTGTTTATGGCCGGTAATTTTTGGGTACTTGCCAGCACTGCGCGCTACATTGACACTCATTTGAATGAGTGTCGCCCGCATGATGTGGCGATTGTGTTTGGTACTTCGCACTGGACACGCAGTGGCTTACGCAATCCGCATTTCCACGCCCGCATGCGCACGTCAGCACGCCTGATCGCTGACCAGCGCGTTAGCCATTTACTGCTCTCAGGCGACAATCGTACCCAAGCCTACAATGAGCCACGAGCCATGTGGCGTGATCTTTATCGGCGTGGCGTTCCCTCCCAGCAGATGACCATGGACTTTGCGGGTTTTAGCACCTATGACACGCTTGCCCGTGCCCGGGATGTGTTTCAGCTTGAAGAGGCGCTGCTGGTTACTCAAAGCTGGCACTTGCCTCGGGCAATTTTTATAGGCCGTGCCCTGGGGATGGATGTGACTGGTTGTGTTGCCGAAGAGGAACCCGCAGCTGGGGAGTGGCGTTTGAGAATGCGTGAGTGGGCGGCGCGTATAGCCACTTTGGGGGATCTTTATGTATGGGGTAGGGAGCCTTACTTTTTAGGTCCGGCAGAGCCTATAGACCTGGACGGCAGTACAGCCGATGAAACTGAAGCGCCGAGCATATCAGCCCTGGGCGTCAAGGTAGACTATCGGGCTGCGCAGTTGGTGCAACCCGTCGTCGATGAGGAAGCGCAGTAGAGAGTTAGCGGCGCGTTTTGCGTTTTTGTAAGCTGTAAAGCTCGCGAATCAGCTTGCGGCACCCCTGCATGCACTCGTCTACCACTGGCTCAATGGGATCAGGCAGCGGATGAGTGAAGAGCGTCGATAGTGCTTGCATCAAGACACGCTCTTGCTCCAACAGCTCATTGAGTAATACCTGGCTATCATTGCCGACAAAGCTTTTCAAACGGCTCCATAACCACAAAAAGTCATCACGCTCAACGTCTGCATCCCGTGGCAGCATTTTCAGATGCGTCCGGGCCAGTTCCTGCAACATGCGCATCTGCTTCAGCCGTTCGGTATAGTGTGGCTTCAGTGCATCGCGCAGCGAGGGGCGCAGGCGTTCAATATTATCCTGGAAATAATCAATACTATCGGCCAGCGCTTCCAGCACACTGTCCATCGCCACTTGGCGATTGTCGAGAAACATGAGCGTCTACCTCCTTCGGTGACGCAGATTGTGGGGGTGGCAGCACTGATTTGCCACCCCTAATGCGGATTATTTTTGCATTTATCCCTTAGCCTTTAGGCTTGGGTGGTGTTTTACGTACAGGGGTTGCGTTTTTTTCAATATGCTCAATGATCATGCCCGCAATATCTTTGCCTGTGGCGCTCTCAATGCCATGCAAACCTGGCGACGAGTTAACCTCCATAATCACCGGGCCGTGGTTTGAGCGTAGCAAATCCACACCTGCTACACGTAATCCCATTGCCTTGGCCGCACGAATGGCGGTTGAACGCTCCTCCGGGGTAATGCGAATGACGCTGGCCGTACCACCACGGTGCAGGTTTGAGCGGAACTCACCCTCGGCCGCCTGGCGCTTCATGGAGGCGACAACTTTGTCGCCAATCACAAAGCAGCGAATATCGGCGCCGCGCGCCTCTTTTATATATTCCTGAACCATAATATTAGCTTTCATGCCCATAAAAGCTTGAACAACCGATTCAGCCGCCTGGTTGGTTTCAGCCAGTACTACCCCTATCCCCTGGGTGCCTTCAAGCAGTTTAATCACCAAAGGCGCCCCTTTCACCATGGTGATCAGGTCGGGGATATCGTCTGGAGAGTGGGCAAAACCAGTAATCGGCAAGCCAAGCCCTTTACGGGAAAGCAACTGAAGTGAGCGCAGCTTATCCCGAGAGCGGGTGATGGCTACTGAGTCATTGATGACATAGGTACCCATCATTTCGAACTGGCGCAGTACTGCACAACCGTAAAAGGTAATGGAGGCACCGATACGGGGAATCACCGCATCAAATGGTTCAATCTCAGCACCCTTATAGTGAATGGAAGGGTGGTGCGACGTGATGCTCATATAGCAGCGCAGCGTATCCACAACGCGAGCAGTGTGTCCTCGTTGCTCGGCAGCCTCGATCAGGCGTTGGGTAGAGTACAGGTTGCGATTACGCGAAAGCAGGGCAATATGCATGCAGGACTCCGGGCCAAAAGGGTAAGCCGTTGATCATTAGTTTTAAGGTTCGCCGTGTAAAAATGCAGCGCCAGGGGCAACGAGTAAGCGGCGCATGGCCCGCCTGCCCAGCAGCATGGGGTGGCGCATATTGCTACGGTCTGTCAGCGTTAGTTCAACCGGAAAGTTTAAAGCGCCCAGTTGCATGTGTGTGCGGATCACATAACGCCATTCGCTGTGGCCATTGGAACTTGTGACCCTGCGCCGGTCGTGTAAATGAAGCCTGTAACGGTGTGCAGGCGTATCAGGCCCCCCACTGTGAGTAATAAAGCTTACCCATAATTGGCCTTGGTCATCTTCATGGGTCTCAATCTCTTCAGCATGCAGCGCAGACGTACGAGCACCGGTATCGGCCTTGCAGCAGAGGTGAAGTCTCAGTTCAGGTAACGTCACCATCTCGCGGCGGCCGATGACTGCTTTGGCCTGATAGGGTAATTCCTTCACGGCTCACTCCTTGCTCATAATGCAATAAACACTTGCCCACCGGTTAACGATGGGCCATTACGTTGGCCATACGTTGTTGAATGGCCGACCCAGCTGGCGCATCGCGCAGAGCTATCATGACAGGTAAGCGTAAACGAGGTATTAAGGCGATATCTCGTATGACGGCAGTGAATTGGGTGCGTTTATCTTCTGCCAGGCGTTGCAGAAAAAGTGGTAAGCGCTCCGCATCTTCCAACAGTGACCAGCCACGGCCAGCGATGGCTGCCAGGACATCAGGGCCACAGGCGGCACTATCCTTTAGCAGGCTGGTGTACCAGTCACCCACCTCTGGCGTTAGCGTGCTCCCAACGGCGCGAATACAGGCACATAACGTTTCCAAATCACCAGCGCTTGCCGCCTGCTCACCGCGTTCACGGATAGCACTTAGTACGGGCTCAGCCAGTGGCTGATGCTCCAGGCAGTAGCACAGTGAGTGAATAACGCTAGTGGGGAGGGTGCTTATCCTCGGGGCAAGAGTGTCAGCCACGGATTGATCAAGGCGCACTGTATAATCGGCGATACCCTGCAGTCCCAGCGCTTGCCAGTCGATCACCTGCTGACCACTCAGATACGCTTCCACCGGTTCCAGGTGCTGGCTGGCAGGTAAGCCTAACGCGTGGGTGGCCTGGGCGTTTAGCATAGCCTGAAAGGTGATGTCCGGGGTGAACGCGAGGGGATTATCTTTCATTAGATGATCCACGTCTGTGGTTTCTTGACGCCCCAGTTCGTTAGTTCCCAGGTTAGCGACGTTACGGCCCAGGGTTTCAAGCAGACGATTGATAAAACCGTCCCGCTGGGCAGGTGACAGCATTCCGAGTTCATCCAGGGGTAGTGCTAAAAACCAAATGGCAGGTTCCGGCATATCACCTAAACGAAATACGATAGCCACTTTCGCATGGCCTTGCCAGGGCTCTGGCCAGGCCAGTTCTCCGTTTTCAAACGCACGTAACGTCTCGCGGCGGCATGGGGTAACGCGTCTCCCCATATGGTATAGGGAAACCTCGGCACCGCTGCGTGTAAAAAACTCATCAAGGGTCTGAATCGGTTGCATGGCATCCTTCCGCATTACAAGCCTGCACTCTACCTTGCTGTTGTGGCACTGTCAGCCGTAACGGCTGATAAATCACGGTTTTATTCGTAAGTGGTTAAAAATTGAGCAACTTTGCGTAAGCCACATGGGAGTAGCGGTTGGGGCATCTTTCCATAGTTTATCCACAGTCTCTTGCAGGTTTTCTGTGAATCTGTGAATAAACTGATTGCACCTGAACCTGAGTGGTAACTTACCCACAGAGTAGGGATAATACGGGTGCATTCACGATCGACTTTTAAGGTGACTATGAGCGTCCATCAACAGCTTCAAACTGCACTGCTTGAGCTGGAAGCCTCTATGAAAGCCGCTAATTTATGGCGTATGCCTACTCCTGAGGTTGAGGCATTTGCCAGTCAGCAGCCGTTCTGCATTGATACCATGTCGCTACCCCAGTGGGTTCGCTTTGTTTTTATTGCGCGTTTGAAGGCGTTGATTGATGCTAAGGCTCCCCTGCCAGCTAAATGCGATGTAGCGCCAGCGATGGCGGCCTATCTGCAGCAGGAGAAAGTGCGTGCCAGTGATCAGGTTCTGGTAGTGCGCGCTGTTGAAAAGGTCGACCAGTTAGTGACCGATAATTGAATCAGTGTCTGTAGAAACGTTTGGGTGGCAAACACTTATCAGCAAAACGCCCAGCTCTCTATGACGAGTGTCGCTGGGCGCTTTTTAATACATTGCAGGGTTTAAACCAGCAGCCGCTGTCTCTAGAAGCGGTAACTGATACCCGCCATGACCACGATGGGGTCAATCTCTACGGTGCCTGCTGGGGTGCCAGCAACCGTGGCATCAGTATCGATATCGATATACCAGGCAGCAGCGTTAAGCGCCCAGTTATCATCTATTAACAGATCAATGCCTAACTGCCCGGCAAAGCCCCAGGAGTCATCCAGATCCAGGTCAACCTCTCCCACGCCGGGAACATTGACACTTTCATCTGAGAAGCGGGTGTAGTTAATGCCCGCACCGATATAGGGCTGTACACGTGCTTCTGTGCCACCTAATGGGTAGTACTGCAGTGTCAGGGTGGGTGGCAGGTGCTTGGTGGAGGCGATGTTGTCACCGTTCAGGTGAATATCGTGCTTGAACGGCAGGGCTGCGAGCAGCTCAATGCCCACCTTGTCATGGAAGCGATACCCCAATGTGAAGGCGAAATCGGTTTTATCCTGAACATCGACAGCCAGATCCCCCAGGACTGTATTCAGGGTTCCGTTGCTGCTTGTAGGACTAACCTGCGCCACACCAATACGAGTGAAGAAATCGCCAGCACCATAGGCGAAGGCTTGGCTGCTGGCGCCCAGCGTGACAGCTGCCACCCCGGTGGCAATTAAGGTCGTGACAGTTTGATGGCGGCGCATAGCGTTGCTCCTAGCGATGGAAGTAACTTATTAAGTGATTGTGAATCATGAGGTAAAGTTTATAGAGTTGCTTGGGAACAATTATTGACCCAGGGCAAATAGCCATTAAAAAGGCCACCTGAAGGTGGCCAATAAACTGAACCTTTACAGGTTTAAATGGTTAGCCTCTTAGAGCTTGTGATGGCCGAAGGGTGAGCCGATTAGCGCTCGATATGTCGATACTCACTGGCATCGGCGGTCATGCTGCTAACCACCAGGATAGCGATGAAGGAAGCAATGAAGCCTGGAATGATCTCGTAGACGCCGGGGCCGCCCATGAAGGCGCCGTTCCAGCCCAGCGAAATCCAGATCATGACGGTGGCGGCACCCACAATCATGCCTGCCAGTGCGCCTGCCCCGTTGGTGCGCGGCCACATTAGCGAAAGAATGATCAACGGGCCGAAGGCTGCGCCAAAGCCTGCCCAGGCGTTACTGACCAGCCCCAGCACCTGAGAGTTTTCGTCGGAAGCGATAATCGCTGCCACGATACCTACCAGCACCACACAGACGCGACCCACTGCGACACACTGCTGTTCGGTGGCGTTCTTGTGTAGAAACAGGCGATAGAAGTCTTCGGTCAGTGAAGAGGAGGATACCAGCAGCTGGCTGGAGATGGTGCTCATAATGGCTGCCAGCAGCGCTGCATAAAGGAAGCCAGTGATCAATGGGTGGAAGAGCAGGTTGGCCAGCATGATAAAGATGGTTTCCGGGTCCTGGACATCAAGACCATTGCGTACCGCGAAGGCGCGGCCTGCCAGGCCCAGGGAGACAGCACCAATCAGCGAGACCAGCATCCAACCCATGCCGATGTTGCGCGCAATGGGGACATCCTTCTGAGAGCGAATGGCCATGAAGCGCACAATGATATGCGGCTGACCAAAGTAGCCAAGGCCCCAGGTCACCGCCGATAGCCAGCCGATAAAGGTCAGCCCCGTCGTCCAGGAGAGCAGGGCGGGGTCGACGCTATTGAGCGTTTCGGAAGCCTGGGAGAAGCCGCCACCGCCTTCACCGAACAGCACCACGGCGGGCATGATGATCAGGGCCAGCATCATGATACAGCCCTGCACAAAGTCGGTCATGCTCACGGCGAGGAAGCCGCCTACCACGGTGTAGATCAGAACCACGCCGAGGGTGATCACCACGCCCATGGCGTAGTTGCTCATGTCGCCGAAGTTGTACACACCCGTGAATGCCGTCTCAAACAGCTTGCCGCCCGCCACCAGGCCTGAGGCGGTATACACGGCGAAAAAGATCACGATCACAATGGCCGACACGGTACGCAGGGCGAGCGCGCGGGTGGGGAATCGGTTGGCCAGAAAGGCCGGGATGGTAATGGCGTTGCCGTAGTGGATTGTCTGCTCGCGCAGGCGGGGCGCGACCAAAATCCAGTTGAGCAGTGCACCTACCAACAGACCAATCCCGATCCAGGCAGAGCCAAGGCCGGACACAAACATGGCACCCGGCAAACCCAGTAGTAGCCAGCCGCTCATGTCCGAGGCACCCGCAGAAAGCGCTGCGACCTGGGGGCTAAGGGTCCGTCCCCCCAGCATATAATCCTCCGAGGAGGACGTTGCTTTGCGCATCGCATAAATGCCAATGGCGATCATGAGCGCAAAATATCCAATCAAACTAATCCAAACACCAGTAGCCATAATACTTCTCCAGTTCGTCAGAACGGAGTCAGGTCATGTATGAAAGAGAGCGAATGGTGGCCAATCTTTCGTACACCCCTGGCTCCGACAGCGTTGGCGCCTTTACCTGGCAAAGGCGCGGCGATACTCTTGTTAACTCCCTTGGTGCGATGCCCGCCCCAGCGGCTGACCGCTGGGTAAGGCACCACATAGGAGGCGGGAAAGATAATGGCGGTACATTGGTGTCGAGTTCCCTGTGCCTGGAGCACGGCCTGGGGAAGCCGTGGCTGCGTAGGCAGTGACGCTATTATTTTCAACCATGAGACGTATCCCTTATCAGGAGTTCAGGTTAGTTTATGTTGATGAGCGTTCACTCATCGCCTAGTGCTAGTAGCGACGCATTGCCGCCCAGGGCGGCGGTGTTGTTCGTGATCGTTTTTTCGGTAACAAAGCGCTGTAGGTAGTGTGGTCCACCTGCTTTAGGGCCAGTGCCGGACAGACCTTGACCGCCAAATGGCTGCACACCAACAACTGCACCGATGATATTGCGGTTGATATACACATTGCCAACGCGAATTTTCTGCGCTATTTCAGCGGCAAAGGATTCGTTACGGCTATGTACCCCAAACGTCAGGCCATAACCACGGTTGTTGATATCATTGATGACCTGATCAAGCTTGCTGGCTTTGTAGCGGACAATATGCAGTACCGGGCCAAACTGCTCACGTGTCAGGGCATCAATGCTGTCGATGGTAAACGCGGTGGGCGCCACAAAGGTGCCATGTTGGGTATGTTCTGCTGCCATAGGGGTTTCAGCCACCAGGCGGTTTTCTTCTTTCAGCTTCTTGATATGGGCCAGCAGCCCCTGGCGGGCCTCTTTGTCAATGACAGGGCCCACGTCGGTACCTAAATCGCGTGGATCACCGATACGCAGCTCATTCATAGCACCTTTAAGAATCTCAATCACGCGGTCGGCAACGTCTTCCTGCAGGTAAAGTACCCGCAGTGCGGAACAGCGTTGGCCAGCGCTCTGGAATGCTGATTGAATCACATCCACCACTACCTGCTCGGGCAGGGCGGTAGAATCCACGATCATGGCATTCATGCCACCTGTTTCGGCGATAAGTGTGGGCAGTGGTGCATTCTCCCGCGCGGCCAGGGCGCGGTTAATAATTTGCGCAGTGTCTGTGCCGCCGGTGAAAACGACACCTGTAATGCGTGGGTCGGAGGTCAGTACACTGCCAACGGTCGGCCCGTCGCCGGGCAGTAGCTGAACCACGTCCCGTGGCATCCCCGCCTCGTAAAGCAGCTCAATGACGCGATGAGCAACGATGGACGTTTGTTCTGCGGGTTTGGCGAGTACGGTATTGCCTGCGACAGCTGCGGCAACAATTTGGCCGCAGAAGATGGCTACCGGGAAGTTCCATGGGCTGATAGCGGCAAAGACACCTTTTCCGCCCATGGTTAAACGATTGGATTCACCCGTGGGGCCAGGCAGCTCGATAGGCTCGCCGAACGACTCCTCGGCACGCATGGCATAGTAGCGGCAGAAATCAACGGCCTCTTTAATTTCGTCCACACCGTCGGTCAGTAATTTACCGCCTTCGCGGGAGCAGAGAGTCATCAGCTCCGGCATATTCTCTTCCATCAGGTCCGCCAGACGGCGCAGTATGGCGGCGCGCTCGGCAACGGGGGTGGCGTCCCAACGGGGAAAGGCCTCCCAGGCAGCATCAAGGGCTTGGGCGGCCTGTTCCTTGCTGGTCCACTGAATGCTGCCCACCGTTTGGCGGCGATCATAGGGAGAAGTGACAGGGTGAGTATTGGTTGCATCCTCGACAACGTCAAAAGCCAGCAAGGGCCTGGCTTGATATGATGTGTCCATAAACGCCGCCATTTTCTCCATCAATGGGTCGTAGTGGCTACGGATGTTGAGGTTTACCCCACGTGAGTTACGGCGTTTCGGTCCATAGATATCTTTAGGTAACGGAATACGTGTGTTGGCGAAAGACTTCTGCTGACTCAGGATTTCGATAGGGTGCTGGCATAGCCACTCAACGGGCACTGCTGGGTCCACCAGTTGGTGGACAAAGGATGAGTTGGCTCCATTTTCCAGCAGGCGGCGTACCAGGTAGGGCAGCAGGTCTTTATGGGCACCTACCGGGGCATAAATACGGCAGTAGGTTCCTTGCGGCGCACGTTCGAGGGCGGCTTCGTACAGCGCTTCACCCATTCCGTGCAGGCGCTGGAACTCAAAGGGGCGGCTGTCGTGATGTGCCAGTTCAAGAATCGTGGTGACCGTATGGGCGTTATGCGTTGCAAATTGCGGAAAGATACGCCCTTTAGTGTCATTGGAAAGCAGGAAGTGGGCACAGGCCAGATACGCTACATCAGTACACGCTTTGCGGGTATAGACCGGGTAGCCATCGACACCAAGTTGTTGCGACTCTTTGATTTCGCTATCCCAGTAGGCGCCTTTTACCAGGCGCAATGGAATCTCATCGCCTTGCTGCTCTGCCAAACGGTTGAGGTAGTGCAATACCGGTAAAGCGCGCTTGGAGTACGCTTGCACGACCAGGCCAAAGTGGCCCCATCCTTTGGCAGCACTGCTTGAGTAAATGGCCCGGAACACCTCCAGGGATAGCTCCAGACGATCCACTTCTTCAGCATCAATAGTGACAGCGACATCCAGTTCGCGAGCTGTGGTCACCAACTTGATAACCGTATCCACCAACTCTGCTAACACCTGTTCACGGCGGCCAAATTCATAGCGTGGGTGTAGTGCGGAAAGCTTAATGGAGATCGAAGGAGCAGGGGTCTTGTCGCCAAGCGTTTTGCGGGCCTTGCCGACTTGTTCAATCGCCCTGGCATAATCATCAAAATAGCGCTTGGCATCCGCCCGTGTGCGGGCGGCTTCACCCAGCATGTCATAAGAGTAGGTATAGCCTTTATTAAATAGCGGCTTGGAGCGTTTAAGTGCTTCATTAATATCACGCCCAAGGACAAACTGTTTGCCCATGATTTTCATCGCTTCCACCATGGCGCGACGAATCACCGGCTCGCCCATACGATTAACCATGCGGTTAATGAAGTGGGCAGGTTGACCCTCTTTGGGATGGTCGAGCTTCAGTACGCGACCAGTCATCAGCAGACCCCAGGTAGAGGCGTTAACCAGCCATGACTCGCTTTTACCTACATGGGACTGCCAATCTGCCGGGCCGAGTTTGTCTTCAATCA
The DNA here is from genome assembly GCF_023507745.1 of Vreelandella olivaria. Taxonomy (GTDB): domain Bacteria; phylum Pseudomonadota; class Gammaproteobacteria; order Pseudomonadales; family Halomonadaceae; genus Vreelandella; species Vreelandella olivaria_A. Next base: position 2,235 of record NZ_JALPZO010000122.1, on the reverse strand, counting down.
ATGCATCGGCGGTGGCTTTGTCGGGTATCCGCAGCATGGCTTCCGCCAGACACATCAGCATCAGACCTTCGTGGGTATCCAGGCTGTACTGTTGCAATAACTCATCAATGGTATCGACCGCGGTATCCATTTCACGAACATCACGTACCAGCGCTGCCGTGCTGGCCTCAATGCGAGCGAACGCTTCCTGGTCGGCATCCAGTAACTTGATAAGTTCGCCCACGTAGGCATTTTCATCCACGATGTAGTGGTCGCTAACACGCTGCATTAGCGTATCAAGATCGGTTTGCCAAGTGGCAGGGTCACGCATTTTTTTGGCGTTGAGCATTGAGGCCCCCGTGAGTCTGAACTGGAACAGTAGATGGCAGGGCGTGTGGTGCCCGAGCTAACGCTCGAATGTAGAACGCTCCGCCCTTAGGTGTATGTCGTTTTCATGGCAAAACGTGTCAATTTCACGGCAAGATGGAAAGTCTTACGACTTTAGTAGAGTTTATTAAGGCTCGCCAGCGGCTACTTGCCTAGCGTGGAGCGGGTGCTGTTAGCGGTGTGGAGAGCGAAGTGGCATATTCTGTGAAACCATTGGTGTGTTAACCCCTTGGCGCAATTTGCGGGGCGACAGACCATAACTGCGGCGAAAAGCGTGAGAGAGAGCACTTTGGTTGGCAAACCCCGTTTGAATGGCGATATCGGTTAACGGAAGTCGGCTTTGTAAGATGAGCTGTCTGGCGGCATTCAATCGTTGGCGCTTGACGTACTGCCATGGAGAAAGACCTGTCTGGGCGCGAAAGCGTTCTGAAAAGTGAGCGACGCTAAGGCAGGCAAGTTTGGCGAGGTCAGCCACGCGAAGTTCTTCGGCCAGATGGTGGCGGATAAAACGGTCAATCTGGTCGAGATCAAGGCGGCGCGGGGAGACGGAAACGGTGCCTAAACGAGCTTTTAAGGAACCAAGCAGTGTGGCTGCAAGTCGGTCCTGCTGAAAGGATGACGTTGAGGTGTCAAATCCTTGGTTCAGCTCGCTTTCGACGAAAGCCAAATAGTGGCGTAACGGATTATCCAACGCAAAAAAACGCGGTGCATCGAACAGCGCAACGAGTTCCCGGTGCTCACCGGTTAGTGCAGGTGCATCTTCAGGTAAGTCGAGGATCAACTGGCGGTTATGTCCATTGCCCGAGTAATAGTGCTCATGATTGGCCGGTACAATGCAGCCTGAGAAGGCATTGACCCGGCCACCCAGCCCTTCAATTTCAAATTCAGAGGAGCCGCAGAGCGTAATCACTATTTGATGAAAGTCATGGGAGTGGTGCTTCGTGGCACTTTCCAGGGGTATTTGACGAATAGTGCTGCTGGGCATGATGGTCTCCTCGTCAGCGTTGCAGGCTGTTAACAGCGCGAGCCACGGTTAGCGCTGACCCTGCTTATGCTGTCTTAGTGCCGTATGTGCCGCTAAATGATCGCGTAATATTTTTAGTTCCGCATGGCCTTCCTGGTTAAGCAAAGGCTTGCCATGGGCGATTTGCCAGCGCCGCCCGTGAAGATCCATTAAATGCGAGGCCCGGCGGCGTATGCTGTCCAGATATTCATCATGACGAATGGGGTAGCCTATAATGGTGTTCCATTCCGTTTCACTGACGTTACTGCCCAGAGCCTTGTCAAATAGGGCAACCAGATCATTCGCTTCGGTACGGTAGCGGGGTGTCCTTGCTGTTATTAGGGCCAGAAAAACAGCGCCAATCACCAGTAGACAGACACCCAGTACCAGTAAATAGAGTGCCATACTTGGCTCCCTGAAAACTCGGATATGATGAAGATTTTAGTATACGCCTGTACCAGAGAAGACGAAAATTTTGCCGTTTGGCGAACTTTTCCTGAACGGAGTGTCTGAGAGTGTACAGGCAACATCGCGATAGCAGTCGCTAATAGTGTTGTTCTGGCTATTGTTTTCGATCCCTTGCTTCCGCTGCTTCTATAAGCAGCGGTTTTTTTTGGTGCGCCCCTATGTCGATGATTCGTCAAAGATTGGCGTTAAGGGTATAGACAAGCACGTAAGAAAGACTGGGGCTTATGGCAGCTGCCACCATACGCTTCTGTTCTGTAGGGGTTTTCATCCCGAAAAATCACCGCTATTCTCGGGTACCAGATGACATGCCACATGGATATTAGCGAGAAGTCTCATGGATCTGGTAAAAGTGGGTGACAGGGTTGTCTGTCAATGCAAGGGAGGGCCGCACCGGATTG
>NZ_JALPZO010000121.1 GCF_023507745.1 Vreelandella olivaria | reverse complement strand
CTCTGGCTCTGGCTCTGGCTCTGGCTCTGGCTCTGGCTCTGGCTCTGGCTCTGGCTCTGGCTCTGGCTCTGGCTCTGGCTCTGGCTCTGGCTCTGGCTCTGGCTCTGGCTCTGGCTCTGGCTCTGGCACAGTTTCAGGCGCGGGAGGTACTCTTTCAATCTCCGCCTCAGGAGAAATCGCTGCTGGCTGCCCGCTCTCTGCCTGATCATCGAGGATCGCGTTATCGACGCCCTGTTCCAGGGCGCTGTCAGTGTCCACCTGGCCATCATTCAGGCGATCATGCTGCTCTTGTTGTTCCTGCTGGGTATCATGCTTTTTCTTGCGTTTGAAAAAACCAAACATGGGTGTCATCCGACTAAAAAGGTGAACATTGTGCCCATCCTACCACCGCCAACCGAGACTTTGGATAAGTAGCCCGCTACAATCCGCGTTATGAAACGACAACGCTCATCCCGCTCATCCACTTCCCGCTATAAGCCCACCAGGCCGTCGGGCAAATTACGCATTATCGGCGGTGATTTTCGCCGCCGCCAGCTTCCTGTACTTGATCATCCAGGGTTACGCCCAACACCGGACCGGGTACGTGAGACGCTGTTCAACTGGCTTGGCCAACACCTGTATGGCAAGCAGGTACTAGACCTGTTTGCTGGCACCGGGGCTCTGGGCATTGAGGCCCTTTCCCGTGGCGCTGCAAGTGTTACCTTTGTAGAGCGCGACCCTCGGGTTGCCACGCTGATTGGTGATAATCTAGCCACCCTGGGGGCGAGCCAGGGGCGGGTGGTAACCGCCGATGCCCAGGTATTTCTCAGCCAGCCGGGCCACCCCGTTGACCTCGTTTTTCTCGATCCTCCATTTCACCAGGGCCTTGCCGCGCCATGCTGTACCGCACTGGAGGCAGGCGGCTGGTTAGGTAACGAGGCGATGGTCTATCTGGAAACCGAATATTCAATCACTCCTCAAGTGCCCAGCAACTGGCAGCTTCACCGGGAAACCCAGGCTGGCGAAAGCACAGCACGGCTCTATCAACGCCTGCCGGTGTAAAGCGCTTGCTGCAAACGGGTAGCGGCGTTACGCTCGCCTCCCTACTATCCTATTTTATCTTTACTGGCAGGCATAATGCCTGCTGCCGTACCCCGGAGGTATGCATGAGCCTAGAGCTGTTTAACCAGTTAGAACAGAAAGTCACCGACACTGTTGAGGCGTTGGAGATGCTGAAATTGGAAAATGAAGAGCTAAGTAGCGAGAATGCTAAGTTAAAACAGGAGCACGAAGAGTGGGAGCGCCGTCTACAGGATGTGCTGAGTAAATTTGACGGTATGGACAGTACTAACGCTTCCTGACCGTTCCGTTTAACACCGACGCGACATTAACAGCGCATCCTCACGCCCGGCTGCACCTTGCACTGCCGGGTAGTAGCCTTTGCGACGACCATCCTCTGTAAATCCGTAGTGCCGGTAAAGCCGAATCGCCCGCTGATTACTCACCCGCACCTCCAGCAGCAACCGCTCGCTCTCCCACGTCTGGGCACAGGCGATAACAGCGCTCATCAGCCTGCCACCCACGCCTTTCCCCCATACTTGTGGCGCGACGCCAATGGCCTGTAGTTCGGCATCAAAAGGTAACCGGGTAATCATGGCATAGCCGACCAACGCGCTCTGCTCCCAGTAGCCCATTACGGCGGTGTCATTGTCAGCCAGCGCATCATCAAGCTGTTGCCGCGTAGCGCCACTGCCAGCCAGCGCTTCCAGATCATGCAATACAGCACTATGCGCCATTTCGAGCTGGCTAATCACGAGACGTTTGCCACTGTTCCCCCAAGGTAACCAGTTCCGGCCACAGGGTTCGCTTGGCCTTCGCAGATTGGGCGAGTTGCTCAAGAGAAGGCCCTTGCCAGACAGGTAACGCCAAGGTGTGACTCTGCCCCTGGTTGATGGCCAGCGCCTGGGCAAGGGGTGAATCTTCGTTGTTTTCCGCCGCCCCCCACCATAACACCCGTTCCAGCTGCCAGCCCTGGCGTCCAACTGCACCAGCGATAAAGGCAGCAACACCCTCTCTGGCTTCTTCCAAGGGCTCTTCAGGGGTAAAGGCATTTGCCATGGGCGGCCATTTGAAGTGCGTCACCTCCAACTTATCCCCCCTTAACACCCCCACTGCATGCATTATATTGGCGAGCAGTTGCTGCTCCAAGGGGGATATCTCGCCTTCATGGAGACTAAGCCAGCACCCACCCAAACAGATGCATGAGAGGCTAAACTGCAACGGCTCGGCAGCGGGTGCCGGATGAGGAACTGGCGTAACGGGTATATCGGCAGGTGCACTCTCAGCAATGGAAGGCTGATCAAGCAGCGCACGCACCGCAGAGGGTGATACCGTGCTCGCCGGTGCATCTGCCTTGCGTTCTACCGGTGCCTCACTGCGCGGTGGGGCAACATCATCCAACAGTGCATGCAACCGTTCCCTGGGCGGTGCAGCAGCCGGGGCGTCCTCCCACTCACACGCCTCGGTGGGTAGCGCATTGGGCAGTTGATACCGGGAACCCCATGTCATAATGCCCATGGCTTCCAGGTAATGCCGACGAATAACCTCTGGGGTCACTGGCCGCCGCCACGGCAGTTGGGGGAGTTGGGACGTTCACCGCCCCTGGCCTGCCACTCTTGTGGCGTATAAAGGTGCAACGCCAATGCATGTACAGGGCCGGAAAGTTCATCCGCTAACAGGGCATAAATCTGCTGGTGGCGCTTGACCGGCATGATGCCATCAAAGCTGTCGCTCACCAGCGTGACTTTAAAATGGGTTTCGGAGTTCGCTGGCACGTTGTGCATATGGCTTTCGTTTTCAACGTGCAGCACGTCGGGCGCGAGCGCCGCTAACTTCTGCTCTATCTGTGTCTGCAACGCCATGAGAGACCTCCTTCTTTCAGAAACCGTTTTATTGTACGCCCTTACTTGCCAACAGACGATGCCCGGCGCTCAACGAGCGCACGCTGGGCAAGTGTTATACGCGAGAGACTGACAAGCAGCGCCAGTAGCGTGGTGCCAGCACCCAGCCATAGGGTGACCTGGATAGGTGAACCCAACGCCAAGGCCGCTCCCACCAGGGCCACCCCAAACGATTGCCCCACTGTTCGGGTCGTGCTCATGACACCAGAGACATTGGAACTGCGCTCAGGGGGTAGACTACCCATCATTTCGCGATTATTCGGCGGCTGAAACAACCCAAAACCAATGCCACAGAGGGCCGTGCGCCACAAGCTGCCCGCTACCCCCGTGGACTCATCCACCAGGGCCAGCGCCACCAACCCAATAATCAGCAATATCAGCCCTGTACTTGATAGCCAACTGGGATTCACCCGGTCGGCCAAGCGTCCGGCCAGGGGGCCAACCAACATAATCGCCAGTGGCCAGGGAGTGAACAACCAGGCGGTTTCAAGGGGTGAGAAACCCATTTGCTCCTGATAGAAAAACGACAGGGCAATGAAGGTAATTCCCTGGCCAATAAACGCGAGCCCAGAAGCCGAAACGGCCAGCGTAAAGCGCTTTTCCTCAAAGACACTCAACGGCAGTAATGGGTAGGACGCCCGCTGCTGGCGCTTCACGAACAGATAGCAAGCCAGTACGGCAAACAACGCCCAGCCGGCGCTTTGCCACCACGGCGCCGCATGACCCACAGCATCCATGGTAATAAAAAAGCTTGCCAGCATCAGCATGGAAAGCAACGCTCCCAGAAAATCGAAGCTTCCCTGGCGCGGCTTATCTCTTGGCAATGCCCGGCTGGCAAGCCAGAGTGAGCAAATGCCTAGCGGCACATGCATGGCAAATAACCACGGCCAATCCGCGTAGGAGAGAATAACCCCACTTAGCGTCGGGCCAGCCGCGTACCCCCCGGCAACCACCAGGGCACTTAACCCCAGTGCACTGCCCAGGAGCCTCGAAGGAAAAATGGCCCGATAAAGCGATGGCCCAATGGAGAGTGTGGCGGCGGCCCCCAATCCCTGCATGGCGCGAAACACCAGTAATGTTTCCAAATTGCGCGATAACGCAGCGCCAAGGGAAGCGACCACAAATATTGCTATCCCGAACAGATAAAGCCGCCGACGGGTAATCAACTCGCTGATGCCAGCAAATACCAGCAGAAAGGCGGCACACACGACCTGGAACAGGTTAGTGATCCACACGGCGCGGGAGGCGGGTATATCCAGATCAGCGGCAATGGTGGGCAGGGCAAGGTTGATCATGGTGGTATCCACCACCGCCATCAACGTACCGGTAACCAGCGCCAGCACCGCCAGGGCGCGCTCTGGACCTGGCAGGCCATCATCCCCTGGCCGAGTTTCAAACAGTCGCATGAAGGGCAGTTCCTAAACAGCACCATTAAAACAGCGAAACCGGCCTGGGCCGGTTTCACGATACGCGTTGACTTAGGCAACCATTGGATAGCGGCTATACACTAATCCTGCTCATTATCCAGCAGCAGCGCATCATCAACATCCGAGATTTCCAGGGCAGTTTCGTCGTCGAGGTCAATCGCGAGATAGCTATGTTCAATACTCAGAAAATCCTGAAACAGCGACCAGTCGAGTTTTTCTGGCCATTGACGTTCGTCTTCTTCCCAGGCGCGCAGTTCGGTCTCAAGAATTTCCACATGACGTTCGCGGACAAACGTCTCAAGCGCTTCGGGGGTATCCATCTCGGGGATCAGATACACCGTGCTTTCATGTTCGACGTCGTCCAGGGTCAGGTCGTCGTCTCCCATGGTGGGTTCGAGCGCATTGATCCAGTCCACGAAGGTCTGGGTCGGCCTGACGCTCAGGGCAGAGCGATTTAGCAGTTTCATGGGATTCTCCTCGCCGTCGAAACGTTGACCATTATGGGCGCTAAATCGCGCCCTTACCAACTTTTCGTCGGCTACCACCCGGCTAGCGGCATTTAGTCTACCTCTGGACGCATGGCGGGGAACAGCAAGACGTCACGAATGGAGGGGCTGTCAGTAAACAGCATCACCAAACGGTCGATACCAATGCCCTCACCTGCCGTTGGCGGCATCCCGTACTCCAGCGCGCGAACGTAGTCGGCGTCAAAGTACATGGCCTCAAGGTCACCGGCATCTTTTTCGGCGGCCTGCTCGCGAAAGCGCTCGGCTTGATCTTCAGCGTCGTTCAGCTCCGAGAAACCATTGGCAATCTCACGGCCCCCCACGAAAAACTCAAAGCGATCAGTGACGAAAGGATTGGCATCGTTGCGGCGGGCCAGCGGGCTGACCTCAGCCGGATACTCGGTGATGAACGTTGGCTGATCCAGCTTGTGTTCGGCCACTGCTTCGAAGATCTCAGTCTGAACCTTGCCCAGTCCCCAGCTCTCCTTCACCTTAATGCCCAGTTTTGCTGCCGCAGTACGGGCAGCGTCGAGGGTGTCGAGATCCGCATCGCTGATACCGTCACCATGATCCAAAATCGCTTGGCGCAGGGTTAGACGATTAAAGGGCTTGCCGAAATCGTAGCTGGTGCCCTGGTACTCAATCGTGGTGGTGCCTAACACTTCCTGAGCCGCCGTGCGCAGCATGGCTTCGGTCATATCAAGCAGGTCGCGGTAGTCCGCATAGGCCCAGTAGAACTCCACCATGGTGAACTCAGGGTTGTGCCGCGTCGATAGCCCTTCGTTACGGAAGTTACGGTTAATCTCAAACACTTTTTCGAAGCCGCCCACCACCAGACGCTTAAGGTAAAGCTCCGGGGCAATGCGCAGATACATATCGATATCCAGCGCATTATGGTGGGTGATAAACGGGCGGGCCGCGGCGCCACCGGGAATCGGCTGGAGCATCGGCGTTTCGACTTCCATAAAGCCACGGGCTTCAAAGAACCGGCGCATGGAACTGATCACCGCAGCGCGGGTCTCAAACACCTTACGCGATTGTGGGTTCATGATCAGGTCAACGTAGCGCTGACGATAACGCGCTTCCTGGTCGGTCAGGCCGTGAAATTTGTCTGGCAGCGGGCGCAGGCTTTTGGTCAGCAGTTGCGCTTCCACCATCATGACATACAAATCGCCCTTGCCTGACTTATGCACAGGGCCACGGGCAGCGACGATATCACCAATATCCCAGCCCTTGATGTCCTCAAGCACGTCTTCCGGCAGGCCTTTCTTGTCGACATAAAGCTGAATCTGGCCAGCCACATCCTGAATCACAATAAAGGGGCCACGTTTGCGCATGACGCGCCCGGCTACCGATGCGTGGTGATCAAGCGCTTCCAGCTCCGCTTTCTCCTTTTCACCCAGCAGGTTTTGCAGTTCAACGGTCAGGCTGTCACGGCGAAAGTCGTTCGGAAAAGCGCTCTTACCCTGCTCAGCGGCACGCTCACGGCGAACCGCAAGCTTGGCGCGGCGCTCAGCGATCAGGTGGTTTTCATTGTCGAGAGAAGACGCGTCTTGGTTGGCCATCGGGCACCCTATTGATGTTCAAACGCTAAAAAAATACCAGTCCACTGATAAACCAGTGTGTTAATCAGAGGCCTCTACAAACCCTGCTTAAGGCTGGCGACGATGAATTGATCCAGATCGCCATCGAGCACTTTATCGCAGTTACTGGACTGAACGCCGGTACGCAGGTCTTTAATGCGCTGATCATCCAGTACATACGAGCGAATTTGGCTTCCCCAGCCGATATCCGCCTTGGAATCTTCCGCTTCCTGCTTGGCCGCATTGCGCTTTTGCATCTCAAACTCCCACAGCTTCGCTTTCAACTGCTTCATGGCGAAGTCGCGGTTGGCATGCTGGCTGCGCTGGTTTTGACACGCCACCACAATACCTGTCGGTTCGTGGGTAATCCGTACCGCCGAGTCGGTGGTGTTAACGTGCTGCCCCCCCGCACCACTGGAACGGTAGGTATCTACCCTCAAATCAGAGGGGTTGATCTCAACCTCAAAGCTGTCGTCGATTTCCGGCGACAGAAAGACCGACGCAAACGAGGTATGGCGGCGTCCGCCGGAGTCAAATGGGCTTTTACGCACCAGGCGATGAACGCCGGTTTCCGTGCGCAGCCAACCGAATGCATGGTCGCCCTGGATATGCAGCGATGCCGATTTGATGCCCGCCACTTCACCAGGGGAAATTTCAATGATCTCTGTTTTAAAACCGTGGCTCTCTGCCCAACGCAGGTACATGCGCAACAGAATGTTCGCCCAGTCCTGGGCTTCGGTACCGCCAGAGCCTGACTGGATATCGAGATAGGCGTTATTCTCATCCATCTCGCCCGCAAACATACGGCGAAACTCAAGCTTCTCAAGGGCAGCCTGCAGGCCATCCAGCTCTTTACGCACCTCGTCAACGGTGCCTTCGTCCTCTTCCATTTCCGCCAGTTCGAGCAGGTCACGGCTGTCTGCCAGCCCCTGATCCAACTCATCAATGGTCGCCACAATGGCTTCGAGGGAGGCACGCTCTTTACCGAGTTTTTGTGCGTAGTCCGGGTCGTTCCAGACATTGGGGTCTTCAAGCTCGCGGGAGACTTCTTCTAGCCGATCTTTACGCTCGGCATAGTCAAAGATACCCCCTAAGAACGTCTGTCCGCGCAGACAGGTCCTTGATCTGGTTGTGAATCGGGTTGGTTTCCAACATGGATCGCCCTAGCCTTGGTCAGTAAATAGCTGAGTCTCACGCGCTTTAAAACGCGACTTAAAAGAGACAGGCGCCGCTGGGGTGGCTCACGGCCTGGTGCTAAACACCAGCGCGAGCTACCCCAGCGGCGAAATTCTGAGGCCGTATTGTAACCAAACCTGACGCTTACCGCATCCATTCACCTCATGTTGGCTTAACGCGAAAAACCCGGCCTGGGCCGGGTTCGAAACCGCTGATCAAAGCTCAACAGGCCACACTCATCACACCGCCCGTTTAGAAGCGGTAAGTAAGCTGGGCACCGAAACCATGAGCTTCGTTTTTGTAGTCGGCAGAGTAGGTCGAGATAACACCCGGCACCCCATCAATCAGTTCATCAGTACGTTCCTGATCGATACTAGTCCTACGCTCGGTGAGATAGGAGTAGGCGAAATCCAGTGTTAGCGCATCGGTGGGACTCCAGCCAGCACCAACGGAGAAAATTCGACGATCATCAGAGGGAATCCGCGCACTGCGGAACTGGTCACTAGTCGGCGTGTTATCGATCGTCACACCGCTACGCAGCACCCACTGAGGGTTGAGCTGATACTCGCCACCTACGGCAAACGCCCAAGCATTAGAGTATTCCTGTTGCTCATGCGTGATGGTTTGATTCTCGCTACCAGTGACAAGAATCTCATTGAAGCGGCTCCAGCGTGTCCATGAGACCCCCGCCATGAGCTTGAGGTTGTCACTCATCTCCTGCGTCACAGAGAAGTTCACCGTCTCGGGCGTTGTAAGGTCGAGGCTCGCATTATCATCCTGGGCAACCACATCTCCTTGGCCGGCGCCAATTCCGAACGGTGGAGGATTACCTAACGAGTTATCGTTAGCGGTCGCGCGGAAGTCGCCTTCGAGGGTATAACTGACCTTGGAGCGGTAGGTCAGACCAAACGTGGTCTCCGGCACCGGCTGGTACATGATGCCAAGATTATACCCCCAAGCCTCATCATCACCCTCTACGCGCGCATCCACTTCTCCGCCCAAAGCATGTGGCACCTGACGATAAAGTTTGCCATCCACGCGGTTATAGGTGATGCCCGCACCAATCGCCCACTGATCATTGAAGCGGTAGGAGACGGTCGGCTGGGCGCTCACCACCGTCAACTCGGTGTAATTACCAAGGTTACGCCCAAGGAACCCATCCTCGTAATCGGTCTTCGAACCGAAAGGCGCATAAACGCCAAAACCAAAGGCCAAACGCTCATTCACTGGTTGAGCATAGAAAGCAAAAGGCACAAAAGTGCCAGGCACCATATCGCCTTCTGTCGTACCATCAATGGGAGTTCCATTACGCGTGGCGCTCGCGTTATCGATATCGCTATTAACGTTAAGGTACGTTCCCCCCACTGTTACCTGTGCACGGTCTAAAAACGACATGCCTGCCGGGTTACCAAATACAATGGTAGCGTCATTAATGTTGGAGCTACGCCCCGCGTGACCATAGCCCTGACCACTGACGCTCTGCTCGTTAATTTGATATCCGCCTGCATTGGCCTGGCTGGCAAACGCCACTGCTGCTACTGCGGCCGCGAGGGTAAGCTTTTTAAAGTTATTATGCATAGTGGGCCTCTCTTCCCAATGATTCAGCGGATATATCCATCCGCCTCGTTATTCTTACACCTAAGTTTTCGCCCAATGCCTGCTTTGATTCAAGGGCAAACGAACGTTTTATTTAATTTTTTGCTTATACATTAGTCGCACGACTGTTTTAAATCAGTGTTTTAGGCATTCCGGCTGAAAATTTACGCACCGCTTGACCTATGTGTGACCCAAAGGTTTTACACTATTGACAGCCAAATCCATGATGGTGAGGGTGTTATGCAGATAGCCGCTATTAAAGTTAGCGAACTGGCAAAGCGCGGTGGGGTTACCGCTGAAACCGTTCGTCATTACACCCGCGAGGGGCTGTTAGCTCCCACCCGGCACCCTGACAATGGGTACCAGCTATACTCAACCGCTGACCTGGAGCGTCTCCACTTTATTCAGCGGGCACGCAAACTCGGATTTAGCGTGGCAGAAATTCGTGACATCCTGACTCATGCGGATCAGGGCGACTCCCCCTGCCCCTTGGTGCGCGATTTTCTCGCCAACCGGCTGCCACAGATTCGCGCGCGTATCGCCGAACTGGAAGCGCTGGCCAACCGTATGGAGCAAGCGTTAGAGAGTTGGCAAGACATGCCCGATGGCACCCCCGATGGCCATAGCCTGTGCCGCCTGATTGAGAGCTTTCCCGAGGAGTCCCCATGCAGCCACAAACGCTGATCCGCACGGTACCGGGTATGAACTGCCAGGGTTGCGTAAAACGCATGCGCGAGGGAGTTCTGGTGCTGGACCCTAATGCACAGGTAGAAGGCATCCCCGCCGACAAGCGCCTGGAAGTCACCAGCACGCTGGATGACGACACGCTGGACAAAGTGCTACGCGAGGCAGGCTATCCGCCCGACCATGACGCCGAACCTGACAGTGACAACGGGCACACAGATACGACCGTCACTCCAACAAGTCAGACACCGGATATAGCCACCACTCCACAACAGCGCCTGCTGATTAGCGGCATGACCTGTGCGGGGTGTGTCAAAAGCGTCCAAAGCGCGCTGAACAACACGCCCGGCGTCACTTCTGCGTCGGTAAATTTTGGCACCCATATTGCTCAGGTGAACGGCAGTGCAGACGCTACAGCGCTCATTAAAGCAGTTGCATCGGCGGGCTATGGTGCCGAGCCCGTTGTGGATATGCGCGCAGCAGAGCGTAGCCGCGAAGCCCAGGAAGCACGTACCTATCGACAGCGGCTGCGGGGCAGCATACTGTCACTCGCGCTCGCCATACCGCTAATGCTGAGCATGTTTGTCTACCATCCCCACCCAATAGGGGGTGGCCGCCTGTACTGGCTGGTGATTGGTATTCTCACACTGGGTATTCTGGCTTTTCCTGGGCGGCACTTTTTTACCAACGCCTGGAAGCAGCTGAGGCTCCATCAGGCCAATATGGATACATTGGTCGCCATGGGAACCGGTACCGCCTGGCTCTATTCGATGATGGTTGTTGTATTTGCCCCTTGGTTGCCAGGTGTCGCTCATGGCATCTACTTCGAAGCATCGGCGATGGTGACTGGGCTGATTTTACTGGGCAACGCCCTTGAGCTACGTGCTCGCGGTCGCACCAGCAGTGCTTTAAAACGGCTGCTCGACCTACAGGAAAAAACCGCCCGGGTGATTCGCAATGGCCAGGAGCAGGAAGTACCCATTGACGACGTTACTCTGGATGATCATGTTCGCGTACGCCCAGGCGAGCGGCTGCCTGTCGATGGCGTCGTGCTCAACGGCCAAAGCTATATCGACGAGTCCATGCTCACCGGCGAGCCACTACCCGTTCACAAATCTTCTGACGACGAGGTAAGCGCGGGCACCGTTAACGGCAACGGCAGCCTGGTCTATCGTGCCACCCGCGTGGGCACCGATACCCGCCTGGGGCGTATTACTGAACAGGTGGCCAGCGCGCAAAACTCTCGCCCACCGATTGGTGAACTGGCCGATAAAGTCTCTGGGATTTTTGTGCCTTCGGTGATGATTATCGCCGTTCTGACCGCACTGGGCTGGTTTAACTTCGGGCCCGAGCCTATCGTGATTCATATGCTGGTCACCGCCACCACGGTACTGATTATCGCCTGTCCCTGTGCCCTGGGGTTGGCAACGCCGATCTCCACCATGATAGGGGTAGGCAAAGCCGCCGAATATGGTGCGCTGGTACGTAGCGGTGAAGCACTGCAAACCGCCAGCCGCTTGACCACACTGGTGGTGGATAAAACGGGCACATTGACTGAGGGAAAACCTCGCGTTACTGATGCTATCGTTATCCATCCGGATAGCGTGCAGGTAATGAGCTGGGTCGCAGCGTTAGAACATCGCTCAGAGCACCCATTAGCCACCGCACTAACCGCTTATACAGAGGAAAGCAGTACACAACCGGCTGAACTTACTCACTTTGAAAGCGTTACCGGTGGTGGTGTTACCGGCCAGACCCAGGCCGGTGAAGCACTGCTGTTGGGGAATGCCCGCCTGCTGGAGCAGTCTGGCGTGGATCTTTCACCGGCTCAGGAGCGCGTACACCAGTTGGAGGCTCAGGCTCGCTCGTTGGTGTACCTCGCGGTTAATGGTGAGCTTGCCGCGCTATTCGGAGTAAGCGACCCGCTACGCGCGGATGCTGCGGCAGCGGTAAAACGCCTGCAGGATGATGGTTTAACGGTTGTGATGCTCACCGGTGATAACGAGCACACAGCCGCCGCCGTGGCCCGGGAAGTGGGTATCCGCGATTTCAGGGCCGGCATGACGCCGGATGAGAAGCACGCAGAAATTGAGCGCCGCCAGCAGGCAGGGGAAGTGGTGGGTATGGTGGGCGACGGAATTAACGATGCTCCGGCACTGGCCAGGGCCAATGTAGGGTTCGCGATCGGCCAGGGAACAGATATCGCCATGGAGAGCGCAGGGATTACGCTAATGCGCAGTTCACTGCACGGCGTGGCCACGGCCATTGAGCTAAGCCGCACCACGCTCACTAATATCAAGCAGAACCTGGTGGGCGCCTTTGGGTATAACGTGCTGTGCATCCCCATTGCCGCAGGCGTGCTCTACCCATTTACCGGCATGTTGCTATCGCCGATTATTGCAGGAGTGGCAATGTCGCTTTCGTCCATCACTGTGGTCAGCAATGCCAATCGCCTGCGGTTATGGAAGCCCACCCAGCAGGAGGTCTTATGAGCGTACTCATCAACCTCGCCGGCATCGGCCTGATTGCCCTGATCATCTGGTGGTTCTGGCTTAGCTGACCCCAATATAGCGCCCTGGCTTATGGTTCAGGGCAATAATCAGATTGAGTGTGAGCGCGCCCAGCACTGAATAGCCCACACGGTCCCAAGGCAGTTGGGTAAGCGCCACCAGCAAAATCAGCGCATCAATGCCCAACTGCACATAGCCTGCCCGCAGGCCGTGCTTATCTTGCAGATAAAGCACCAGGATATTGATGCCGCCAAGGCTTGTGCGGTGGCGAAATAGCATCAACATGCCAATGCCTATCAGCGCCCCACCCATCAGTGCGGCATAAAGCGAGGGTACATCCGCAAAGATCACCCAGCGCTGAGTCAGCTCTGAAAACAGCGATACCAACCCGATTGCCACAAAGGTGCGCAGCGTAAAGCTCCACCCCATGCGTTTGATCGCCAGGTAATAAAACGGCAGGTTAATGGCAAAAAACCAGGCACCGAACCCCCACCCTGTGAGGTAGTTCAGCAGCAGTGCCATGCCAGCCGTACTGCCGGTAAGCAGCACGGCCTGGGTGTAGAACGTGACCCCTAACGCTACAAACAGCGTGCCTAACAGCATCGCCATCACGTCCTCATAGGGTTTATGAGGGTCCTTGGGAAGATCTTCCACGCGCATAAGTACACCCTTTTTAGGATTATTTGAGTGGCTGCTGAAGCGGCCAAGGACGCGAGGATAGCGGAGAGTGTTAAACGGGGCTAGCGTGCTCCACCATCAGTTGCAGTGATTCGCGCCCACGCCAGCGGTTCCGGTTGAGTTTATAAGCACAGTGCAGCGTATCGCCAACCCCAAACGAGGGTAGCTCTCCAGGGGTAAGCGCCCGAAACCAGATCGCTTTGCTGGTGACCGCCCCCATGGATAGCTCCATCATCAAGTGCGAGCCTTCCGTGCCAACCGGGCGCAGCGCCTCAACCATAAAGCGGCCTTCAAACAGCGGTGGTTCAAACTCCCGCCCATAGGGGCCAAGCGCTTCAATATCAACCAGGGTGGCCAATGAAAGTTGCCCCGTTGATAGTTCGCCATCGGTCCACAGTCGTGGATAGAGTGGCTTGTCACCAAGTTGCTCGCCCACGGCCTGAAGAAAGGCCGCTTTAAAGGCCTCCAGGTGCTCCCGAGGCACCCCTACTCCGGCGGCTCCGCTATGCCCTCCAAAGCGCGGCAGCGCTTCAGGGGCTAACTCAAAGGTACGCTGCAACGCATTCCTCAGATGTAAACCATCAATGGAGCGCCCTGACCCCGTCAGCATATCGGGAGCGGCGGCCTGGGTGAGCACCAGCGCTGGGCGACCATAGGCCTGCACCAGACGCGAAGCAACAATACCCTGCACACCAGGGTGGCCATCTTCCAGCAGTACCACCACCGCAGGCTCGTTGGCCTCTAATGCACTGACGGCGAGATGGCGCGCCGCTTCCGCCATTTCTGCCTCAATCGCTTTGCGCGACTGGTTGTCCTGGTCCAGTACTTCAAGATGACGATTCGCCACACCGTCGCTTTCCGCGAGCATAAAGTGCAGCGCCGCATAGGGGTCGTCCAAACGGGAGCGGGCATTAATCCGCGGCCCCATTTGAAAGGCCAGGGTTTCCGCATTAAAGGGGACGCTATCCGCTCCCAAACGTGTGGCCATCGCCCTCCAACAGGCGGCATCCATCCGGTTAATCAGCGTTAACCCATGGCTGACCACCGCCCGGTTCGCTGGACTTCCCCCCAGAGAAACACAGTCCGCCACGGTGCCCAACGCGACATAGGAGAGCCACGGCGACAGCTTTGGGGTGGCCTCGGGTAGCGCTCCCCACTCAATCAGTACGCTGCGGGCCAGTGACATCAGCAACCAGGCCACCATGCATCCGGCAATGGTCTTATCCGGGTAAGCACAGTCATGACGGGTCGGGTTAACACAGGCGTAGGCAGAGGGGGGTGGGCCTTCCAACGGCAGCGCATGGTGGTCACTCACCACCACATCCATACCCGCTGCCTTTAACCGTGCGATACGCGGCTCATCGGAGCTGCCACAGTCGGCGGTAATCACCAGCGTTGGCTGTGGTTTCAGGCCCAGGGTACGCTCTACCAGCGGCAGGCTGATGCCATAGCCGTCGTGAATACGGTGGCCAATCAGGCTATGCAGTTTGTGTTCGGGCACACCAAATAACTCTACCAATGTGCGCCGAATCACCACATGAGAGGTAATACCGTCGACATCGTAGTCAGTCAGAATGCCTATGGATTCCCCTTCTGCCACCGCCTGGGCGATGCGCTCGGCAGCACGTCGTCCATCGGCCAGTTTTTCCGGATGCGCCAGATAACGCAGGCTGGGCGATACCAGCGGTGCCAGATCCCCCTGGTAGCCGGGTAGCCGTGAGGCCAGTAAGCGCGCTTGCAGCTCACTTAGGCCTTCTGCCTGGGCACGGGCATACACCTCCTCGTCCAGTGGACGAGGTTCTAAGCGGGGCCGGCTGGCGTTTCGTGTCAGCTCAATTATGTCGGCCATGACGCCTCAGCGCCGGTTATCGGCGACAAACTGCTGCACAGCGCTTAATTCAGCTGGCAACACCGTGTAGCGCTCTTCACGCTCCAGCAGATCGTCCATATGGGTGGGCAAGGGTACGCCCTGGAACCCTGCTTTTACCACGGCCTCGGCAAATTTCGCGGGATGCGCAGTGGCCAGGGTAATCACTGGAGTGACGGTATCCAGCCGGGCGCGCTCGGCGGCGCGATAGCCAGTGGCCGTATGCGGATCAAGAATCTCGCCGGTACGGTGATGGGCTTCGCGGATAACTTCCAGAATAGTGGCATCATCAACACTGTGGCTGGCAAACTTTTCACGCAGTTTGGCCAGCGGTGCATCGGCCAGTGCCGTAGGCTCTTGCTGGAAACGTTCCAGCAGCGCAGCCACGGCAGCACCATCACGGTCGTAGGCATCAAACAGTAGGCGCTCAAAGTTCGACGAGACGACAATGTCCATCGAGGGAGCGAGAGTCGCCGCCAGCTCTTTCTTGGAGAAATCATTGGCGGCCAGTGTACGGTGCAGAATATCGTTGGCGTTGGTGGCAATAATGAACTGCTTCACCGGCAGCCCCATCTTGTACGCCATGTAACCCGCAAAGACGTTGCCGAAATTAGCCGACGGCACGCAGAAGCTGACTTCCCGCTGGGGTGCACCCAGCGCCACGCCAGCAGCAACGTAGTAAACGATCTGCGCCATAATGCGCGCCCAGTTGATCGAGTTCACCGCCACCAACCGCGTTCCTTTCAGGAAGTCCTGATTGGCAAAGCTGGCTTTTACCATCGCCTGGGCATCATCAAAATTACCTTCAATGGCAATATTGAACACGTTGTCCGCCAATACCGAGGTCATCTGGCGACGCTGGACTTCCGAGACGCGGTTGTGGGGATGCAGAATAAAAATATCCAGGTTGTCACAATGACGGCAGCCTTCGATGGCCGCCGAACCGGTGTCACCCGAGGTGGCCCCCATAATCACTGCGCGCTCACCACGCTTTTTCAGGAAGTGATCCAGCAACCGCCCCAGCAGTTGTAATGCAACATCTTTGAACGCCAGCGTAGGGCCATGGAACTGCTCCAGCAAAAAATGACTGGCATCCAATTGCTTTAACGGAACCACGGCATCATGGTTAAACGTGGCATAGGCTTCGGTGACCAAGCGACGGAAGGTGTCGTCGTCTATCTCACCGTTCACGAACGGTTTCATCACCCGGAAAGCTATCTCTGCATAGGAGAGGCCAGCCATGCTGGACAACTCTTGCGCAGTGAACTCAGGCAGCGTTTCCGGAACATAGAGGCCGCCATCACTGGCCATACCGGTTAGCACCACCTCTTCGAAGGAGAGTGCGGGCGCCTGCCCGCGTGTGCTGATATAGCGCATGCGATTACTCCCCTTCATCCAGGCTTTCAACACGAATACGGGTGACAGGACCCGCAATGTCCGCCATGGCTTCAATCTCACGGATAGCTTCGTTCATCTGCTTCTCTTTAGTACGGTGAGTCAGCAGGATGATCGGTACCAGTTCGCCTTCGGTAGCCTCCTTCTGAATCAGTGCCTCAATGGAGATCCCCTGTTCAGCAAGAATCGTGGCCACCCGAGCCAGCACCCCAGGGCGGTCTACCGCGAGCAGACGCAGGTAATAGGCCGTAATGATGTCTTCCATCGGCATGATGGGAAGTTGGCTGACATCCTCATCAATACCGCTAAATGCCAGGTACGGCACCCGGTAGTGGTGATCAGTCGCAATATCACGGGCAACATCCAGCAGGTCAGCCACAACCGCCGATGCTGTCGGCTCAGCGCCGGCGCCAGCGCCGTAGTAAAGCGTTGGGCCAACCGCATCACCCATGATGGCGATGGCATTTTTAACCCCATGCACATTGGCCAGCAGGCGCTCTTTGGGAATTAGCGTGGGATGCACCCGAAGCTCCAACCCCTGGTCGGTACGCTTGGAGATACCCAGGTGCTTAATGACGTACCCCAGATTATTGGCCTGCTCGACATCTTCGGCGGTAATCCGCGAGATACCTTCGGTAAAGGCTTTTTCAAACTGTAGCGGTACACCGTAGGCAATCGATGCCAGGATGGTCAGCTTATGGGCAGCATCAATGCCTTCCACATCAAAGGTGGGGTCTGCTTCGGCATAGCCCAGCGCCTGCGCTTCGGCCAGTACATCTTCAAAGGCACGGCCTTCATCACGCATATGGGTGAGAATAAAGTTACCGGTGCCGTTAATGATGCCCGCTACCCACTCGATGCGGTTAGCCCCCAGGCCTTCCCGCAACGATTTAATGACGGGAATACCGCCCGCTACGGCGGCTTCAAAAGCCACGATGACGCCTTTTTCATGGGCGGCACGGAAAATTTCGTTACCGTGTACAGCAATCAGCGCCTTGTTGGCGGTCACTACGTGCTTACCGTTTTCAATCGCGGTCAACACCAGTTCCCGTGCGATGTCGTAACCACCAATTAACTCAACCAGAACGTCCACATTCGGGTTAGTTGCCACTTCAAAAACATCAGAGGTAGCGTTGATGCCGGTAATATCGCAGTCAGGGTGAATACTGCGGTGGGCAACCTGTTCAATCACAATCGGGCGGCCTGCTCGACGGCTAATATCGTCAGCATTACGCGTTAACACGTTAAACGTTCCGCCGCCGACCGTACCTAACCCACAAATGCCTACTCTTACCGGTTTCAAAATACTTCCCCTCTCCGTTGGGCACCCGTAAGTGCCGCCTCTTAAATCAGTGTCACAGCGTTGTCGTTCGTCACAGCAGATGACGTTATTCGTCTTCCAAGCCTAACATGGCAGCGAGCCGCTCGGGGGGTACAAACCCTGGTACCATTTGGCCATTGGGCAGCACAATAGCGGGGGTTCCCTGCACGCCTATTGCCATGCCCAATTCATACTGCTCAGCAACCGGATTGTCGCAGCTCGCGGTAGCCTCCAGCGCCTGACCTTGCTTCGCCTGGTTCATGGCTTCACTACGGTTATCTGAGCACCATACCTGTTTCAACGTATTGGCTGCAGCACTGTTCACACCGGCTCTGGGAAAGGCCATATAGTGCACTGCGATACCCCGCTCGTTAAGCTCTGGCACCGTTTCATGCAGCTGTACACAGTACGGACAGGTTGGGTCAGTAAATACCACGACAGTCGCTTTTGGCACTCCCACTCCCTGGAAGACAACCCGGTCACTATCCGGCACCGCAGCCAGCGCCGCTACCCGTTCCTGATTGCGTGCCTGCTCGGTTAAATTGACCAGACCATTATCCGCGTTTTGATAGAGGTCCCCTACCAAAAAATGGCTGCCATCCGCATTGGAGTAAAACGATTCACCGTTCTCCAGGCGGACGTGGTAAAGCCCCTCCATCGGTGTTGCACTAACTTGCTCAACCGGCATCGGCTGACCATTGACACTTAAATTTTCGGCTAACCGTTCAGCAATGACATCGGCACTGGCAAGCGTGGGCAGCAGGGCCCCTGCTGCCACCAGCCAGGGAGCAAGTAACTTTAAAACCGGGGCTTTACCTGGAGAAGGCGTCGAACATTGGCGCATTATAACTTCAACCTCGCGGGTGGTGTTCTGCATGTAGATGTTCCAGGCGTGCCTGGGCAACATGCGTGTAAATTTGCGTTGTGGACAGGTCGCTATGACCTAACAGCAGCTGTACGACCCGCAAATTGGCCCCATGATTCAATAAATGCGTGGCAAATGCATGGCGCAGCGTATGCGGCGACAGTGGTCGCGAGATGCCAGCGGTGAGGGCATGAGCTTTGATTCGATGCCAAAACGTTTGCCTCGTCATGGCTTTATCCGCCCGTCCCGGAAACAGGGCTGGTCGCGTAGGGTCCTGCATCAGTGCAGGCCTGGCGGTTTTTATGTAGTGGGCCAGCCACTCGGCCGCCTCTTCCCCCATGGGCACCAGGCGGTCTTTATCACCTTTACCACGAACACGGACGACCCCCTGGCGTAAATTCACTGCGTCACCGCTTAGCCCAACCAGCTCTGACACCCGCAGCCCACAGGCATACAGCAGTTCAAGCATGGTGCGGTCACGCACCCCCAGTGGCGTACTGATGTCAGGGGCGAGCAACAGCCGCTCAACCTCTTCCTCCTCCAGCGTATTGGGCAAACTTGGCCGTACACGTGGCAACGTAACATCAGCGAGGGGGTCGCTGGCAATATGCCCATATAGCCGGGCCCAACGGTAAAAACTACGCAACGAAGAAAGCAGGCGGGCATTACTGCGCAGTTGGTAGCCCTGCTCCCGACGCAACTCCAGCCATTCATTAAAACGCTTGGGCGAGGGAGTTAACAGCGACTCACCATATTGCTCAAGCTGTCTCTCCCACGCGCTTAAATCGCGCCGATAAGCCGTTAACGTATGATCGCTGACTCCTTGCTCCAGCCATAGGGCATCCAAAAAGGCATCGATAACGCTCATAGGCTAACGGTCTCTTAAACAGGGCAACAGCGTAATAGTCAAAAACCCCGCCCCGCAAAGCGGTGACGGGGTCTTGGTATCCGAGCGCAGAGCGCTCGTGAAAAGCGGCGATTAAGCCAGCTTTTCCTTGATACGCGCTGACTTGCCGCTGCGCTCGCGCAGGTAGTACAGCTTGGCTTGACGCACGTCACCGCGACGCTTGACTTCGATAGAGTCAACCAGCGGGCTGTAGGTCTGGAAGGTACGCTCAACGCCAACACCGTGGGAAATTTTACGCACGGTGAAAGCGGAGTTCAGGCCACGGTTACGTTTACCGATCACCACACCTTCAAATGCCTGCAGACGCTCGCGGCTGCCTTCCTTTACTTTTACCTGAACAACCACCGTGTCGCCCGGTGCAAAAGCAGGAATCTCTTTGGTCATTTGCTCGGCTTCGATCGCCTGGATCACCTTGTTCTTGCTGCTCATCTTCATACTCCTAAATAACGTAATGGCCTGCCACGCAGTTGTGGAAGGGGCAAACCGTGATCCCGGCGCTCGAAGCGAGCTACGCGGGAGTCGTTATGGGTGACACAGGTACGTAGGCTACTCGCCTTTTCCGCCCTGCACCGCCGCTCTGATCTACTTGTTCTGAACTGCTTGTTCTGAACTATTTGGTAGCCAGAGCGTGCTCCTCGATAAACTCGTCTAGAAGCCGCTGCTGCTCGGCATTCAGCTGCCTGTCTGCCAATAAATCAGGGCGGCGCTGCCATGTCCGGCCTAGCGACTGCTTTAACCGCCAGCGCTTAATGGCTGCATGATTACCGCTGAGCAGCACATCTGGCACTTGGCGCCCGTCAATTACTTCTGGACGGGTATAGTGCGGGCAGTCTAGCAGACCGTCATTAAACGAGTCTTCGATAGCGGAGTCCTGATGCCCCAATACACCGGGTATCAGCCTTGCCGCTGCGTCAATCAGCACCATGGCAGGCAGCTCACCACCACTCAACACATAGTCACCGATTGACCACTCTTCATCGATGTCACTTTCCACCACACGCTCATCAATCCCTTCATAGCGCCCGGCCACTACCACCAGTGGGCCTGCTGAGGCCAACGTCTTTACCCCCTGCTGATCCAGCTTACGCCCCTGAGGGGAAAGATAGATCACCGTTGGCACCAGGCCTGTCGCCTGCTGGGCTCGTTGCCGAGCATCGAGGATAGCGGCACGCAGCGTGTCTACCTTCATCAGCATTCCAGGACCACCGCCATAAGGGCGATCATCCACGCTGCGGTGGCGGTCGGTGGCGTAATCGCGTGGGTTCCAAAACTCCAGGGCAATCCGCTGCTTCTCGACAGCCCGACCCACCACGCCTTGCTGCGTAATGGCATCAAACATTTCGGGAAACAACGACACCACGCCAATCCACATCGCGGGCGCTACCGCCTGACTGCCTTCTTCACCGCTGGCCGCGATATCGGCTGCATCAGTTTCGGTGTGTTTGTTCAAAACTCAGGGTCCCAATTAACGACCATGCGGCCATCGTCGAGGCTGATATCAACAATCACATCGTCGGGCAAAAAGGGTAACAGTCGCTCGCGCTTGTCGATCGCGTCATTATCACCACGCACCACCATGACATCGTTTGCGCCGGTTTCAAACAGGTAGCTGACCTGCCCTAACCGTTCGCCTGACTGAGTGAACACCGTTAAGCCTTCAAGCTCATGCCAGTAATACTCATCGCCGGAAAGCACCGGCAGCGCATCTTTCGGCAGGAGAATGTCCGTTTGCGCCAGCGCTTCTGCTGCCGTTCGGTCATCCACGCCTTTTAGCTGCACCACAAGACCTTTGCCTTGCCGACGCCCCTGAACAACGGCCATGCGCGTTAGGCTTTCGCCCTGGCGCACCCACCATTCCGGGTAGTCCAAAATGCTGTCCATGGGGCTGGTGTAGGCGTATACCTTTAGCCAACCTTTAACCCCGTGAGGGCTGGTTAGCTTACCAAGCACCACATGTGCGTCGTCTATATGGCTAGTTTCAAAACGCGTCATCGACGACAGCTCCAGCTCTAACAGCACCTATTACCTAAGCGCCTATTACCTAAGCACTTATCACACAGCAACAGACTTACGCCTGTTTACGTGCTTCTTTAACCAGCTCAGCAACACGACCAGATAACTGGGCGCCTTGGCTCTGCCAGTGAGTAACACGATCCAGATCAACGCGCAGACGCTCTTCCTGGCCACGGGCAACCGGGTTGAAGAAGCCGATACGCTCAATGAAACGGCCATCACGGGCGTTGCGAGAGTCAGTAACAGTCAGGTGATAAAAGGGACGCTTTTTGGCGCCACCACGTGCCAAACGAATGGTAACCATACGATAACTATCCTTCGGTTGAGGTTACGAGAGTGTGAAATAGCGCATACCGCTAGCAGAACACTCATCATGCTGTTTTCTTGGTACAGAGCCCACTTAAACGTCAGTCACGCAAGTCATTGCCGCCATACCAGCAGAACCTTCAGCAAGGGAACTGACACTATGTTTGCACATATTTTGCCAACACCCGCGCATGAAGAGGCCGCATTCTACGCAAATGCGACCGGCTTGGAAAGCCTGACAGCCAGAAAACTCATAGCTCGTCAACCAGCCCGTCAACCTTGCCAAGCGTGCCCAGAGGCGGCTAACCGCCATTTAGCGCCAAGGCAAACCGCCTGGACCACCCATGCCGCCCATACCACCAGGGCCTCCGGGACCGCCAGGGCCACCGCCACCCATCATCCCGGACATACCGCGCATCATTTTTTGCATACCGCCTTTCTTGCCCGCCTTCTTCATCATTTTCTGCATCTGTTTATGCTGTTTCAGAAGGCGATTAAGATCGGGTACCTGCAAGCCTGCACCCGCTGCGATACGGCGTTTGCGCGACCCATTGATGATATCGGGCTTACGACGCTCTTTCGGTGTCATGGAGTTAATTAATGCTTCCAGTTTACCGAGTTCTTTCTCCGGCCCTGGGCCCTGGGCAAGCTCTGCCATTTGCCCCATGCCGGGCAACTTGCCTAACAAGCCCCCCATGCCGCCCATCTTTTTAAGCTGCTGAAGCTGGTCACGGAAATCTTCCAGATCAAAACCGTCACCCTTTTTGACTTTACTGGCTAGCTTGGCGGCTTTGTCTTTATCTACCGTGCGTTCGGCCTCTTCGATGAGCGACAACATATCGCCCATACCCAGAATACGTGAGGCGACACGATCCGGGTGGAAGGGTTCCAAGGCATCAACCTTCTCACCCACCCCCATAAACTTAATGGGTTTGCCGGTAATGTGGCGTACCGAAAGCGCTGCACCACCACGGGCATCACCATCCGCCTTGGTGAGGATCACCCCAGTCAGCGGCAGCGCATCATGAAACGCTTTTGCTGTATTGACCGCATCCTGGCCGGTCATGGCATCAACAACAAACAGCGTCTCCTGGGGCTCAATCGCTTTATGCAGCGCCTGGATTTCAGCCATCATCGCTTCGTCGATCGCTAACCGACCAGCGGTATCCACCAGCACCACATCGTGGAACTGAATTTTGGCGTGTTTGATCGCAGCCGTCGCAATATCCACTGGCTTTTGATCAGAGCGGGACGGGAAGAAGTCAACCTGCACTTCTTTAGCAAGCGTCTCAAGCTGGTCGATAGCCGCCGGGCGATATACGTCCGCCGACACCACCAGTACTTTTTTCTTTTCGCGCTCACGCAGGTAGCGGGCCAGTTTAGCCACCGAGGTGGTTTTACCCGCCCCCTGCAAGCCCGCCATCAGTACCACTGCTGGCGAGCCTTTCAGCGTCAGACCTTCGTTGGCCTCGCCCATAATCGCTTCCAGCTCTTGCTGGACGATTTTGACAAACTGCTGCCCAGGCGAGAGGCTTTTGGAAACCTCCTGGCCCACCGCACGCTCACGCACCCGCTCGATAAATGCTTTCACTACCGGCAGCGCAACGTCTGCCTCAAGCAGTGCCTTGCGCACTTCACGCAGGGTGTCTTTAATATTGTCGTCAGTAAGCCGTGCCTGGCCTTTAATCGACTTCAGCGTCTGGGAAAGACGCTCGCTCAGATTCTGAAACATGGGGCCTCTGCCTCCGTCGCTGTCGCCGGGCATATATACCGGACTTGTGTGGGGCGATTATACGCGCTCACGGCGTGAGTCTCCATGGGCACCCTATTGGCTATCGATGGCTGTGCGACACCGCCGTGATTGGTTATAGTAGGCTATACGCTCTAGTTTGATCGATTTTCACAGCAACGCGCTGCAAGGCGCACGGATAGCATCATGCAGGCGCTCCCTTTCGCCACGATCGCTTTGATACTTTATGTTGCCGCTGCCATTTGGCAGGGCATGACACTCTTTCGCCGGGTGCCTCCCCGCCAGGGTATGGTGCGTTTGCTCGCCGCCCTGGGGCTGTTACTGCACATCCCGGTGGTGATTCAGTTAGTGAGTGAGGCGCCGGGGCTACTCCCGGGCTTTACCACGAGCGTGACCCTATTGATGGCAGTCGCAGTTAATGTGGTGCTTGTCGCCAGTCTGTTCAAGCCTGTCCTGAATGCGGGCATCGTGCTGTTCCCCATCGCGGGCATTGCTCTCATTTTTGCCACATGGCTACCTAATCAAGGCAGCTATGGGGGCCTTACGCCAGGTATTCTCCTGCATGCCGTAAGCTCTGCGCTGGCCTTCGCTGTACTGGCGATTGCAGCGGTTCAGGCTGTACTGGTGGGGCTGCAAAACCAGGCATTACGCCACCATCATATCCGCGGTATCGTGCAGTCACTGCCCCCGCTTACCACCATGGAACGGGTGCTGTTTGAACTGGTGTGGGCCGGCATTTTGCTCCTTACGCTATCCATTGCCAGTGGACTTATCTTCCTTGATAACCTGTTTGCCCAACATCTGGCTCATAAGACCGTGCTTTCGCTGGGTGCGTGGGTAATTTTCACCACCTTGCTGGTTGGCCGTTATCGATTTGGCTGGCGTGGTATGCGTGCAGTGCGCTGGACGCTCGGCGGCTGTCTTTTATTGATGCTGGCCTATTTTGGCAGTAAGTTTGTACTGGAAATTTTACTTAATCGCTAGGCTTGCAGACTTGGCGATATTGCTCCTGAGGCTGCTGATCTTGACACGTTTCTTCCATACTTCTACAAATCGATCCTCATACGCCATAAAGGAACTTTAGACTTGAGCGACGACTTCCCTCTGGGGTTACTGTTCAGCCTGCTAGCCTTACTCATACTTCTATCTGCCTTCTTCTCCAGTTCTGAAACGGGCATGATGTCGATAAACCGCTACCGGCTAAGCCATCAGGCCAATAGCGGTGACCGCAGAGCCAAGCGCGTCATGCGGCTACTTACTCGCCCGGATCGGCTGATAGGCGTCATTCTTATTGGCAATAATTTCGTTAATAACCTCGCTGCGTCTATCGCTACCATCATCGCTATTCACTTTTTTGGCGATGTCTCCGGCCCAGCAATCTCCACTATACTATTGACCATTACGATTCTTATTTTTGCCGAAGTCACCCCCAAAACCTACGCTGCCATCAAGCCCGAACGCATTGCCTACCCCACTTCCATGGCCCTTGAGCCACTGCTAAAACTGCTTTATCCCCTTGTATGGCTTGTGAATGTGCTATCCAACGGATTGTTACGCCTAATGGGCGTAAAAAGCGTTGAGAACGGTGGCGACAACCTTACCCGGGATGAATTACGTACGGTGGTACACGAGGCAGGAACGCTTATTCCCTACCGCCATCGGGCGATGCTGCTGTCGATTCTGGATCTTGAGAACGTCACGGTGAACGACATTATGGTGCCCCGACACGAAGTGCTCGGTATCGACCTGGATGATCCACTTGACGATATCCTGGCTCAGATTCGCACCAGTCAGCACACCCGCCTGCCGGTATACAAAGGTGATATCAACAACATTATTGGCATGCTACATTTGCGCAATGCCGCCCGTTTTTTGTCCCGCAGTGAAGTCACCAAAGCAGCGATTGTACAAGAGGCCAGAGAACCCTACTTTATTCCGGAATCGACACCACTGCACACCCAATTGCTTAACTTTCAGAAGCAGAAACGACGCATTGGCATCGTGGTGGATGAATACGGTGATGTGGAAGGGTTGGTCACACTGGAAGATATTCTGGAAGAGATTGTGGGTGAGTTCACCACTGATGTGTCAGAAGACGAAGAGATTCATCAACAGGACGATGGTAGCCATGTCATTGAAGGCACCGCCAACATTCGCGAAATCAATAAAATGCTCGGCTGGCAACTTCCCACCGATGGCCCAAAGACGCTGAACGGTTTGATTCTTGAGCACCTGGAGGCCTTTCCAGAAGGCCCTGCCTGCCTGCAAATTGGCAATATACGTATGGAAATTCTGGAAATCAGGGACAACCTGATCACGTCAGCACGCTGCTGGCAAAAACTTCGTCTGACCCGTCGCTAAAATCTAGCTAACGGTGGGCGATCTCATTGTCACCTGCCGCTTTAAGCGCCCGAACACGCGCCTCCAGATAGCGTCGTAATGCCATTTCTTCCGCCTCCTGGGCCATGACCGCCGGGCCAAAATGCAGACTTACCGGGGCGCGGAAGCGGGAAGGCCATTTTTTAAGCGCCTTACCACCATAGTGGGACGTCCACGATCCCCACAGTCCTGCCAGACCAGCAGGAACCACTGGCACGTTATCACGGGCCAGAATGGTTTCCAGACCGCGGCGAAAAGTGTGAATCTCGCCATCTGGCGTTAGCCTACCCTCTGGGAATACCATGACAATTTCACCCTGCCGCAGCGCTTCACTCACATCATCCAGGGCACGTCGCAAGGCACCGGGGCTGTGCCGCTCAGACTCAATAGGAATGGCCCCTACCAGTTGAAACCACCATTTGAGCCAGCGTGACTCAAAGATGGGCTGATCCATAACAAAGCGTAGTGGCCTTGGACTCGCACCGCCCAATACCAGAGCATCCATAAAACTAACGTGATTACAGACAACCAACGCTGCCCCCTTGTTTGGCAAATGGTGTCGACCATGCACATGGAGCCGATAACAAAGGCGCATCGCTACATAGATCAGGCTACGCAGCACATGACGGACGGTCTTAACCCTCCATGTCACGTCACCGCCCCCTGGTGGCGCAGGCCTGCCAGGACAGTACTCATTAACTGATCAAGTAACTCATCCACTTTAAGCTGCTGCCCCTGCCAGTAGCCCAGTCGCTCATTTAATCCCAGCTGTACCAAACCGTGCACACTGCCCCATAACGTGCGGCCCAGGCGCCGGGCCTCCAGGTCATCCAGCGCGGGCTGATAGCACTTGAGCGATGTCTCAACCTGAGTGAAGAGCGCTTCGATCAGATCACTCTGACGCTGATTCAGTTCACCCTCCTGAGCCAGGGGGTAATCAAACAACAACTGCCACCGGTAGCAATCCTGTTCAGCAAAACGCCAGTAGGCGTGCGCAAGGGAGCGCAGCCATGGCTCCGGATCATCTTCTGCCAGACTGGTGATGGTATGCTGCAAGCGTGCTAACGTTTCAACGTTAACGTACTGCAATAAGTTGTTAAAGCTGCCATACAGTTTTAGCAGCGTGCTGGGCGCGCAGCCCACCTCTCTGGCCAGAGCACGTAGTGATAGACCATGGACTGGCTGTTTAGCCAACCACTCATCACAAGCGTGCATGACCTGCGCATGGAGGGCATCGGGCGCATGCTGTCTAGGACGGGCCATGGCGATCTCTTCGGGTCAACGGCAAACAGGAAAGAATGCCTCATCGCGCTTTTGCGTGAGCAAGGGGTAATATAGGATACCTCAAATCGAACACTGTTTTCGACACTAAAGCGCTACATTTAACGTATTCTTGTTCCCCCCCGCCATCCCACTATATTTTCCGGCTATTTCGCATAAGGAGTACAGGCATGACGGGACGCCTACACGTGCAACGTCTACCACTTTCCCGCCTTGTGCCATCACTCAATAGCGTGGAAGAGTTAATTGAGTCACCCAACCTGGCACCTCGCCAGCCTGTTTCGGCAATCCGCTTTGAGCAGGGAGAGCTCCGTCTACAGTCGCTCTTTTGGGGCTTGACCCCGCCATGGCTTAAGGTGCTTGACCACGCTCCCCACTGTGCCCGGGCGGAAACGCTGGGCAAACGGGCCATGTTTCATGAAGCGTTTAGTGTCAGGCGCTGTGTGATTCCGGTCAGCGGGTTTTACGTCTGGAAGCTGCAACCACGCAGCAAGCAGCCTTATCTGGTCACTCAAGTCAACCGTGGTCCTCTACTACTGGGAGCGCTGTGGTGCCGTTACCACACCACGCTGACCACCTTTACCGACTCTACCGCACTGATCAGCGTACCTGCTAACGCCTTCATATCGCCACTGGCTGACCGCCTGCCAGTGATTATTTCCCCGGACGCATTAACGCGCTGGCTGGATCCAACCACTGAGCTGCCTTCACTGGATTCACTATTAACACCCGCGCCTTTGGAACTGTTAGGCGCTTTTCCGGTATCAAAGCAAGTCAATAACCCTGCCTATCAATCATCATCCTGCGCTCACCCTTTAGGGCCGATGCTGCGATGGGCCGTGTCACAGGAGCCGTAATATTGCGACCGAATAAACTAATGCTCACCTTCTCTTTTACGCAACGAGCCGTTATTGGCATTGTGGTAAGTATCGCTTGGAGCGTGCCTGGCGCTTTTGCCGAGGACACACCCATTGCCGATATTACGACGCCAATCGTGAGCCCCTATGATAGCCGCGACTATCGTGTACTTACCCTGGAAAACGGTCTGAGTGCTTTACTGGTCAGTGATCCTGAGGCAGATAAAGCCGCCGCTTCCATGAACGTACGTGTCGGCAGCGCCCAGGATCCTGACGACCTGCAGGGGCTGGCGCACTTTCTGGAGCATATGCTGTTCCTGGGCACAGAACCCTATCCTGAGTCCGATGCGTATCAGCGCTATATTTCAGATAACGCCGGTTCCCATAACGCGTTTACAGCACAGCAGGACACCAACTACTTTTTTGACATCGAACCCTCCGCCCTACCGGGCGCACTGGACCGCTTTAGTGAGTTTTTCCTGTCACCACTCTTTAATGCCGACCACCTGGAAAGTGAGCGTAACATCGTTCATTCCGAGTATATGGCCCGCATCCGCGATGAGTCGCGCCGCGAAAACGATGTGCTGAACCAACTACTCAATCCTGAAAATGCAACGACGGGCTTTGCCGTTGGAAGCCGTGAAACCCTCGCTAACCCGCCAGAGGGAGAAGCGACCCTGCGGGAACGTGTCATCGACTTTTATCACCGTTACTATGACGCCAATGTGATGAATCTGGCTATCGTGGCCCCCCAACCCCTCGACACTCTCGAAGAGTGGGTGGTGGAACGGTTTGCGGATATTCCGGATAACGGCCTTGAGGTGCCGGTTATTGACGCGCCACTGGTGAATGCCGATACGTTGCCGCGCTATATAGAGCGTCAGTCACTGCAGGACCGCCGCCAGCTACGCTTCTATTTTCCCATCCCCGACCCTACGGACGAGTACCGTACCAAGCCGACACAACTGATTTCACACCTACTGGGTGATGAAGGCGACGGTAGCCTGCTGGCGGTATTGCGTGAAGCGGGCTTGGCAGATGCGCTCTCGGCAGGTGTTGGGCGCGGCGACGGCAAAGATGCACTGTTTACGGTTTCCATCAGCCTGACGCCGGCAGGCGCTGAGCGACTGGACGATATTGAAGCTACACTCTTTGCCGCCATTGAGCAGATACGTGACGATGGCATGGCGGCGTGGCGCTACGATGAGCAAAAGAGCCTTAGCGAGCAGGCTTTCCGCTTTCAACAGCATGGCGCACCCCAACAGGAAGCAACGCGTTTGGCAATGAGCCTATCCCGCTATCCGGTTGAAGACGTGCAGTATGCGCCTTACCGTATGGACGGTATGGATAGCGAGCGCCAACAGGTCTATCTGGATGCACTCACCCCAGATAATATGCTGCGCTTTTACTCCGCCGCAGACGTAGAGAGCGACACCCTTTCCCCTTGGTTTAACACCCAATGGAAAGAGCAGCTTTCAAGCGAGCCAGGCCGTGCACTTGGCGGGTTGGCGCTACCAGAACCAAACCCCTTTATCGCCAACGACTTAACACTACAGTCCGGCCAGGACGACCAGCCACACTTATTGGTAGAGACGCCAACGTTTACCGCCTGGCATATGCAGGATGCCCGCTTTAATACCCCAAGCGTTGAATGGCGTGTCAGCCTACAGCACCCCAGTTCCAGCTATTCAGCAGAAGAAGCCGTGCTAACGCGGTTACTGGCGAGTTGGCTGAATGATAGCCTGAATGAGTCCCTCTACCCCGCCTGGCTGGCCGGGCAATCGTTTAGTGCTTACCCACACGCACGGGGCATGACACTCTCCTTCTCCGGATGGCGTGATGGCCAAACCCCACTGATTGAGCAGGCCATTGAGCAGTTGAAAACCGCCGATATTTCTGCGAGCGCCTTTGAACGCGTGCGCTACCAGCTACAGCGGGAGTGGCGCAATGCTCCACAGGCGTCGCTTTATGGGCAGGCCAGTCGCGCCCTGGGTGAGGCACTGCTCACACCGCAGTGGTCCAATGCAGAACTGTTCAACGCCAGCCAGCGGCTGGAGCGCCAGCATTTGGAGCACTTCCGTAAACGGTTCTTGAATGGCTTGTATGTGGACGCCATGGCGGTGGGCAACCTGGATGAGGAACTGGCACGTGAACAGGCGGGCATCGTTCGTGATGCGCTGACGCCTCGCCTGACTCGAGGAGACATAGCCGAGTTAACACCCTTAGCCGTCAGCAGTGAGGCTGAAACACTTCATCCCCACAGCACCCGGGAAGAGTCACTGGTCATGCGTTACCTGCAAGGCCGTAATCAAACCGCCAAAGAGCAGGCCACTATCAGTGTGATTGCCCAGTGGCTGAATACCCCGTTCTACCAGCAACTGCGTACTGAAGAGCAGCTAGGCTATGTCGTTAATGCAGGCTACCTGCCACTGCTGGAAGCACCAGGCGTCGCACTGGTTGTTCAGTCTCCTGACACCGATAGCGATACAATCGCCGAACGCATGGATGCCTTTATGGAAATGGCTGGTGAGCGGCTTGAGCAACTAACGGATGAAGCGTTAGCACCTAATCGCCAAGCCGTACATGATCGGCTACGCCAACGAGACACCAGCCTACAGGGCATGGCTAACCGCCTCTGGCAGGCCACGGCATTGGATGATATCCGCTTTGACCGCCAAGAACAGCTGGCAAAACTAGCCCTTGAGGTAAGCATAGAGGATATCCAGTCGCTCTGGCCCTCCCTACTGTCACGCCAGTTGGACATTCGTTTTAACCCAGGCGACTCGCCTAGCAATATTGCCGCCTATCGCGAAGCGTTAGCCCCGTTGGCAAAGACGGCCGATGAACATTAAGTGATGACTGGCCGGCTCAGGCATCAAATGCCTGGGCCGGCATGATGGCCTCAACATACATCACCAATTCCTCCAGGACCTGTCTCTCACGATCCGTTAGTGATTGCTGATTATAACGTTCAATTTCCCGCGCAAAGGCTTTCAATGTAAAGCCAGCCAACGCCGGGTCATTGATACGCATCCACCGGAATGCCTCCCACTGCTTGCGCTCTTCTCCCTCCAGCGTTTCTGGATAGCTGCGAGCCCGATAGCGGAATAGCATCTCCTCCAAACGCGGGTCCTGGAAGGCAAACCGCTGCCCCACCAGAGCCCATGGATCCATTGCCCGCACCCGCTCCATCTGCTTTCGATCTGCCGCAGAAAAGAAGCTGCCGGAATAAAGCATTAAATCGGGGTCCTGGGGCGTATCCTGGTAAGCCGCGCTAAATACCTCCGCCACTTTTTGCGCCACACCGCTGGCTTCACGGAGGGTTTTCCAATGACGGCGGCATGCACTCACATCCAGCCCGAGCCGCTCGACAATCACGCCATACTCCCCTTTCTGCGGGCCCTCAACATCTTTTAACGCAGAAGCGGGAAACACCACGGGACAGCGGTTGATATGGATCACTTTAAGCGGAATGCGCGTTTCACCTTCGGAGAGGTCCTGCTGGCTGACAAACACCCGCTCACGAATCTGCTCCGCGCTCATTGTCAGCATATCGCCCGGATCAACACTTAAATCGTAAACGATGACGCCGTTAGGGTTTGTGGGGTGCTCAGCCAACGGCATGACAAGCGCACTACAACCACGACTGGCAGGATAGCGACGGGAGATATGCAAAAGCGGCTTGGCACTGGGCAAATCCAGCTGATTGGAAACTGCACGCTTACCACGCAAGCCTAATAAGTAATTAAACAGCTTTGGATTACACGCCTTTAACAAACGTGCCAGCGCAATGGTGGCACGCACATCCGCCACCGCATCATGGGCGCCCTCATGGGCAATGCCGTTGGCAGCAGTGAGGTGCTCAAGCTTAAAGCTGGGCGCGCCATCATCTCTTAACGGCCACTCAATACCAGCAGGGCGAAGCGCATAGAAAGCACGTACAACGTCAATCAGATCCCAGCGGGAGTTACCGTTTTGCCACTCACGGGCGTAAGGGTCGAGCAGGTTACGGTAAAACAGGTGGCGGGATACTTCATCATCAAAGCGCAGGCTGTTATAGCCCACAACACACGTTCCAGGCTCGCTCATATAGGTCTGAACCTGGTGTGCAAATTCTGCCTCAGGCAGCCCTTTGCGCCGGGCTTTTTGAGGCGTAATACCAGTGATGAGGCAGGCGACAGGATGCGGAAGGTAGTCGTCAGAAGGTTTGCAATAAAGCTCTATCGGTTCGCCAATTTCGTTCAGTTCGGCATCCGTTCGCAAGGCAGCAAACTGAGCGGGCCGATCCCGGCGGGGGTCAGCTCCAAAGGTCTCGTAATCATGCCAAAGAAAACTGGCAGGGGCGGCATTATGTGGCGCCATGTACTAGGTCTCCCATGAACTTACATCCCCATAAACAGGCATTCTGATGGGCATAAAAGTTCAAGCCTAGCACACCCGCGGCACCTCACGCCGCCACTCTGTCAACCTCCTTGTGCCACTTAGCTCTTGGGCAGGGTAACGTTCAGCTCAAGTACAGAGCAGTTGTCTTCGCTGTCCAAAGAGATTTGTATGGCGTCGTCATCCACGTGGACATAACGACGTATCACTTCCAGCAGTTCGCGCTCAAGCAACGGCATGTAGTCGGGCTGACCACGCTGACTGCGCTGATGCGCCACGATGATTTGCAAACGTTCTTTGGCCACCGAGGCGGATTTCTTGCGCTCACGCTTCAAGAACTCCAGCAGTTTCATCGACGACTACCCCCAAACATACGACTTAACAGACTCTTACGCTGCATTTCATGAAAACGCAGCGGCATATCTTCCCCTAACAGCCGAGAAACGGTGTCTGTATACGCCTGACCTGCATCGCTGGCTTCATCGTGGGTAACCGGTATGCCCTGGTTGGAAGCACGCAGCACTGCCTCCGATTCAGGAATCAGGCCCAGCAAGTCAATGGCAAGAATTTCGCGAATATCATCCAGGGTCAGCATGTCGCCGGATGTCACGCGGTATGGGTTATAACGGGTAATCAGCAGGTGTTCTTTAACGGGGTCCCGGCTCTGTTCCGCACGCTGGGTTTTAGAACCGAGCAAACCCAATATGCGATCAGAGTCACGCACGGACGACACTTCAGGATTGGTGACCACAATCGCCTCGTCGGCAAAGTACATCGCAAGCTGAGCGCCCCGCTCTATCCCTGCTGGCGAATCGCACAGGATAAAGTCAAAGTCCTCTTTTAGCTGCTCAAGTATCTGCTCAACACCCTCTTGGGTCAGTGCATCTTTATCACGGGTTTGCGAAGCCGGTAGAATAAATAGATTTTCTACCCGTTTATCACGGATCAATGCCTGGTTGAGGCCAGCTTCACCCTGAATAACGTTAACCAGGTCGTAAACCACCCGACGCTCACATCCCATAATAAGATCGAGGTTACGCAGCCCAACATCAAAATCAATCACCACTGTTTTTTTGCCGCGTAAAGCAAGCCCAGTCGAGATAGCGGCTGCGCTGGTAGTTTTACCGACCCCCCCTTTACCTGAGGTCACTACAATAATTTTGGCCAAGAGTCACTTCCTTCTTGAAGTCGTTCACCGCGAGCGCGTATCAACGTCGCTTCGCGCATAACGGGAACATCAATGTCATCAACACACGGCACACTGTAACGTATAGCACTTGCGGCGTCGCTACGCATGAGGCATCAACATACGCGCATGGGGATTACCCCAGTGGCTTGATTTCAAGCTGCTCTTTTTTAAAATGCACCTCTGCGGCACGGCCGAGCAGTTGCGAATCAATATCTTCCAGCCGCTTATAGTTACCCGCCACAGAAAGCAGCTCTGCCTCTAATTCACGGCAGTAAATACCTGCTTGGGTATTACCATGAATACCGGCCAGCGCGCGTCCACGCAACGCACCATAAACGTGAATACTGCCAGCGGCCAGCACTTCCGCTCCCGCATTAACCGCGCCAATAACCACCAGATCGCCCTCTGCAGCACTCACCTGCTGGCCCGAACGCACCGTTCCCCGGAACAGCCGTGTGGCTACCGCAGCACCTTCCGGCAGCGACGGTTCTGCCGTTTCATTTGCCGCTTCAGGTTCAGTGGTACGGCTAACGCTCTCCAGCATTCTGGCCCGCCCCTCCTCCACGGGTGCAAACCACCCCAGCCCCAATGCCCATGCCGACTGGCGCACTGGTTCAGCACCCCCGCGTACCGCCACGGGCAGCAGTTTGTGGTCACGGCACACAGCACAAATGCGCTCCAGCGCCAGGTGAGGCTCATCGAGTTTTTCCACGCTCAGCACAACCGGTGTATGCTGAAAGAAAGCGGGGGATTGCGATAATTTGCCAGCCAGCTGACGCCGTATATGCTCAGGGTCAGCACTGCTTAACTCCATGACGGTCATTGGCAGCATGCCGCCCTTGAAGGTGAAGGCTATGTCGGCACTATCGGCATTGAGGCTCATGGCCGAACTCCATGTCATGTTCAGGTAAGATATAAGGTAGCGCAATCTCGCGCCTTGCGTTGTAAAGCACCATCATTAATCGCAACGCATATTGCAAAGCTAAGCGACAGCGCCGGTGACTGCAACTGCTGATACACCGACGACTGATTTTTTTCACGCTACGCACCTCTCAGCAGGATGATCAATGCACGGACTGTTAAGACGCCTGTTCGCTCCTCGGTGGCAACACCCCGATCCCGAGGTGCGGCGTAAGGCACTCAATCAGCTAGACCCACAACAACCAGAACAGCGGGATGCGTTAACCGCCTTGGCTCAGGATAGTGATAGCAATATCCAACTGGCAGCTCTGTTAGCCCTGGACGATATCACCGGGCTTTTGGATGGCTATGCGAGATACCCGAAAAATGAGGCATGGTTTAACGCAATCTGCCAGCGTTTGACCGGTGCAGAAGGCCATATAGACCTGCGCCAGCGCCAGGAGATGGTAGCTGAGTTGTCGGAACCCCGGCTACTAAACGCTATTGCTCAGCAAGGAGACAATCTCAACCTGCGTCTATCCGCCCTCGAACAACTAAGCAATGACAACGACTTGATCCACCAGGCCTGCCACAACGGTGTGGCCGCCGTACGCCACCAGGCAGCTCAGCGCATTGAAGACGAAGAGAGCCTCAAGCGGCTGCTAAAGGAGGCGCGCCGGGATCGGCAGGTAATGCGTTTGGCTCGGGAAAAACTAACCCAGCTGCGTAATGATGCCGAGTGGCTTCATCAACAGCAATCACAACGTGAGCACCTCTTAAGCCAGTTGGAGCAGCATGCTAAAGCCCCCTGGGAGCCACTCTATGGTGGGCGTTTCCGCCACTTGGAGCGCGAGTGGCAGAACCTGAGCCACCCTCCCAGTGTTGAGCAGGAGCAGCGCTTCCACCAGGCGATGCGGGGCTGTCGCAAAACGCTCCATGACCATGAAGCCAGGGAACAGGCACATCAGCAAAGTCTGGTGCGGCGCGCAGAGGTAGAGAGCAGCCGTGATAAATTGCTGGAAGGATTAGAAGAAACGCTGAACGGCTTGTCCCATGCTGCGGAATTAACCGTTCAGGATATCGACAGCCTGCATGCACAACGCCAACTTCTGGGTCAACGCTGGCAGTCGCTGTCAGATCAACACCCTCCCAGCGAGCCAATGCAACAACGTTACTCACAGGCACTGGCCAGTTATGAGCGCTGTATGGAAGCCTGGCAACGCTGGCAAACAATTGAAACACCGCTTGAAAACGCCCTGGCCCATCATGACTACCCCACCATCACCGCACTGATGAAGCAGTGCTCCTGGCCAACGGAGTTAGCCCTTCCTGCGCTTTTAAAACGCTCCCAGGCAGTGCTCAGCGTTGACGTCACGGAAGTACCGCAACAGTCCTCTTCCCTTAGCTCCTTTAGCGCAGAGCTTGATAATTTTGAGCATCTGTTAGAGCGAGGGGAGTTTAAAAGTGCCAGCCGCCTGCACCAACGCCTTAAACCTTCGCTTGAAGCACTCACCACGCCAGACGCCAAACCCCATAAAGCGCGTCTTAAGCATCTCGGAGCACGGCTGGCGGAACTACGCGACTGGCGGGGATTTGTAGCAGGCCCCAAACGTGAGCAGCTGTGCGCCAGTATTGAGGCGCTGGCAGATGATCAGCACATGGCCGACGCGGCAGTTGATCGCCACCACCGCCAGTTAGTCAAAGAGTGGAAAGCCCTTGGCGATGCCGCCGCAAACCGTGAACAATCAGCACGTTTCCGCGCCGCTTCGGACCGTATTCATGCACGCCTGGTGCCCTGGCGCGAGCAGCTCAATCAAGAGCGTGAAGAGAATCTGCGCAGCCGTGAGCTTCTTTGTGAACAACTGGAATCTCTGCTTGACCAGCCCGCTGACGATGCCGACCCCGACATGCTGCGGGAAATCCGCGACAAGGCTCGCCAACAATGGCGCCACTACAGCCCGGTTCCCCGTGAACAGTCCGAAACGGTGGGCAGGCGTTTTGGCAAAATTCGCCACCGCCTGCAAGCACTCATTGACCAACGCGCCGAGCAAATTAGTCATCAAAAACGTGCGCTGATTGAGCAAGTGCAGATACTGCAAAACGATACGGAACAGCCACTCGCGAAGCGTATTGCACAAACCAAGCAATTGCAGCAGCAGTGGCGCCAACTCGGTCGGGCTCCCAAAGGAGAAGAGCAAATATTATGGAAGACCTTTCGCCATGCCTGCGATCAACTATTTGCCCAACGTGATGCGCATAAAAGCGAGCAGGCAGCGCGTCAGCAGCAGCAAATGGACGATATGCAGGCGCTCATTGAGCAAATGGATAGCTGGCAGCCCACCCAGGCCAGCGAGTCTGCCACGCTCGATGAATATCTCAGGCAAGTCAACCAGCTAGAGCCTCTCCCACGCAACCGGCGCAGCGATGGTATGCAACGGCGCCTAAGCGGTATTGTGCGTACCAGGCGAGAACGCTTAAGCCGACTGGCCGTCGCGGATACGGTACAACAGTGGCACGCCATTTTATCAACCGTAAACGCTCACCTCGCCGCTGACCAGCAAGCCCTGGCAGGTGGAACCGCACAGAGCGTGGATGCCGCTGAAGCATTGCCTGCTGCCTTTATCGATGCTCATCAGCAACGCAATCACAATCGTCTGACCACCCCCATGCCACTCACTGCTGAACAAACGAGGGCACTGGAGGATGATCTTGCACGCATGCGGGTACATCTTTCTCTTCTGGCACTCGGCAGCGTAAAACAGCGTGATGAGCCATTACGGCTGGCAATTCAGGTAGAGCGCTTAAACGAGGGGCTGCGTAGCGAGCGCAGTCGGGCTGATGAAATTGTTGATATCCTGGCATCACTTCTGGCCCTGGGCCCACTGCCCACTGCACTGTGGGAAAAGGAAGTGGATGAACTGGATAGCTTACTAAGCCGTTTGGCACAGGTACCACAACCCTGATTGCGCCAATATCCCCCAACGGCAGCGGGAGGCACCTAGCCTCCCGTTTGCATCTCTTCTCATAGGGATGAAACTCGTTAACGTTGCCTCAGAGTGCAACCTTTATCCCATGAACTGGCCACCGTTGATATCAATATTGGCGCCAGTAATAAACCCGGATTCCTTATCCGCCAGGAACGTCACTAAGCGACCAATCTCCTCCGGCGTGCCGTAACGTTTCACAGGAATGGTTTCACGTATGGCTTCCCTGACCTGCTCGGGAATTTTCATAATCATATCGGTGGCAATGTAGCCCGGCGAAACGGTATTAACCGTAATACCTTTGGTTGCCGTCTCCTGAGCAAGCGACATCGTCAACCCATGCATCCCGGCTTTGGCAGCCGAATAGTTCACTTGACCAAACTGCCCTTTACGGCCATTGATGGATGAAATATTAATAATTCGCCCGTAACCATGCTCCAGCATTATTTCGATAACGCTGCGGCAGGTATTAAAGACACTATTGAGATTGGTGTCGATGACTTCATACCACTGTTCATACGACATCTTTTTCATCGTGCCATCACGCGTAATGCCAGCACAATTGACCAACACACTGATTGGCCCATATTTCTCTTGAATGTCCTGGGCTCCTTCAAGGCAGGCATTGTGGTCGGAAAGGTCAACACCCGATAGCGCGATGTTGCTGTAGCCGTCGACTTGCTGGGTTTCCAGCCAGGCTTTAGCCTTGTCGGGATTACGATATCCCGCCACGACAAAATGACCCGCATCCGCCAACGAGCGACAAATTGCTGTTCCGATTCCTCCAGTTCCACCAGTTACCCAGGCGACGGGGGCTTGATTGACCATTGATTACCTCCCTGATATGACAAGCGGCTTGGACTGTAAGCACTGTTATGGCGTCGTAAGCCACTCTTGAAAAGGCGCCTTAGCGCTGCTATCACTAACAGTACCCCGCTTGTATCGTGCGACATACTGAACCGTAAGCTTTTTATTGTCTCTATTGAAAGCATAGCTTTACTCTCTCAATGTTGCAGCACGATGAAGCGTTCTACTAGCACAGCAACGTTTATCTTAA
The DNA here is from genome assembly GCF_023507745.1 of Vreelandella olivaria. GTDB lineage: Bacteria > Pseudomonadota > Gammaproteobacteria > Pseudomonadales > Halomonadaceae > Vreelandella > Vreelandella olivaria_A. Next base: position 8,041 of record NZ_JALPZO010000121.1, on the reverse strand, counting down.
GGGTTGACTTGCCGTCAAAAATGCGTAGAATACGCCACACGTTGATGCGGGGTGGAGCAGTTTGGTAGCTCGTCGGGCTCATAACCCGAAGGTCATCGGTTCAAATCCGGTCCCCGCTACCAATATTTTGAAAGGCAGATCAGTTACTTACTGATCTGCCTTTTTTTGTGTCCACTTGCCTAATAACCGATACCCCCATAGCCCGGCAACTAACCAGGCTATTGCCTCACGGTGATGACATGGCATTTCGCCAGGTGGCTTACCTTGTGGGAAACACTGCCAATAACAACGCCCCCCCAATCGCTTAGTCCCCGGCTGCCCATCACAATCGTATCGACGCCAATCTCATTGGCGGTATCGAGAATCACCCGCACCGGATCACCTTGGGTAAGTTTTACTTCAACCTGTTGCGCACCTTGCTCTTGCGCTGCCTTAGCCGCCTGCATCAGCATCTGCTCGCCCGCTTTCTCACGCTCAGAGAGAGTGGCTTCAGCATTCACAGCACCAACACCCCATACCAGCGTAGTTGTATATGTAAGTGCCTCAGGTATATGCAACAAATAAAGTGTTGATGCATTTTTACTCAGCAGTTTACAAGCGACTAACAAAGCTTGTTTAGCATGTTCAGAGCCATCGACTGGAACTAGAATGCGCGTGTACATAGCTGATTCACTCCTCTTAATTGTGTCTTTGTTACTAAAGTCTTAGACAATATTTAGCTTTAAAACGTCTAAATACTGGTAGCGTTGTAACGCTTATTTAACTGACCTAAAAAGACCCGGAATACATTGCAAAAAGATACCGGGACAAACGTCGCGTTAAACAATGTTAATAACATCAGAATGTTGCCAGCTTGAAAGCAATGGAATGACAAATCCAATACCCTTTTAGCAGCCAATTATACCCTGGAGGTATCATGGAACTACGCCACCTCAGATACTTCTGTATTGTTGCAGAAGAGCTTAATTTTACTTGCGCTGCAGAACGTTTACATATGTCGCAGCCTCCATTATCACGCCAGATTAAGCAATTAGAACAAGAAGTGGGTGCCGAGCTGTTTGAGCGAAGTTCCCGGGGATTACGCCTAACCCCTTCCGGTGTGTTTTTCCAACAACACGCTCTACAGATATTGGAAAAAGCGGAGGCCACCATTGAGGCGACACGGCGCATGGCGCGCAGCAAACGTGCGCTATTCGGCATTGGCTTTGTACCTTCCGTATTTTACGGGCAGCTTCCAATGCTGGTGCGTGACTTACGCCAAATGGACAACGTTGAACTTGCACTGGCAGAGCTGACAACGGTACAACAAATTCAAGCCCTTAAAGCAGGCCGCATCGACATGGGCTTCGGGCGTTTACGCATTGATGACCCGGATGTTGAACAAGAGATTCTCTTCGATGAACCATTAATTGCCGCTTTACCTTGTGGTCATCCGCTAGAAGGCACCACCCCCAGCTGCGAAGAGCTGGCTCGCTATCCCCTGATTCTTTTCCCCGCCAAACCACGCCCTAGCCTCGCCGATATGGTACTGGGTATTTTCCGCCGCCAAAGCTTAAAGGTCGATGTGGTGCAGGAGGCTAACGAGGTTCAGACAGCACTTAGCCTTGTGGCTTCAGGCATTGGCATTACGCTGGTTCCTGAGCAGGTAAAACGCGTCCAGCGCGATGGCATTACCTACGTCGCCCTGGCAGATAAGAGTATTACTTCACCGGTGGTCTGCAGCCGACGGCGCGGCGAAAAGCCTTCTCCCATCATGCAGGAAGCCAATACTATTTTGGAAGTCCTCGTCGAAAACCGCCGCACTGGACGCTACCCCTAGCATTATGTCAGACCAAAGAACCGCCACGAGGCAACGGCTCTTCATGACTCACACGACAGTCGTTACTCTTGTTATTGGTTTTTACGCTTAAGTGAGGGAAAACGCCGGTGCAGAAGGTGATAAGCCAGCGCCCCCACAACCACTCCCCAAAAGGCGGAACCGAGCCCTAAAAAAGTGACGCCCGATGCGGTGGCAATGAACGTCATCACAGAGGCTTCCAGGTGGCTCTTTTCGGCAGCAAACGCACTGATATTGCTGATGATGGCCCCAATCAGCGCCAACCCTGCCAATATTGCAACGAACTCCCCAGGTAGCGAGGTAAATAGCGCCACAATGGTACCGGCAAAGGTACCGCCAATCAGGTAGAAGACTCCGTTCGCCACACCCGCAACATAGCGCTTGCCAGGGTCTTCGTGTGCTTCTTTGCTGGTGCAGATTGCTGCGGTAATCGCTGCGATCACCGTGGTGATGCCTCCGAAAAAGGCCGTGATAAACGACGTCAGACCCGCCACAGTAACAATCGGTTTGGCCGGGGTTGTGTAGCCAGCTGTGCGCAGAATTGCCATGCCAGGTAAAAACTGCCCCGTCAGGCTGACCAGCACGAGTGGAATAGCCAGGCTCAAGGTCGCGTTCCATGTCCACTCCGGGCGGATGAACTGTGGCTCGGCAAGCTGAAGAGAAACGCCCTCCAAGCTGGCGCCTTCCAAACCAACCGCTAAGGTGACACCAGTGACCAGCAACAGCACCAGACTATAGCGCGGAGTTAATCGCTTAAAGACGAGATAAGCGATAATCATACCAATCGCCAGCGCAGGCACGCTCTCCAGGGAGACAAAGACACCCACGCCAAATTGGAAGAGAATGCCTGCCATCATTGCACTGGCAATGCCTGGTGGAATCATCTGAATGATGCGGTCAAAAGAGCCTGTGATACCGATAATAAAAATAATCACCGCGGCCGTTAGGTAGGCGCCCACTGCTTCATTGAGTGACAACCCTGGAAACAGGGTCACTAAGAGTGCAGTGCCGGGCGCTGACCAGGCGGTCACCACCGGCACTTTTAACCATAGGCTAAGTAATATCCCCGAGATGGCGGCACCGATGGAGATACCCCAGACCCAGGACGTCATCATCGCATTCGATATTTCGGCGCTCAGAGCCGCCTGGAAAAAGATGGCGAGTGGGCCAGAGTACGAGACCAACACTGCCACAAAGCCAGCGGTGACCGCGGGAATCGACAGGTCCTTTTGAAACTGCTTATGAAACTGCATGCAACACATTCCCAATGTCGTTGAATTTAGCCGTTAATCCTTGCCGACGTTGTATTAGGCGACGCCAAGATAGGTTTCCAGAATGGTAGGGTCGCTTTTTAGCCCTTGCGAATCACCGCTATAGACCACTTCACCCTTAACCAGTAACAGATGTTTTTCAGCGATACCCAGCAGGTTATCGATATTTTTATCGACAATAATGGTAGAAATACCGGTCGCCTTAATCTCACGGACGATCTTCCAAATCTCGTCTCGAATCAGTGGCGCGAGACCTTCCGTAGCCTCATCAAGAATCATCAGATCAGGATTCGTGGTGAGTGCTCGGCCAATAGAGAGCATCTGCTGCTCACCGCCCGAAAGGAAGGAGCCATCATGATTGATACGTTGGCCCAACCGGGGGAACGTATCCAAAACACGCTCTAGCGTCCACGGGGTTTCTCCTCGCTCGTTAGGACGCGCGGCCATAATGAGATGCTCACGCACACTGATACCAGGAAAAATGCCACGCCCTTCCGGCACGTAACCAATCCCTTGACGAATCAGTTGCCAAGGGCGTCGTTTCGTTGCGGGGATGCCTTTAATAAAGACCTCGCCACGGCGCGGAGGAACAAAGCCGAGTATCGACTTCAGCGTGGTAGTCTTACCCATTCCGTTACGCCCCAACAGGCTTAGCGTCTCACCAGGCATCAGCGTCAGATTCACGCCATGCAGAATATGGCTCTCACCGTAGTAAGTATGCAGTCCACGCGCATCAATTAAGGGAGTCATCGATTTCTCTGCAGTCATGCGGTTGCCTCTTCATCATGACGCCCCAGGTAGACATCGCGTACCTTATCGCTGGTGCGTATCTGTTCAGCCGGACCACTCTCCAAGACACAGCCATCAACCATCACGGTGATGCGATCGGCCAGACGAAACACTGAGTCCATATCGTGCTCAATCAGTACCAGCGTGTACCGGTCCGTCAGGCTGGCAAGCAACTCGGTTACTTGAGCCGTCTCTTCACGCCCCATACCCGCCATCGGCTCATCAAGCAGCATGAGTGAAGGCGCCGTCGCCAGCACCATAGCGATCTGCAGTTGGCGCTGCTCGCCATAGCTCATATCAGCGGCTGCCGTATAAGCCCGGTGAGTTAATTGGCAGGTGTGCAACGACTCCAGCGCTCGCTCACTTACCTCGCGAGCCTGGTGGCGGGAGCGCCAACTGCCAAAAACGCCGCCCATATGTATACGCGCAGCAAGCTCACAGTTCTGCAGGCAATTAAGACGTGGAAAAATGTTGGTCTTCTGATGACTGCGGCCAATCCCCATACGCGCTATCTGCCGCGCGCTTTTGCCCTGAATCGGCTGACTGCGATAAAGCACCTGGCCTTCAGAAGGTGGAATTTCACCGGAGAGCAAATTAATCAGAGTGCTTTTACCAGCCCCATTAGGGCCTAAAATAGCGTGTATTTCATTGATCTTAATATCAAAAGTAACGTCGTTGACCGCCACTAAACCACCGAAACAGCGGGTTAATCCATGAGTGGCTAATATGATTTCATTGCGCATCACTCAGCCCTCCTTACTTTGGGTGACGGGTTGAGCAGTGGCAGACACATTTGCCTCTTCAGGTAGGGTTTCAGCTGTCGTTTGAGGCTTGCGTTGCCAGGGGGGTGAGATAATCAAACCCGCAATACCACGCGGCAGCACTAATACAGCGGCAATGATGGTCAGCCCCATCAGTATCGGCCAGTGAGCCGTCATATGCTCGTAGGTAAAGAGCAGAATCTCGTAGGCAAAGGCACCTAGAATAGGGCCAAAAATAGTCCCCATTCCCCCAAAAATCAGCATCATTAACACCTCACCCGAGGTGTGCCAGCCAAGTTGGGACGGGTTTGCAAAGCCATACTGCATGGCTGCTAACATACCGGCGATGGACGCCATGACGCCTGAGATGACAAAAGCGATCAGTTTATAACCACCGGTTGCGTAGCCTAATGCCTGCATACGGTGCTCATTGTCATGAATACCGTCGAGCACCTGTCCGAAGTACGAACGTGTCAGCCAGCGTAAGAAGAGATAACCGATCAGCAGCATACCCAGGCAGAAGTAAAAAAAGCTGTAGGGGTTATCAAGGTCCAACAATGTGTTTTCCCCTATCGCCAAACTTGGCCGGAACATAATGAACACCCCGTCGGTTCCACCCGCAAACCGGGAGGTGCTAACGAAGTAATAAAGCATCTGGCCAAACGCCAGGGTCGTCATAATAAAGAAGATGCCTTTAGTGCGGATCACCAGCACGCCGATTAACAATCCGACAAGGGCAGAGATGCCCATCACCAAAGGCAGCATCCACCACATTGACGCGGGACTAAAGTCGGGGCTGGCCCATGCCAGTGTATAAGCCCCCAGACCGAAGAACAGCGCATGGCCCAGGCTTACCAAGCCCACAACGCCCACCAGCAGATCCAGGCTCATTGCAAACAATGCAAGGATCAGCATGAAGGTCAGTTTTTCCAACATAAAATTGGCTTGGCTACCAAAAACAGCCTCTCCCCACAGAGGAAAAGTTGCCACTAAAGCTGTCAATACCAGCATGATGATCGCGACGCGCTTGGGATATCTATGCAACATTTTTATTCTCCTCACGCGAACAGGCCGCGTGGTTTCACTAACAACACCGCCGCCATAATCAGATAGATCACCATACTGGCGAGACTCGGTATCAGTACGGAACCAAATGTGGTGGCCATACCAATAATAATGGCGCCCCAAAATGCTCCTTTAATAGAACCGATACCACCGATGACCACGACCACAAAACACGTAATAAGAATGCTGTCGCCCATGCCAGGGGCGATAGACGTCAGCGGTGCGGCGATCATCCCGGCAAAGGCGGTTAACGCAACCCCAGCACTGAAAATCAGCGTAAAGAGGGTGCGTACATTGATGCCTAAGCCTTCCACCATGTCGCGATTGACCGCTCCTGCGCGGATGACGATGCCCAGACGGGTATGGCGGATCACCCAATAAATGATTCCAGCCAAAACCAAACAGACACCCATCACAAACAGCCGGTAAACCGAATAGCGAAGGTTGTCAGTCAGTTGAATGCTGGAATCAAACGGTGCAGGTATGGGTACGCTGTGCACATTGCCGCCCCAAATAATGCGCTGCGCTTCGTTGAGCACTAAAATCATGCCAAAGGTCAGCAGGACCTGATAAAGGTGGTCGCGCTTGTAAAGCGTATCAAGAAACAGACGCTCGATAACCAGCCCCAGTGCCGTCGCAATTGGAATAGCAATCACAATGGCCAGCCAAAAATTACCCAGCCGCATGGTCAGGTCATAGACCAGGTAAGCACCAATCATATACATGGCGCCGTGCGCCAGATTGATGATCCCCATAATGCCGAAGATCAAGGTCAAGCCACTGGCAATCAAAAAGAGCAGCAGGCCATACTGCAGGCCGTTAAGCAGCTGCACGCTGAAAAATGCGAGATCCATAAGGCCCCTCCGAGAATCATCATGAGGGGCGAGCCATACCCGCCCCAGAGAGCTTAAAGACGCCGTTACATCTGGCAGGCTTCATCGGGTACTTCTAGATTCTCGGCAGCGATAGCGACTACTTCGTGCTTACCGTCTCGTATCTCGCGCAGGTAGATATTTTGAATGGGGTGGTGGGAATCAGAAAAACTCAAAGGGCCACGTGGACTTTCCAACTGAACATTGGCTAATACATCTATCAACCGTTCCTGGTCTGACGTATCTCCACCTAATACAGAGAGCGCTTGAACCAGCATCATGCCCGTATCGTAGCCTTGTACCGCATAGGTATCAGGCATTTCACCGTAAGCACTTTCATAGGCGGCAACAAATGCCTGGTTCGCCTCGTTCTCAAGCGTTTCTGCATAGTGCAGCGTGGTCATCACGCCCTCGCCTGCATTGCCTAACGCGGCCAAATTACCTTCGGTAAGAAATCCCGAGCCTAACAGCGGTATACTCTCGTTCAAGCCTGCCGACGCATAATCCCGCACAAACCCCACACCGCCCCCGCCAGCAAAGAAGGTGTAAACAGCGTCTGGTGAAAGGCTGGCAATTTGAGTCAGATAACTTTGGAATTCAGTACTGGGGAACGGCACCAGGATTTGTTCGATGATCTCACCACCCTCAGCGGTAAAGGCCTCTTCAAACCCGGCAAGGTCTTCTTTTCCACCCGCGTAGTCCCATGTGATGGTCACTACCCTGCGATGCCCCTGGTCGTAGGCCACCTTGCCCATTGGATAGCTGTCTTGCCACATGCTGAACGAGGTACGGAAAACGTTTGGCATGCACAGCTCATTCGTCGCGGCCCCCAGCCCCGCATTCGGAATGATCATTATCGCACCGGTCTGTTGGGCAACTCGCAGCATGCCCATTGCCACACCGGAGTGCACTGGCCCGATAACGAAATCAACTTCGTCCCGATTAACGAGACGGCTCATATTTTGTGGCGCTTTGGAGGGATCAGCCTCTGAATCCAGTAGGATGTACTCCACTTCACGGCCACCCAACTGGCCGCCTTCCTGTTCAATGGCAAGCTTCAGGCCATTCGTGATGGCTTCACCAAGCGCCGTGTAAGTGCCGGAATAAGGCAACATCAGGCCCAGCTTCACTGGATCATCATTGGCTATTACGTTTGTTGTTGATACCAGAGTGGTCGCACTCAATAGTGCGGCCAGGGAGAACTTGTTAAATGTTTTCATTGTGTAGTTACCAGGGCTTCGTTGTTATTAAATTGTTTTTGGCTGCATGGTTATTGCAATAAGTGACATCCCTGTCTTATGAGAACGTATCAGACGTGATACACATCAATGACCTGATGGATATAGTCGTTATTCAACTGCACGACTTTTCTTGTGATCAGCGGATGCTGGCCCGAGACATCCAGCGTGTAGAAGCTCGTGCCGAAGAAGCTGTCGGTCTTTTGGT
>NZ_JALPZO010000120.1 GCF_023507745.1 Vreelandella olivaria | reverse complement strand
ATCACCACCATGGCATTTTGATCGTGGTTATAAGGCTTGAAGCGCGGCATGCTGACCACTCCTCGTCTGTTTTCTCGATCCTACCAAAACTTAGCCGTCAGCGGGGTTTTTCTACAGGCTCAACGCCAGGATTAGCTCATCCCGAGACCAGGGCTTGTTCTTTGCCATTCCACACCTTTTTAGTATTTCTTAAGTATTTTGATTGTGGCACGACCCGACGCTATTTGGCATGCGCAACCATCAACTCATCCCAGTTCGTCGTGTAGCGCGGGCTTCGGTTCGCGCAGCGTAGGTGCCAGGGGGCGTTCTTTTCTGGTAGGCCCAGGCGTACCGTTCCCTTGCCCATCTTTTCGTTCAGTGCGTCCATGGTGGTCATCAGCTTTTGGCTGCGTTGGCGTTCCTCTTCCGTTTGCGGTGTGTCCATTAAGCTGAGCTGTTGGCGGTTCTCGTCGATAAGATCGATCAGCATCACGCCCGCTTTCTTATAGCCGTACTTTGGCCGGTAGATCTTGCACAGTGCTTCCTGGGCGGCGTGGAGTATGTCGCGGGTGTCCTGGCTCGGGCGCTCCATTTCCACTGCCAGGCTGGGGGAGTATTGGGGCAGGTCGGGCCGGAAGCGGTCGGTTTTGAGAAACACCAGCACGGCGCGGGCTAGGCTTTTTTGCTCGCGTAGTTTTTCAGCGCCCCGTTGGGCGTGTTGTCGAACAGCGCCTTGTAGATCGCGCAGGTGTGGCGTGGGGCGACCAAAGGAGCGACTAGTCATGATGCGTTTTCGCGGTTCGTTGAAGTCGTTCATTTCCAGGCAACTGATACCGCGCAGCTCCAGCACTGTGCGCTCCATGTTGACCGAGAACTTGCGCCCGGTGAGACATGTCGCCGTAAAGCTCGTAGTTGGAGGAGTGCAATACGATCTCGCCACGCTCGACCAGGTGACGCACCTTGTGGGCCGGCGTGCCCATCTCGATACCCAGCGCTTTCAGCTCTTCCGATCGGGCGATAATACAGCCATCGTTATTAGACATAATGCCCACCGGACGCCCGATCAGCTTGGGATTGAACACCCGTTCGCAGCTAACGTAGAAGTTATTGCAGTCCACCAAGCCAATCATGTTGTCACCATAACCCTTGTTAAATGCTGTTTGTTTATACAGTATTAGCCCCAAGGAAAGCGACAGGCAAACGCTAATGTACGTCGCTTAATGTGGAGCAAGCACGGGGTAAGAGCATGAGAGTGACCTACTTGGGGCCAGCAGTAGTGGGCGTGGAGCACCCAGCGGTGGCCGAAATGGATAGCCGAAAATTTCCGCCCAGCTGCTTTCTGGTGGAAGTAAGCGAGGAGGCGCGCCCAGGCGGGCCATGGATGGAGGGTGATGTGCTGGTGGTGGATGAAGCGCGATCGTTCGGCCACGCCGATTTGGTAGTGGCGGAGGTGGAAGGGGAGTACCGTTTATTCAAAGCCCACAGAGTGGGCAGCCGTTGTCGGTTGCTGCCCCCGGAAGGCGGGCAGGGATATTTCGTCAATGTGCAGCAGTTCAAAGGTGTGGTGGTTAGGCAGGCACGGTGCTGGGCGGTGTAGGTTATTTCTTACAAATTCTATCGACGATGGCTTACATTAAACTGAGCTAATAGTTGTCATAGTGATGGTGTCGCCTAATAGCACGCGTGGCTGATGGCTTCGCCAGAAGGTTGCGGCAATAAAAATCCCTGGCCATGTGGTATGGCTGGGGATTTTTGGTAATTAGCGCTTGGTGCTTAAACAGTGACGGCTCACTCTTCCGTGTTGCGGCGGCCGTAGATGAAGGCGGCTACCATGCCACCTATGTCCATGGCTGTAATAAGCGCAGCAACACCCGCATGATCTAGCAGCAGTGCTAACCCTGCTATGCCAAAACCCGCTAAAGCCACAATGGCGGCTAATATTTGCCCGCGTAAATCACGGGTGGTTTCAGCGCGGACTATGGTCGTTTCTGTGCGGTGGCGGTGTTCGCGTTCGCTATCCGCCCAGTCAATAATTTTGGCTGCTGAGCCAGGTACAATATCTTCATAACCACGTAGGATACTGGGCGGTGGGAGCGGCCCTTGAAAAGCGGCGGTTGTGCGGCGGCTAATGGCAACTGCCACGTCTGTTTTATGGCGTTGTAATAGCTGGGTTAGTGCCTGTTGCTCTTCATCTGACAAGTCTTCCTTGCTTAGCAGAGTGCCAAGCTGGGCTAGCTCTTTCTGGTCTTCGGGCGAATCAGTTTCCTGATCCGCTCCAAGATCTTGAGAAGGGGGGATTTGCTCGCTGTCGTGATCTGTTTGATCAGACTTCTGCGACCCGCTGGCGGGTTGTTGGCTTGATGAAGGTTTGGTCATATCGTTCAACAGCGCGTTCCATGTCTTTGCCAATACGATCCCAGTCAGAGCTGAGACGATCAAGATCAGTTTTATGAGCGTCTATCAAATCACGATAGTTAGTACTGGGCTGGATGTCGATAAGACTACCAACGGCGCGTAGCAGACGCTGACGGCGTGAAGATAATGTCTTCATGGTCTTGGCCTCCTTTTGCAGCCTTTGTGAACCATCGGGACACGGATTATTCCATGTCTTTTGATGTATTTCACTCTGTTATACATATCTATAGTCTGACACTTTAAGTGAACAGCGCAAGGGATATCCGTCACGAAAGGTGTCATTTTGGTGGTTGTTTCGATTAAAACCGTAGGCAACCAAGCCCTGGCCATGGAGTGGCCGGGGCTTGTGGTAGGCGTAACTAAGCGCCTTTGCGTGCCCTAGCCAGTTCGGCCATGGCGACACGCGACAGAAAGCCGGAGCGGGTTTTGTCGCCTGGGTGGCTGGCCACAAAGTCATCAATCTGCTTAACCAGTAGATCGGGCAGGGTAACGTTGATCTTGTGGCTTTTGCCTAGGTACGGGGTGAGGTCGATATCGACCACGGCCCAGATCCAGCCCTCGTAATCTGGGTTGTCCATATGATTTTCGATGCTGGTGGCTTCCGGTATAGGGTCGCCGTAATCCACGGCGACTTCCAGCCATCCTTCGATCGCTTCTTTCACGTTGGTCATGGCTTCTTCAAACGTATCGCCTGCTGAATGGCAGCCGGGTAGGTCGGGAACAGCCACACCATAGGCGTGCTGCTCGTCACCGCGTTCAATGGCAATGGGAAACAACATTCGTGATCTCCTTTGGTGTGGGGCAGCAGTGGCTGGCCTCATAAGAGGCCAGCGCTTTTTCTGATTCCCCTTACCAGCCCTGTTTTTAAATCCTTTTTAGGATGTGGCACGGTTACCGTACCGGGCTTGGCGGGGTGCCTGAAGTGGTGGTGGCTGCCGTTAACTCTGACCAGCTCCCATCCATCCTTCTTCAGTTCTTTTATCAGTGCTCTGCTATCCACCTCCTGCCCCTGTCATATAAGTGTGGGGTTACTATAACTCTGATAGTTTTTTAGGTCAAATTTTATAACCCTGATAACCCCAGTGCTGCTAATTGCCTTTCACCTCACACTTCACTTGCGTCCCAAACCCACCATCATTCAGCGAGTGCGTGACCTCGCTCACCAGCCAGGCAGTGGCATCAATTTGGGGCTTGTAGCCTGCAAGCGTTAGCGGTGTTTCGGGCAGTATGTCTGCTCGGCCGAGGGAGAGCGTTAGCTCAAATTCTGCTAGCCCACGTTGAATGCGTTGCCATTCGGCGCTGGCGTCGGCTTCGGTGGCGTAAGTGGGGCGTAGCTGTTTGGCGTTGTCGCCGCTGCCTGCTAGTACGGTTTTGCGTTCTGCGCCTCTTGTGTCATTCCAGTAGGCTTTTACGCCATCGTAAGCGTCGCGATCGGTAACGCTGTAGCGGTGCTGGTCACCGTCGCGGCGGGTGAGGGTAATGGCGGGCATGGCTTGGCCGCTGGCGGTGAGGCCTTCGCCCGCTACGGTGAACAGCAGGCGCCCGGCTTTGATGGCGGCAATGGCATCGTATCGTTCGCCCAGGCGGGTGAGAAAATTCAAATCCGATTCTTCCGTTTGGTCGATATGGCCAATGCGGATGCCGTTGAGCGCTGCGGCTACCACTGGCTCTAAATTATTGCGGCCGGCGATGGTGCGGACGATCTCCCCAAGCGTTAGATCATGCCAGCTCTGGGTGCGCTTGCCGGGTAGTTGGCCGCGCATATCTGCCGAGCGGGCGCGGATGGTGAGTTGGTCGGGTGTGCCGCTGTGCTGTACTTCATCTACCGTAAAGCTCCCTTTATCAATTAGCCCTTCATCCTGCCAACCAAACGATACGTGCAGCTCGGCGCCGTTTGGGGGAATGGCCAGTTGGCCATCGTGATCGGCCAGGGTGATATCCAGCTGGTCGGCTTCCAGGCCGCGTTGTTCACGTAGGGTGAGGCTGATTAAGCGGCCATTAATGCGTGGGGTGATGTCGGTGCCGCTTAGCGTAATGCGGTAGCTTGGGCGTGGGTAGCGCTGGTTAACGTTCACACATACCCCCCGGCCAGGCGTGCAATGGCGGGTACCACCAAGCTGCCAATCAGGCCGGTGCGTTCGTCGTCGACGTGTTCTAGCGTAAGGATAAATTCGATTTTTTCGGCGGCGCCGTCACGAAAGAAGACGCTGGAGGTTTCCTCTACGCGGGTAACGACCCACAGGCCGTATAGGCGGCCGGTGCCTTCGATCAGTGGCCAGGCGTTGCCCTGGTTGGCCATCTCTCGGATCTGGTCCAGGTTGAATCGCCCACCGGTAAAGCTGGGCAGCAGGGTGCCGGTTAACGTAATGCTATCGGTGCCTGGGCCAGCAAACTGATAAGCGGGCCGTTCCCCCACGCGGGATTGGCTGGGGTGCCGCCATTCGGTAATGCGCTTGAGTTCCTGGTAGGGCAGTGTGCGGGTTTCAAACACGAACATGCCAAGGGCCATTAACATTTTAAGAGCTCCGGTTAGTCGAGGTCGCGCAGTGATGAGCGCCGCCGCGCTTGGGCATCACGCTGGGCGTTGGCCAGGGCGCGCTGTACTTCCTGGGCGACGTATTTGGCCAACTGCTGTTCATTCATGCCGGGGGCGGGGGTGACGTGGATATTGATGCCGCCTTCGATCGTAATCCCGCCGCCAGCCTGTGTGCTGGGCGCGCTGAGCGGTGGGCGGGTATCGAACTGGATAGGTGCCTGATGTTCGATGTGGGGCATCGCCGCTGCGGGTAGCGCAGCAGCACCTAACGCTAACCCGGCGCCTGCGCGGGTAACGCGGCGGGCGATATCCTGAATACGCCTGGCGGGTTCGTTGCGCTGGGCATCTAACCCTTTGTTTAGGCCATCTACGGTGTAGCCGCCTAGCTGGGTGAATACCCGCGAAGGGCTGTTGATATCCAGCACATTGGCGAACCAGCCGCGCACGTTACCTGCCATGCCCGTCACGCGGTCGCGCAGCTCGCCCAGCTTGCCGGTTAGCCCGCCAATCAGGCCGTCCACCATCGCGCTGCCGAGTGAGCGGAACTGGGTGGGGATCTCGACGCCCAATGCGGTGAGCGCGCTGGTAATGCCCTGGTAAAGCAGGCCGAGCGGTGACCAGTTCATCAGCAGCTGCGCTACGCCGCTAATGCCGTTATCGAACGCCTCCTTTACCTGCTGCCACAGGCCTTGAAAAAAAGCTTTGATCGGCTCCCAGTAGCGGTAGATCAGGTAGGCTGCGGCGGCGATCGCGGCAATGGCGATGCCTATGGGGTTGGCGAGGAAGAACATGCTCACCGTGCGGAACACACCGCCCAGCCATAGCATGGCTTTACCTGCCATAAGGATCTGCGGGCCGACCATCGCCATACCAAACCGCACCATAGCGATGGGGCCGAGAATGGAGGCGAGCATCAGCGTTAGCATGCCACCTGCGGTTACCAGTACCGCCAGAATAGCCGCCACTCTGGTGATGGTACCGGCCAGCCGTGGGTTTTCATTGATCCAGCGGCCGACGCCACGGGTAATGGCGGTCACGTTTTGGATAAGATCGCGTAGCGGGCCGTTGTTAGTATCGGTGATGGAGATGCCCACCTCTTCCCAGGCGCTGCGCAGCCCTTTGAGATCGCCACCGATGTTGTCGGCCATGGTTTTGGCCATGCGGGCGTTTTCGCCCATGTTATCGCCCAGGGCATTGATGATCGCGTCTAGCTGGCCGCCACCCATGGCATCCACCAGTTCCGCCATGCCCGAGCCTGCCTCTACGCCGAAGATATCCTGCATGATGGCTTTACGTTCAACGTTGCCCAGGTCGGCGGTGGCCTGGCTGATATCACGCAATATCTCGGGCATGGCGCGCATATTGCCGGTGGCATCGGCTACTTGCAGTCCAATGTTTTCAATGGCAGCGGCCCCCTTGGCGGCGGGGTTAGTGAGCCGGTTCATCATGGTGCGCATGGTGGTGCCCGATTGGCTGCCTTGAATGCCGATGTTGCCAAGCATGCCCGACATGGCGGCGGCTTGTTCCATGGTGAGCTTGAGATCTTCTGCACCGCCCAGGTACTTCATGGTTTCACCGAGCATCTCCAGATTCACGTTGGCTCGGCTAGCCGTGCCGGAGAGGATATCCGCGACGCGGGCCATGGCGCCATCGGCTTCCATATCCACTTTGAATGTCCCGGCAATGTTGGAGGCAATATCCGCTGCGCGGCCTAATTCGGTGTTATTAGCTAACGCCAGGTCGAGTACATCGCGCATGGAGGCGCGGATCGCCTCGCTGCTCATACCGGCGCGAAGTAGAAACTCCTGGCCGCTACCGACTTCACTGGCACTAAAGGCGGTGGAGCCGCCCAGGTCGCGGGATTGTTGGCGTAGGGCCTGGTAGCGCTCATCTTCTGCGGTAAAGCGACCCACGGCCTGCAGCGTGCTCATCTGTTCGGCCCACGCTACCCCGGGGGCCATTAGCCGTGCACCTGCATACAGCGCGGCACCGCCACTTGCCATCATGCCTGCGCCGGTACCGGCCATGCTGTTGCGCAGGTTCATGGTGCGGTCGTACTGGCCTCGTGCCCGCGCTGTGTTGCGCTGCTGTTCTGCCAGGCGTTTTAAGCGGTGACGTTGTTCATCCACCGCGGTGTTGGCTTGTTGTATATCGCTGGAAAGCCGACGCTGATCACGGGCGAGGTGGGCGGTGCTTACCCCGTTATTGTTGAGCGAGGTGCGTAGCCGTTGCAGCTGTTGGCGTTCATTGTCGTAACGTTGGGTAAGCCTGCGGGCCTGGGCGATGGCCTTTTGGCGTTCAGTGGCGAGGGCTGTGGTGTCGCCCTGGTTGGAGCGCATTTGCTGGGAGAGGCGGCGAATGCGCTCTTGTTGCTCGCGTAGTGCCGTGGCGGTGCTGGTGGATTGCCGGGAGAGGTTGCGAAAAGAGCTGACGTCTTTTTGGGTGGTTTGCAGTTGCTTTAGGCGATCGCGATTTTCGCGCATGGCCTGAGACGCGCCTTGGGAGGCGCGGTCAATCGACCGGAGCGGTCGGGTCGCCTGATCAACGGCGTTTAGAATTACCTGCAACCTAAGATTACGCGCCACGCTGGTTCCCGCTTTCCGTTGGTGTGTTGCGCTTACGCGCTCGTTCGCGCCATTCCATTAGCTCGCGCAGGCTGAACATGGCGCAGTCTTCCGGTGACCAGTGAAAGACGATGGCGAGATCCGCCATCGCATCTTCTACTTGGCTTGGGAGGTTTATTCGCTCTCGCCCTTGGCCCGCTTCGTCAGCAAAAAACCGGCGATTTCACCGCCGCACTGGACGAGATCCGCCGGGTCCATCTGGCGCACCTCGGTGGCGGTGAGCGAGGGGTTGGAGAGACGCGGGATCAGGGTGATCAGGGCGTCGGTTTGCATCTGCAGTACATCGGCCAACGATACGCCGCGCAGTTCGCCAGACTTCGGTTTGCGCAGGCGTAGCTCGGTGATCTCGGTATCTCCACGTGTTAGCGGGGTGTCGAGGGAAATGGGTGCAGCGATAGCCTGAGTAACGGTGGCTTTAGTCATGGTGGTGTTCCTGTTGGGTGTTGGGGGTTAAGAGGTTAAGGGCGGGTTCTATACGTGGTTTTTTAAATACCCAAGCGTCGGCGGCGTGCGGCCAGACGGTCTTCGCCGTTGACCTTGAACACGCCGTTGACCAGATCGATCTCGATCTTGGTGGTGCCGTCGATGGTCAGCTTGTAGTAGCTGAGTGTGCTGGTGACCTGGTGCTCGGTGTTTTCGCCGGCCTGGGCTTCACCCATATCGATCTCGGTGTGGCGGCCGCGCATCACTACCTCTACTGAAGAGGCGTCTTCGATATCGTCGCGCTCAAAACTGCCAGTCATGCGCAGCATGTCGGCATCGATGCGGGCACTGCCGAAGTTATCGAACAGGCTTTCGACCAAGCCGCCCACCTTCCATTGGCAGGTGAGCAGGCCGTCTTGGCCCATATCGATACCCACGGCGCCGTCCATACCGCCGCCGCGCCACTCTTCAATTTTGCGGGTGAGGGTGGGCAAGGTGATTGATCCAACAATGCCCTGCCAGCTTTCGCCGTTGCTGAACAGGTTCAGGTCTTTGAGCTTTTTGGGGAGTGCCATGGAGTCTCTCGCTAATCCGTTCAGGCGGTGGCCGCGACGCGCTCGGCGAAGTCGGCCAGATAGGAATCGGTGATGCGCTGCTGAAAACCGAGGTCTTCCAGCGGCGGTACCGGCGTGTAGTCGTAGTCGATGCGTAGCTTGCCGCCCTTGAGCGAGGTCTGGGTGTTGAGCTCTTCGTTTAACCAGGCGCTTGCATCGACAATCAGCCCCAGGGTTTTTAGCTCGCGGAACTTGGCGTTCAGCCCTTCGATGATGTCCCGAGCGAGTGACGCGTGCAGGGGCAGATCCACCGCCCAGAGGTGCGCTTCGGCCACGGTGTCGGCGAGGATCTGCGCGGTGCGGGTGTAGTTCTCAAACGGGAACAGGCTTTCCGGCCCGGCGCAGGTGCGCGAGCCCCAGAAGCGGTAGCCGCTTTGGTTGACCAGGGTGGTGACATCGGCGGCGTTAAGCAGGCCAGCATCGGTGGTGGGGGATTGCAGATCCCAGAACACATCTTTATTGATGCCAGTGACACCGTTCACGGCCACGTTGCTGAGGGTTTTGTTCCAGCCCACGGTTTGATCCAGCTTGGCGCGTAGGCCCAGGGCAACCGCTATTGGGCTGATATCCACTGTTTTGGCGTCGTCGGTATCAAACGCTAGCCACTGGGGCCAGATCACCATCAGCTCACGGGCACCAAACTTATCGCGGTAGGCCAGCACATCGGTAATAGTGTCGCAGTCGTGGGCGTACACGTAACCAAAGGCGCGCAACTGCTCCAGCACCGGCACCATGGCGGTGGCCACCGGTTGGGTATCCAGATAAGGCACGCCAATAATGCGTGGTGTCACGCCCAGCTTCTGCTTGGCGGTCAGCAGCGCTTGCAGCCCGGTGCGCTGGCCTAGCTCAGTAGTGGTGCCAATCACATTGGCGGTGGTTTCTTCGGCATCGTCGCCTTCTTCTACTCGCACCACCACGATGATGGGCTTGGCCTGCTGGCCAATGGCGGTGAGGGTGTCTTTCAGCGTGCCTTGGGTGCCCGCTTTGCCAATGGCGGTGTCCACATTGGTGACCAGCGCGGGCTGGTTGAGGGGAAAGGTGGCGGCATCCGCATCCGGTGCGGTGCAGACCACGCCAATAACGGCGGTGGAGACCGTGCGGATAGTACGTGTGCCGTCATTAACTTCCGCAACGCGTACGCCGTGGTGGTATTGATCGAGTGCCATGGTGGCTCCTGCGCAGGTTCACTGTTCGAGTAACGAAAAGGGTGAATTCACGCAGGTATCGTGCGGGGGCTGGGGGGAGGGTGGTAGCGGTGGTGGGTGTGGATGGGGTGGTTTACACCCTGGGGTGTGAGCGGGCATAAAAAAGCCCGCCGGTGAGGCGGGCTGTCAGTTTTTTTAGAAGGGAAAATGCCCGAACAAAAACGTGAAAATGATGGTGACTGCAATCACTATCGCGGCAAGCATGTTCATAACGGTACTCCTTTTTTTGATGGGTGAGCCGTGATTTTCCCATGCTTGTGCTTGTTTCCTCCGACCCCGGCGATGCCCTTAAGGGCATCCTGGACGACATTCACCAAAAAAGCTGCTCGATTTTTTCTCGATCCCCGTCCAGTAGTGCCGCTTGCAACATATCTTTCAATTCCCAGCTGTGCTGGTAGATATCTTCAATGTGACCCAGTGCCGCCAACGTAAGCGAGTCGATCTCTGTTGCGGTTAGCTCACGATTGACGTTTTTCAGACCGCGAAACGTGAGCGTGGAATCTGGCTGGCCAGCAGCAATAAGGCGTTGGGCCTGGGCGGAGAGGCCCAGCAGATTGATTTGATCTTCGGGGCGGGTTTGTACCACGTCGATCTCACCGTTGAAGTCGTATTCCAGGCCCGCCGCGAACGCGGCATCGCGGGCGGCGTCTAGCTCACGGCGTTTTCGCTCGGCCAGGTCGCGTAAATTTTCGGGCGGGAGAGGTACCCACTTTGGTCGCCCTTCTGGATCGCTGCCTAGCTCGTGGCCCTCCGGTGGTAAGCTTTGAAAGGTCTCCCACTCATCAGGAGTAATCTCGATAAGGTCGTTTGGCCAGTTACCGGCAGTAACGTAACTGGTCTTGAACTCTTCAGGGTAAAAGCCATTTTCAGTAGCGCTATATAGCATGTTTAAATCCCCAGCGCGGTGACATAGATGGTTTTATTGGTATCAGCATTGTTGCGCACAATGACCGATGAGCGGCCGTTAAAGGCAAACGAGCAGCTGTTGTTTTCGTGCGCGGCATTCGCCGTGCGGTACACCGCGAGGCCAATGCAAAACACTTCTGAGGGATAGGTGATAGGGAAGTTGAGTGTTTGTGACTGACCGGCGGCGATAGCGTTGGTGAAGGACCACTGAAATAAAAGGCCGCCCGGCAGGCGTTGGTAACCGCGAGCGCTATGTGATGCGGATGGGCCTAGAAAGGCTCCGTGGAGCGTTTCCGGGGTAACGAATCCGCCATCGTTCACGCCATCTCTTGTGTTTCCAAACGCTGCCTGTTTAACAGTATGAGTGTGGGTGCTGCCACTGGCATTGTTATTCGTATCATGGCCAATGGTACCTGGGGTTCCCATACTGATTGTGCGATTACCGGCAAGGTTGCCGCCCCCCGCGAGTCCATTGCCTGCGGTAATACTCCGATCGGGCTGAACGGCGCTATCTGCTTTGCCAAGGCTCGTAATGGTTGCGCCATCCAGTGATATCGTTCGGTTGGCTGTAAGATTTCCGCCACCTGTCAGGCCGTTTCCAGCGTTGATCTGGCGTGACGTTTCGACAGGGTTTAGATTGCCTGTATTGTATTGCTCTACCCAATCCCCCCAACCGTTATTGTACCAGCGCGTATATAGTCGCGGACTTGAGCCACGAGCGAAAAACATCATCTCAGTTGTATCACTATTATACTGAGCAACCAGCACTACGCCCGTGGCATTTAGCGGGGTATTTGATACCCCTGACGTAACACGGTATATCCCACTAGGTATAAGAGAGGGATCTGCGTTTATGTTGCTACGTGGATAATCTGGTTGCATCCACGGCTCTCCCAGGCCGAATGCACCCACTTCCATTAGTTCCCCGCGGCTACTCCCCACGGGTAATCGTGCCATTGATACCAAACCGCTCGATAAATCCGAGGCGTTCAGGTTGCCACTAAAAGAATCCGCAGCTACTGACATGTTTGCGAATTCTACTCCTTCCACCCCCCCTATAGGGTTGAATTGCAGTCTACCGTTTCCTGCCGTGGTGATTGTTACATTAGTCCCCAGGTCGCCTCGACGTAAGGATAAGTGCTGATTGAATCCTGCATTAGAGATGTTGACTCCACCAGTAAAGCGCTTTTCTCCAGATATGCTTTGGCTGCCCGTTGTCCTTATGACTGTGCCGTCAACGCTGATAGTACGGTTACTCGATAAATTACCGCCTCCCGTGAGACCATCGCCAGTAGTGATTACCCTTTCGGTTTCGACCGGGGAGAGGTTGCCGTTGTGGTAGAGTTCCTGCCAGTCTCCCCATGCTCCTGTATTAGCATTACCACTTCTGTAATAGATATGTGCCGCGCTGCCATTTCTAAAAAACCATTGGATATCTTGATTGTTAAATGATCTTTTTAAATGGAACAACATGCCAGTGTGGATCGCATTACCTAGCGGGCCATTAACCCACTCGCCTGCAATTGTGTAGAAACCCGATGGTATATCGCTAAAGTTAAAATCGTTCGAAAATCGATTGCCTGGATTCACTGCGCGATCACCCAATCCGAACGCGCCAACGGCCATTACGTCATGTGTATTTTCGCCGACACCCCTGGTCGCGGCGGCCCCTAATCCAAGATTGTTTCGAGCAGTGGCAGCGTTAGTTAAATCGCTGAGGTTCTGACTACGCTGGACATACCGTCCATCGTGATCACCGCTCTGGCGGTGATCGTTCATGGCCTTTGCCTGCAGCACCGTCGTGGTGCTGGTCGAGGTTCGGCTGGCGGTGGTGCTCATGGTGGCGGAGGCACCGAGGCCGAGGTTGCTGCGCGCCTGGCCTGGGCTTGGTATATCACTGAGGTTCTGGCTTTTGGCCAAACGAGTGTTGGCGTTGTCGTTGGCGGCCTTCACCGCGCGAGGGGTGGCGGCCTGGTTCTGCGCGTTGCTCTCGGTCGAGTTGCTGAGCGTGACTACCCCTGGGGTGGTGAGGCTGGCGGGCGGGTTGCTGAAGGAGATGTCGCCGAAGCTCAGGTGGGCGGCATCGATGTCGGCCAGCACGATGTCGGTGGTGAGCAGCAGCGTGGTGGGGCCGGACTTTTCGATGATGGGCTCTGCCTGGCTGTAGACCGCCAGCAGGGTGCCGTGTTCGGTGATGAGTCCGAAGCCATGCACGGTGTAGGCGTGGCTGCTTTCGTCCTTGACGGTCACGCTGATGGTATCCGGGGCGACGGTTTCCCCGGCGATGCTGCTGAGCCGACGGCTTTCATGGGGTAGCGCGGAGAGGCCCTTGGTGGGGGTGAAGGGCTGTGCGCTGAGGGCGACGTGGGTGATGGCCACCGGGGCGGTGCCGGTGTGGTTGGCGTTGATCAGTTCGGCACGCCCAGCGTCGGTGATGATGATGTTGAACGCCATGTCATTCCTCGAATTGTAAGCGGCGGTAGATGGCCGGTCGGGTGGTGCCACAGGTGCCGATGGCGCCGGTGGCGGCAATGCCTGCGACCAGGTTGAAATGGCTGCGCACGGGCTTGACGCGCATGACCTCCTGCACGATGTCTTCCTGGAGTTCGGCGGCGTAGTTGTCGTCTCGAATGGTGAGGGTCAGCTCGAAGGTGTGGGGCGTGCCCTTCGGTTCGGTTTGCCACCATTCACGGATCGCGACCCCGGCACCAAATGACTCCACCACGCGGCGCACGGATTGGGCGGTGCCTCGGCGGCGGTGGATTTCCACGGCCTGGCGGATGCGTTCGCGCTTGATGCGTTCGGGCCAGTAGGCTTTCCAGGCGGCCACGCCCAGTGTCCACGCTAACCAGGGCAGCAGGTGGGCGGGGCAGGTGTCGGGGTTCCATAGGTCACGCAGCGGGGTCGGTACCTGGGTGATGCGGGCGGTGGTGCTGGCCGTGCTGCGTTCCAGATGCGTGGCGTTGGGGGGTAGCAGGCTGGGGTCACTCATCGATGCCCCCGTCGGTCAGGTGGATGTGAGTACAGTAGGCGGCCTGCTGTCGGTTGACCGTGAGTGTGGCCGTGGGGCTGGCCAGCTCGACGCGCTGCACGCCGGGGCGGTGCAGCGCGGCGTAAAACCCGGAGAGGGTGATGTCCTTGCCTAGCCGGTGCTGTTCGTTGGCGTAGTGCTGAGCCATTTGCTGGGCTTCGGCCAGAACGACCTGGCTATCGGGGCCAGGGTAGAAGTAAAGCGTGGCGGCAATGGCGTAGGGCAGAATCTCAGCACTCTGCACGATGACGTAATCGGTCAGAGGGCGCACGTGCTCGGCGTTGACGGCCTGTTCGACGGCCGTGAGCAGCGAGGCGGAGGCACTGCCGTTGCCTTCGCGGGCCAGTACCGTGACCACGACTTCGCCGGGCTGCGGGCTGGTGGCACTGGCATCCAGAACGCCCCCGGCGGCGGAGAGTGCATGGTAGATGTAAGCCCCTTCTGGCCCGGCAGTAGAGAGCCCCTGGAGCGATAGCAAAATGCGGCGGCGAAAGTCGGCGTCTTTTTCGTACTCGGCGGGTTGAGGGGGAATGGCGTTGGGGGCGCCGGACGTTATAAGCAGCCGCCGTACATTGAACAACGCGCCCAACTGGTCGAGGTCTTCGTGGGTGGCATACGCCAGCATGACGGCCTGTGCGGCTTCATTGACGCGTTGGCGCACCAGCATCTCCCGATATGCGGCGACCTCCAATACCTTATAAATCGGGTCGGACTCGGCGGGCACATCAAACGCGGGATAACGTGAGATGAGGTCGGCGAGCAGCTCGGCAAAAATAGCCTCAAAGTCGATGGCTTCTACAACGGTGGGTACCGGTAATTGAGAGAGGTCAATGGCAATGCTCATGTCACGGGTACCTCTAGCGTTACGCTTTCACCGCTATCCACACGGCGGGCGGTGATGATCAGATCGAAACGGCCAGGGCGCTGGGTAGAAACCTGGCGAGTGATTTGCTGAACGCGAATGCGTGGCTCCCATTTCATCAGGGCCACTACCGTGGCGGAGTAAGCACGTAGTGCCGTGGGGCCGTTCAAAGGCTGGTCGATCAGTTCTGGCAGCAGCGAGCCGTACTCCCGGCGCATCACCCGGGAGCCAAGCGGGGTGGTGAGGATGTCCGCCACCGATTGCTGGATATGGGCCAGCGAATCTAGCCGGCGGCCGGTGTGTGCGTTCATGCCTGCCATTAGATGGGCCCTTGGGTATTGGCGGGGCCGGGCTGAATACCACCGTGAACATGGTCATGGCCGACATTCTTACCGTTGTGATTTAGCCCGCCGCCTTGCTGGGCGTAGCCGCCTTCGCGGTTGAGTTCACCGGTGTGTTGAATGTTGCCCTGCCAGGTGGTGCCGCCTGGGGCGACGATCTCGATTGAGCCGGGTAGATGAATCCGCAGCACACTATTAGCGTGGTCGTACTCAAACAGCCCTTGATCGGGAAACAGCCTTTGCCATAGGTCTGCGCTGTTGGCCGGGGCGGGGTGGGCGTTTGAGAACAAGCCGCTAAGCACGACCCCAGCAGCCGGATCACCCCCGGGTGAAAAGAGGATCACCTGCTCGCCTTGTGTGGGCGGGTCCCAATCCCGCGTGGTACCTGCGTGGCCTTCAATCCAGGGCAGCCAATCGGTCAGTAGTTCACCTGCCTTCACACGCACGCGGGCAGCGTTATGATCCACCTCGGCGATGGTGCCGAGGCGGATCAGGTTGTGCAGCAGGCGGAGGAGTTCGGGAATGTTCATAGCCGCTATCCTGCGGCGGCGCTGGGCGAAGGCGAAGCGGCGGCGGGTGTGAGTGGGGCTATTTACACCGAAGGGGCTACTTGCGTCGGTGTAAACTGTGGTTTACATTAAGACTATGAAGATGATTAGCGAAACCGACACTTATTCGGACTGGTTCAATAAATTGCGAGACCGCAGGGCCAAGGCAAAAATCCTGGCCCGGCTGCGCCGCGTTGAATTGGGGAATTTCGGGGATTGTGAGCCGGTGGGGGAAGGCGTCTCGGAATTGAGGATTCACTACGGGCCGGGTTATCGCGTCTACTTTGTTCAACGGGGTTACGAGCTGGTTATTTTGCTGGCCGGCGGTGATAAATCCAGCCAGGCAAAAGATATTGATATCGCGAAGCAGTTAGCACGCGATTTGAAGGAGGCACCATGAGCACACTGCGTAAATGGGATGTCGTTGACCATCTAAATACCGAAGAGGATATGGCTTTGTACTTTGAAGCCTGCCTTGAAGAGGGCGACGCTGCCCTTGTGGCGGCAGCGCTTGGCGATATTGCCCGCGCCCGTGGTATGGCACAACTTGCCCGTGATACTGGGTTGACTCGCGAAGGGCTGTACAAGGCGCTTTCTGCTGATGGAAACCCGAGTTTTGCAACGATTATGAAGGTCACAAAAGCCCTTGGCTTTACGTTACATGCTGAAGCGTCTTAACGCTTAAGGGTTAACGACACCATGTGAAAATGCCCCACCGTTTACGGTGGGGCATTTTGTTTGGGGTGAAGGCGTTTCAATGTAGACGAGGCTGAAGCCTTGATTGATAACGTTGGGCAATTGCCGCTCCATCTACCACATGACCATAGAGCCGCTTTCCAGCAGGCGAGCCAAGCTGGGTAAGGGCATCGTATAGATGGTAGTGGCGGTAGAGTTCACGGATCTGCAACATGTGGTGACATAGCGATTTCAGATTAACGTAATCGGCTTCATCCGGCGTATCGGGCAGGGGGAGGGGAGCGTCCACCGGGGTGCATGGAGAGGCCGGTAGCCATTCGCCTTCCAGGGCATAAGCGGCAATAAATTGGCGAGCGGCATCCAGTTGGCTGGCGGGGATGTCTTCGCCGCGGCTAACACCGAAGGCTTTGCGTACCTGTGACCAGAGGTGTGAGCGAGTGCGCTGTTGAGTAGCTTTTGGGTAGCGGCGTAACCGACCCTCTACCACGGCAGCCAAACAGTGGAACCCATCGGTACCAATCGTCTGGCCGATCAGGGTATTCATTCTGCCTTCGGCATCACGGTAATGGCCGTGCTTACGTATGGCGGGCAGGACTTCATCACACACCCAAGACTCAAAGCGTAGCGCTTCTTCTTTACGGCTCTTGATGATTAGGCGGTATAGGTTGCCTTCGTTGATGAAGGTCATTGCTTGCGAGCGCCGAGCCCGAGATGTGATGTCGCGTTTCGCTACATCAGATTTCACAGAAGGAGTATCGTATTTTTCTATACTTTCTGTACGGCAATGCTTTGCAAGTGCATCGCGAGAGTTACGATAACCAAGGATGTGGCAAATATCAGAAGCACAAAACCACGGCTGGTCATCAATCAGTAGGGTACGCACTTCGCGAGTCTCGAAGCGGAAGGGCAGAATTTCGGCAGTTGCAGTGCTATGATTCATGGGCAGTTCCTTTCATAGAGGTTGGGGCTGTGTTCTGAAGCCCTTGGCGTGGCAGCGCCGAGGGCTTCTTCTTTCGAGGTTTCTGCTTGCTGTTCACGGTGTATGGCCGCTTCTATCAAATTATTGATGATCCAGTTCAAGCTCCGGTCTTCCTGAGCTGCTTTCCTTTTTAACCATTCCTTGGTGGGTTCCTTAACGCGAAGCGGAAAGGGGGCTCTTTGATGACGTTCAGACATGTGGGCTCCTATCAATACTTGTGGATTCATTTTGATATCCACTTAATGTGGATGTCAAGTGGATTCTTTGACTCAAATAGAATCCACGTGCAATCTGATAATGTTTTTTGGAGGAAATAGCGTGACAGATAGACATCAAACGAAGCCCTATCCGCTGCGAATGCCGGAGAAGCTGCGGCAAGCACTGCAAAAAACAGCAGAGCAAAATCACCGCTCATTAAATGCTGAAATACTTGCGCGTCTGGAGGAAAGCTTTGATGACTATCTCGTGGCTGGTCATCGACTAAGCGCCGAGATATCTCCGGAAGAAGCTGCCGATTGGAAAGAGCGTGTTCTGGCTGTTGAAGAAGCCGTTAGGGCATTTGTTGGCAGCCGCTCGCTCTCGGAGCCGATAGATTCGGAATCAGAGTCCAAGCCTGACAAGTAAAAAAGCTGGTACGCACAATATGTGTACCAGATCTGAAAAATAGATCTCTACTCCTCTCCCAAATGCCTAAGCACCGACTCCATAACCATCTCACGATCCAGCGTGGTAAAACCGAGTAGTTCCCGCTGGGCGTACTCCACGCGGGGGCCGTCGCGGCTAACGCGATCCATCAGGCCACGCTGGTGAGTGGTGGCGATGCGGGCGACATTACCGAAAAAGCCCACCACGGCGGTGTCGCCCTGGGTGGTGGCCTTGAGCCACTTGGCGGTGGAGAGTTTGCTGAACATGGCCCGGCGGCGGATGCTGCCTTGCTTGGCCCGAAACGATTGCGGCTTACGCGGGGCGTAGGGCGTGCCATCCGGGTTGGTTTGGGCGCGAATGCGGTCACGCTGTCGGCGGCGAAGATCCCGGGCCACGTTGCGGGTTAATGCCCTGCGCTGTTTAACATCCAGCTTGGCGAGTAGCGGGCCAACCCACTCTTCCAACGCCTGCATATTATCAGCCATGCGGGCCTTCCCACTCGGCGACCAGCGTGTAATCCGCCTGGGCCTCGCTATCACGAATTAGCAGCTGCCAGCGCGTGTCGGGGCAGCCTGTCGTAGGAAAACGGGGCAAGGCGTGGTCGACCCGGATCTCTCCCGCTGCGCAGTCCACTTTTGCCAGTACCCGTTCGGTCAGTTTGACCCGCAGGGCGACATCCACGGCGTTGTGGCTGAGGATCTCGGCTTCGAAGCTGATGGCTTCCGTGGGGTCGGCATCCGGTTGGTATTCGGCCAGCCACTGCAACAGGGGCACCATGATGGTGTCGAGATCCGCACTAAAGTCGGTGAGCACTAGTTGGGCGGTGAACTGGTACTCATGAGAAAAATTGTGGCCACGGTGAAATTCGATGCTGCCTTCTTCTACAAAGGTGAGCAGCCGTTCGGGATCGTTGGCAAGCGCGGGCACCGCGTTCATCAGGTGGGCGCGTAGCAGGTGCAGCTTTTTCATGGGGGCTCCTGTTCATCTGCGGTGGCGTGGCAGGCGATAACGGCGTCGACCTCGGCGGCGCACTGTGCCCAGGCGGCTTCGGTGCGTTCCAACTGTAGGTGCATTTCACCGTTAGTGGTCGGTTGGCTGGCCGGGAGGGTGCAGGGGCTCGGCGTCGCGCACTGATTGATGGTAAGCAGCGGCGCCGGTGACGGCGGGGCGCTTGCGCAACCGGCTAACAGCATCAGGCAGGCGAGTGTTAGCCCAAGCGCGCAGGGTGTCGTTTTCACGGTGTAGCTCCTCGATGGTGGTGAGGCGGTTGGCGGCGGTGCGGGTGAGGGCTGCCTGCTGCTGAGCGAGGGCACGGCGCTGGCTTTCTTGGCGGCGGGCGTTTGCCCATAGGGCGTTGATGACCACCTGGTGTTGCGCTTCGCGCTGCAGGGATTCGGCCAGCTGCTGTTCGGCGAGGTCGGCGCGGGCCTCGGCAGCATTCGTGCGCTGCCAGAGCGCCCAGGTGACCACGATCACCAGCGCTAAAATAATCAGCGCGGCGAGTAGGCGGTTCATGGTGTGAGCTCCTGATCTACTCGTTTCTCTAGCTCTTTCTCAAGCCCTGCCAGGCAGAGTTCTTTTTCAGTGGCACGGCGTTTCACCAGGCCGTTTAACCGTTTGCCACCGGCATGAACCCAGCGGGATAGCTCATGGCAGGCACCGCGAACATCACCGGCATTAAGCTTGCGTAGCAGGGTGGAGCGGGCAAAGTTGCCTTCCCCCACGTTGTAAACGAAGGATGCCAACGCGGCACGGGTAGGTGGGGGAAGGTCAACACGGGCGCGCCGATCAACTGCGGCAAAGGCAATGCCGAGATCCGCCTGCAGTAGTTCAGTGCAGCGTTCCTGGCTAAGGGTTTGCCCCATGCGTACGGTGGCGGTGTGTCCATAGCAAATCGTGGGAATACCCACAGGATCACGGTAGGCGGTGGGGCGATAACCTTCGTAATAAGAGACCACCGCGGTGGCGATACTTAAGGCACCGGCAGTGGCACCAATGGCAATGCGGCTTTTAAGACTCATGGCGACGACCCCAATATTCTCGAATACGTTTTAGGTAGCGCGGTACTAACAGGCCAATTTGCAGTGCTAGATAGAGCAGGGTGAGTAAGGTCACCCAGTCAGCAGGCGTCATGCCGCCTACATGCAGCAGCGAGACCACGGCCGGCGGGGCGACCTTGACGCTTTCGGTAGTGATTTCGAAGGAGTGGCTCATGCGGGCCTCAATGGATAAACGTGTCAATCCCACAACTGCACGGTGGGCGCGCGTTGGGGGGAGTGCGTGATGGCGGGCAGGTTGATCGGCGTGCCGTGGGGCAACAAAGGCCCTTTTTCGGCAAGCCCGGGGTTGGCAGCCAGTACCTGTTCGGTTATGCCCTGCGTGTAGCCGTAAACCCGGTAGCAAAGGGCATCCAGGGTGTCGTTTTGCTGAGCGCGGACAGTCGTGATCCGGGTGCTCATATCAGCTCAACGGTACTGTGCGGCCGGCCTTCGATCTCACTTATCGCCCAGGCGGCATCGCGGCGGTAACCGTCGGCGGGGTCTTGCAGGCGTTCGCCGCGTTCCCGGCCGCTGTTGGTGGCGTCATAATCCGCGTAGCGGTCCAGCAGGTTGGCGTGGGCGGTGGAGTAAACGGCGCGCAGGTAGAGAACGTTAAACACTTCCGGCACTTGCCAAACGGGAATGGGCAGCGCTTCCATGGTGGGGTAGCCAGCGTCGACTTTGGCCTGCTGCCAGTGACGCAGTACCCGGTTGACCGTGGCCATGGCGGCGAGCAGAGCGCTTTCAATGCGGGCGCTGGTGATGGTGCTATCCAGCCGGTGGCGTTCACGGAAGTCGCCGGGCTGAATGTCCGGCCAGAATCCGTTGTTTTGAATTGCCTGTTCAGCCGTTTCGCTAGACGGGGTGCCTGCGGAGATAAAGCTGCTCATCATGGTTCCTGGTAGCGGATAAACGTTTTTCGCGCGGGGTCGGGCGCGATGAATAAGAAGGGGGTGGGCGGCAGGCAAATTTAACGCCTGGCTCTCATGTCGCGCCCCCTGACGTCGGCGGTCGACTCGGTTAGCTGTCAGCCTTTGGCTGCGCAGCGTTTTGTTTCATTTCTCGTTCCAGGCGTTCGAGGTCTTTCTTCACGCCAATGCGGTCGTTGAGTGACAGGGCGCGTTCTAGATTGACCTGGGCATCTTCTAACTGGCCGGTGGCACGGCAGGCGTAGCCCAGCGCTTTGTGCAGCTTTGCGCGTATCTGGTCGTGCATATCGGCATCGCGGGTGAGTAATTCCACGTCGATCAGTTGGGTAAGCAGGGCGGTGGTATCGGCACCTTCTTCATCCAACTGCTTAAGCGCTTGCTCGGCGATTTCTTCGGCAATGATGGCGGCTGTTCCGCGTTCGAATTGATCTGGCGGCGTAAGGCCGTGCTTGATCGCGTATTTGGCGATCGCAATAGCACCGGCAAGGTCTCCGGCATCGATTCGCCAGAGCATAATGCGCATTAGCACATCGTCCTGGGCACCTTGGCCGGCTTCCAATACGCCAGCCACGTAGTCGGTGTAGTTGGGCAGGATCTCGCGTTTGATCTCGGCCTTGCGCTCCATGGATTGGGTGGATTTGAGACGGCGGTAGTCTTCAAACAGCGCGGCTTGCATAAGCTCGTAAGCTTCGCCTTGCATGGGTTGGGTGCCCGCATCAGCGGCCGCTTGGGCGGCGCTGACGCGTTCAAAGTGACGGCGGATAGAACTCGTCATGCTTTATTCCCCTGCCGGTTCGTCGGTGGGTACGTTTTCTCGCGTGATGTCCTCGATCAGGCAGCCAAACCCATAGTCTTCAATGACGTAGGCATCGTTCGAGGATTCGTAGTTTTCGACGCGTTTGCGCTCTGGTTTATCTTTGAGATAGCGGCGTCGTGAGCCTTCCTGCCAATAGATCGACAGGTTCTCGAAAGAGGTGATGAAGATGCCTTTTTCCAGCATGAAGGGGGCTTGATAGCTGTTTAAGCCGCCAATTCGTTTTGCCGCCATGATCATGTCCAGCGCACGGCTTTCAGTTGGCTGCTCATATTTATTGACCTTGGGTAGGTACTCTTCGGTCATGAGTGTCCGGCCAACGATCGCTACCAGATCTGTTGAATCGCGGTGCCAGGGCTCAATCATTGTATTTACGGCTTCTAACACAAGCGCATCGAGATTTTTAAATTCTCGACCCTTACCAATCACGTGGCCGCCGGTAACACGTGCAGGTGAGTGGTTACGGTATTTCTGCAGCCAGCCAATGTTGACGTCTTGTAGCAGTGGGTTGGCCGCTCTATCTGTCTGTTTGGCGGCTGTTTTACCGTTAAAGCCGATCATGAGACGGTCGAGTGCCTGCTGCTTGATAATGGCGTCGCGAATACGTGCTTGAAAATCCGGGAACTTTGCCCAGGCGTCGAGCTTTGCCCAGGTCAGGTAGGTATCGTATTCAGTGGATTCACAACGATACTCATGGTTGTCCATTGTGGTGGGATCAATAGGACTACGATCTCGCTGAGTGACATCAGTGCGGGCGGCAATAGGGCCGTTGATGCCTAAGCCAAGCTTTTGGCCGACAAGATCGCGTACCCCAATCACATTGACTCGGCTGAGAAAGTCGCTGGAATCTTGGATCTTGGTTTCCAACGTTTGCTGCACACTCGGCTCGATATCGAACGAGGAGTAAGCATTCTCAGCCCCATTGAGGCGTGCCAGGCGCTGGCCGTATTTGTTGAAGAGCTTGCGAGTTTCTGTACGCATAGTGAGGGGCGTCTCTTAGCAGTCGGTTTCGATGGAGCCGTCGTTGCCAGTGGCGGGAGTGCGCGGCGAGCGATTGGGGGTGGTGTCGAGCTGGGTGTAGAGCGCGTCGAACTCTTCTTTCAGCGTTTCGTGGGCGCGTTTGAGCTCTGCAAAGGCGGCCTGGGTGGGGCGCTTTTTAAGTGCTTCGCTGAGTGCCTGGTGTTTTTCCACGAAAAGGCCGAGGGTCTCTTCCAGATCGGCGCGGAAAGCTGCAAAGCCAGCTTCCGTTTTGGCGTCCTGTTTTTTGAAAAGCGCCTTGACGCGATCGGCCAGGGACGGGCCTTTGTCTTGTGGTGCTTCTTCCTCGCTGAATGAGAGCTCGGTTTCGATAGCTTCAGAGAAGAGGTTTTCCGGGCGCTGCTTGCGGGCGGCCAGCGGGGAGTTTTTACCCTCGGACGCGCTGAACTTGAGCATGGAAGTGCCCAGCGAGGCGGGTGAGTCCGTCACCGCCAGCCCTACCAGATAGGCTTCGCCAGAGTCGGCAAAGTCGAGATCAATCTCCATGGAGGTGTAGATTTTTTGCCGTTTCTCGACCATCGCTTTTAGCTCATCGGTCGGGTCGATCTCGGCGTATAGGCCCAGCTTGCCGTCGTCGCCTTTTTCGGTTTTGAGCGCGGTGACATCGCCGTAGGCTTTGAAGGGGCCATCCGGCAGCATGCCTTTGATGTGTTCCATATTGACCCGGCAGCCGTAGTTGTCGGGGTCGAAATTAGCGGCCATTTGAGTTAGCCATTCGGCGCTGATGGTGCGGCCATCGGTGGTTGCGCCTTCTTTTGCGATGCGGTGCCAGGGCATGAGCGGGCCTCGGTGTGTGGGTTGGGCGTTTGGCTGCGGTCAGGTTCCCCGCACACGCGGCTTGGCTCAATGAGCGCTGGGTGTAAGTAGCGCTACTTACACCGGGCAGGACGATATCCGCCGTGCCTGCGCGGGTACGCTGGCGGCATGACTCCCCAAGCGCACATCGACGACGATCACTACCGCCTTTCTGCCCGCCATCTTTTTTGGATGGGGTGGCGGATTGCGCGCATTGCTGAGTTCCTGGATATCCCCAGGACGACCATTGATTCGTGGAAAAAGCGCGACGCATGGGATGACGCGACGCCGACCCAGCGGGTAGAGGGGGCGCTGGAAGCGCGCCTGGTGCAGTTGATTTGGAAGGAGCAAAAAGAGGGCAAGGATTTTAAGGAGATTGACCTGCTGGGCCGCCAGATCGAGCGGTTAGCGCGGGTGCATAAGTACCAGGGTAGCGGGAAGGAGAGCGATCTAAATCCCAACATCGAACGCCGCAATGCGGGGCCGAAGCGTAAGCCTGCACGTAATGATGTGGGTGATGAAGGCGTTATTCAGATTGTCGAGGCGTTTGAGGCGTCGCTATTTAATTACCAGCGGGGTTGGTACCGCGCTGGGCAGCATGAGCGCATTCGTAACCTGCTCAAAAGCCGCCAGATAGGTGCTACCTGGTACTTCGCTCGGGAAGCCATTGCCGATGCGATGGAGACGGGTAAGAACAAGATATTCATGTCCGCCTCGAAGGCCCAGGCGCACATCTTCCGGCACTACATCGTGCAGTTCGTAAAGGAAGTCACCGGGGTGGAACTGAAGGGCGACCCCATTATTCTCGCCAACGGCGCTGAGCTTCACTTTCTAGGCACCAACGCCAAGACGGCGCAGGGCTATCACGGCGATACCTATTTAGACGAATACTTCTGGATTCATGGTTTCGAGACGTTCCGCAAGGTGACGTCGGGCATGGCGATGCACAAGAAGTGGAAGCAAACCTACTTCAGTACGCCATCGTCGGTAGCCCATGAGGCTTACCCGTTCTGGACCGGTGACCGGTTCAATAAACGCCAGAAGAAAGCCGACCGGGTAAAGATCGATATCAGCCACGCAGCGCTGAAGAATGGAGCGCGGGGGCCGGATGGCCAGTGGCGGCAGATCGTGACCATTGAAGATGCTATCGCCGGTGGCTGTGATCTGTTCGACATCGACCAGCTGCGCCTTGAGTACAGCGATGATGAGTTTGCGAACCTGCTGATGTGCGAGTTCGTGGACGATACGCAAAGTGCCTTCCCGCTGGCGATGATGCAACGCTGCATGGTGGACAGCTGGGATGCCTGGCGGGATCTGAAACCCTTCGCCCCAAGGCCGTATGGCGAGCATCCGGTATGGATTGGTTACGATCCGGCCGGCGATGGTGAAGAGGGCGATGGGGCGGGTCTGGTGGTGGTCGCACCGCCAAAAAACACCGATAGCAAGCACCGCATTCTGGAACGCCATCGCCTCAAGGGCCGCGATTATGAGGCCCAATCAGAGTTTATCCGCAGCATGACCCGCCGCTATAACGTGACCTTTATCGGCATTGATACCTCGGGCCTGGGGGAGGCCGTGGCCCAGTTGGTGGCGAAGTTCTTCCCCACAGTCACCCGTTACCGCTATACCCCGGAAATGAAGTCGCGCCTGGTGATGCAGGCGCAGCAGATCATCAATAAGGGGCGTCTTGAATTCGATGCGGGGTGGGTGGATCTTGCTCAGTCTTTTATGGCGATCCGCCGGGAGCTGACTGCCTCCGGACGCCAGATGACCTACACCGCCGGGCGCAATAACCAGACCGGCCACGCTGACCTGGCGTGGGCGACTATGCACGCCTTACACAATGAGCCACTCGATGGCCCGGTCGATCACGGCATGGGCCGTTCCCTAATGGAGATGTACGGATGAGCGAAGCGGCAGAAAAGCCGCGGGTGCGCGTGCCCGCTTACGTTGTGAATGAAGCGGGCGAGACAGCAGCGCCTGCCAAGGCGGAGGCGTTCAGCTTTGGCGAGTCGACGCCGGTGATCGATGGCTATGATTTTTTCTATACCGGCTGCTGGATGCTGGGCAATGAGTGGTACGAGCCACCGGTAGATTTTCCGGCGCTGGCCCAGACCTACCGCGCCACGGCGCACCATGGCTCGGCTATTCAGGTGAAGCGCAATATATTGGTGCGTTCCTTCATTCCTCATCCACTACTTAGCCGCCAGGCGTTTAGTGCGCTGGCCACCGATTACCTGGTGTTTGGCAATTGCTACCTGGAGAAGATCTATGGACGCTTGAACCGACTGCTGGCACTGAAACCGGCGCGGGCGAAGTATGTTCGCCGCGGGGCGGATCTTAGCCGCTACTTCTGGGTGCCCAACTGGTCGGAGCGCAGCGAGTTCGACGAGGACAGCATTATCCACCTGCTGGAACCGGATATTAACCAGGAGGTGTATGGCGTGCCGGATTACCTGGGTGCGCTGCAATCGATCTACTTGAACGAAAACTCCACGCTGTTCCGGCGCAAGTATTACCTGAACGGTTCTCATGCGGGCTTTGTGATGTACGTCTCAGATCCTGCCCACGATATGACTGACATCGATGCCATGCGTACAGCATTGAAAGAGTCGAAGGGCGTGGGCAACTTCCGCAACCTTTTCCTTTATAGCCCCAACGGGAAGAAAGACGGCATCCAGATCATCCCGATCTCTGAGGTGGCCGCGAAGGACGACTTCGCCGCGATCAAGAACATCACCCGCGACGACCAGTTGGCGGGCCATCGCATCCCCCCGCAGCTCATGGGCATTATCCCCAACAATACTGGCGGCTTCGGCGACGTGGAGAAAGCCGCCAAGGTGTTCGTCACCAACGAGCTGGAGCCGGTGCAGGCGGTGTTCAGTGAGATCAATGATGTGCTGGGGGAGGAGGTGATTCGGTTTCGGGAGTATTCGCTAGACCCACAATAAAAAAGCGCCTGGCATGACCAGGCGCATATCGCTCGTTTCATCCCTGAAAGCAGTGGGAGCGTCCCGGCCCCGCAAGCGATACCCATTACTGTATATTAATACTGTATGTTTGAACAGGTATCATGGATGATGAATCGACCGATTTTGCCCTGGATGGGCGGCAAGCGCCGCTTGGCTAAACAGATCCTACAGCTCTTCAAACCGCACACCGCCTACGTGGAGCCCTTCTGCGGCGGCGCTGCGCTCTTCTTTATGAAAGCCCCCAGCAAAGTGGAAGTCATCAACGATGCCCATGGGGAGCTGGTCAACCTATACCGCGTGGTGAAGCACCACCCGGATGAGCTGGTGAAGCAGTTCCGCTGGGGGCTGATCAGCCGGGAAGAGTACCTCACTCAACGCGAGATCGATCCGCGCCACCTGACCGATATCCAGCGGGCGGCGCGCTTCTTCTACCTGCAAAAGCTCGCCTTCGGCGGCAAGGTCAGCGGCCAGACGTTTGGCACCTCTGCCATGTCCCCACCACGTATGAACCTGCTACGCATTGAGGAAGATCTCAGCGCCGCCCACCTGCGCCTGGCTCGTACAGTGGTCGAGCACCTGGACTGGGCAGAGTGCATCAAGCGTTACGATCGGGAAGGCACGCTGTTCTACCTCGACCCACCGTATTGGGGCACTGCTGGCTATGGCCGCGACTTCCCGCTAGAAGAGTACTTCCGCATGGGGGAGCTGGTACGAACAGGTCAGGGGCAGTTCGTAATCAGTGTCAACGACACACCCGAAATGCGTGATGCCTTCGCGGGGTTAACGATCCGCACCACCCTAGTTCGTTACACTGTTGGCCAACAGGCAACCGAGCCACGCGGTGAGCTGATCATCACGAACTGCTGATAGAACCCAAGGACTAAATAAGCTGCCGCCTCAGGTGGCTTTTTTGTGCGCGCACACATGAAACAAATTTAAAATAATACGCATTAGCCTTTTTATTAGCTCTATTATTCGATGTAATCGCCGCAATTATAGCCCTATCCCGACCTCACGCGAACCGAGAACGCGCCTTGTGGCGGCTGTACGGCCCGCCTACCCACCCCGGCGGCGACCCGCGCCGCGCCATCGTCACCCCGCCCCGCCCGCGCGCTAAATGTAGAGGTTTTTATGCACCCCTGCGGTAGTGCCTCAAGCCGCGCCAATGCTGGGCGGAAGGGCGGTTATAATGGTATGTATTTTTATGCATTTTCATGCAGACTTACTCAATATTAAAGATCGTTACTTATGCTTTTAGTTTTTGCTTGCACAGGATGTTAAATGTCTTTTACTCAAGAAGAAAATATCGAAAAAATTGAATCACTAGGAGATCAAGAGTTGCATGCTCTCCTTCGTGCATGGATTGATGCTCAGCATGAGTACTCAGCACTGCATTCAAGCTTTGACCTGGTTGAGAATGGTTGGTGGCATAACGAAAGAGCATCAATCAGTTTATTAGCAGGTGCTGCCTGGAAGTCCGGGTGGGTAGCACTTGAGGAATTCGGCGCAACCAAGCGTGGCCACAGGGAAAATGAAGAGCGTACTGACAGGGTAGGGCGTTGTGATCTGTACGTGTGTAATAAAGAGGTGTCGCTTGCTATAGAGGCTAAGCAATCTTGGCAAGGTATCGGGGTTAGGGTCAACGATATTACTAGTAACGTTAATGAGAAGTTGCAGGAGGCTTGGGATGACGCTGGATACCTACATTCTTATGAGGCTGACAGACGCTTTGCCGTAACTTTTATCGTGCCTTATCTTCCGATCTCAGAGGTTTGGGACGAGGGTTCAAATAAAATCAATAGCGAACAGATAAAAAAGAGAATTCTTAATTGGTTAGATGAAATTGAGGACTTTCAAAAACTGCGTAAGAAGCCAGTTCAGTATGCTTTTCACTTTCCTGCTGATGGCTACCGATACATTAATGAATTTACCCGTAGAGTTTTCCCTGGTGTTGTCATGGTAATGGAGGAAAGGTTTAGAGGTCACTAAGTGCACCACCAGTGTACCAAGCTAGCCAGAAAGCCCTATTTTACTGGTCTTGTGGTCCCATCCATCATGGGGGCGACGGAGAATAAGCGTGCCTGGTTGGCATACGTTGGGCTAACTTTTTCAGTGTGATATGTCATTTTAGACTGCGTAGAAAGGGGCTAATGCCACTCGATAGATACGTGGGGCATGGGAGACAGCCAGTATCACTAACTTCAATCCATGATACCGGTTCGATATTTCCCCGGAATGGTTGAAGCAGGCGAACCTCCATGAGTGTGAGAAGAGTAACAAATTGCTGTCATTTCCGCATCTGTGGCTGTGATGAGCATTTTACGAGGTCTAAATCACTGTGATGGATGCTATGCGGTGGTAAGCTTGAGTTTCGCTGTTGAGGAGTTTCTATGCATAAAACAGTAAGTGGTATCAGCATAGTGTTAGTAAGTACATTGCTGCTGGCGGGGTGTGGAGGCCAGGAGGAGGAGCAACCCGTTGAGCAGTCTGAAACGGTTAGCGAGGAAACCGTCTCCCAGGAGCGCATGGATGATGTTGAGGAAGTTATCGAGCCTTTAGAGGTGGTCATTTCCACTTCGGCCATGTTACGTCCTGACCGTCGGTTAATGATTGAAGGTGAAACTAACCTGCCGGATGGCGCTCGAATTCAGGTCATCGTTGAGCGAGAGCTGAGTAGTGTCCGCTGGCAGTCGAGAACCAGTGTGCTGTCTGGCCAGTTCAGCACCGGCCCTTTTGGCTCAGGCAGTGGCTTGCCTGACGGTGGATATATTGTTCGCGTTCAGCTTTCTGAAGCCAGTGTCCAGCCAAACGCTGTGCAAGAGCGCATAGGGTCTCAAGGGGAACACCTGACGGGGGAGTTGGTGACTCAGTCCCGCCATGGCTTGGGGCAGGTTGCCACCTACTCACGCCGCTTCTTGGTTGGCAGTGAACCAAGACGCACACGTGACCAGGTGGACGTAGTTGAGGACAATTAAGGATGTTGGGGAGATAAGATGCTTTAGGCAGGGCACCAATGAGCTAGCAGAACAGCATGGATAGTCGTGTCACTGGGCGCTTTGGTAAAGTGCTCAATAACAAAACGGTCTTCACGCTGAACTAAGTAATGCCCTGCTTTGTGAAACACATGCGTAGGGCCTAGCAGCAAAAGGTCACCTGCACCAACCGGCGAGAAATCCGTCTCTTTACCGGGTGTTGCCATAACACAGGGTGCTTTCCAATCGATTTGTAACGGCAGATGGTGCGGTACCGTAATCGTCGTTGCCTGCACCTGTTCCCAGGGGAGAGGACCGGTGTGGGTCAGTGTTAAAAGTTGTGGCGCGCTGTCACCTTCCAAAAGGGTAGCTAATGAGCAATCAAGGGCATCGGCGAGCGCAACTAACCGCTCATGGCCGATCTGTTTGATCGCCCCAGACTCCCAGTAAGAAATGGTGACATCTGACACGCCAACTTTACGTGCAAGGGCAGCTTTATTGAGCTTGGCCCTAAGCCGCAGTTGCTTGATACGTGAGCCTAGCGATTCCATTTCATTTTCCTGTCGATGAGCCAAACAAGCTCGTTGAATGTACTTCCACCGCATCAGGTGGCGCTCTGAACATACTGAAAATAGTGCGACGCATTTTCAGACATGAACACGAATCATAGGTACTGCGCCATACTAAGCGATTGTGCTTTAACGCGCATCTTCCCATCTATAACCGTTAAGCATTCGGTCTGACGCTTTTAAGGCAAACTCGTTCCCTGATCGGTGCTGTTGGTTGGACGTTGGGTGCGTATAATGGCGCCACGCTTAATGGCAAAAGGATATTTTGATGACCGTACGTACTCGTATCGCACCTTCTCCAACGGGTGATCCCCATGTAGGTACCGCCTACATTGCGCTGTTTAATCTTTGCTTCGCACGTCAGCATGGTGGGCAGTTCATTCTGCGCATTGAAGATACCGATCGGGTGCGTTCTACACCTGAGTCAGAGCAGATGATTCTGGACTCGCTGCGTTGGCTGGGGCTTGAGTGGGATGAAGGTCCTGATGTAGGTGGTCCTCACGGCCCCTACCGCCAAAGCGAGCGTGGCGATATTTACGCTCAGTATGCGCAGCAGTTGCTGGATAGTGGGTATGCGTTTAAGTGTTACCGCACTAGCGAGGAACTGGATGAGTTGCGCGAGTCACGCAAAGCTGCCGGCATGCATTTAGCGTTAAAGCCTGCGGATCTGGCTCTGGATGCGGCCGAGCACGCGCGCCGTGAGCAGGAAGGGTGGCCCTATGTCGTACGTATGAACGTACCCAGCGATGGTGTATGCGTGGTAAGCGATATGCTGCGCGGCACTATTGAGGTGGATTGGGCGCAGGTAGACGCACAAATCCTTATGAAATCCGACGGCATGCCCACAT
The DNA here is from genome assembly GCF_023507745.1 of Vreelandella olivaria. Classification (GTDB taxonomy): domain Bacteria; phylum Pseudomonadota; class Gammaproteobacteria; order Pseudomonadales; family Halomonadaceae; genus Vreelandella; species Vreelandella olivaria_A. The sequence goes on along the minus strand of NZ_JALPZO010000120.1, from coordinate 16,589 downwards.
ACCATCTGGCGAATGTGGTTGATGATCACTTAATGGGCATTACCCATGTGTTACGGGGTGAAGAGTGGATTAACTCTGCACCCAAGCACCAACTGCTTTATGAGTACTTTGGCTGGGAAATGCCGCAGCTATGCCATATGCCGCTGCTGCGTAACCCCGATAAATCCAAGCTTTCGAAGCGTAAAAATCCTACATCAATCAATTACTACCGTCGAATGGGTTTTTTGCCCCAGGCTGTGACCAACTATTTAGGTCGCATGGGGTGGTCAATGCCCGATGAGCGGGAGAAATTTAGCCTATCAGATATGATGGCTGAGTTTGATATTCAGCGTGTATCGCTGGGGGGGCCGGTGTTTGATCTGGAAAAACTCACTTGGTTGAACGGTGTTTATATTCGTGAAGATCTTGACGATGACGCTCTGCTGCAAGCATTGTGTGAGTGGGCATTTAACGATGCCTATGTGAAGCAGATTCTTCCCCAGGTGCGTCCGCGAGTTGAAACTCTATCGCAAGTGGTTCCCCTGGCCGGACACTTCTTCTCCGGATTACCTGCGATCACGGAAAGTGATTTTGACGCTGTAAAACTGGAGAAAGAAGAGCTGGTGAAGCTATTCCAGTTTCTGGTATGGCGTTTTGAGGCTGTGCCTGCATGGCATAAAGAGGCACTGCTAGCAGAGGTAAAAGCGCTTGCAGAGCACTTTGAGCTTAAAATGAAAGTATTTCTGGCGCCCGTTTTCATTGCTATCACGGGGAGTGCATCAAGCACCTCGGTAATGGATGCCATGGCTATTTTAGGATCAGATGTGACGCGGGCGCGTCTTCGCAATGCCATTGAGGTGCTGGGCGGTGTTTCCAAGAAACAAGCGAAGCGCTTTGAAAAAGAGTATCGTGCGTTATAGGTCGTTGTAACCGAAACGCCAACCGCAGATAGTCGCCAGGGGTTGGCGTTTCACATAGAGAAGAGGGTTGACGAAGGTAAGCGTAATCAGTAGTATACGTTCCGTCTTCGCGACATGTGGGGCCTTAGCTCAGCTGGGAGAGCGCAACACTGGCAGTGTTGAGGTCAGCGGTTCGATCCCGCTAGGCTCCACCAATAACGGCCTCGTACGTTATTGCTCTAATCAGATACGTCCCATTCGTCTAGTGGTCCAGGACACCGCCCTTTCACGGCGGGAACAGGGGTTCGAACCCCCTATGGGACGCCACCTTAGATTGCTCCTATCTTATATGCCAGACTGCTCTTGGCAGTTGGGTGGCAGCTCCTGTCTGTTGTCAGGCCATTTACCCCTTTTGAGTCACTTTTTTGAGTGATTTTGTGCTTGACTTGTCCACTTTTGTTTCTTTGTTATGAGGGGTGTGTACAACTCTCCAGTGTTTACCCAAAAAATCAGTCATTTAAAATAATTTCAATTAAAACAATAAGTTGCGTTAGATCAAAAAATGACCAATTTAAGACTGAGTCACTGTTCATGGCGATTTCGAGACGTTTTCTAATGGTTGTAAACAGGGTTATCCACAGATAGTGTGGAAAACCTTTTTCAGGCTGGTAGTGGGGGAAAGTCAAGCGCTATTCAGGTTTTCGAAGTCATTTAAACAGAGAAAATGTATCCCAATGGTAGCCGGCCTATGAGCTGTCATCTGTAGCGGAGATGGTCACCCATACAGCAGGGATGAGTCGTCTACTAGGTGGTAATTCGGCTCTGTGGCCTCTTTGGAGTTATATTGACCCTCCTTATACCTATTCAGTCCAGCGTGCCCTCATCGCGCCTATCACTGCTTTGCAACGACAAAACCCCACAAAATGTGGGGCTCGTCAGCAGTCTGTGGCCACCACTGGGGTGGCCTTGTGTCATCCAATCAATAAGCGCGTAAGCTGAAATTTATTTTTTGGGGTAATCGCGCTGGTCATGGCCGATATAGAGTTGACGCGGGCGGCCAATCTTATAGCTTTCGCTGAGCATTTCGTGCCAGTGAGAGATCCAGCCAATGGTGCGTGATACCGCAAAGATGACGGTAAACATATTGGTGGGAATGCCCATGGCTTTGAGGATGATGCCAGAGTAGAAGTCGACGTTCGGGTAGAGCTTGCGTTCGATGAAGTACTCGTCTTCCAAGGCTATCTGCTCAAGGCGTTTGGCAATTTTGAGCTGTGGATCATCAGCCATGCCAAGCTCGGCGAGCACCTCATCGCAGGTCTCTTTCATCACTTTGGCGCGAGGGTCAAAGTTGCGATAAACACGGTGACCAAAGCCCATCAGCTTGAACGGATCTTCTTTATCCTTTGCCTTATCGACAAAGCGCTGAATATTTTCCTCAGAATCGTCACCGATTTCATCAAGCATATTCAGAACAGCTTCGTTCGCGCCGCCATGGGCCGGACCCCATAGAGCAGCGATACCGGCACTAATACAGGCGAAGGGGTTGGCGCCGGTGGAGCCAGCCAGACGCACTGTAGAGGTGGAGGCGTTCTGTTCGTGGTCCGCGTGTAGCATGAAAATGCGGTCCATGGCTTTCGCGTAAACAGGGTTGATTTCGTACTCTTCACACGGATTACTGAACATCATGTAGAGGAAGTTCTCTGCATAGCTCAGGTCATTGCGCGGATAGTTAAACGGCTGGCCGACATTATATTTATGCGACATCGCTGCCAGCGTGGGCATTTTGGCAATCAGGCGAATAGCGCTGATAACACGATCTTCTTCCTGGGTGATGTCCATATGATCGTGGTAGAAGGCTGCAAGCCCACCGACAACACCGCACAGAATCGACATCGGGTGCGCGTCACGACGGAACCCTTTGAAGAAATTGTTAATCTGGTCGTGAACCATGGTGTGATTACGAATCCGCGATTCGAAATCGGCGTATTGCTTGTCATTAGGCAGCTCACCGAATAGCAAGGTGTAGCACACTTCGACAAAATTAGACTCTTTGGCCAGTTGTTCAATGGGGTAGCCGCGGTGCAGCAGTACGCCCTTGCCGCCATCAATATAAGTGATGGCGGATTGGCAGGAAGAGGTGGCCATAAAGCCGGGGTCGTAGGTAAACAGGCCTTCAGCACCCAAGCTGCGTACGTCGATGACGTCGGGGCCAAGTGTGCCGGAATACATGGGTAGTTCGATCGTTTTGTCTAGACCGTCTACCGTCAATGTCGCTTTCCTGTCAGCCATGCTGGCCTCCTTTCGAATTCGGTTTGGGACGTTAAAGTCGGTGTTTCGCATACCGCGCCGGCGAAAAGGCTTGCCCACTATAGAAGTGTGCAACATTTTGTCAATTAGCCTAAGCGCTAGGTTTGGTTGTACAAGTGTTTTTATGTGAATAATTTTTGTATATGATTGGTTTGGTGTTCATAGTAGCGAAGTGCCAGAGAGTTGACGAACGTTAATAGGCTTATCAAACCACCAAACTCCTGTCACTATAACCATGCTGCAACGCAAAATCGACTCGGGTTTATGGCAATTTTCTTGCACCATGGTCGAGTTAATCCCGAGTTCGGTTTGTCAGCGAGGGCGAAGGTTCTTATAATCCACGGCGCGCGACCGGCAGGTAGGTGGTCGTGCCCGACTTGGCAACGGCCGAGCCCCTTCCAGCAACCACTGCCCGCTCGGGCCATGCCCGACCTGTCGCAGAGCGGGCCAAGAGAGTGTGTATAACGCCGTGAATAGCAAACGACCCGTAAATTTAGATCTTACTACGATACATTTCCCACTTCCGGCGCTAACGTCGATTACACACCGTATCACGGGTGTCATCCTGTTCGTTGGCCTGATGTTCGCTTTTTGGGCGCTGGGTAAATCACTGTCGTCTCCCGCTGGCTTCGATGCAGTCAGCAATGCATTGGCCAACAACTTTTTTGCCAAGTTTGTCGCTTGGGGATTGTTGTCCGCCTTGGCATTCCACTTTGTGGCAGGCATCAAACACCTGCTGATGGATGCGGATATCGGCGTGACCCTTGAGGGTGGCGTGAAAAAAGCACAGATCACCGTCGTGATCAGTGCGGTTCTGATCATTCTGGCAGGAGTTTGGGTATGGTAACCAATATTACTAGCTTTGGTCGTAGCGGGCTGTCTGACTGGCTGATGCAGCGTGTTTCTGCGGTGATTCTGGCACTTTATACGATTTTCATCGTTGCTTATTTGCTGTTCAATCCAAACCTGGATTACTACGCCTGGAGTGGACTGTTTAGCCAGACCTGGATGCGTATTTTCTCGCTGCTGGCATTTATTTCCATTGCAGCGCATGCCTGGATCGGTTTGTGGACTGTCACCACCGATTATCTCAAGTCCACCCGCCTGCGCGTAGGTGCCCAGACGCTGATTATTCTGGCCATCTTCGTATATCTGGTGTGGGGCATTCAAATTCTGTGGGGAGCTTAATAAATGTCTAACCTTCGTAGCCTGACGTTTGACGCCATCATTGTCGGTGGCGGTGGCTCTGGCCTGCGTGCTGCTTTGGAACTGGCCAAGTCCGGTAAAAAGACAGCCGTATTGTCAAAAGTGTTCCCGACGCGCTCTCACACTGTTTCTGCCCAGGGTGGTATTACCTGTGCGATTGCATCAGCAGACCCGAACGATGACTGGCGCTGGCACATGTACGACACAGTAAAGGGCGGCGACTATATCGCTGACCAGGATGCTGCAGAGTATATGTGTTCAGAAGGCCCCAAAGCGGTCTTTGAGCTAGAGCACATGGGGTTGCCGTTCTCCCGCTTTGATAATGGCCGCATTTACCAGCGCCCGTTTGGTGGGCAGTCGAAGAACTTCGGTGAGGGTGGTCAGGCCGCTCGCACCTGTGCTGCGGCTGACCGTACAGGCCATGCGCTGCTGCACACCCTTTACCAGAACAACCTGAAGAACAACACCACGTTCCTGAACGAATGGTATGCGGTTGATCTGGTGAAGAATGGCAACGGTGATGTCGTTGGCTGTATCGCCATGTGCATCGAGACTGGTGAAGTCGTACATGTTAAATCCAAGGCAACGGTACTGGCGACCGGTGGAGCAGGTCGTATTTATGCATCCACTACCAATGCCCTGATCAATACGGGCGACGGTATCGGCATGGCGCTGCGTGCTGGCTTCCCCATGCAGGATATGGAAATGTGGCAGTTCCACCCGACCGGTATTTACGGTGCGGGCACGTTGGTCACTGAAGGTTGCCGTGGTGAAGGTGGCTATCTGATCAATAAGGATGGCGAGCGCTTCATGGAGCGTTACGCGCCGAATGCCAAAGATTTGGCAGGCCGCGATGTAGTGGCGCGTTCCATGGTTATGGAAATCCTGGAAGGCCGTGGTTGTGGCGAGAAAGGCGATCACGTCTTCCTGAAGCTTGACCACCTGGGTGAAGAGGTGCTGGGTAAACGACTGCCGGGTATCGTAGAGCTATCCAAAACGTTTGCTCACGTTGACCCTGCGAAAGACCCGATTCCAGTAGTACCCACCTGCCACTATATGATGGGCGGTATTCCGACCAACGTGCATGGTCAGGCCATTATGCAGGATGAAAGCGGTAACGATCAGATCGTTAATGGGCTGTTTGCGTGTGGTGAAGCAGCGTGTGTATCCGTACACGGTGCCAACCGTCTGGGCGGTAACTCGCTGCTGGATCTGGTCGTCTTTGGGCGTGCGGCTGGTATGTTTATCGAAGGCGCGCTGAATGAAGGTATTGAATACCTGGATGCGTCAGAGTCAGATATTGAATCTGCGATGAAGCGCATTACCCGCTGGAACGAGTCGGAAGGCGGTGAAAGCATTCCAGAGCTCAAAGCGGAACTCCAGGATATTATGCAGAACTCTTTCGGTGTATTCCGTGAAGAGAAAAATATGCAGGAAGGTGTCAAAAAGCTGGCTGATCTGCGTGGTCGTATTGCTAACGCTCACCTGCCTGACAAGTCCAATGCCTTCAACACTGCACGTGTAGAAGCGCTTGAGCTGGACAACCTGATGGAAGTGGCGGAAGCAACGGCGATTGCTGCCCTTGAGCGTAAAGAGAGCCGTGGCGCCCACTCGCGCTATGATTATCCAGACCGTGATGATGTCAACTGGCTGAAACACTCGCTCTACTTCCCTGCGACCAAAGAGCTGAAGCAGCGCGACGTGAACTTCAAGCCGAAAACCGTTGATACATTCGAGCCTAAGGTTCGTACCTACTAATCTCCGCACTGACGAGAGGGAGTCACAATGTCCAATCTTCAGGTATCCGTATACCGCTATAATCCGGAAACCGACTCCGCGCCTTACATGCAGGAGTTTCAGGTTGATACCAAAGGCCGCGACCTGATGGTGCTGGATGTACTGCATCTGATGAAAGAGCAGGATAGTGGTTTGGCCTATCGTCGCAGCTGCCGTGAAGGCGTTTGCGGCTCCGACGGCATGAATATGAACGGCAAAAACGGCTTGGCGTGTATTACGCCACTGTCCGATGTCGTAAAAAACAACAAGCTGACGCTGCGTCCGCTGCCTGGTCTGCCGGTTATCCGCGACATGGTGGTTGATATGGGCTTGTTCTATAAGCAGTACGAGCGCATTCAGCCGTACCTGCAGAACGATACCCCAGCACCAGCCATCGAGCGTCTGCAGTCACCGGAAGAGCGCGACAAGCTGGATGGTCTGTATGAGTGTATCCTTTGTGCATGCTGTTCCACATCGTGCCCATCGTTCTGGTGGAATCCGGACAAGTTCGTAGGGCCTGCAGGATTGCTGCAGTCTTATCGCTTCCTGGCGGATTCGAGAGACACAGCAACCCGTGAGCGGCTGACCAGCCTGGAAGATCCGTTTTCGGTATTCCGTTGCCGCGGCATCATGAATTGCGTTGCAGTGTGTCCAAAAGGACTGAATCCGACGCGTGCAATTGGTAAAATTCGTGAAATGTTGCTTGCAGACGCAACGTAAATGCCTAATGTATGAGAAAAAAACGAGTGCCACTTAAGTTGTGCTACAAAGCTACTTAAATCGTGGCGCTTCGCTTGTTATCATAGGGGCCGTTTGTAGTGTGGCGACGCGCCGCACTACATAATCAGCCAAGTTTAAAAGCCGGTGCCGTGAGTACCGGCTTTTGAGCATGAACTGATAATGAAACGCGTCATGCAAAAGTATTATGAATAGGGCTTCCGGCCTCCGGTCGGCGCCGCCGGCAAATGTCCCGCCCCGCCGGCAGGGCAATAGCGATGTCGTTGCGTTAGTGCAGCGATGCCGATACCACCCCATCAGTGCAGGGTGACCGAGAGATGCAACAAGGCATAATGGAGTTGATGTGGCGTTCCTCTCACGTTAGTGGCGGCAATGTCCACTACGTGGAAGCGCTTTATGAGCAGTACCTCGCCGATCCCGATGCTGTCCCTGACGAATGGCGCAACTATTTTGACCAGTTGCCACGTCCTGAGGGCAGTGCCTCCCACGATGTTCCACTGAGCCCCATTCGTGATCAGTTTTACCAGCTGGGCCGTGAAAACCGCCCAGGTCGGGTAGCCGTTGCAGCCGACAGTGGTGAGAGCAAAAAGCAGGTAAAAGTCCTGCAGCTGATCAACGCATACCGCTTCCGTGGCCATCAGAAGGCCAATATCGACCCGCTGGGACTGCGTAATCCCACCCCCGTCCCTGATCTCGATTTGTCATTTCACCAGCTTTCAAAAGCTGATCTTGACACCGAGTTTCAAACTGGCTCATTTTTCTTGGGTATTGATAAAGCCCCGTTGCGTGAAATCGTCGATGCGCTAGAGCAGACTTATTGTCGCTCTATTGGTTGCGAGATCATGCACATTGTTGATACAGAAGAGAAGCGCTGGCTACAAAGGCGTTTTGAGTCGGTTCGCAGTGCCCCCAAGTTCAGTGATGACGTGCGCAAGCACATCCTTGAGCGCTTGACTGCGGCTGAAGGTTTGGAAAACTATCTGGCATCCAAATATCCAGGTACCAAACGGTTTGGTCTGGAAGGCGGTGAATCTTTTGTACCCATGATGGACGAACTGATTCAGCGTGCTGGTGGTTATGGCACCAAAGAAGTCGTTATTGGCATGGCTCACCGTGGGCGTCTCAATCTGTTGGTCAATATTCTGGGTAAAAACCCGGCTGATCTGATCGATGAGTTTGATGGCAAGAAAGTCATTGAGCGTGGTTCTGGCGACGTTAAATATCACCAGGGTTTCAGCTCCAACGTCATGTCTCCCGGTGGTGAAGTTCACCTGGCCATGTCGTTTAACCCCTCTCACCTTGAAATTGTGGCGCCAGTGGTGGAAGGCTCGGTGCGTGCCCGACAGGATCGCCGCAATGACGATGAGGGCAGCAAAGTACTGCCGATCAACGTTCACGGTGACGCTGCATTTGCCGGTCAAGGCGTGGTCATGGAGACATTCCAGATGTCTCAAACCCGTGCCTACAAAACGGGTGGCACCGTCCATATCGTCATCAACAATCAGGTGGGCTTCACTACCTCGAACCCACTGGATGCACGCTCCACGGAGTACTGTACTGACATTGCCAAGATGGTTCAGGCGCCGATTTTCCATGTCAACGGCGATGACCCCGACGCAGTGATTCACGCTACCCAGGTGGCGCTGGACTACCGTCAGCAGTTTAAGAAAGACGTTGTTATCGATCTGGTGTGTTACCGCCGTCGTGGCCATAACGAGGCAGACGAGCCGTCCGGCACCCAGCCGATGATGTACGCCAAGATTAAAGACCACCCCTCCTCGCGTACGCTTTACGCGCAGCGTTTGGTAGAGCAGAGCGTTATTTCTGAAGAAGCTGCCAAGACGATGATCGAAACCTATCGCGATGATCTGGTGGCCGGTAATCACGTGGCTAACGCATTGGTGCAGGAGCCAAACACTTCGCTGTTTGTCGATTGGGCTCCTTACCTCGGTCATGAGTGGACGGGTGATGCAGACACCACCTTCGATATGAAGCGTCTGCAGCAGTTGGCCGCAAAAATGTGTGAGATCCCTGACGGTGTTGATGTACAGCGTCAGGTTGCCAAAATCTATGAAGACCGCCGCAAAATGCAGGCGGGTGGTATGGGGCTTAACTGGGGTTTTGCAGAAACCCTGGCATACGCCACATTGCTGGATCAGGGCCATCCGATTCGTATTACTGGTCAGGACGTGGGGCGTGGCACGTTCTCTCACCGCCATGCTGTGGTGCATAACCAGAAAGATGGCTCCACATACGTACCGTTGCAGAACATGGCTGACAGTCAGCCGCGTTTCACTATTCACGACTCCTTCCTGTCAGAAGAAGCCGTGCTGGCCTTTGAGTATGGCTATTCGACGACAGCACCCAATGACCTGGTTATTTGGGAAGCCCAGTTTGGTGACTTCTTTAACGGTGCCCAGGTGGTTGTTGATCAGTTCATCTCCTCCGGTGAAACCAAGTGGGGGCGTCTGTGTGGCTTAACCATGCTGTTACCCCATGGTTATGAGGGCCAAGGTCCCGAACACTCCTCTGCGCGTCTGGAGCGCTTCCTGCAGCTATGTGCTGAGCACAATATGCAGGTGTGCGTACCGACAACACCCGCGCAGATCTATCATCTGTTGCGTCGTCAGGTGATCCGCCCGTTGCGCAAGCCGCTGGTGGTAATGTCGCCCAAATCGCTGTTGCGTCATAAAGAAGCGGTCTCCAGTCTTGAAGATCTCGCCTATGGCAAGTTCCATATGGTACTGCCTGATCAGGCAGACCTCTCGGCTGAACAGGTTACGCGCGTTATCATGTGCGCCGGCAAGGTTTACTACGACCTGGCCAACTGGCGTGCTGAAAACGAGCGCAACGATACAGCGATTATCCGTCTTGAGCAGCTCTATCCCTTCCCGAAAGAAGAGCTTCTGGAAGTGCTCCAGGCGTATGCCAATGTGGAAGACATTGTGTGGTGTCAGGAGGAGCCGCTGAATCAGGGCGCCTGGTACTCCAGTCAGCACCACATGCGTGCAGTGGCCGATATGCTGAAAGATGGCCTTGGACGCGAGTTGAAATTTGCAGGACGTCCTGCCTCGGCTGCTCCGGCAGCGGGCTACATGTCCGTCCACACTGAACAGCAGCGCCAGCTGGTGGAAGACGCTTTTAACCTATAAAAGCGCCCACTGGATTTAGAGAACATATAAGGGAAACGACATGGCTACCGAGATCAAAGCGCCAACCTTTCCGGAATCCGTTGCCGAGGGCACTGTTGCCGCGTGGCATAAAAAGCCGGGTGACAGCGTTGAGCGTGACGAACTGATTGTTGAAATTGAGACCGATAAAGTGGTGCTTGAAGTCGTCGCACCGGAAGCGGGTACCCTGACCGACGTAATGGCCGAAGAGGGCGACACCGTCGAGTCCGAGCAAATTCTGGGTAAAATTGGTGAAGCCAGCGCCTCTGGCAATAAAGAAGAGAAATCTTCTGGTGATGGCGGCGCTGAAAAAGCTGAAGAGAAGAGTGACGAAAAGAAAGACGCGCAAAAAGCCAGTGGCGGTGGCAAGAAGCACGATGTAAAAGCACCAAGCTTCCCTGAGTCGATCCAGGAAGGCACCGTAGCCACTTGGCACAAGAAAGTGGGCGAAGCGGTTAAGCGTGATGAAGTACTGGCCGATATCGAAACCGACAAGGTGGTGCTTGAAGTCGTCGCACCTGCTGACGGTGCGCTGGAGGAAATCAAAGCAGAAGAGGGCAGCCAGGTGGAATCCGAAGCGATTCTGGCCATCTTTACTGAAGGTGCCGGTGGTGCCAGCGGTGGAGAAAGCAGCAGCGCTTCTGCTTCCAGCGATGATGAAGGCGCCGATGAGAAAGTTGGCGATAAAATCCTCGCCCCGGCAGCCCGCAAAATGGTCGCTGAGCATGATCTGGACGTTGCCAGGATCGAAGGCACCGGTAAAGGTGGCCGTATCTTGAAAGAAGACGTACAAAAAGCAGTGAAGGATGGCTCTGCCAAGAAAGCAGCCAAGTCTTCCGCTCCGGCAAAAACGGCCGCAGTACCCGCAGTAGAAGGTGAGCGCACTGAGAAGCGTGTACCGATGAGTCGCCTGCGTCAGACCATTGCCAAGCGGCTGGTACAGGCTCAGCAAACTGCCGCCATGCTTACCACGTACAACGAAGTGGACATGGGCGCCGTCATGTCGCTGCGCGCGCAGTACAAAGACACCTTCCTGAAGGCCCACGACACCAAGCTCGGTTTTATGGGCTTCTTCGTTAAGGCGGCTTCTGAAGCGCTGAAGCGATTCCCGGATGTTAACGCTTCCATCGATGGTACCGATATCGTTTACCACGGCTATCAGGATATCGGCGTGGCGGTGTCTACCGACCGTGGCCTTGTGGTGCCGGTGCTGCGTGATACCGACAGCATGAAAATCGCCGACGTCGAGAGGACTATTGTCGACTTTGGTAAGCGTGCCCGTGACGGTAAGCTCGGCATCGACGAAATGCAGGGCGGTACGTTCACCATCACCAACGGCGGTATTTTCGGCTCGCTGATGTCAACGCCGATTATCAATCCGCCGCAAACCGCCATTCTGGGCATGCACAAGATTCAGGAGCGCCCAATGGCCGTTAACGGTAAGGTCGAGATTCGCCCGATGATGTATCTGGCGCTTTCTTACGACCACCGCATGATCGACGGCAAAGACGCAGTGCAATTCCTGGTGACCATTAAAGAACTGCTGGAAGATCCTGCACGCCTGCTGCTGGACGTTTAAACTATCGCGTTGATACACGCCAGCACGCTAACTAGCGTTCTTATGCAATTGCACACAGCCTCCTTCCGGTTTTTATCTGAATCGAGAGGAGGCACCAAGCTAAAGGAGCCAACATGGCTGACAAGTTTGATGTGATCGTTATTGGTGCAGGCCCTGGTGGCTACGTAGCGGCTATCCGCGCTGCGCAGCTGGGTCTGAAAGCCGCCTGTGTTGAAAAATGGATTGGTAAAGAAGGTAACGTTGTTCACGGCGGTACCTGCTTGAACGTAGGCTGTATCCCGTCTAAAGCACTGCTTGAAGCATCACACAAGTTCGTTGAAGCCAAACATGACTTCGACGATATGGGCATCCAGGCTGGCGACGTCACCATGGACGTCAAGAAGATGATGGCTCGTAAGGACAAGATCGTTAAAAACTTGACCGGCGGCATCTCTGGCCTCTTTAAAGCCAATGGCGTAACGGCTATCGAAGGCACCGCGAAAGTGGTTTCCGGTAAACAGGTTGAAGTGACTGACCTGGATGGCAACACCGCGACATATGATGCTGATAACATTGTGATCGCCGCAGGCTCTGTGCCGGTTGAAATTCCGCCGACACCGCTGACTGAAGGTCTGGTTGTTGATTCAACTGGCGCACTGAAATTCCAGGAAACACCGAAACGCCTGGGCGTGATTGGTGCTGGTGTTATCGGCCTTGAATTGGGTAGCGTGTGGAACCGTCTGGGTTCTGAAGTAACAGTACTGGAAGCGATGGACGCTTTCCTGCCGATGGTCGACACCACTATCGCCAAGGAAACCCAGAAGCTGCTCAAGAAGCAGGGCCTGGATATTAAGCTGGGTGCCCGTGTGACTGGGTCGGAAACCAACGGCGAAGAAGTCATCGTCAAGTACACCGATGCCAATGGCGAACAGGAAATCACTTTCGATAAGCTAATCGTGTGCGTGGGCCGCCGTCCCTACACCAAAGGCGTGATTGCTGATGGTGTGGGTATCGAGCTGGACGAGCGTGGTTTCATCTTTGTTGATGACCAGTGCCGTACCAACGTACCGGGTGTTTATGCCATTGGTGATTGCGTACGTGGCCCGATGCTGGCGCACAAGGCGTCTGAAGAGGGCGTTATGGTGGCTGATATCATCGCTGGCCATAAAGCCGAGATGAACTACGACACTATTCCCAGCGTCATCTACACCTTCCCTGAAGTGGCATGGGTTGGCATGACCGAGCAGGATGCGAAGGCCAAAGGTATCGAAGTTAAAACCGGTAGCTTCCCCTTCGCGGCCAGCGGCCGTGCGATGGCTAACAATGCCACTGAAGGTAGCGCAAAGATCATCGCAGATGCGGAAACTGATCGAATCCTTGGCATGCACATTGTCGGTCAGCACGCAGGCGAAATGATTGCCCAGGGTGTGATTGCGATGGAGTTTGGCTCCAGCGCTGAAGATCTCGCCCTGACCTGCTATGCCCACCCGACGATGTCGGAAGCGGTGCATGAAGCGGCACTTGCGGTGGAAGGCCATGCAATTCATATGGCTAACCGCAAGAAGCGTAAGTAATTCGCTAAGCAACAACCAGGCGCCACCGACAGGTGGCGCAACACTTTCGGCCTTGTCAGGTAAGTTACAAGTATCGAAAGCACGGTGGTGATCAGCTCTTTTATGGAACCTGATCATCGTTCGAGTCACATGCAACCAATGGCATGAATCGATGAACCTTCACGAGTATCAGGGCAAACAACTGTTTGCTGATTATGGTCTACCAGTGTCTAAAGGCTTTGCCGTGGACACTCCCGAAGAAGCAGTAGAAGCGTGTAAAAAAATCGGCGGTGACATGTGGGTTGTTAAAGCCCAGGTTCACGCTGGTGGCCGCGGTAAAGCGGGCGGCGTTAAACTGATTAAAGATCCGGCGGAAGCGAAAACCTTCGCCGAGCAGTGGCTGGGTAAAAACCTGGTGACTTACCAGACTGACGAAAAAGGTCAGCCGGTTGCCAAGATTTTGGTAGAGACCTGCACCGATATCGCAGACGAGCTTTACCTGGGCGCGGTAGTAGACCGCACCACCCGTCGTGTTGTCTTCATGGCCTCTACGGAAGGCGGTGTTGAGATCGAGACGGTTGCAGAAGAAACACCGGAAAAAATCCTCAAAGCAGAGATTGATCCGCTGGTCGGCGCACAGCCCTACCAGGCGCGTGAGCTGGCCTTTGCCCTGGGTCTTGAAGGCGATCAGGTTAAGCAGTTCACCAAGATTTTCCTGGGCCTCTCCAAGCTGTTCCACGACAAGGATCTGGCGCTGCTGGAGATCAACCCGCTGGTTATCACTGATGAAGGCAACCTGCACTGCCTGGATGCCAAGCTGGGCCTCGACAGCAACGCCCTGTACCGTCACCCGGACCTGCAGGCGATGCGCGATCCTTCCCAGGAAGATCAGCGTGAAGCCGACGCAGCGAAGTGGGAGCTTAACTACGTTGCTCTCGACGGTAACATCGGCTGTATGGTGAACGGCGCTGGCCTGGCCATGGGCACCATGGACATCGTCAACCTGAACGGCGGCAAGCCCGCTAACTTTCTGGATGTAGGTGGCGGCGCAACCAAAGAGCGCGTGGCTGAAGCGTTCAAGATCATTCTCTCCGACGACAACGTTAAAGCCGTTCTGGTTAACATCTTTGGCGGTATCGTTCGTTGCGACATGATTGCTGAAGGTATCATCGGTGCCGTTGAGCAAGTCGGTGTTAACGTACCGGTAGTTGTACGCCTGGAAGGTAACAACGCAGAATTGGGCGCTGAAAAACTGGCGTCCAGCGGTCTGAACATCATCGCTGCTACCAGTCTGACCGACGCGGCTCAGCAGGTTGTAAAAGCAGCGGAGGGCAAGTAATGAGCATCCTGATCGATAAGAACACCAAGGTCATCTGCCAGGGTTTCACTGGTGGCCAGGGCACGTTCCACTCCGAACAGGCGATTGCCTATGGCACGCAAATGGTCGGCGGTGTAACGCCGGGCAAAGGTGGTCAGACTCACCTGGGCCTGCCTGTTTTCAACACCGTGAAAGAAGCGGTCGAGAAAACCGGCGCAGAAGCCAGCGTAATCTACGTACCGGCACCGTTCTGTAAAGACTCTATCCTTGAAGCCGCCAGCGCTGGCATCAAACTGATCGTGTGCATCACCGAAGGTATCGCAACGCTGGATATGCTCGAAGCAAAAGTAAAATGCGACGAGTTGGGCGTGCGCCTGATCGGCCCGAACTGCCCAGGTGTTATCACTCCAGGCGAATGTAAAATCGGCATCATGCCGGGCCACATTCACCAGCCGGGTAAAGTGGGTATCGTTTCCCGCTCTGGAACGCTGACCTACGAAGCGGTTAAACAGACCACTGATCACGGTTTCGGTCAGTCTACCTGCGTAGGTATCGGCGGCGACCCGATCCCGGGTTCCAACTTTATCGACATCCTTGAGATGTTCGAGAAAGACCCGAAAACCGAAGCGATCGTGATGATCGGCGAAATCGGTGGCACCGCGGAAGAAGAAGCGGCGGCTTACATCAAAGCCAATGTTTCCAAGCCAGTGGTTTCCTACATTGCCGGTGTAACCGCACCTCCTGGCAAGCGTATGGGCCACGCTGGCGCTATTATCTCTGGTGGTAAAGGTACCGCTGATGAGAAATTTGCTGCCCTGGAAGATGCCGGTGTTAAAACCGTACGCTCTTTGGCACAGATTGGCGATGCGCTGAAAGAAGTGACTGGCTGGTAACACCACGCCAGACACCGCTGACTGAAAAGAGCACCTTCGGGTGCTCTTTTTGTTGGGCGCTATTTCGATACCTTCATACATAAAAAAACGGCGCTTTTGCAAGCGCCGCTCAACTTAAGAATGATGACTGGTTTAGCGCGGATTCATCAAGGTTACGCGGCGGGTTTGGCCACCAGCGAACGGGTTTCCTCCCGCGCTTCAGTCAGTGCAACGCGCAGGCTATCCCCCAGCTTGTAGCGCTCTACGCCTTCAATTTGAATACGACCCTCTTTATCATCAATGACCACTTTATCGCGGTCACTATGCATCAACGGAGCGGGTACAAAGGCTGTGGCGCCGTTTTCCACTAACCGAACCCGCATGCCACCACGGTTGATCGCCATGATTTCGGCTTCAAACGACTGCTGGTTTTGGGCGGCGGGTGTCAGGTAGCGCACATAGAGCCAGTCTTTCACATCACGCTCAGCCATACGGTTCAGGCGACGGCGCTCAGTCAGCTGTTCGGTGAGCTGCTGGCTGGCTTCAGCCGGGGCCTGCTCGCCCTTGAGTACGCGCTTAATCAAGCGATGGTTAACCATATCGCCATACTTACGAATTGGCGAGGTCCAGGTGGCGTAAGCAGGCAGCCCCAGGCCGAAGTGCGGGCCAGGTTGAGCCGACATACTGGTAAAGCCCTGAAAACGGCGCAGGCGCGCATCCAGCCAGGCATCGTCACGGCTTTCCAGGGCACGCTTCAACGCTTTGTAATGAGCCAGTTCGGTGAGTGCCTCCTGAGCTACCTCAATCTCCTGGGTGGCCAGAAACTCCTGGGCGGCTTCGGCTTTCTCAGGCTCGAAAGCGCGGTGTACGTTGAAGATACCGTGGCCGATATGTTGGGCGAGGAAGTCCGCGCAGCAGGCGTTTGCAGCGATCATCGACTCTTCGATCATGCGATTGGCAATGCGACGATCTTCAGTGCGGATTGCCAGTACGTTACCCGCATCGTCAAGGTCGAAAACGTAGTCTGGGCGGTCTTTGAATACCAGTGCATGCTCATTACGCCAGGCGGTACGTGCTTCGGTGAGGTCCCGCAGGGCATGGAGCTGCTCAGCAATATCCTCAGCCGGTGCCCAGTCACCCTGGCCTTCAATCCAGTCGGATACGCGGTCATAAACCAGCTTGGCGTGGGATTTTACATTGGCGGCAAAGAAAC